>JANOZK010000113.1:0-55692 GCA_031429335.1 Chitinophagaceae bacterium | reverse complement strand
TCGTTTTATTACCCATGTAATTATGGTTTTATTCCACAAACCTACGGTGGCGATAAAGATCCATTAGATATTTTAGTAATTACTTCTTTGCCAGTGGTACCCTTAACTTTAATGGAAGCCAAAGTAGTAGGTGTAATGCAAATGATAGATGGTGGCGAAGACGATGATAAAATTATTGCAGTAGCGGCCAACGATCCTGGCGTTAACCATTACAACAACATAGAAGAGTTACCCAAACACTTTTTCGACGAGTTAAGACACTTTTTTGAAGAGTACAAAAAACTAGAAAATAAAAAAGTTAAGGTAGAGGAGTTTGGCGATAAAAGTACCGCACTAAAAATTATTGAAGAAGCCATCGCATTTTATAAAACCACCTTTATAAAGTAAGCAAACTTTGAAAAGCATGACGTTTACTACCATTGTTATTTTAATTATTATTGGCCTATTAGCTGGTATGTTAAGTGGTTTAGTGGGGGTTGGTGGGGGCATTATTATTGTACCAGGTTTAGTGTATTTTTTAGCCTACTCCCAAAAAACTGCACAAGGCACCAGCTTAGGGGTGTTAATGTTACCAGTAGTAGCCATAGCAGCATTTTACTACTACAAATCGGGCAACATGAATGTAAAAGCAGTGCCAATTATAGCCCTAGGCTTTATTGTGGGTGGCTTTTTAGGCAGCCGATTTGCTTTAAGCCTACCCGATGCCATTATTAAAAAAATATTTGCTGTGGTACTTATTTTAATTGCTTTAAAAATGATTTTTTTAGATAAAGACAAAAAAACCGACACTAAACCAGAAGCTACCCAAACAAATAAAACTTAGGGTTTGTAAATTTTAATCACTCCCCTATCTTTGCAAAAAATAATACTACATGGAAGCTACAAAGTCGAAAGGTAAATATTGGATACTTTTTTTAATATGGTTCGCCATCATTTTATTTATGTTATTTAAGCCCGAATTAAGACAATGGTTTTGGTTGGCATTACCCGGCACTGTAACCTACTTTGCGTATGGTATGGATTTAGTAGAATAAACCACCATCAACTTTTTATACATTAAAACCCCAATACATTTGTGTTGGGGTTTTGTTTTTTGGGGGCTATGGGCAATAGTACAAAACCCAACTGTAGTATTGGGCTTTTCGTTTGTAGTCCTGCTTTACAGCAGCAGCTACCACTTCAATCCCAAGCCCTTGGGCTAAGGAATGTTTCCAAGCAGTACTCCTACTATTGTAAATTTAGTTTACACAAAAATTTATTTGGGCTATTACAAATAGCACTTCGGTATAGTCATTTTAACCAAATCACTTACTACAATAAATTGTATACAAATAAAATGTTTAAAAGTATGTTCAATACATTGCACATTGTATAACTATGTTTAATATATTTAAAAACATGAAACATGTTGAAGTAGTAGCAGCCATAATTAAACTAGACAACAAAATTTTATGTGTTCAGCGTAAAGAAAATAAGCTCCCTTATATATCGAAAAAGTATGAATTTCCAGGTGGTAAAATAGAAGCAGGGGAAACTAAGATTGAAGCTTTAAAAAGAGAAATAGTAGAAGAGTTAAATATGATAATTGAAGTTCAGAAAGAATTTTTAAAAGTAACTCATCAATACCCTGATTTTATTTTAACAATGCATAGTTTTATTTGTGATTGTAAAGATTCTAAATTAACGTTAAATGAACATATCGATTTTAAGTGGTTAGCCCAAAATGAATTGGCTCATTTAGATTGGGCTGCAGCTGATGTTCCAATTGTAAAAGAACTTATAAAATCAATATTATGAACCAGGGATTGTATGAAGAATTAGTCACCAAGCTAATCAACTTTAAAATAAACGAATTAAATAAAGATACATTTCAAATAAAGAAAACGCCAATAGACAAAGCTGAAGCAGCTCAATTATTATCTCAACATATTGGAAAAGTAATACGATATGCGTTAGATAGTTTGCCTAGAGAAAAGGAGGTTGACTTAATAGATAATCAAATACGCGTTTCAAACAAAATCATTCAATTCTTAAAAGAAGAATTAAAAAAAGAAGAATTTGACGAAGATTTAATTGAAACTGAAGGCAAAATACTAAAAGCCGTTTTTTCTAAAGTTGATGCTCATTTTACTGATTTGGATTTACGTCTAAAAGAAATTACACCTTACACAAGATTAGTTCATAGTGAACTTTTTACTGGAGGGAATTCAGGAACAACCCTCGAAAGCGAATTAAGAAAAGAAATTTTATCATCTGATAAAATTGATTTGTTGGTTTCTTTTATCAAATGGAAAGGGATTCGAATTCTTGAACGTGAATTAAGAGAGTTTACAGAAAGAGGTGGAAAATTAAGAGTAATTACAACTACGTATATTGGAGCAACGGATGCAAAAGCTGTAGAATTTTTAGCTTCTTTAGAAAACACAGAAGTAAAAGTTTCCTATAATACCGGTAATGAACGATTGCATGCAAAAGCCTATTTGTTTCAAAGAAATACTGGATTTCATACTGGATATATTGGTTCTTCAAATTTTTCACGCTCTGCATTAACTGATGGTTTAGAGTGGAATCTAAAAATAACAACTAAAGAAGTTGGTCATATTATTGATAAATTCAAGAAGACTTTTGAAGCTTATTGGCAGAATTCAGAGTTTGAGACTTTTGATAAAAATAAGCATTCTGAAAAATTAGTAGATGCTCTTAAAAAAGGGCAGTTTTCAAAAGAGTATACTTTTTCAACCACTTATTTTGATATCAAACCTTTTCATTATCAAAGTGAAATACTTGAAAAATTAGAAGTTGAAAGAACAATTCATAATAGATATAAAAATCTTTTAGTTGCTGCAACAGGAACTGGAAAAACGGTTATTTCTGCATTTGATTATAAGAATTTCAGAAGTAATAATAAATCATCAAAGTTGCTGTTTGTGGCTCATAGAAAAGAAATTTTACAACAGGCAAAAGCCACTTTTCAAGGTGTTTTAAAAGACAATAATTTTGGAGATTTATGGGTTGATGGAATGGAGCCAAGATCTAACGAATATCTTTTCGTTTCTGTACAGACTTTAAATAATAGATTGAAAGATTTAAAACTTTCTCCAGACTATTTTGACTTTATTATTTTAGATGAGGCTCATCATGGTCCAGCATCTAGTTACAGACCCTTTCTAAATTTCTTTAAACCTAAAATACTTTTAGGTTTAACAGCAACTCCTGAAAGGATGGATAATGAAAATATTCTTGAAGATTTTTGTAATCGTATTGCTGCAGAAATTAGGCTGCCAGAAGCATTGAATCAAAAGTTGTTGAGTCCATTTCAATATTTTGGAATTACTGACAGTATTGATTTAACAAACGTAAGGTGGGAAAAGGGAAGGTATGTAGCAAGCGAATTGACAAGCATTTATACTAAAAATGATGTTCGAGTTGGTGAAATAATATCAAATCTTGATAATTACACAAGCGATTTAAACAATGTTAGAGCTATCGGATTTTGTGTAACAATAGAACATGCTACTTTTATGGCAGAAAAATTCTGTTTAGCAGGTTTAAAAGCAGAATGTTTAACGTCTAACAACACTAACGAACGTGATAGAATTAGAGAACAATTTAGAAAAAAAGAATTCAATTATTTATTTGTTGTAGACATTTTTAATGAAGGAGTTGATATTCCTGAAATTGATACGGTTCTGTTTTTAAGACCAACCGAAAGTTTAACGGTTTTTCTACAACAATTAGGACGTGGATTAAGATTAGCCGAAGGGAAAGATTGTTTAACTGTTCTTGATTTCGTTGGTAATTCAAGACCTGAGTATGACTTTGAAAGTAAATTTCGAGCCTTAATTGGAAAAACAACCACATCCGTTCAAAAAGAAATTGAAGATGATTTCCCACATTTACCATTAGGTTGTTCGATTGTTTTAGAAAAAAAGACAAAAGAAACAATACTTGAAAACATTAGAAAAGCAACCAAAATAGGTGTAAATCAACTTATAAATAAAATCATAAATTTTCAACATCAAACCAGTTTACCATTAACATTAAATAATTTCATTGAATTAAATCATATTTCAATTGAAACCATTTATTCAAAAAAAGACAGTTGGTCAAGATTATGTCAAAGAGCAAAAGTTATTGATGATTTTGAAAACACAAATGAAAAGCTAATATATTCAGCTATCAGTAATAAATGGTTATCCACCAATTCTAATAGTTATTTCAATTTCATTTTAAAAATTGCAAAACAAGGTTTCAATATTAGAATTGATGATTTTGATGAAAATGGAAAAGCAATGCTACTTATGTTGTATTATGATGTTTGGCAAAATCCCGGTCTTTTCAAAACATTAGAAGAAAGCATTAAAGAGATTGGTAAGAATAAAATTTTAGTAAAAGAAATTATTGAAGTATTAGAAATACTAATTGACAAAGTTGATTTTAAAGAAATAGAAATTGAATTACCATATAAACAACCTTTAAAATTACATGCAAGGTACACTAGAGATCAGATAACAGCAGCATTTGGGAAAAGTACTTTTGAAAAAAAATGGCCTAGCCGAGAAGGTATTTTAGATATTGACACTATAAACACAGAATTACTTTTTATCAATTTAATCAAATCAGAAGAGAATTTTTCTCCAACGACTATGTATGATGATTACGCAATAAGTGAAACATTATTTCATTGGCAAAGTCAAAACTCATCAAGACCAGATATTGGCAAAGGATTATCATATATTAAACACCAAGAAAACGATAAAAAGATTTTGCTTTTTGTTAGAGAAAAAGCAAGCGATGAAAACGGCAACACAATGGGCTATGTTTTCATTGGAGAAGGTAATTTCAAAGAAAATGAAGGTTCAAAACCAATGAATATCAAATGGGAACTAAGTGAGCCAATGCCAAATTATCTTTGGAAAGAATCGGCAAAAATGTCTATTGGTTAATTTTGGAGTAATTATAAATATTAAAATAAATCAAAATAAATCATACACGTTTCTCTTTCCCAGGCGAGTGTCCTGCAGGCAAATGAGCATTGGGTTTGTGGCACTCGCCGTATGCAGGGTGTAATGCCACAATTTCATAACGGCTAATCGTCTTAGTTTGTAATCTTCTTCACGTTTACGGCGAGTACCACAATGCTCAAGCACAGAAGCTACATGACACTCGCCTTTGAAATGGGTAAATATTTTCTTTCCTCTTTCGTAGGCGAGTGTTGTGCAAGCAAATGAGCGTTGAGTTTGTGGCTCTCGCCGTATGCAAGGTGTAATGCCACAATTTCATAACCGCTAATCGGCTTAGTTTGTAATCTTCTAATCTTCTACACACGTTTACGGCGAGTGCCACAAAGCTCAACCACAGAAGCTACATGACACTCGCCTTTGAAATGGTATTAATGGTTGAAACTTGTGTTTGATTGTTTTCGTCCCTCTTTCCTAGGCGAATGTCGTTACCAAATGAGGATTGGGTTTGTGGCACTCGCAGCATGCAGATAAATACTTTCCAAACGTAGTGTCCCAAAATTGCATTTACATAATCACTCCTTCGCAATACCTAATACCAATGATGTGGGCAGTTTATCGGCTTAGGCTACTTTGATTTTGCCTTCCCTGATTTCTTGCATGAATTTTTTCTTTTCAGCCAATGACATTCCCTCCATCATCTTAGCCATCTTTTCTTTTATGGCTCTGAAAAATGAAACGCTGTCAAATGTTTTTGCCTCTTTAATTGTTGTCATTTTTTAAAAATTCTAATGGTGAACGAATGTCTATTAATGGATAACCTAAACGCAGATTGATTGAATTGAACATTTTAATTTTGTCAAAGTTTACAATGTGCTTAAAATTCCAACTGATTAAACAGTCTAAACGATTAACAGAAGCTAAAGCAATATGGTAAGCGTCATTCTCACTTGCTTTTCCTAAAACTCTTTCTGTGATATAAGTTTGTGTCAATACCTCAACCTCGTCATCAATTTCAATGTGTCTGATACAGTCTGTTGGGATTAAGTTTTTAACTGCCTTTATGTGTTCAGGGGCAAATTCAAGTTCAGTTTCATTAACCTCTGAAAAATAGACGATAAAATCTTTGCTAACAATTCTATCAAATAGCTGTTTAGTTGGCACTTCAAATTCAGTGTCATAATAACCGCCAATAACAGATGTGTCAATATAAATGCGTTGTTTCATACTGTGGTAAAGTTACCAAAAAATTTAGAAAACCTTGACTCTTTCGTAGGCAAATGTCGTGCAGGCAAATGAGCGTTGAGTCTGTGGCACTCGCCACATGCAAGGTGTAATGCCACAATTTCATAACGGCTAATCGGCTTAGTTTGTAATCTTCTACACGTTTACGGCGAGTGCCACATAGCTCAAGCACAAAAGCTACATGACACTCGCCTTTGAAATAGGCTGTGCCAAAGCCGTTTCTTCTTTCAAGCAATGTCTCCAAAATAAATCATACACATTTACGGCGAGTGCCAAAAAGCCCAAGCACAAAAGCTACATGACACTCGCCTTTGAAATGAATAAACTTAAACTGCCATTACCCATTTATTGCAACACCCCAATCAATTGAACCATTAATACCCTTTTTTTGAACTGGGTTAAACAAGCCCATCCATCAATAATAACTTACTTCGTAGGGCTATACCTGTTCATTTTTAAGTAGTCAGAAAAAATACCAAAAAAATTTCTTTGTCTTTAAAAAATCATAGCAATAAAATACAGTATATCATTATACTAAAACTAAATCTGCTTAATATTAATCATCAGAATGAAAAAAATAGTATCGCTTACAATAGGTTTAATTTACTCAACAATAATGTGTTTTGCACAAACAAAGTTGCCCCTGTTTTTTGCCGACAGTATGGTATTACAACGCAATACAAACGCTGCTATTTGGGGTACCGATATAGCTAACAAAAAAATAAAAGTTACTGGTAGTTGGGGCAAAGTAGATAGTGTACTATCGAATAGTACGGGTAATTGGAAACTTAAATTAGAAACACCTGCTGCAGGTGGGCCTTTTACACTTACCATAAATGGAAGTACCAATATTATTATAAAAGATGTGTATATAGGAGAAGTTTGGTTATGTGCTGGCCAATCGAATATGGAAATGCCCATGAAGGGCTACAACAATACCCCACCAGCACAACCAGTAGATAGCAGTGCCTTTTTTATTGCCAACTCTTTAAACCCAAACCTAAGGGTTTTTATGTCTGGCTGGAACGGTACCAGCAGAACTCCTGTACATGATATTACTGTTGGTAAATGGGAAACAGCTTCGCCTGCTACAACACCAGATTTTAGTGCAACGGCCTATTTTTTTGCAAGAAATTTACAATTATCATTAGGCATACCCATTGCAATGATTGTTACTGCCCGAGGAGGATCGAGTATTGAAAGCTGGATGGATAGTGCCTCTTTAGCAACTATAAAACCTGTAGTAATACCCAGTGTGGTTAATTGGCAAGATGCACAAGCAACACCTACCATCATTTACAACACTATGCTGCACCCATTTATTGGGTTTAGTATAAGAGGCATTATTTGGTCGCAAGGAGAAGCAAATAGAAGTAACCACCACGAGTATCAAGCTTTACTTACAAAAACAATTAGCTCGTGGAGAACCCAATGGAATCAAGGTGAGTTTCCGTTTTATTTTGCACAAGTAGCACCCAATGGTGGCACTACCAATTTAAATGCTGCTAGTTTAAGAGAAGCACAATTAAATACCATGCTTACCACCAACTTTACAGGTATGGCTAGCACCATGGATATTGGCGTACAAGGACAAGATCATTATCCTAAAAAAAAGGTGGTGGGCGATCGTTTGGCAACTTGGGCTTTAATAAAAGATTATGGAAGAAATGGTACACCAAGTGGCCCAGTTGTTAAAACCATGACCATAATAAATGATACCATTAACCTAAGATTCGATTATACGGGTTTGGGTTTAACCAGTTTTGGAATGGGATTATCCGATTTTGAAATAGCTGGTGCTAACAAAATATTTTATCCTGCAACAGCCACTGCTGCAAACTTTAATTACTCCTTAAACATAAGAAGCAGCAGCGTTAGCAATCCATTGTATGTAAACTATGCATTTAAAAATTACGTGGAAGGTTCATTATTTAATACAGCTGGTTTACCTGCACCATCGTTTAGAACAGAAAATATTTTTACGGTTTTACCAGACACGTTTGGCGATATTTCTGTTTCTAATAATACTGCCATTAGAATAGTAAATTGGAATACTTTGGTAGAAATTAATACTAAAAACTTCGAAGTGCAATGCTCTACAGATGGTATTAATTTTAAAAGTATTGGTGAAATAATAGCTAAAGGCTCTACTGCAAATTACTATTTTGAAGACAACACCAACTTAAACAACAAAACTGTTTATTACCGATTAAAAGCCAATAACAACAATGGAGAAAGCGATTATAGCAAAATTGTAAAAAGTACTTTCTTAGATATAAAAAATACAATAAAAATAATAAACCCATCGTATAACGAGGTTAATGTATTTTGCTCAAATTCGTTCACAGGCTCTATTATTATAACCAATAGTTTAGGGAAAAGATTGGCCGTAAAACAAATAAATAATTATACCGGCAACTTAAAAATTGCTTTGCAAAAAACATTTAAAGGAATAGCAGTTGTTCATATCATCTCCTCCAATAATAAATACACCGAATTAGTAACTATTTTATAAACCAGTTTTTAGTTGAAAAAAGTATACGAAATAAAAGAATAAATAATTTTAATATGAAAAAAGCAATCTTGTTTACTGCTACTTTACTATGCACTACTTTGCTAAGTTTTGCACAAACAAAGTTGCCGCTATTTTTCTCAGACAGTATGGTACTGCAACAAAAAACCGATGCTTCCATTTGGGGAACAGATATAGCTAATAAAAAAATTATAGTTACTGGTAGTTGGGGTAAAACCAGTACCACTACTACAGACAATGTAGGAAAATGGAAGCTAAAAATAAAAACACCCGCCGCTGGAGGACCTTTTAAAATAACCATAAAAGGTAGCACAGAAATTATTTTAAGTGAAGTGCTCATTGGAGAGGTTTGGCTATGTGCAGGCCAATCGAATATGGAAATGCCCATGAAGGGCTATAATGGCAAACCACCACAACCAGTAGATAGCAGCGACTTTTTTATTGCCAATTCTTTAAACCCAAAATTGAGGGTATTTAAACCAGGTTGGAATCCTCCAAGTAGAACAACTGCATACGATGTAAGTTCGGGTAAATGGGTTTCAGCATCGCCAGCTACCACCCCAGACTTTAGTGCAACTGCTTATTTTTTTGCAAGAAAAATACAATTGGCATTAGGTGTACCAGTTGGCATAATAGTAACTGCCAGAGGTGGTTCTAGCATTGAAAGTTGGCTAGACAGCACCACTTTAGCCACTGTTAAACCTGTTGTAATACCCAATGAACTAGAATGGAAATTAGCACACAATACTCCAACGATGATGTACAATACTTTTTTGTATCCTTTTATTGGATATACCATTAAAGGTGTTACTTGGTCGCAAGGAGAAGCCAATAGAAAAAACAATCACGAATATCAAGAACTTTTTACAAAGATGATAGCTCTATGGAGAAGCAATTGGCAGCAAGGTGAGTTTCCGTTTTATTTTGCTCAATTAGCCCCTCGAGGTGGTAGCGATAATTTAATAGGTGCATTGTTTAGGGAAGCACAACTGAATACGATGCTTAGTGTAAACGCAACTGGTATGGCTGTAATATTGGATATTGGCTCTAAAGTACAAGAACATTATCCGCAAAAAAAAGTAATTGGTGATCGTTTAGCAAATTGGGCATTGGTAAAAAATTATGGAAAATCAGGTATGGCAAGTGGCCCAGTGGTTAAAGAAATAATTAAAAATAATGATCATATAAAACTCACCTTTAATTATTGCGGCATGGGGTTAACCAGTTTTGATAAACCCTTAGCAGATTTTGAGATTGCAGGAGCTGATGAAGTATTTCAACCAGCAACAGCCACAATTGAAGACAATAATACTTCAATCATTGTTACTAGTACTACTGTAAAAAATCCAATGTATGTAAGGTATTGTTTTAAAAATGCAGCTAACGGTACATTGTTTAATAAAGATGGTTTACCTGCTTCATCTTTTAGGGGTAAAGCATTGTAATTTTTCGTTTACGGCGAGTGCCACAAAGCTCAAGCACAAGAGCTATATGACACTCGCCTTTGAATGGGCCGCTTTCGTAGGCGAGTGTCGAGCAGGCTAATGAGCGTTGGGTTTGTGGCACTCGCCGTATGTAGGGTGCAATGCCATAATTTCATAACCCCTAATCGGCGTAGTTTGTAATCTTCTACACATTTACGGCGAGTGCCACAATGCTAAAGCACAAGAGCTATATGACACTCGCCTTTGAATGGGCCGCTTTCGTAGGCGAGTGTCGAGCAGGCAATGAGCGTTGGGTTTGTGGCACTCGCCGTATGTAGGGTGTAATGCCACAATTTCATAACTTTATACAATGCCAATTCAAAAAGAAATACCGTATAACAGTGGCCATTTCTTTATAACCTTTACATGTTATAAATGGTTGCCATTAATTGAAATAACAAAGAGTTACGATTTAATATATAAGTGGTTCGATTATCTTAAACACCAAGGCCATTATATTACAGGCTACACCATAATGCCCAATCATGTACATGCCACTATTGCATTCTGCAAAACTAATAAAAGCATTAATAAAATTATTGGAGATGGTAAAAGGTTTATAGGGTATGATATCATAAAACGTTTAAAGGAAAATAACCAACAAGAAGTTTTAGCAAAGTTGAAAGCAGGCGTAAATAACAGCGATAAATTAAGAGGCAAATTATTTGAAATATGGGAAGACACATTTAACTGGAAACATTGTTACGGCAACGACTTCATTATTCAAAAGTTGGAGTACATGCACAATAACCCATGCATTGGAAAGTGGAATTTGGCTTCAACCCCACTCGATTACCCACAAAGCTCTGCAAAATTTTATTTAACCAATGTACAGGGCATTTATGATATATTACACTATTTGGATTTGGAAGATATTGATTTAACCAAGCCATCAGGTGATTGATGATTGGTTGGCTGTGAATACGTTTACGGCGAGTGCCACAATGCTCAAGCACAGAAGCTACATGACACTCGCCTTTGAAATGAGTGGTTTCGATTACAAGCTATGCTAAGTTGGGTGGCAATGAATACGTTTACGGCGAGTGCCACAAGGCTCAAGCACATGAGCTACATGACACTCGCCTTTGAAATGAGCATTATAATTTTCTCAGTAAACAGTATTTAAACAAAAAACCCTCTCCATTTTCATGAAGAGGGTTCACAACAAAAAACACTTGTACTAAAGAATAAAAAACTAAAAAGATGTTTTAAAATCTATTGTATATCTGAAAGATATATTGATAGAATTTAAAGTAATTTAATCGGGTTTTTTCCCGTCTAAAAATGTATTGATGGTAGAAATTTGTGTTTGATTGTTTTCGTCTTTATTAACGGTGTATTTACTATAAAAATTTTCTACAGACGTAAGTGTGTTGCCAAACAATTCCATGTTGCGACGGATGTAAGCCGGCACAGCATCGAACTCATTGTTAGAATCGTTGGCATTGTTAACGTTGAAAGACAGATTACGTAATTTCTGTATTCTTTCTGCCGCCCTTCGTTTTTGGTCTTCTACATCGTCCAGCAAAGCCGGGTCCTCTGCAGACAAATTTGAGGGAAGATCCTGTTGATGAGCCTTAACTGGGGCTTCATCCGCCGCACCTGGATTTTCATCTCTTTCTATCAACTTCATTTCAAGCTCCGGTAGCTCTTCAATGGGTTGGGTAGCAAGAGTAGGTTCCATAAGATGTCCGGACATAGACGAAGGCTTCTCATAGTTAGGCTCTGCATAGATATTAGAAGGCTTTATTAAAACACCGTTGTTGGATGCAACAAGTGTTATATTATTTTCTTGCGTAATACTTGGATTTGATTCATTTACTGGAACAACATTTTCTGGTTGTAATGGTAATTGAGGTATCACAATATTACTAGTTATTTCTGTACTTAACTCAAAATGTAAAATAGATTTTTCATTTTCTTCAGAACCACGTATTTCTACTATTGGTGAGCTAGTAATTGTACTATTAATTGACTCAATTTGTGCATTATTGTCTACCAAAGTTGGTGTATAAACATTTTCTTCAACAATATCCAATGCTGCATTTACAAAAGCAGGCTTGGTTTCTACAGTTATTGTTTCTTCTTGAGGCACACCTAAAGTCATTACAATTTTTTCTGGCTTAGGCTCTGGCTTTTTTTCAATCACCGGTTTAGCAAATGGATCTTTTGCATCGAAACCAGTTGCTATTAAAGTAATACCAATTTTACTACCTAAACTGTTATCATAACCTGTACCTACAATTACGTCAGTATGTTCACCAGCTTGCATACGCAAATAACTGTTGATTACTTCTAACTCGTCCATGGTACACTCATCATCGCCTTCTGCACTATTGATGTTTATTAAAATCCATTTTGCTCCACTAATATCATTATCGTTTAATAAAGGAGAACTTAAGGCTTCTTCAATGGCACGCTGGGCTCTGTCTTCTCCGTCTACTTCTGCCTTACCTAAAATTGCTACGCCGCCGTTTTTCATTACTGTGCAAACATCTGCAAAGTCTACAATAATGTGCCCACGACTATTAATAATATCTGTAATACATTTTGCAGCAGTAGCCAACACATTATCAGCTTTTGTAAAAGCCTCTTTCATTTTTAAATTGCCAAATTGCATACGCAATTTATCGTTGCTTATTACCAATAAAGTATCTACATAAGGTTTCAATTGTTTTATACCTTCTTCGGCTTGTAGCATACGACGTGGGCCCTCAAAACCAAAAGGTGTTGTAACTATACCTACAGTAAGTATGCCTAAATCTTTACATATTTTAGAAATAATTGGAGCACCACCTGTACCAGTGCCACCACCCATACCAACAGTAATAAATGCCATTTTGGTATTTACTTCCAATATGCGTTTAATTTCTTCTAAACTTTCTTCAGTTGCGGCTTTACCAACTTCTGGATTAGCACCTGCACCTAAACCTTGTGTAAGATGTGGGCCTAACTGAATTTTATTGGGAACTTTACTCTGTTCGATTGCTTTGGCATCGGTATTACAAATAATAAAATCTACGCCTTCTACATCTTGAGAAAACATAAAATTTACGGCATTGCTTCCACCACCGCCTACACCTACCACTTTAATAATGGAAGATTTTTGTTTTGGCAAATCAAAGTGAATCATAATCTAATTTTTAATGGGTTAGTTAGTTTTACTTGTTATTTAGGTGAAAGGGTTTTGGTGTAAGGTTAGTGCTTCAACACCTTAAACCCTAGGTCTTCACCCTTTTACCTTCTATTTAATTATCTTGTCTTCTTCTTCTTTAAATAAATCAATTAAGTTGTCTTTAAATTTATCCCAGAATTTCATTTTTTGTTTACGATCTGTAACATCTACACTTGTTGGTTCTGTTGTTGTAACAGCTTCTTGTTGCGTAGTTGGTTCAATTGGTTGTGCCTTCAATTTTTTAGGCATCTCAATTTTTTTATACTTCTCATTAAACTCTTTGTATTTATACTCATAATCGCTATATCCTTTTAAGATTAAGCCCAAACAAGTAGCATACATGGGTTTCTTTAATTCATCGATATGGTTGGGTGCTAAATGCTCGTTAGGCAAACCAATTCTTGCATTTAAACCAGTAGTGTATTCTGTAAGCTGAATTAAATGCTTCAATTGAGAACCTCCGCCTGTTAAAATAATTCCACCATTTAATGCCCTACTATCTAAACCAACTTGTTTTAAATGATAAGATACAAAGTCTAAAATTTCACTCATTCTTGCTTGAATAATTTGAGCTAAATTTTTAACACTGATCTCTTTTGCTGGCATACCTTTTAATCCAGGAATAGTGATGTAAGCGTTTGCTTTTGCTTCGTCGGCAAGTGCACTGCCAAACTGTACCTTCATGGCTTCTGCTTGCTGTTTTAACACACCTAACCCAAGACGTATATCGTTGGTAATGTTTTCGCCACCAAAAGGTATTACTGCAGTATGTTTTAAAATACCATCGTAAAAAACTGCCAAGTCGCTGGTACCGCCACCAATATCCAATATTGCTACACCAGCCTCCATATCCACTTCGCTCATTACTGCACTGGCACTTGCTAAGGGTTGCAAAACCAAATCCTTGGTTTTTAATTCACTTCTTTCTACAGCTCTATTAATGTTGCGAATAGCATTTCTATCGCCAGTAATGATATGAAAATTTGCACCCACTTTTACACCATTATAACCTACTGGATCTTTAATATTTTGAATATTATCTACATGAAACTCTTGTGGAATTACATCGATAATTTGATCGCCAGCAGGTATAAAAGTTTTGCGTTGGTTTTCGATTAACATATCAATTTCCCAACCTTGAATTTCATTATCTGGTTCTTGCCTAACCATGTCGCCACGGGTTTGCAAACTTTTAATATGATGCCCAGCAATACCAACATAAACTTCACTGATTTCTAAATCAGGATTACTTTCGTAACAGTTTAGCAAAGCTTGCTGAATGGCTTTTATGGTTTGGTCGATATTTAATACCTGACCATGTTGCACACCATTACTATTGGCCCTACCAAAACCAAGAATTTCTAGTTTGCCAAACTCATTTTTTCTACCTGCAATTGCAGCAATTTTGGTTGTTCCAATATCAAGACCAACGATAATTGGAGATTCATTGTGATTCATAGATATGTGTTTTTGTTGTTTTCGGTTTGGGTGATTAATTGTATTGATTTCATTTTTTAATTGACTTTAACTTAGGCTTTGGCTTATTATTACCTGGCTTTTGTTTTGTGTTTTTATTGATAATTGGTTTTGTTATTTTTAGTGTAGGTGGTTTAATATCCTTCTTAACTATTGTGTTTTTATTAATTGGTTGTACTATTATTTTATTTACCGAATCACTTTTATACGCTGGCATTTTAGGCAAACTGGTAAACAACGAATCGGATGTACTATTTACGATGTTATTGGCAAGTTGTTTTGCCTTTAAACTATCTGCAAAAAGTTGACCCATTCCTTTTTTTACAGCTACAATTTGATTGTTAAATTGAACATCTAACTTCTCATATTTATTTATACCATTTTGCATCCATGCTTGTGTATAAAAGGTATAAAGTCTATCAAATTTTTGTTCTAAGTTATTTACATTACCTATTTCAATTACGTGATCTCCAATTACAGGAATCAATTGAAATGTTACATCTGTATGTACATCAACTTGTGCAATTTGTGCCATCCAAAAACTATCATTGGCAATAAAATCTGCCAACTTTATGATACTTTTAAACACCAAACTATCGGCACTTGTTATTGGTTTATCAATTAATGAATGGCCGGTAAATACTGGAACTCTAGCACTTACTTTTTGACTAAGTGGCAATTTTGTATTAGCTGTATCCAAGTAAAATGAAGACCCATTATTGGTAAATACCCTTGCAATTGGTTGTCGCTCTTCAATAGATACAACCAATATTTGTTTATTATCAAAGAACAATTCTGCATTTTTTACCCAAGGATTTGCTTCTAACTCCGCCTCCATGGGTTGCAGTTTTACAGCAGCTATTTCGGTACCTATAATATTGCCAGATGCATTTAAAATGTTTAAGATGTCGTTTTCATCGATAAACATATCTTTCTCGGCTCCTGTAATTTCTATCCTCACATCGGTGCATACTTTAAGGTTCTTTTTTTGCATGGCAGCACCGAGTAATACTACAGTACTAATACCAATAGCAATCCATAAACCTTGTATCAATCTTTTCTTCCACACCATAATTATGTGTTATAATTATTCATTATTTCTTTAACTGGTAAAACCAATGCATCAATATCGCCTGCACCAGCCATTACTACTAAATTTGGTTTATTTGTTTGTAACCAAATTTTCATGTCTTCTTTACTCAATACCTGATTTTTTAGTGATGCCATTTTTCCTGTTATCATTTCACTAGTTACTCCTGGCATTGGCAATTCCCTTGCTGGATAAATTGGCAACAGAATTACTACATCTGCTAAGTCTAAGCTTTCGGCAAATTCTTTTGCCAAATCATTTGTTCTACTAAACAAATGGGGTTGAAACACCAATATTATTTTTCTATGTTCAAATATGCTTTTAACCCCGGTAATTAATGCTCTCAATTCTTCTGGATGATGAGCATAATCATCTATCAAAACAGCTTCCTCATTTTTAATGATATATTCGAATCTTCGCTTTACTCCTTTAAAATTCTCAATAGCATCTTTAATTTTTTTATCCTCTATTTTCAAGTATTTTGCAACAGCTATTGCAGCAACTACATTTTCAATATTGTGCAACCCACCCATGTGTAACACAACATTTTGCAGTATCCAATCTTTAGCAATTACATCAAAAACATAACTCCCATTTACTACACGAATTTCTGCAGCATGTACAGCAGCATCTCTATCCTCAAAACTGTAGGTGTAATGATGAGCAGCCTTCAATTCATTCCTTCTCCTTAAACCATGCTTGTTAATTAAACAACCACCTGGTTTAATTTTTTGAGAAAACTGAATGAAGGCATCCTCTACATCTTTGGGAGTTCCATAAATATCCAGATGGTCTGGATCCATAGATGTAATAACAGCTACGTCAGGCACTAATTTCAAAAAACTTCGATCATACTCATCTGCTTCAACCACTACTACATTTTTATCGCTGCTCCAAAAGTTAGTATGATAGTTTGCAGAAATACCTCCTAAAAAAGCATTACAACCATAACCGGTATGTCTTAAAATATGTGCAATCATAGTGGTAACGGTTGTTTTACCATGTGTACCACCTATACATATATTAAAAGAGCTTTCAGTAATCCATTGCAACACATCACTTCTTTTTACTACGGTGTAACCATGCTGTTGATAATACAATAACCCTTTATGATCTTTAGGTATTGCTGGTGTATAAACAATTACCTGAACATCTTTGGGTATCAACTCCACACTATCTTCATATACTATATTAATACCAGATTGTTCCAATTCTTTGGTTAAAACTGTTGCGGTTTTATCGTATCCACTAACCTCAACCTCTTTCGATTTAAAATACCTTGCCAAGGCACTCATACCAATGCCCCCAATACCTATGAAATATATTTTTTCTATGTTTTTTAACTCAATCATTTAATTCGTTTCTCTTTTCCGTTTCTTGTTTTTCGTTAATCGTTACCATCTTATATGGATGCTAGAATTTCTTTGGCAATAACTTCATCGGCGTCTGTTACTGCTAAAGCCATGATATTGCTTTTTAATTGTTGTTGTAATTCCTCATTTTTAGATAACTCAATAATTGTGTTTACTAATTTTTCTTTTGCATCACTATCTTTAATTATCAAAGCAGCATTTTTATTAACTAAGTTTTTTGCATTAGCCGTTTGATGATCTTCTGCTGCCAATGGAAATGGAACAAAAACAGTTGGCTTACCTGTTACACACAATTCTGTTACTGCCATTGCCCCTGCCCTACTAATTACTATATCTGCTGCTGCATAAGCCATTTCCATTTGTGAAATAAATTCGTTGCACCAAATATTTGTTTTATGAGCTGCTATTTCTTTAAACTCGTTGGCTGTTGATTTACCAGTTTGCCAAATGAGTTGCAGATTATTTTTGTCGAACTGATGTAGGTTTTGGGCCAATGCTTGATTGATGCTTCTTGCTCCTAAACTTCCACCCACTGCTAATACTGTTTTTTTTGTTGTATCCAAACCAAAAAATTGTATTGCACTTATTTTGCTTACATCATTTTTTGCAATTGCTTTACGAACAGGATTTCCTGTTATCATCAATTTATTTTTTGGAAAAAATTTCTCCATACCGTCTACAGCTACAAAAATTTTAGTGGCATTTTTACCTAACATGATATTAGACTTACCAGCATACGAATTACTCTCGTGTATAAATGTTGGTATACTTTTACTTTGTGCAAATTTTAGCACCGGAAAAGTTGAGTAGCCCCCAACACCTATTACTGCAGATGGCTTAAACTGATTGATAATATTTTGTACCTGAAAAAAACTTTTTACAAGCTTAAAAGGCAATCCAATATTTTTTATCAAAGAACTTCGGTTAAATCCTGCTATATCTAACCCTTTAATTTCGTAACCAGCTTCTGGTACTTTTTCCATTTCCATTTTTCCTTTTGCACCAATAAACAAAATCTTTATATTAGGTTGTTGTTGCTTTAATGCATTAGCTATTGCTATTGCAGGAAAAATATGCCCTCCAGTACCACCACCAGCTATTATAATACGTAAGTGTTGCTGGCCAATACCAGAATCAATTATTTCATTTTTTTTATCTATTTCATTCATTACTTAAAAATGTTCAAACCGTTGAAGCTTACCTTAATAAATTAGAGCTTGCAACAACATAACACAGTTATTTTTTTTCTATACAATTTACACAACACTTGCTTCTTTATTTACACTTATTAATGGTTCCAATATTGGTTCTTTACCCTCTAACTGCTCTACATTTCTTGCTACACTTAAAATAATACCTATAGCTGCACAGGTGAATAAAAATGAACTTCCACCCATACTTACCAATGGTAAGGTTACCCCAGTTACAGGCACAAGGTTTACATTAACTGCCATATTTGCTATTGCTTGAATGACCAATGTAAAACTGAGTGCTAATGCTAAAAAAGCACCAAAAGCATAGGGGCATCGTCTAAAAATTCTTATACATCTATACAAAAAGGCTAGGTATATAAAAATGATAAAAGCCCCTCCTAATAACCCATATTCTTCTATAATTATACTATAAATAAAATCGTTATACGCTTGTGGTAAAAAATTTCTTTGTTCGCTATTTCCTGGACCTTTTCCTAAAAAAATTCCACCTTTTGCAATGGCAATTTTTGCTTGTTGTACCTGATAAGGTGTTTCGCTTGTACTAGCATACATAAAATCTTGTACACGTTTTACCCAAGTTCCAAAACGCCCAATTGATTTTAGCTTTTCGGCCGAAGCAGATTTTTTATTATCGTTTTCTTGTTTAGCATCGTATGTAAAAACAGCAACCGAAATAATTAAGGCTATTGGAATTAATGCAACTAAAATGGTATAACCAATATGTTTTAAACTTGCCCTACCAATAAACATAAGCAGTAAAGATGTTGCACCAGTTAATAAAGCGTTACTCAAATTGGCTGGCATAATTAAGGCACAAATAATTATTACTGGAACAACAATTGGAACAAATCCAGATTTAAAATTTTTAATAACATCCTGCTTTTTGCTCATCATTTTAGAGATGTACATAAACAAGGCAAGCTTTGCAAAGTCACTCGTTTGAACAGTCATCTTAATTACTGGTAAAGTTATCCAACGACTTCCGTCATTTATTTTTGTACCAAATATCAAAGTATACAAGAGCAATGGTATAGCTGTAAAAAAAAGTATGGTGGCAATTCTTGAAAAAATAGTGTAGTTAATTTTATGCAAAAAATATATAACTAGTAACCCAACTACTGTAAAAGACAATTGTTTAAACAAATAAACTTCGTTATTGCCTTTATTCATTTTATAGGCTAAAGAACCAGTAGCACTATACACCACTAAAACAGAAATCAAAGCTAGAATTAATACAATACCCCAAATAAACTTATCGCCGTTGGTACGTTTTAATAATGCCTCTCTATTAAAGGAATTAAAATTTATGTCTTTTATGTTTATACTATCGGCCAATTAGAATTATTATTTTCGGGTTACGAGTTATTAGTTACGGATTACTGATTATTTATTACTGATTATTTATTATTCACTATCGACTATTCACCATTCACCATTGATCATTCACCATTCACTATTCACCATTCACTATAACTCCTTCACAGCCTCTTTAAATTGACGGCCTCTATCTTCATAATTTTTAAACAAATCGAAGCTAGCACAAGCAGGACTTAACAAAACCACATCACCCTTTACACTTAGTTTAAAAGCTGTCATTACCGCTTTTTTAGCATTATCTGTTTCAATTATTACAGGCACTTTATCTTTAAATGCTTCTATAATTTTTCTATTGTCTAAACCCATACAAACAATAGCTTTCACTTTTTGTGTAACCAATTCTTCCATTAAAGTATAGTCATTACCCTTGTCTGTACCACCCAAAATAAGTACAGTAGGTTTGTTCATACTTTCCAAAGCAAACCAAGTGCTGTTAATATTGGTTGCTTTACTGTCATTAATAAACTCAACACCACGAACGGTTACCACAAACTCCATTCTGTGTTCTAGACTTTGAAAGTCTTTTATAGCCTCTCTAATCTTTTCTTTTCTAATGCCAATTGTAGCTGCTGCAATGCCTGCTGCCATGGTGTTATAATTGTTGTGTTTTCCTTTAAGAGCAAAATCATAAATGCTCATACTTACTCTTTCTTCTTGAATGCGTAACATCATTTGATCGCCTTTGATGTAACCGCCTTTTTTTACTTCGTGTTTCATGGAAAATGGTAATGGGTTAGTATTTGGGTTTAATGACTCTAATTTTTTGGTAATTACTTCATCGTCGAGGTTGTAAATAAAGTAATCGCCATTGTTTTGGTTTTTTAGAATATTGAATTTTGAATTAATGTAATTTTCGAACTGGTAATTGTATCGGTCTAAATGATCTTCTGTAATATTTAACAACACAGCCACGTCAGGTCGAAAATGTATGATATCGTCTAATTGAAAAGAACTGATTTCGGCCACATAATACTCTTTCGGATTTTCTGCTATTTGCTTGGTAATACTGTAACCAATATTACCCACCAATGCACAGCTTAAACCAGCCGTTTTACAGATATGGTACATTAAAGATGTACAAGTGCTTTTACCGTTACTACCTGTAATACCAATTATTTTACTGTTGCCTTTAAATCTGTATGCTAACTCAAACTCACTAATTACAGATATTCCATTTGCACGAATGGCTTTAACCATTTCGTTCTTATCAGGAATACCAGGGCTTTTCATTACTTCGGTTGCATTCAAAATTTTAGAAGCAGTATGTGTACCTTCTTCAAATTCAATTTCATTATCAAAGAGCTCTTTTTTGTATTGTTCTTTTATTGTTCCACCATCGCTAACAAAAACCTCATAGCCTTTTTGTTTACCCAACAGGGCCGACCCAACTCCACTCTCACCTGCTCCAAGTATTACTAAACGATGTGTCATTTTTTTGTTCCACACAAAGCGATCAAGTGTACAATGAAACAAACGCCTTGTGTGCTTAGTAAACTTTGTTTCTTTGAGTGAAATTTTATCTAATTTTCAATGTCATAATGCTTGCGACTACCAATAACACTGTTATAATCCAAAACCTAATAGCAATTTTATTTTCATGATATCCTTTCTTCTGATAGTGATGATGCAGGGGACTCATTAAGAAAACCCTTCGTCCTTCACCATACTTTTTCTTTGTGTACTTAAAATATCCAACCTGAATTATTACACTTAAATTTTCTACTAAGAATATACCACAGAAAATAGGAATCAACCATTCTTTTCTTACAATAATTGCCAATGATGCGATGATACCACCTAATGCCAAACTTCCTGTATCGCCCATGAAAACCTGTGCTGGATATGCATTGTACCATAAGAAGCCAATACAAGCACCAACAAAAGCAGCAACAAAAATGGATAACTCCCCAAGGTTGGGTATGTACATTATGTTTAAGTAATCTGCAAACTTGTAGTTACCACTTACATATACAAATACACCAATTCCAATTCCAATAATTGCACTTACACCTGCAGCTAATCCATCTAATCCATCTGTAAGATTTGCACCATTACTAACTGCAGTTATGATGAGTGTTACAATTAAGATGTAAATAATCCAAGTATATTTTTCAGCACCAGTACCCATCCAACTTATTAACTTACTATAATTAAACTCATGATTTTTTACAAAAGGAATTGTAGTAATCGGTGTTTTAACTTTTACGTATCTTTTTTCTACGCCATCTATTTTTCTGGTAATAATGGTTGAATCTTTTACAAACTTTTCGGCTGCTTGTTTTTGATAAGTATCACCAATCACTTCTCTTTCGACCGTTACTGAATTACTAAAATATAAGGTAGAGCCAATGATTATTCCTAAACCCACTTGCCCAATAATTTTTGAAATACCAGCTAAACCATCGCTATCTTTCTTTTTATAAGATTCACCTTTTTCCTTTGCTAATTTTCTTGCACGGATTTTAAAATAATCATCTAAAAAGCCAATAATACCAAGCCATACTGTACACAATACCATTAAACGTATATATACTTTATCTAAATTAGCAAATAATAAAGTGGGTATTAAAATGCTAAGTAGTATAATTATACCACCCATTGTTGGTGTCCCTTTTTTTTGCATTTGTCCTTCTAAACCAAGATCTCTAACAGTTTCGCCAATTTGTTTTTTTTGTAGAAAAAGAATAATTCGTTTACCATACACTGTAGCAATAATAAGCGATAATAAAACCGCCATTGCAATACGGAACGTAAGAAATTGAAACAGCCCTGATCCAGGAATGTGAAACTCTTTGTTCAGCCAAGTGAATAAATGGTATAACATATAATTTTGGTTGATGGCTCATAGGTTATGGTTCATGGTTTTAACTATGAACTATGACCTATCACCTATTAACTACTTACCTAAAAGCACAAACATTTCTTTTAATATTTCTTTATCATCAAAAGGGTATTTAATCCCATTAATGTCTTGATATTTTTCGTGGCCTTTGCCAGCAACTAGAATAATATCTTCTTTATTAGCCAAACTCACAGCCGTTTTAATGGCTTCTTTTCTATCAGCAATTGAAATGTATTTTCTTTTAGCTGCACTCGTTAGGCTAGCTTGCATGTCATTTAATATTTCACTTGCATTTTCAGTTCTTGGATTATCACTGGTTAAAATAACTTTATCACTTAAGTCGCAAGCACTCTGGGCCATTATAGGTCGTTTTGTTTTATCTCTATCGCCCCCACAACCCACTACAGTAATAATTTGTTCATGGCCTTTACGTAATTTTTTTATGGTTGATAAAACATTTTCTAAAGCATCTGGCGTATGAGCATAATCAACAATTCCGATAATTAAATCACTACTAATAAAATAATCGAACCTACCTTCTGCACCACTTAACATACTTAAAGCTGTTAATGTAGTATCTGATTTTTCGCCTAAACAAATTGCTGTACCATACACTGCCAATAAATTGTATGCATTAAACTCTCCTATTAATCTAAAGTGAACTTCTACATCGTTCACCAACATTTGTAAACCGGTTAAAGCATTATCTAAAATTTTTCCTTTAAACTCAGCAACAGTTTTTAAACTATAGTAATATTTTTTTGCATGCGTATTTTGCAACATTACAGTACCTCTTTTATCGTCGGCATTACTAATTGCAAAAGAGGTTTGTGGTAAAGTGTCGAAAAATGTTTTCTTAACTTTTATATACTCATCGAATGTTTTATGATAATCTAAGTGATCGTGTGTGATATTGCTAAACACCCCACCTACAAAATGTAATCCAGTAACCCTATGCTGATGAATGGCATGACTGCTTACCTCCATAAAAACAAAAGCACAACTTGCATGAGCCATTTTTGCTAGCAACTCATTTAAACTGATGGCATCTGGTGTAGTATGTGTAGATGGTATAATAGTGTGGTTAATTTGATTTTGAACTGTACTAATTAAACCACAGGTATAACCCAATTGAGTAAATAACTTAAACAATACTGTTGCAATTGTAGTTTTACCATTTGTACCGGTAATACCAACTAACTTAACTTTTTTTGAAGGCTCATTATAAAAATTATTGGCCATAAGAGCAACAGCCTCGTGTGAATTTTGAACTTGAACATAAGTTACATTATTTGCAAAAGTTGCTGGCATTGTTTCACAAACTATAGCACAAGCACCTTGTTCAACAACTTTATCAAAGAACTTATGGCCATCTGTTTGTTCACCTTTTATAGCTATAAAAACAGAACCTTTCGATACTTTTCTAGAATCAATTTGGATATCAGTTACTTCAATAGAAGTATTGCCATGTACCTCTTTTAAGTGTACTTTATACAATATGTCTTGAAGTTTAACCATATTTAATTTAACTCAATATTTAGTAATTGACCCTTTGCAATTGATTGTCCAGAAACAATCGATTGATTGTTAACTTTTCCTTTACCCTTTACCTGCACTTTTAAGCCAATACTTTCGCAGAGCGATAAAGCATCTTTTAAACCCAACCCTTTTAATAATGGCATACGATTGATATTAATCTGTTTTCCATTCAGTAAAATATCAGAACTTGATGCTTGAACACTCACCCAATCATCTTGTATGGATGAGCCGTCTTTAAAATTTAGATTAAGTTTATTTGACAAGTGTTTTATATCATTTTTATAGCCACTATATGTATAACTAATACTATCTTTTTTATTAGCCACTAGGCCATCAAATTTTGTTTCTCTTACGTAAGTAGTATATAACCTATCGGCTATTTCTTTAAAAACAGGACCAGCAACAGAACCTCCATAAAATACAGCAGCATGTGGCTTATTTTTTATTACTACAACTATGGTATATTGAGGATTATCGGCAGGGAAGTAACCAGCAAAAGAGCTTTGATAAATTTTATCTTCATAACCCCTACTACCATTGGCTACTAAAGCTGTACCTGTTTTACCTGCTACTTTATAAACAGAATTTTTGAACAAAGACTTTGCAGTACCGTCCGTACAAACACCTTCTAAACATGCCCTTACTTGCTGTATTGTTTCGTTTGAACAAATTTTTTGTGCCTTTACAATTGGATCAAATTGTTGAATGATTGATCCTTCCTTTTTAACGGAGTTTAATAAATATGGTTTCATCATTACCCCATTATTGGCAACAGCATTGTATAAGGTTAATGTTTGCAATGGGGTTATTGATAAATTATAACCAAATGCCATCCATGGCAATGTAGTTGCACTCCAATATTTACTTCCAGGTTTATAAATAATTGGCTTCCGTTCGCCAGTAATATCAATACCAGTTAATGTATCTAAGTGCATTAAATGCAAATGATTAATAAATTTACTTGGTGCAGAACCATAATTGGCCCAAACCAATTTTGCCATACCTACATTACTACTTAATTCAAAAGCTTGTTTCACAGTAACATCATTTCTTCCGTGTAGCTCACTATCATAAACAGTTTGTCCATTTATTTGCCAAGTACCGCCTTGTAAGTTTACTGTATTGGTTAAGTTAACTTTTTTATCTTCTAATAATGCAATCATTGTAGCCAACTTAAAAGTAGAGCCAGGTTCAGATAAATTAATTGCATAATTATAGTTTTCGAAGTAAGTACCGTTTGCTATTTTTCCTAAATTGGCTATGGCTTTTATTTTACCTGTTTTAGTTTCCATAACCATTGCACACCCTTGCTCAGCTTCATTTTGAACCATCATCTTCATTAAAGCATTTTCTGTAATTTCTTGCATAAACACATCTAAGGTTGTAACAATATCTTTACCCATTTCTGGTTCAATTTGATAATCATCTACAGGTACTGAAACCCCTCCTGCAATTGACCTAACCAGCCTTTTACCACTTTTGCCTTTTAATAAACTGTCGTAACTCATTTCTAAACCCACTTTAAAAGAATCTCTTGCTAAACCAATAGTTCTAAAGGCTAACATTTTATATGGATTTAATCTAATACTTTTTGAATCGGTAATAAATCCACTTTTATTTTTACCTAGTCTTACCAAAGGGAAGGATCTTAATTGTTGATAATCTCTGTACGATATATTCTTTTTTAATGGAAAATATCTATCCTTATCTCTAAACCCTTTTTGAAGTATTAATTTATACTCTCCATCTGTTTTGTCTTTAAATAAATGGCTTAAGCAAAAGCTTAAGGAATCTAAATTGTCTCTAAATCTTTTTGCACTTTTCTCTCTTAAACCCTCGGCACCAAAATCTATAAACACATCAAATTGTGGAATGCTGGTGCTTAGCATTTGTCCATCTTCGCTATAAATTGTTCCTCGTTCTGCTTCAACTTCTTCAATACGTTGATGTAAACTATCACTCATACCTCGCCAATAACTTCCTTGTACTTGTTGTATATAAAATGCTTTTCCAAGTACAGCAAAACATACTATTACTAAGCCAATAAAGCATAGATAAACCCTCCATAATATGTCTTTTTTAACATCCATTTATTTAGGTAAGACGTTTAGTTTTTTTATTTGTAATCTCTGAGGTATTTCGTTACTAATTTTTAAACCTAAGGGTTCAGAAACTTTCAATACCTGTGCTTCTTCGCTCTTAAACATCAACTCGCTTTTAACAGTTTTGTATTCGAATTGCAAATCCTTTAGCTCATTTTCTGTTTTGTTTATATTTCTAACTGTTTTATCGGCCCAATGCCCATTTGCTATATATACCACTGTTAAAAAACTAAGAAATAAAAAAAAATTTAAGTTGCCCGTTAACCATTGAGAATTAAATAATCCTCCAATACTTTTGAAAGCAGTTTTTTGTTCTTTGTCCACTTTATCAGCTATTTTTTTTTCTTCTGGCAACATAATATATATAAGAAAAAATGATTACTTTATTAACTCAATCTTTCGGCTACTCTCAGTTTTGCACTTCTACTTCTTGTATTTATTTTTATTTCTTCTGCATGTGCAGTTATTGGTTTTTTGGTGGTTATTCTCCACAATTTTTCTTTTACTGTGCTTACAAATGGATTATCTTGTTCTTCTTCAAAAGCTCCATTTTTAAAAAAATTTTTTACCAACCGATCTTCTAAGGAATGAAAAGTAATTATTGCAGCGTACCCACCAGGTTTTACTATGGTGTTTAGTTGTAACAACATTTCTTGCAAAGCCCCCATTTCATCATTTACTACAATTCTTAAAGCTTGAAAAACTTGTGCTAAGTATTTATAGGGATTACCTTTAACTACCGGATAAATCAATTTTTTAAATTGATCTATAGTTGTAGCAGCTAAAGCACTTCTGTGTTGTACAATTTGTTTGGCCAAGGTTTTTGAATTACTTACTTCTCCATAAACTTCAAACATTTTATGCAGTTGTTGCTCTGAATAACTTTGAACAATGTTGGCAGCTGTTAAAGGTTGGCTTACATCCATACGCATATCTAATGGCCCATCGAAACGTATTGAAAAACCACGAGTTCCGTCATCGAATTGGTGAGAGCTTACACCTAAATCTGCTAATACCCCATCAACTTGTGCTACTTTATGCAAACGCAAGAAACGTTGAATATGCCTAAAATTATGTGGCAGAAATACTACACGTTCATCTTCTAATAAATTACTTTGTGCATCAACATCTTGATCGAATGCAAATAGTTTTCCATGTTTGTTTAGCTGCTCTAAAATTCCCTTAGAATGGCCACCACCGCCAAACGTACAATCAACATAAATTCCATTTGGGTTTATGGCTAACCCATTTAGTGTTTCTTTGTAAAGTACAGGCGTATGATAATCGGTATTTAGAATTGGAAGTTGGGAATTTGTTTCGTTCGTCACCTTTTCAAATTTTTGTTTACTAATTCCTAAATGCTAATTCCTCCTTTATCAACCATTACTTCTGCAGCTAAATTGCTAAATGTATCGGGTGAAAAATCTTCAAAGAACTGTTTGTACTTGCTCGAATCCCAGATATTGATTTTATCTAAATCGGCAGCAAGTGTTATATCTTTTGTTAATCCGGCGAATTCTTTTAATTGTGGGGGCAACAATAAACGTCCTGCACTGTCTAATTCAACTTCAGTTGCTCCGCCTAAAAACAAACGCTTAAATTCTCTTACTTTTGGGTCAAAATCATTTAGTTGTCGAATTCTAGCAACCAGAGGCTCCCAGCTAGCCATTGGATAAAGGGTTAAACATTTTTCGAAACCTCGGCTAATTACCAAACGGCTTTCTCCATCCGGAAGCTGTTTTTTCAAACTGCCAGGAACAAGAAAACGACCTTTTGAGTCAATCGTTGCTTCGTATTCGCCTAGGAGATTTAGCATTTATAAACAATTAAATATATTTTACCACTTATTTACACAAAAGAACACTTTTTCCCACTCCTATCCTATAAGAGTAGTCCTCTTTTTATCCACACTATTAATTTAGCTACAAGCTATACTGATATTGAGTTTTAGCTAATTTTAACAAAATAATAGGTGAATATGGTGTGGATTACTGTGTAAAAGGAGTTGAAAAAGTGTAAAAATGTACATTTTTGGATGTTAGGTGGGAAAAAAACACCAATATTTTCGGCTTATTAGTTAATAAGTGTAAAATTGATGAATCAAAAACTGAAAATCAACAAGTTGTAAAACGCTAAAAATTGAATAAAAAAGTTTAGCAAGAGCCCTTTTTAAAACAAAAATTAAACAAAATCAGGTTTTTGTGGTAAAAAGTGGAAATAATTAACAAACAAAAGTTATAGTGGATTAACAAAAGGCTTTTGAACACAGAAATCACCAACAACTGCTATAACAAATTGATTTTGTAGAATTTTACACAGAAATAATAATAACAACAACACTAATAATTAAAGCAATAATCTATTTTACCAACGATGCACCCAAAAGATATTTCCATTGATAATTACAGCTACCATTTACCAGAGGAAAAAATTGCTAAATACCCCTTGGAAGAAAGAGACAACAGCAAATTATTGGTGTATAAAAACGACACTATTGAAGTATCGAATTATAAAAACCTAGCCAATTTTTTACCCGAAAACACCTTACTAGTTTTTAATAACACCAAAGTGGTAGAAGCAAGGTTGCTATTCGAAAAAAGTACAGGCAGCATTATTGAAATTTTTTGCTTAGAACCTCATGAGCAATACCCAGATATTACAATAGCTATGTTGCAAAAGCAACGAGTTATTTGGAAATGTTTAGTTGGTGGTGCAAAAAAATGGAAGGACTCTATTTTAGTAAAACATATTAAACACCAGGATTTCTCCATTCAATTGTCTGCCAAAATTATTGAGAAGAAAACCGATTTTTTTTTAATTGAATTAAGTTGGGACAATACCGAAGTAACTTTTGCAGAGTTATTGCATGTAGCTGGTATTATACCTTTACCTCCATACCTACAAAGGGCTACAGAAGAAAAAGATAAAGAAACGTATCAAACTATTTATGCAAAACATGATGGATCAGTAGCAGCACCCACTGCTGGTTTACATTTCACAAAAAGCTTATTCACTAATTTAGGTACAAAAAATATTCACCCATTATATATAACCTTACATGTTGGTGCTGGAACTTTTAAACCAGTAAAAGCTGCTACAATGCAAGAGCATGAAATGCATGCAGAATTTATTGATGTAAATAAATTTGCTATTGAACAATTAATTATAAACGCAAATAATAAAATTGTTGCAACTGGTACTACATCTGTAAGAACCATTGAAAGTTTGTATTGGATGGGCGTTAAATTAAGGTATAAGGTTGAAGGCGAAGGGTTAGAGGTGAATGGTGAAGGGTGGAAGTTGGAAGGTGGAGGGTTTACAATTGAAGAACTTTCGATTAAACAATGGGATGCGTATGAATTGCCTCAAAACATTAGTAAACAAGTGGCATTACAAACATTATTAGATTGGATGAACGAAACCAAAGTAGAAAGAATAGTTTGCAAAACGCAAATTATAATTGCTCCAGGATATCGTTTAAAAGTTGCTGATGGATTAATTACCAATTTTCATCAACCACAATCTACATTACTGCTATTAATTGCTGCTATTGTTGGCGACAATTGGAAAAAAATTTATGATTATGCTCTCGACAATAATTTTCGTTTTTTAAGTTATGGCGATGGCAGTTTATTGTGGAAATAAAAAAAGGTTGACCTCCGTCAACCTCCTCAAAAAAAAAAGTTATTTACAAACTCATCATTTCTTTAAACTTTACTGTTTGCCTGCGGCTTACTTCAATTTTTTCACCACCCTTAAGTTCAACCAATAACCCTCCATTAAAATAGGGCTCTATTTTTTCTATCCATCGTAAATTAATAATATGTTTTCTATTGGCTCTAAAAAAAGTTCTCTCGTCTAGCCTTTCTTCTAAAGCATTTAACGATTTTAAAATGAGCGGTTTGTTGATAGAAAAAAATACTTTGGCATAATTACCAACACTTTCAAAAAGCCTTATTTCGTGCAACTTCACAAACCAGCAACGCTCTCCATCTTTTACAAACACTTGATCCTCTTCGGTTAAAGGGCCTCTATTATTAAAATTACCCACTACCTCTTTTTGAATTTCGTATTGCAATTTTTGTATTGCATCGCTTAATCTTTTTGGTTCTATTGGTTTTAACAAATAATCTAATGCGTTTACTTCAAATGCTTTAAGTGCATATTCATCGTAAGCCGTTGTAAAAATTACTTTGGGTGCTCGTTCTACCTCTGCCAATAAATCAAACCCAGTTTTTCCAGGCATTTGAATGTCTAAAAAAATTAAATCTGGTGATAGAGTTTCAATTTTTTCTATGCCTTCATCTGCATTAGATGCTTCATCAATTATTTCAATATCTGTATGTAATACTAAAAGTTTTTTTAGCTCATTTCTAGCCAAACGTTCATCATCAATTATAATAGCTTTTATGGACATATTTTTCTGGTTGTATTGTTAATTATTTATTGTTGTTTATAGGATAAATATAAAAAAACTAGTTGTTCTAAACTGTAACTGGCATTATAATTTTGGCTTCAATAATAGTGTCACTAATACTTCTTAGTTCAAAGGATGCATTATTTCCAAATAATAGTAATAACCTATTTTTAGTGCTTGCAATACCAAAACCATTGTGGTTATATTCACCATTTAAGTTACCTGTATTTTGCACAATAAGTTCGTGATGATCGTCTTTAAAATCTGAAATAATTTTTACAATTCCACCGCCTTTTTGCTTACCAATACCATGTTTTATGGCATTTTCTACCAATGTTTGTAACATCATAGGCGGCATGGGTTGATCTAGTGTGTCTTCATCAATTTCATATTCAATTTTCAATCTGTCTTCAAACCGTATATGCTCTAAAGCCAAGTAGTCTTTAACAATATTTAATTCACTTTCTAAAGGTGTCGTTTCTGCTTTTTCTGCCTGCATACTGCTTCTAAGAATATTGCTTAATTCTGTAATTGCAGTTCTGGCTCGTACAGGATTTTCATCAACCAATGCCCTTATACTATTTAAAGCATTAAAAATAAAATGTGGATTTATGTGAGATTTTATGGTTTTTAATTCTAGTTCTTTAATTTGGCTTTGCATATTTAATTGCTCTATCTGTGTATTTGCACTTAGTAAAATATAGTGCCATACATAATAAATACTTACCCAAACAATTACAATTGGGCTGTCATTTAATAAATTGTACAGTGATCTGGTAATTAGCGAAACTTTTTTTGTAGGATCAAACAAACCAAACGCCTCTACTATTGCACTATTGCATAAACTATATAAAAAACAAGTTGATAGTACTACTACAAAAATTAAAAGCCATTTTTGTTTTTGAATGGGTGGCCGAAGCTTAAACTTAATAATAGCCAATCGAAGCAAATGGGTTAGCAATAAGCCCAATGCAATTGAAATATATAAACGAACATATTGCCTTGGTATAAATTTTAAGTTAAAAATAGTTGCAAAGAAAATATTGGTTAAACCATAAAAAAGCCAACCACTAATCTGACAAATCCAATATCTACTTTCTATTTTACTCATATGCTAGTAAAAGTAAAATTCTTATTATTATAAACCTACTTTGTATTTGATTAGTGGTAAATTAGGTTGGTATTTGGTAGAATCATTTAAAAAACTGGTTAAACAATACACAATAAACTGTGTTTAGTTAATAAATACATTGAATTAACATACATATTTAGCTATTTTTACAAAACTAAATTTTGCATTAATGGAGATAACTCCCGGTAAATTGCTACAAGCAATTAACAACCCTAACGACTTAAAGAAATTAACCAAAGATCAACTTCACCAAGTTTGCGATGAATTACGCCAATATATTATTGATGTAGTGAGTGTGCATGGTGGGCATTTTGCAGCTAGTTTGGGTGTAGTTGAGTTAAGTGTTGCCTTACATTATATATACAATACCCCTTACGATCAGTTGGTTTGGGATGTAGGCCACCAAGCTTACGGCCATAAAATTTTAACTGGCCGTAGAGATAATTTTGCTACTAACCGTAAATACAATGGTTTAAGTGGTTTTCCTAAACGTAGCGAAAGTGAATATGATACTTTTGGTGTAGGCCATTCCTCAACCTCTATTTCTGCAGCTTTGGGTATGGCTATGGCCGCAAAATATAAAGGCGAAAACAGAAAAAGTGTTGCAGTTATTGGCGATGGCAGCATGACAGCTGGTATGGCTTTTGAAGCTATGAATCATGCAGGTGTTGCAGATGCCGATATGTTGGTTATTTTAAATGATAACGGTATTGGTATAGACCCTAATGTTGGTGCTTTAAAAGAATATTTAACAGATATCACAACAAGCCCAACTTATAATAAAGTAAGAGACGATGTTTGGAAGTTGATGGGTAAATTGCCTATTGGCAAAACTTTTACTAGAGAAATGGCTAAAAAATTAGACCATGCGGTAAAAGGTATTGTTAACAAAAGCAGTAATTTATTTGAGGCCTTAAACTTTAGATATTTTGGCCCAATTGACGGGCATAATATTACTAAATTGGTAGATACTTTAAAAGATTTAAAAAACATTCCTGGTCCTAAATTATTACACATTGTAACAGTTAAGGGCAAGGGTTATGCATTAGCCGAAAAAGACCAAACCAAATGGCATGCACCAGGTTTATTTGATAAAGTAACAGGTGAGATATATAAAAAAACGATTACTGCACCTCAACCTCCAAAATACCAAGATGTTTTTGGACATACCATGATTGAGTTGGCAGAACTAAACGATAAGGTAATGGCTGTTACCCCAGCAATGCCCAGTGGATCTTCTTTAAAATTTATGATGGAAAAAATGCCACATCGTGCATTTGATGTAGGTATTTGTGAACAGCATGCTGCAACCTTAAGTGCAGGTTTAGCAACGCAGGGCATGCGTGTTTTTTGCAATATTTACTCCTCATTTATGCAAAGGGCATACGACCAAGTGGTGCATGATATTGCCATTCAAAAATTACCAGTAACGCTTTGTTTAGATAGAGCAGGGTTGGTAGGTGATGATGGCCCAACACACCATGGTTGTTATGATATTCCTTATTTCCGTTGTATTCCAAATATGATTATTTCTGCACCAATGAACGAGCAGGAATTAAGAAATTTAATGTTTACTTCTCAATTAGAAACAACAAAATATCCGTTTGTAATACGTTACCCTCGTGGCGAAGGCGTAATGCCAGAATGGAGAACACCGTTTGAAGAAATTACGATTGGTAAGGGCAGAAAATTAAAAGATGGGGATGATATTGCCATTGTAACTATTGGTCATCCAGGTAATTTTGCACAGGCCGCCATTAGAGAATTGAGAACTGCAGGAATTAATCCAGCTCATTACGATATGCGTTTTGTAAAACCCATAGATGAAGCATTATTACACGAAGTGTTTAGCAAATACAATAAAGTAATAACCGTTGAAGATGGAACAACTGTTGGTGGTTTTGGAAGTGCTATTCTAGAATTTATGGCTGCTAATAATTATACAGCCCAAGTAAAAATGTTGGGTATACCTGATAGATTGGTGGAGCATGGTACACCAAAAGAATTACACAGAGAATGTGGTTACGATATACAAGGAATAGTTGAAACCGTTAAACTTATTTTAAAAGATAAAGTTTTAGCCACTTCTTTTGCTGGCTAATTAATTTTTACTCCAACTTTACAAAAGCTACTCAAAATTGAGTAGCTTTTTTTTAAATACATTTTATACGAAATAACTTTTACTTCAACTTAATTCTAGTGTATGAAAAAGTTATTATTATTACCTCTATTTATTGTAGTAATTATTGTAGCAGCCTTGGCCGTTGGGGTTACAAAAAAAAATAAAAATACTATTGCAAAAATTGCACCTTCAAATAAGATAACATTACCCAAAAAAACAATTACCGAAGGCGATGAACTTAGAGATTTCATTAATGAAAATGATTTTAATGCCGACTATTGCTTCTTAATGGATATGAGCTTGCCTAGTAATAAGAAACGCTTCTTTATTTATGACTTGGTTGGTGATTCTGTTTTAGAACGAGGCATGGCTGCACATGGTAGTTGTAATAAGGAATTCTTGAAAGAAGCAATTTTTTCAAACAAGCCAAAAGGTGGTTGCAGCTCAGTAGGTAAGTATAAAGTTGGCACAAAATATAAAGGTAAATATGGCCAATCGTACTTATTGTATGGCTTAGAAGAAAGCAATAGCAACGCCTTTAGCAGAAACATTGTTATTCATGGTTTTAAACATGTGCCAGATAACGAAACAAAACACCCTATAGGCAACAGCCTTGGTTGCCCAATGGTTTCGATTAATTTTCTTAAAAAAATAGCTGATTATATAGAACAATCCAACAAGCCAATATTGTTGTGGATTTATGAGTAATAAAAAAATATTGATAAATAGAAATTATTCAACCTCTTTATTATTCGATTTTGCTTGTAACAAGCTATTTTTTATTAAACTATTATATTTAAAGGCATCTAATTCTATTAACAATTGCTCTTGTTGCTTGGGATTTATTTTGCTAAATATTTTTTCTAAGTTGGGTTTACCTGCATTTACCCAAGCCGTAAACCAAAAATCGGCAATACAATTACTCGATAAAATGAGTTGCTGATTAATTGAATTTTTTAATGCTACCTGATAAGCTTTGGCAAAGTCTGAAGTATAATATTTTACTTCTTTACCTCTACGCATTTGTATTCTGTATTTTTTGGATTCGCCAATTTGTTGCGTAACCAATTGTTCTTGTAACAATAAATTGGGTAGTAGTGCATGCGATTTTCGTAGTACTTTCCAAATAGCTGCATCAGTATTTTTTATATAAGTAGCTTTGTGCGGTGTATATAAATTAAATTGGTCAAGCTCAATTTCTGGCACTATGGTCTCCCATAAACTATGTATTCCTTTTTGGTTAGTTAGTTGCCCATCGTAGTTTAGCGTAGTATGCAATGGCACATGAGCATCGGCAATATAATGGCCTAAATCGGCAGCATAAAATAAAATACTATCCTTTAATTCTAACTTAAATGCTTGGGTAAGTTTTTGATGTACACTGGCAATTACGTAGGGTAAATAACCATACTTTTTTAATGTATCTACTGTGTATTTATTAGTGGCTGTTTGCCAATTAAAGGGCATTTTAATAGCTGCATTGGGTCCATAAGCTTCAAAATCTATAAAATGCTTGGTATCTTCAGTGGGGTCATCTTTTCTTCTAGTATCGGGCCTGGTAGAGTGTTTAATTAAATAATCTGCATTGGCAAAAAATACTGTTTGCATATTGATTGGCAATTGATAAATAACCAATTGGTGTAAGGTTCGGTGTACCAAAAACCCCCAACTAGAAAAGGTTATTACAAGCATAAAACAGAAAAAAACTACCCCTACCTTTTTTAATACAACCATAAAAATAATTTTAGTTACAAATAATGTAACATTGTTAAACAAATTGCTACATATTGTGCAAGAGTAAATCATTTCTCAAATTTTTATAAATAAACTTGTATGAATAACATGTTGGAGCTTCAGAATTTACAAAAATATTTTGCTACCCAAAAAGCAGTAGATGATATCAGTTTTAATATAAAAAAAGGTAGCATATTTGGTTTACTTGGCCCAAATGGTGCAGGTAAAACCACTTTAATTAGAATGATTACTGGTATTTTTTACCCAGATAATGGTAACATCATTTTTGATGGCAAAAAATTTGATGCCTTAAACGATGCGATAAAAATTGGCTATATGCCCGAAGAACGTGGCTTGTACAAAAAAATGAAAATTGGTGAGCAAGCTTTGTATTTAGCCCAACTTAAAGGCCTAAGCAAAACGGAAGCCATGGAAAAAATAAAATGGTGGTTTAAAAGGCTTGAAATGGAAAGCTGGTGGAATAAAAAAGTAGAAGATTTAAGTAAGGGTATGAGCCAAAAATTGCAATTTGTAATTACGGTATTACACGAACCTAAATTAATTATTTTAGATGAACCGTTTAGTGGTTTAGACCCTGTAAATGCCAACTTAATTAAAGACGAAATTTATGGTTTAGCAGAACGTGGTAGTACCGTTATTTTTAGTACACACCGTATGGAACAAGTTGAAGAAATTTGTAACCATATCGTTTTAGTAAACCTAGGTAAGAAAATTTTGGATGGAACCGTACAAGAAGTAAAACAACAGTTTAAAGAAAATAAATTTAAGATTAAGCTGAATCAAATTCCTGAGAATATTAGCAGCAATGCTTTTGTGATACATGAGCAAAAAGACAATGACCTAATCGTAAAAATTAATGAAGGCTTTAAAAGTAACGATGTATTGCAATACTTTTTAGATCAAACAATAAACATTGAAGCTTACAACGAAATTTTACCAAGCTTAAATGAGATTTTTATTAACCTGGTAGAAGGTACGAAAGCTAAGACGAGGGCTTTTCAAAATGTTGAATAAAGTGATACAGTACAAGTGAGTGACACAACTGAAGCTAAATAGAATTGCTGAAGTTGATAAAAAGTTAAAAAAATATTTTAAACAAATTTTATGAATAAGATTTTATTAATTGCACGAAGAGAATTTTTAAGTAGGGTTCAAAAGAAAACCTTTTTACTAACCACCATTGGATTACCACTTTTAATCTTTGTATTTTATGCATTGATTATTTATTTTTCAGTTAAAAGCTCCGATAACTTTACGATTGCTGTTGCAGACGAAGCAAATATTTTTGAGGGTAAGTTGCAGAATAAAGACAATGAAATTATTTTCAAATTTGTAAAGAACGAAACAGCAGTTACTTTAGCCAAGCAGGTTGAAGATAAAAAAATAGATGCTTTTGTATTTGTGCCAAAAATGTTTGACATTAAGCTAAATAAAGATTCTTTGCAAGTTGTTTCTGGAAAAAGTATTGGGTTAATGACCAGAGAAAAAATTGAACGCAGAATTAAAAATGCAATTGAAGAAAAAAAAATGTTGGCCAGTAGTGGCTTAACAAAAGCACAATTAGATAGTTTACAACAAAGTAACGAGGTAACATTTAAATCTACTACTGGTAAGGGCGATAGCGAAACAAAAGCTGGCATTAGTTATGGAGTAGGCTTTGTATCTGGTTTTTTAATTTACATTATTTTGTTTATTTATGGAAGTATGGTAATGCGTGGTGTAATGGAAGAAAAAACAAATCGTATTGCAGAAGTAATAGTTAGTAGTGTAAAGCCTTTCCAATTAATGATGGGTAAAATAACTGGTATTGGAACTGTTGGTTTGGTACAATTTTTAATTTGGATTATTTTAATGGTGGGTATACAAGTACTATTACCATTAATTTTTCCAGATATGATGGGCCAAATGCAAAACCAACCTATGCAGCCAGGTATGGTTGGTGCTGGCAATGCAGTACAACAAAGTGGGGCAATGGCTGGCATAATGAATGGAATGAGCCAAATAAACTGGCCTTTAATATTAGGTTGCTTTATCTTTTATTTCTTAGGTGGTTACTTCTTATATTCTTCTCTTTTTGCAGCTGTTGGTAGTACGGTAAATGAGGATCCACAAGATGCACAAAGTTTAATGTTACCTATTACAATGCCTATAATTTTTGCAATGGTAATTATGACTAAAGCAGTAAACGACCCCAATAGTAGCTTAGCAATTTTTGGAAGTATTTTTCCTTTAACAAGCCCAATTGTAATGATGGCAAGGGTTGCACATGGTGTGCCAGATGGTGTAACAGTATTTCAATTAATAATTAGTATGCTTAGTTTAATTGTGGGCTTTGTGGCAACTACTTGGTTGGCTGGCAAAATTTACAGAACTGGTATTTTAATGTATGGCAAAAAAGCAACTTGGAAAACTATGTGGCAATGGGCTTTTAGAAAAAACTAACTGCTTTTTAAAATACAATACCGAAGTGATATCTGTTATAGACAAAATAAAATTTCTAAACAGGTATCCAATCGGCATTATACCTGAAAGTTTTGGTCTAAATTAAAATTCATATTGGTATAAATACCCTCAACACGGTATTGCTTTACTGCAATACCGTGTTTATTTTAGCGGATGTTTAAACGGAAATTTTTAGTTGTACATCTCATTTGTTATTTACCAATGTTGGTACAATCACAAAAAAATGTAGACAGCCAAATTTTGGTTGCAACTAAATTTTTACAAACGCAAAAAATAGATAGTGCCATTGCAGTTTTAGCTACAACCATTAATACCACCATTAACTTAAATACTAAGCAACAAGCTTTGCAATTGATAAGTACTGCTTATAAACAAAAAGGCAATACCGATAAAGCAATAAGCTACTTAAAGGAGGCACTTCTATTAAAAGATAGTTCTAACCTAGAAATGATAAATTCATTAAAATCAACATTTGAAATAGAACAACAAACAAAAGAATTAGCCATACAAAAAGAAAAGAATAAAAATCAACAACTGATTATTGGAGCAATAACCATAAGCTCAATTTTACTGTTGGTATTGCTTTTTTTAGTGCAGAATAGTAAACAAAATAAATTAAAAAACACCATTTTAGAACAACAAAACCTAGCCATGGTTGCGGTTTTAGCTGCAGAAGAAAAAGAACGTAAACGTATTGCCAGAGATTTACATGATGGCGTAGGTCAATTAATGAGTGCTGCAAAAATGAACTTATCGAGCCTAGCAGCTAGAATATATTTATTAAACCCACAAGAAATTACTTTACTCGATAAAACAATTGCCCTAGTTGACGAAAGTTGCAAAGAAGTAAGAAGTGTTAGCCATAACATGATGCCGAATGCTTTATTAAAAACAGGATTATCGGTGGCCATAAAATCTTTTTTAGATAAACTAGACCACAAACAAATTCAGGTATCCTTACATACCGAAGGTTTAGAAAATCGTTTGCCAGACAATATTGAATTAGTATTATATAGGGTTATACAAGAAATAGTAACCAATGTAATAAAACATGCACAAGCAAATAAATTAGATATTGCTTTAATTAAAGATAAAGATGGTTTAAGTTGCACTATAGAAGACAACGGTATTGGATTTAACAAAATAAAAATCGACACAACCCAAGGAATTGGTTTACAAAATATTAAAGCCCGAATAGCTTATTTAAAGGGTACTGCAGAATGGGATTCATCTACAAACAATGGCACTTTAGTTGCCATTCATATTCCTGTAGTTAAATAATTAATGTAGTTCGTCTATAAATAATAAATCCTGTGCTCATTATGATCACAGGATTTATTAATAACTATCTAAATATTTATTTAATGAAAGACAAACCGCTAATTACTCCTTCTCGAATATGGCTAATAGTATAGCTTCCTTTGGGCAAATTTGCACCCGAAATAGTGGTTTGCATGGTACCTTCTGCTAGCAAAATTGTTTTAATAAATCTCCCATTTATTGTATAAATATTCAATACATCTTTACTTTTTACTATGGGGTGTGTAACAACCATTTGATCAATTACAGGGTTTGGATAAACTGCAAAATCTACAGCTCTTCGAGTATTAATAAATACAATTTGGCTGTATTTACTTTTGCCATCTTTATCTACCATTTTCAATCTGTAATATTGTTTTTCGGCAGTCATTGAAGCATCAAAAAAACTATAATTGGTTGCACTACCATTTATTGATTTAGCTTTTATAATTGCCAATGTTGAAAATTCGCTACCGCTAATACTTTTCTCTAATTGATAATAATTAAAGTTCATTTCGTTGATAGATGTCCAATTTAATTCAACTCCATTTTTATTAGATTTAGCATTAAAAGATTGTAATGTTGTAGGCAATACTGCAAATAAATTGGGCCAAGTGGTATCTACTACAATTTTATCGAATGATGCTGACGCACCAGCAGTTGCAGCTCCTTGCCTTACACCAATAGCTCCCAAAGATGTGGCATCTGTATTTGCACTTATTGATAATTCTGAGGTTCCCGGCTCTGTACTTGGCAAACCATTTATTGTGTCAAAAACATACAAGGTAACTATATCATTGGTAGAACCATCTTGATTAAAAGCATATTTTAAAACCAAACAATAAGTAGTATTTAAATTATATGAATTACTAGCGTATGGTACAGCACCACCATTATTTTTCATCAATCCAAAATTGATATTACTTCCATTCAGCTTTGCAAAAACCCTTCCAACATAAGTTGTAGTTGTTGTGTTTGGCATAAAGTGAAAAAAGTAATCACCAGTTGTTTGTGCTGCAGAGAAATTAACTAAAAAAGCTGCATATAAATTATTAGCAGTTACTGCCGAGGATAAACCAGCAGTAATATCTTGACCTGTATTTAAAATATTTAATTTGCCACCAAGATTAGTAAAACTGTTAAAACTTAAACTTGCATTTGGATCGTATTGTACAATATTTACTGTAGAAGTAGTTGGATTTTCAAGCCATTTGCCAGAGGATAAACTGATAATTGAACCAGCAGAGGACCCATAATTGAAGTCATCAAAAAAAAGTGGTTGTGCAGAAGCTGAGTTTAAAAAGCTACACACCATAATTAGTGAAATAAACTGTTGCATAATTTTAGTTTCGCTAAAAATAAAAAAAAAGTAGCAACAAAAGTAAATATACCTGTACAATTAAAATCTACAAATTGCTTTTTGCTTGAATCAATAAAAATAATGCAAAAAATAACCACTGAAACTAAACTAAAACTTTGCTCAAAGTCATTTTTACAATTGCTTTTGTAGTGCCAGTATATTCGATAACTAATAATTGAGGTATCAAGATGATAGTGTTATGTTGTAAAAAATTATCATAATCGAAATCAATGGATATAACCGTATATCTTAATTTTTGATGTGGTAAATTGTATTGTTCTAAAACATTAAATTTTTCTTTCTTATCTATTTCTACTACAAACTTTTCGGCTGGTTTTATTTTTGGCTGTAAGTAATAGTCTATTGCCAATAATTGTTGCATTACAACATCATCTGCAAAATTTTCTTGTGTATAGCCGTTGGCAATATTATAAATATCCATTGCAGTGTAAGAAAAAAAGCTACTTTTTTGCTCAAAGTACTTACCCAAGCACAGTAAAAAATCGAAAATGCTGTAATTGGTAGTTATGTATTTTAAAACATGGGGTAATCGTTTTTTGTTCCAATAAATTTCTAAAGCATGTTCTAGTTTTACAATATCTGCCAATTCCTGTTCACTTAAATAATTACTTTTAATAATTTGGTAAGGAGCAATTGGGTCGAAAACATAACCATATTTTTCATACTTTTCTCTCACAGGTGTTCCTTTTAAAAACTTTAAAAAGCCTAATTGTAACTCTGGTGGAAACAATTTAAACACTTCTTCAAAGCTGTATTTAATATCGCTCCAATAATCTAACGGCAAGCCCACAATTAAATCGAGGTGCATTTCTACATAGTCTTGTAACTTTAATATTACCTCTTTTGTTTTAAAGAAATTTTGTTTTCGGCTTACTTCTAAATTAGCTTGTTGGTTAACTGTTTGTATGCCTATTTCAAAACGAAATAACCCTTTTGGTACTTTATCAATTATAAATTGCATAATGGCTGGGTGCAAAATATCGGCAGTAATTTCGAATTGAAAAACAGTATTGGGTTTAGCATTATCTAAAATAAATTGAAAAATATCTAGTGTAAAATCTTTTTTAACGTTGAAGGTTCTATCTAAAAATTTTATGGTTTTACCATGATTCATTAAAAAAAGAAGGTTACTTTTAATATGATCCATTGGTAAATAGCGAACTCTATTGTCTAAACTGGCCAAACAAAATTCGCATTTGTATGGGCAACCCCTTGATGTTTCTATGTATAAAACTCGGTTACCCAAGGTGGTTACATCATCGTTTTGATAAGGATTGGTATTGGCATACAATTCTAAATCAAAATTTACAGCGTCTTTTTTGTATTGTAACTCCCCATTTTGTTTTGCCGCAATATTTGCAATTGAATAAACATTTGGATATTGTTTCAGAAAATTGGTAAAAGGTACTTCACCTTCTCCTGTAATAATAAAATCTATTTCGGGCAACAGTATTACGTCGTGCCAATCGTAACTCACCTCTGGTCCGCCAAGTAATATTTTTGTATTTGAGTTTAAAGATTTTATTAACCTTGCAACCTCTAATGTTTGGGTAATATTCCAGATATAACAACTAAAACATACTACTTCAAATTGAGAGCAGTAATTAGCAATTTCTTGTTTATCTTCTTTAATGGTAAATTCTTTCCAGCTAAGTCTTTCATCGGTTTTATTTAACTCGTACAACAAACGAATGGCCAAATTCATGTGAATGTACTTGGCATTTAGTGTTGTTAATAAAAAACCTTGCTGCTGCATCGTGCAATAATAATTGAATTATTTGAAGTGCTTAATAATTTGATGCTAGAACAAAAAAATTAAGCAAAAACGGTTATTATTTTTGATTGTTGTTCTGTAAAAACTCCAATGGGTTCAATAAAATTTTCGTATCCATTGGCAATTAATAAATCTTGTACAATTAATAGTTGGCTTGGATGTACAGCTATTAATAAACCGCCATTTGTTTGAGGGTCTGGTAAGGTTTGAAAGGCTTCCATAACATTTACACCAGTTTCAAACTTTACCTTTTCGCTGTATCCATTCCAATTTCTAAAAGTTGCATCGGGTACTATGCGTTGAGCTAAATAGGTTTTTACTTCTTGCAATAAAGGAATTTTACTATAATTAATGGAGGCACTTAAACCACTACCTTCTGCCATTTCAATTAAATGACCTAAAATACCAAAACCTGTAACATCTGTTAATGCAGTAACACCAGCAATTTTTCCTAGTTGTTCCCCAATGTTATTTAACTGAATGAGTTGTTTATATAAAATTTCTAAGTGTAATGGCTCAATTACATCTCGTTTAGCAGCTGTAGCCAAAATGCCAATTCCGATTGGTTTTGTAAGCAACAACACATCGCCAATATTTGCTGTATTATTTTTTTTAAGATGGGTAATATCTACGATACCATTTACACTTAATCCAAAAACTGGTTCTGGTGTATCTATACTATGGCCACCTGCTAAAGGAATACCAGCTTGTTTACAAATACTTCTTGCACCCTCTAATACTTGCTGGGCCAAGCTTGCAGGTAATTTATCGATTGGCCAACCCAAAATTGCCAAAGCCATTATTGGCTTGCCACCCATTGCATACACATCGCTAATTGCATTTGCAGAAGCTACTTGCCCAAAGGTAAAAGCATCGTCGACGATGGGGGTAAAAAAATCTGTTGTACTTATTAGTGCTTCTGTATCGTTTAATTGAAAAACAGCAGCATCGTCTTTACTACCATTACCTACTAGCAAAGCGTTAAAGTTTTCTTGCTTGTTTCCACCTAAAATAGTTTCTAACACCTGTGGTGCAATTTTACAACCACAGCCAGCACCATGTGCAAATTGGGTTAATTTTATTTGATCTGTAATTTCCATAATTAATGTTGGGCATTTTTCCAGGCTAATAAAGTGGTTGCATTATTGATAAAATTAGTATCTAGAACTGTTATATTTTTTATCAATTGCCCATCGGCTAACTTGCTTTTTTCGTAGTATTTATCATAATATTTTAGCAAAATGGTAAAACATGCTTCTACATTGTCTTCTAATAAAAAGTTTACTGCATTTTTAGTATCTAAGCCTCCCAATCTTTTTTTAATTCGTAGAATTGCATTTATCAAATCTCCTTTTTCAAATTTACCGTAACCAGAAAGAATAAATTTTAATCGTTCGTTAAATGGCACATCCATAAATACATACCGAGCAGTTTTCATCTGATTAAAAAAAGGTGTGGCTAAATTAATATTACCAATTCTTTGACTTTCAGATTCTAACCAAATACATGACGTATCTCTTATTTCGCCTTTAACGTTAGAAGAAAATAAAGCTAAAGCCAGTAAATTTTCGAACATCTCTGCACTAGGTTGTTTACCCAAACCTAAGCTACCAAAAGCAGAGCCTTTATGGTTTGCCAATGCTTCCAAATCTATAACAGTTTCGCCCATTTTTTTTAATACAGCAAGGGTTTCGGTTTTTGCACTTCCGGTATAACCACCTAATATTTGTAAATTATAGGGTAACTCAAATTGCTGTAATACCCAATTTCTAAAGGCTTTATAACCGCCTTCGAGTGTATAAACTTCAAACCCATACAAATCTAATAACCAAGCTATGGCTGCACTACGCATGCCACCACGCCAACAATGTACTAAAATAGTTTTTGATGTCGTTGTTTGTAATTTCTCCTCTACCAACTCAACAATAGTTTTCATTTTAGGGCCAAAAAAATCTAGCCCAATTTTTATAGCATCTTGCCTACTTTTTTGTTTATAGTTGGTTCCAACAATGGCTCTTTCTTCATTGCTAAATAATGGCAATGAAAACGCATTAGGAATATGAGCATGCAGAAACTCTGCTGGGCTTCTTACGTCTGCAACAGCGTGTGTTTGTGCCAATTGTAAAAATGTCTCTATATTAACTCGCTTTACAGCCATGCTACAAATGTATTTGAAGATATTGACACCTTGCAAATAGAATAAAAAGAAAAGAGGCTTCAATAAAGAAGCCTCTTTTTTCTGTATTGGGGAGGTTAATTATTTTTTTGTAAAACTACCAACTATGCCTTCTTGAGAATTGGTGCCTACCATAACATCAAACACACCTGGTTCTACCATAAACTTCCCATCATTATTATAAAAGCCTAGTTCTGCATCGGTTAAAACAAATTGTACAGTAGTGGTTGCTCCTTTTGCAAGTTTAATTTTTTTAAAGCCTTTTAATTCTTTAACTGGCCTAACTACACTTGCCACTCTATCTCTAATATAAAGTTGAACTACTTCTTCTCCTTCAAAATTACCAGCATTTTGTATGGTAGTTGTTACAACTATTTTTGAAGTATTTGTTGAATCAATTGTTAGATTGCTGTACTTAAATTTAGTATAGCTTAAACCAAAGCCAAAAGGATACAATGGCTTAACAGATTCGTCAGAATAATGAGACCAAAAAACCTCAGCTTTTGGCCCTGGTCTACCTGTGTTGTAATAATTATAATAAATAGGAACCTGCCCTACACTTCTTGGAAAACTCATGGGCAATTTACCACTTGGGTTATAATCGCCAAATAAAACTTCGGCAATAGCATTGCCCGATTGTGTACCCAAATGCCATGTTTCGAGTATGGTTGGTATATTTTTTGCAGCCCAGGTAATGGCAAGAGGCCTACCATTCATTAAAACCAAGACTATATTTTTATTTACTTTATATACTTCTTCTAATAATTGTTGTTGAACGCCCGGCAAATCTAATTTAGTTCTACTTCTACCCTCTCCACTTTGAAAACCATGTTCGCCCAATACCATAACAACCACAGACGATTTTTTGGCCAACTGAATGGCTGCATCGAAACCCGATTTATCGGTTTCATTTATAGTTAATTCACTAATAAAATTTACGTTGCCTGTAACTAAATCGGCACCTTTAATATATTTAAATTGTTGTGTATATTTTTGAATACCCTCAACCACAGAAACAGCAGTGCTATCGTCTGAACCTATTCGCCAACTGCCTAATGGGCTATTTTTATCGTTGGCTAAAGCACCAATAATGGCAATATTTTGCTGCAATTTATTGAGTGGCAATAATGGTTGTTTAGTAGTTGCAATTGTATCGTTTTTTAATAATACAATCGATTTTTTTGCCATATCTAAGGCAGCAGCTAAATGGGTAGGATGATAGATTAAATCTTTTTCTCTTTGTTCGTTGCAATATCTGTAAGGATCATCGAACAGTCCTAATTCGAACTTAACACGTAAAATTCTTCTAACTGCTTCGTCTACTATTTTAATGTTTACTTTACCATTTTCTACCAATTCTTTTAAATGAGTAACATACGCATAAGACTCCATATCCATATCGCTACCAGCATTTGCCGATAATTCTGCAACATGTTTTAAATCTGTAGCAAAACCATGATCAATCATTTCTAAACCAGAACCCCAATCAGAAATTACAAAGCCATTAAATTTCCATAAGCCTTTTAAAATATCTCTTTGTAAAAAACTATTGGCTGTTGACGGAATGCCATTAACCACATTAAAAGAGTTCATCACCGTTTTAACATCATGATCAACAGCTGCTTTAAAAGGTGGTAAAACAATATTGTATAATGTTGAAGTACCAATATCTACAGTATTATAATCTTTACCACTTTCTGCAAAACCATATGCAGCAAAGTGTTTGGCGGTTGCTGCAATAGTATTATTGGCAGATAAATCATCGCCTTGAAAGCCATGAATACGAGCTACACCAATTTTTGAACCCAAATAAGTATCCTCACCTGCACCTTCCATTACCCTTCCCCAACGGGCATCTCTAGAAATATCAACCATTGGTGCAAAGGTCCAATTAATGCCTACCGCCGATGCTTCGATAGCTGCAACTCTAGCTGATTTTTCGATGGCTTCTATATCCCAACTTGCAGCTTCTCCAAGCGGTATAGGAGATAAAGTTTTGTGACCATGAATTACATCGAAACCAAATATTAGTGGTATGTGTAAACGAGATTCATTTACAACTAGCTCTTGTAATTTTCTAACATTTTTAACGCCCTTTACATTTAAAACAGAACCAACCAATCCTTTTCTGAGGTGTTCGTATTTCATTTTAGCATTACCAGCTTTAGGTGCAGGACCAGTAATATCCCAAAACCCATTGTATTGGTTCATTTGCCCCACTTTTTCTTCGAGTGTCATTAATGCCATTAATGAATCGATTCGCCTTTCAATAGCAGCGGCTTTATTGCCTTTGCTAGAAATTGGCTTACACCCATTTGTAAATATGAATAATGTAAGGAAAATAACTGGTAGATATTTTTTCAAATAATACATAAAAAAAAGATCAAAAAGTAAAGTAGATAAAAGGTAAACTGTTATTATTACTCAAATAACAGCCAACAAAAAAATAAACGAGAGATAAATAATATTTGGCAATATTTTTTTAAATAAATATTGCCAAATATTTGTAAGAATAACATCTTATTGATATACCCTAATGTAATCTATTTCCAATGTGGCGTTTGTAAGACTAGGTGCTACTGGCCCAGCAAAATTACCACCAATAGCTAGATTTAGAATAAAGAAAAAATTTTGATTAAATGGAATAGAATTGTTATTTGGGAATGTAAAAAACAATTGATCATCTACATAAAATTTTATTTCTGTAGCTGTCCAATCGGCTTTATAATTATGAAACTCGGTGGTTGCATTGCTGATGGTTGTAGTACCACCTCTACCATTTGCACCAGAATTACCTGGATAATGGAGAGTTGCAAAAATTTTATTTAGTTCCATTCCCCTATGTTCCATAATGTCTATTTCACCACAAGCAGGCCAACCAGCCGTTGGAAAATTACTACCCAACATCCAAATTGCTGGCCAAGTACCAACACCAGCAGGTACTTTTGCCCTAGTTTCAATACGACCATACTTAAATGAAAACTTATCTTTGCTTAACAACCTTGCAGAAGTATAATTACTTCCACTGAAGCTTTCTTTGATAGCATTAATTTTTAAAACACCGTTTTCAATGATTACATTTTGTGAACGATTGGTATAAAACTGCAATTCGTTATTGCCCCAACCACCACTACCAGTGCCAATGTCATAACCCCATTTTGTTGGGTCTGGGGCTCCAGGTGTATTAAATTCATCGGACCATATTAAACTAGCAGAAGTAGCAGTTACTGAAACAGTTACATCGACTGATTTAGCAGCTGAAGAACCAGTTGCATTTTTTGCAATAACCATTACTGTATAAGTGCCACTGCTAATATACTTGTAAGTAATAGTTCCTGTTGGCACCAATTGAAATGCACCATTGCCGAAATTAAAATCGTAAGTGGTTGCACCAGTTGCCGAAGCAGTAAGAGTTACATTACCACTATTGTCGTTACTAACCACAGCAGATAAGGTAAGGTTGGTTGGAACCGAGCCAACAACAGCTGCTTCTTTTGATCCGCAACCACAGCCACAAATCACAAAAGCTATTACAAAAAGCAATCTATACATAAAAAGATTTTATATTGATTTAATTCTTACATACCATGAATTGCCATCACGACCAACACAACGTAAAAACATTTTAGTTGCCGATCTAGTTAAAACTTGAAACCTTTGTGCACCAACATATAAACCCATATGTCCCTTTGTAGTAAATTGTATAAATTCGGTTGCTCCAATACCATCATAACTAAACCCTTCTGAGTAGTTGGCTGCTGTTGGGCCAGTTAAAGTAAAATCTCCAGGAGCACCTGTTAAAGCTGGATTAAAGTCTGTTAAATATTCTCTCTTTCCAAAAATTGTACCATTTGTTTTGTGTGCAAAAACATTACCAGTTTTAGTAAATGTATATTCATCGTCATATATACCTAAGCCTGCTTTATCGTTAACTGGAGCTTCCCACCAAATTGGCAAAAATGCACCCCCTGGTCCTACACCTAAGTGCCCAAAAGCTACAGAATCTACTTTCCAAATTTTTGAAGCATCATTGGTTAATTGAGTTACCAATTCTGCCGGTGGTGTATAATCTTTTCTTACGTCAAATGTTGCAGTAGCAGAACTAGTTAACCCACCCACACCGCTTACAATAGCAGTAACTGTGATTGTTCTAACTCCAACATGTGCGTATGAAGTAGAAAGCTCATTGGCAGTAGTAGGCTGTGAAATTGAACCATTACCAAAGTCAATTGTGTAATTGATGGCGTTTTTTGAAACAATGGTAAAATTAACTTTACCACTACCATCGCCAGCTGGTCTAGTAGAAGATTTACCTACTACATCCACTGTAATTACTGGCTTTTCAGGCGGTGTTAAATCACCAAAAGTTTTGTCTTCTTTTTTACAAGCAACCAATAACAAAAAACTTGAGATTGTTATTGTTAAGGTTTGTTTTAAATTATGTAACATGGCAATATTTTTTTGAAATTAAAAATTAAGGAAATATTCTTATATCATCAAAGTATCCTGTAAAGTTTGCAGAACCGTTTCCGGCTAAACCAAATTCAAAGAAAACACTCATACCTCCAAAAGTTCTTCCATTTACAGAAGGATCCATTGTAAAGGTTAACTCTTGCCAAGCATTTGCAACAGTAGTTACTGCTTGGGTTTCTACGGTTGTGCCAGTTGAAGGATTTTCTAGTTTAAATAAATATACTGCACCTACACGTGGTGCATAAACTTTCATTCTTACTATACCTCTTGTGCTAAACCCAAATGGAGAACTTGTATTAATGGTAACACCAGCCCAGGTTTCTGATGGTGATCCAGGAGTTCCTTTGATAATTCTGCCAACATTTGCACTGGTGTTAATGCCAGTTGCAGAGGGATTTGCTACTCTAGCAAAAGCTGCACCACCAAATGAACCACCAGGATAAGTATTGGCTGGGGTATCAAAATCTACCAATAATTGAGATGTTGTTACGGTAACTGGCCTGGTTAAAACTAAAGAATCGCCAGATAAATTATATGCAACAACTCTAATGGTATAAGATCCATCAACAGTGTATGAATAGGTTCCTGTTTTTCCAGGGCTTACAGCAACTGGAGCATTTGGTGCTTGACCAAAATATACATTAAACCTACTAACACCATTTGCTGTTGGTGTAACTGTTGCTGCACCTGCAGGTGTTAATGCTACTGTAAAAGCTAAGTCAGTAACTGCTTTACCAGTTTTTACAAAATCTATGTTATCGTTAGTTTGCTTTTTGCAAGAGGCCATTACAACCAAAAGCAGAAAGTAAGAGCAAATTTTTTGTATTGTATTCATTTTATTAAAATTTATGTATGAATGAATTAGTAACCAGGGTTTTGAGAAATACCAGAGATATCAATCTCGGGTTGTGGTATAGGAAATACTTCATGCTTATTGGCTCTAAAACCAAGTGTACCAAGGGTTGCAACAGCTCTTCCTGTTCTAACTAAATCAAAATAGCGTTCACCTTCCATAGCCAACTCTAATCTACGTTCGGCTAAAATAGCATCGTATAAAGCTGTACCAGCTGCTGTAACATCGTTGTTATTGTTACCAAATGCACGACGACGAACCAGATTTAAATAAGTTCTAGCTTTAGTATCATTTGCAGAAGTTGCCCTGTTGTTAGCTTCTGCAGCCATTAACAATACATCGGCATAACGAATGGTTCTAAAATTATTGGTATAATTCAATTCTAATTGACCAGATGTTTCGCCCTTACGTGGTTGATATTTTTGGTTATAAAAACCTGTATTTCTATAAGGTGCTACTTGGTAACTAATACCAAAACTTGGGTTAGCTGCTGCATACGCTGCAATATCTAAAATAGTTACATCTTTTCTTGTATCGCCAGCAGCAAATGCATTGGCTAAGTTTTGGGTAGGTAAATTAAAGCTCCAACCATTGGCGTAAGGCATTGCAGACGATCCGTTTAATCCTCTAACACCACATTGCTGTACTGCTATGTTACCAGAATTTTGCCAAATATTACCCCAAGCATAAGTTGGGTTAGTGCTTGTATATTGTATTTCGAAAACAGATTCTGGACCATTTTCGCCGCTTAACAAAAATATAGAACCAAAATTGGGTACCAAACTAAACGCATTGGGTGTAATTACATTTTCAAGCATAGTTGCAGCAGCATCAAACTTGTTTTGATATAATAATACTTTACCCAACAATGCTTGTGCAGCATATTTTGTAATTCTACCTTTTTCTGATTGTATATTTGGTAAAACTGCAATTGCGGCAGCTAAATCTAGTTCAATTTGCTTATAAACATCTGCCTTGGGCGATCTTTGTAATTTTTTTGAATCTGAGAAAGACAATCTTTTATCAACAAACAAAGGCACATCACCAAATAAACGAACTAACGAAAAATAGTAATAAGCTCTTAGAAAATAAACCTCACCATACAATGATTCTTTACCCGAAAAAACGATGCTCTGCCCATCTAAATTCGTATTTTTAAATTGGTGTAGGTAATTAGCACGGTTTATTCCTTCGTAAGCAAATCTCCATAAATCGGTCAATATATCGTTTATGGGTGCAGTGGTAAAATTATCAATATCTTGTAAAGAGCGTGTATCACTTGCACTTTCGCCACCCGATACTGAATTGTCTGATGCAATATCACCAATAGGCACAATTTGATTTAACCATGCTAGAGGTGCATAAGCACCTACCGCCATAGATCTATAATCGCTTTCAGATTTAAGGTAATCTAAATCGGTAATTTTAAAATCTTCTCTTGGGTTGTAGTCAACCCATTTTTTGCAGGACACTAGTGTTCCAATAAGTAAAATGGATAACACTATTTTAATATTTTTCATATAAAAAATTTAATTAGTTAAAATTTTATGTCTAGGCCAAATGCATAAGATCTAGCTAAAGGATAAGCACCTCTATCAACTCCTACTTCTAAAATACCAGGCGATCCAATTTCTGGGTCGTAACCAGAGTATTTTGTTAATACAAAAGCATTTCTTACTTGTGTATATATTCTCACACTTTTAAATGCCTTACCCAACACTTTTGTTGGAAAAGTATAGCCAATTAGTAAATTTCTTAATTTAACAAAAGAACCATCTTCTACATATCTATCAGATACTCTGCTGTTGTTGTTAGGATCTGTAAATGAATATCTCGGAAAACGAGCATCATTGGTTGTTCCTGGGCCTGTCCATCTGCTTAATACATCTTGAAATTTATTGGTTAGATTGTCGTTTCTTTCGATGGCTCTGTAAATATCATTTCCAACAGAGGCATAGGTAAATGCACTGAAGTCGAAGTTTTTATATTCAAAACCTAGTGTCCAACCAATAGTAAAGGTAGGATAAGGATCGCCAATTTGCGTTCTATCATTGCCATCAATTACTCCATCATTGTTTATATCTACAAATTTTATATCGCCAGGTTGTGCACCATCTTGTCGTGCACTTTTGGCAATTTCGCTTGTCGATTGAAATAAGCCATCTGTTTTAAACCCTCTAAAATAAGCAGGTGTAAAACCTTGCTGGAAAGCAGTAACTACTTGGCTTTGTCCATTAAAGAAACCTCCACCAGGAATAATTGAAGTTCCACCTTCGTTGGTAGCTGTTACCATATTTTTAACAGTGGTAAAAGCTAACATGTTGGTAAATTTAAAATCTTTCCCAATTCTATCGTTATACGATATAGATATATCTATTCCACTAGATTTGGTAGAACCAACATTAGCTGTTGGTGCTGGAATTGTTCCTAAATAAAGTGAGGTTACTGCAGGAAACAACAAATTCTTTGTTCTTCTTTCGTAATAATCGGCTGTAATGCTCAATTTATTTTTGAACATATTCATTTCAAATCCAACATTTAACTGAGAGTTTTGCTCCCACTTTAACTCCTCATTACCCAAGCTGCCAAGAGTAGATCCTGTTACAAAATTATTGCCAAAAGTAGTACCAACAGAATTCCCAAGGCCATATAAAGAAGCTCCATAGTCTGTTAGAATTTGTCTAAATTGAGGCTGTACATTGTCAATTCCTCCACTACCATAGCTACCTCTTATTTTAAAGAAATTGATGGTTTTTGAGTTAAAGAATTTTTCTTTACTAACTACCCAACCCAAAGAGGCCGATGGTAGGTTTACCCATTTATTTGCAGATCCAAATACACTAGAACCATCTCTACGAATTAAAAAGGAAGCTAAAAATCTTTCTTGATAATCATAGTTTATCCTAGCAAAAAAAGATGCGTTGCGTTTAAAATATTGAAAGTAATAACCCCTCAATGCATCAGTATTGGTACTGTTATTGATGCCGGTTGCAGCAGTAAAATCGGCAAAATCCCAAGAGTTAAAAGGAACATCTTGCCTACTTGCACCAGCTGTATTGCCAGATTCCTTTTGCAAAGAAGTACCTACAACTGTTTCAAAACTGTGGTCTTTTATTTTAAAGTCGTAGTTAACGAAATTTTCTAAGGTAAAGCTATTATTAGTTGCTTTATCGTGTGCTACACTGTTAAAACGACCAGCGATTTTTGTACCAAATTGGTCCAAACTATTATCTACATTGTTCAAGCCCCAAAATACCAATGGGGAAAAAGATTTGGCATTACTGTTAAATGTGGTATAACCAAAACGAGAGCTAAATTTTAAACGTTTTAGTATTTGGTACTGTAATTCTATTTTACCGTACAATTTGTTACCAATATTTTGGTTATAGGTATTTTCTAATTTGGTTAATGGGTTAAATATTTCTTTTAAAATATTAGTACTAAACCCATATTGGCCAACAGTGTTAGGTGTTTGGTTAAAAACTGGTACCGTTGGGTCGTAGTTTAATGCACTACCTAATACACTGTTAAAAGAATTTTCTTGAATACCTTTAGAACTAAGGTTTTGGTAAGAAGTATTTAAAACCAATTTCACTTTTTCGGTTAAATCAATATTCAAGTTGGCTGTTAAGTTTAACCTATTAAACCTCGATTTATCGTAACCACCAACAATACCACCTTGACTTGTATAACCAGCTGCAAGAAAATAGGTTGCTTTGTCTGACCCACCCTGTGCACTTAAATTGTGTACCTGCAGTGGAGCACGTCTAAAAACCTGACTTTGCCAATCGGTACCAACACCTAAAGCAGCTACATTGGGAAAAACAATACCTCCACCCGATGCAAGACTACCTTCATTGATAATGGCTCCATATTCGGCTGCATTTAAAACTGGTATGGTACTAATCACCTCTTGTATACCATAAGTGCTATTAAGACTAAATACTGTTTTTTGATTTTTACGACCCGCTTTTGTTGTAACTAGTACTACACCATTACCACCCTTAACACCATAAATTGCAGCACTGGCGGCGTCTTTCAACACATTGATACTTTCTATATCTGCTGGATTAATTGAATTTAAATCTGCTTGAACTTGTGGAACTCCATCTACGACAATTAAAGGAGCACTACCAGCTGATGATGGAATACCTCTTATTGAAATAAGTGAAGGTGCACCTGGAGCACCAGCCTGTATAACAGTAACACCAGAAACAGTTCCTTGTAAGGCTTCATCTACACGAACTGGTTTTAATTTTTCTATTGTGGCACTTTTTATTGTAGAAATTGCCCCAGATACTTTGGTTACTTTTTGTGTGCCATAACCCACAACAATAACTTCATTTAAGTTATTTGGGGCTTCGTCCATGTTAATTTCGATGGTGCCAGTTTGATTTAAAACATAGCGATAATTGTTCATACCTGTATAGGTAAAAACTACTACAGCACCTTTTTTACCTGCAATGGTAAAAGAGCCTTCTTCGTTACTTACTGTAGCGGTGTTAGTACCTTCTACTCTAATACTAACCCCACTTAGGGCTTGTGCTGTTGTTTTGCTTTTTACTTTACCTGTTACAGCTATATTTTGTGCTGTGGCTTTATGAACAAAACCGAAAAGTACAAAAGCTAAACAAAGCATGGAAGTTTTTAATTTCATAATGCAATCGTTTTTAAATGTGAATACCTAAATAAAAAATTTATTGTGAATACAGTTTGTGATTAATTGATGTAACTATAAAAAAATTTGTCTTTTAAAAAGGAGGCTGAATTAACAGCCCCCATCTTCAACTAAAAACTACCTACTATTCTACAATTACTTTACTGGTTTTTACTGAACCACCATCGGTTAAAGTTAATTGATACATCCCTTTAGGTAAGGCTTGAACATCTATTAAAAAGCTACTATTAGAGTTCGTCGTTTTTAACGTGTAAGATTTAACCAATTTACCATCGATACTTGTCATATTTAAACTAGCGTTATTCGATTCAATTTTTTCTACCAAAACTGTTAATTTATTTTTTACCGGATTAGGATAAAAAGTAAATCCTAGGCTTTGAACATCAGAAAACTTAACAGCAACCGTTGCTGAATAGGTTGCCTTACCATCGTTATCAACCTGCTTTAATCTATAATAATTGGTACCTTTTAAAGGGCTATTATCAGTAATACTGTACGCTTTTATTGAATAAGAGTTACCTGTACCATTAACAAACATCAATTCTGTAAAACTATTGGCGTTGTTACTACGCTCAACAAAAAAACCTTTGTTGTTTGTTTCTGTTGCAGTTTTCCAGTTTACAGTTACACTATTTGTATTTTTTATTGCTTTAAGATCAAATAAACTTACCGGTAAAGCAGAGGATACAAAATAAATATTATCCATATATATAGTACCTCTAGTCCAAGGTTGGCACTCAAATTTAATTTGATTAATG
>JANOZK010000112.1:0-4638 GCA_031429335.1 Chitinophagaceae bacterium | reverse complement strand
TTGTGCTGCTTTATGTGCTTCTGTAAAACTTAAATTGTCTGCACCTGCTGCTAATTTTTGTACAAAAAATGCTTGGCCACTGGCTATGTATTGCCCATTGGTTAAACCACCTGCATTGGTAAGGCTTCCACCATTCCATGTGGTATAAGTGCCTGCTGCATTGGCTGGGCTATAGGTTTTATACTCGTTGGCAATTTTAGCTGCATTGGTTGTACGAAAAGCATTAAAGTCTATTACTGCTGGGTAAGGGTTGCCTATTAATACATAACCATCGGTACCAGTACCTAAGCTATTTACAGGCACTGAAACGTTGCCACTATTTACGGTATTGGTTATTGCTCCTGTTGCACTTAAGGTAGTGGCTGCTGGTATTAAACTTGTACCATCTAACAAACCACAACCGGTTGCTCTTGGTCCACGAACATTCATTCTATAACCTACACCTGGTGTTAAATTGGTGGTAGTGGTATTGGTTACAGAACCCCAACGGCTGCCTGCGGTTGCAGCACCATTGAACACTAACATGCTTGGTGCATTGGTTACAGTTGCATCGAAACCATTAGTATTTGCAGTTAAGCTTGGGCAAACTGAGCCACCAGTACCTGCACCTGTAATATGTGTATTGGTTTGCCAGCTGGTGCTTATAGGTGTAGTTATTGGGCTGCTTACAAAACTAAATTTACGTGCAGCTTTGGCTGGTATAAAACGCTCTACAGTTACATTGCCTGAAATTGTACCTGCAGAGTTGCCAATACTTGCTGTACCTGTGGCTGTACTTTTTAAGGTTAAGAATCCGCCTGTAGTTAAAGTACCTGCTGTTGGTGTTAATGTACCAGTAACATTTAATATACCAGCAAGTGTAACACCTGCTGCATTATTGACTGTTAAGTTTTGAACAGTATTGCTAGCAAATGTAGATGCAGCAATTGTTTGAGGAGAGGAACCCACCATACTAATTGTACCTGCTGTTGCTGTTAGTGTACCATTATTTGTAATTGCACCACCAAGTTGTAATGTGCCAGTTACAGTTAGAGATGTACCAGAATTAATCGTAACATTATTAACTGCCTGAGTAGTGCTGATTACGGGTGCATTATTTGCCGTAGAAATGATAATATTAGAAGAACTCGAAGGAACAATACCTGGACTCCAGTTTGTTGTTGTTGTCCAAGATGTATTTGTTGCACCTTTCCACAAAAATGGAGGATAAGGTGGTAAAGTACATATTCCTGTAAAAGCAAATCCGGTATTACCACCTAAATCTGTTGAATGTGTATTAATACCTGCATCAAATGTAGCACCACCAGTTCCTGTGATATTTTGTAAGCGTACATAATCGAAACAAACATTGCCACTTGATTTTGATAGTATTGTTGGAGAAGCTGAGGAGGATTGTATAGTAATTAGAAAGCCTCCAGTACCCGTAGCTGTTAGAGTTCCAGTAACTGTTTGGGTAGCTCCGGCTGCTAAAGTATTGGTGGTTCCAGAATAAAATGTAAGATTATTAAAAGTATTACTACCATTAATTGTTGCATTGCCACCAAATGTTACATTATTAAAAGTTGAAGGACCTGTTACTGTTCCATTTGCTGTAAAACTAACATCATTAGCAGTAGTAACACCAGAAATAGTTCCAACAGATGACCCTGTGAAATTTATATTGTGATATGCTCTTCCACCACCAATAAAATTACCACCACCAGAGGCATTTATTGTTGGTGTTGTAGCTGAAAAAGTAAGGTTAGTACCACCTAATTCCCAAGGCTGACCATAGGAAACATTTATTGTTGAGGAACCAATATTTAAGTTTCTTACGTTAGAATTATTTGAACTAAAATAAAAAACGGTTAACGTTTGATTATTTGTAATAAAGGAACCGTTTATTAAAAAAATTCCTCCTGGTGCAGTTAATGCATCTTGTAATGTCCATTCTCCACCAACACCATCAAGCCATACCTGACCAATTGATCTTCCTCCTGTTGTAATGGTTTTTCCTGTGGATGTTGCCTTAAATGTTATACTATTTGTACAACAGAAAAAATTACTTGTATTCATCCCAGCTACCATCGTTAAGGAACCATATATGTACAATAAATTATTGTTCATATTTAAGGTAGGAGTATTGGTAACCCCAGTCCAATTCATATTATTACAGGATAGCGTAGCTATATTTCCAGTCACAGTTTGACTTGCTCCTGTAAATGAATTGGCGTCAAAGAATACATTGTCCAATAATGTAGGCGAACAATTATAAGCAGCACCTCCACTAGTTAAAGACCAATGGCTACCGTCATTCCAATTACCTGTGCCTCCAATCCAATACAAATTATTTGAACTTAATGGCGACACTGTCCATCCTGTATTGGTGCCAGAAGCTATGGTATTATTTGCAGTAAATGTTGCACCACCTGTACCAGTAATATTGCTTAGATTAACATAATTTACAATAACACTACCAGAACTTTTTGAAATAGTGGCAGCACTGCTAGTACTAGAAGTAAAAGTTGAAAAGCCAGTACATGAACTACCTGAAGTAAAAGTTCCATTTACAGTTTGTGTGGTGCTTGCCTGAAAAGTATTCACTTTGCCTGCACCAAAAGAAATATTATTAAAAGTATTACTACCATTAATGGTTGCATTGCCACCAAATGTTACATTATTAAATGTAGCACCATTGATTGTTCCGTTTCCTCCAAAACTAACATCATGAGCACTAGAAACACCTGATATTGTACCTGCACCTGACCCTGTAAAGTTTATATCATAATAAGCATAGCCTCCACCTATAAAAGTGCCCCCACCCGATTCATTGATGGTGGGGCTGCTGGCTACATAAGTAAAATTTGAACCTGATATTGTCCAAGGATTGCTAAAAGACAGATTTATTGTTGAAGTGCCCAAGTTCAGGCTTCTTATATTGGAAGTTTGAGAACTGAAGTAAAGTATGGTTAAGGTTTGATTATTGGTAATGAAAGAACCACTTTGTAAAAATATTCCCCCCGGTGCTGTTATTGCATCCTGTAATGTCCATCCTCCGCCAACACCAATTAAATAAACTTGACCCACTGATTGTCCTCCAGTAGTAATTGTTTGACCAGTAGCAGTTGATGCAAAAAATACTCCGTTCCCTCCATTTCCAAAATTACTTGCAGTCATCCCTGCTACTAAAGTCAGGGAACTATAAATATAAAGATTGTTATTCTGCATATTAAAGGTGGGACTATTTGTTACCCCCGTCCAACTCATATTATTGCAACTAACTGTACCAATATTTCCAGTAACTGCTTGACTTGCCCCTGTAAATGAATTGGCGTCAAAGAATACATTGTCTAAAGAGGTAGGTACTACGACTTGGAATGTACCACCACCTGAAGTAGTAGCCCAATGTGTAGCAACATCTGTCCAATTACCGGTACCACCAACCCAGTAATAATCAGCAGATTTGGCTGTTAATACTGTTGCCAACAACATAATTAAGAGTGCTTTTTGTTTCATGTGTAAGGGTTAAAAAATTTAGGAGATATGTTTAGCTATTAAAATTTAGAGGTCTATTTTACCTATTATTTTTCAAATGATTTATTTATATGCATTCAACTTTTTTTCATGTTTATTTGAGTTAGTTTTAATAATTATACGAGTGTTCAAATAGAATGACGTAATAAACTATCGCTGATGTATTTACATAAACATCAACAAAACATTAAATTTTTGTACTAATAATTTGTAAAAAAAGGAAGATATTTTGTCCGGACTTTGCCTACAAAGTGAGCAGTAAGCTTAGAGGAGATAGAATACGTTCAGTAATCATAATCCGAAAAAACGTGTAACATTTTTAGCTACAGCATAAACGTACATACTTTAGATGAATAAAGCAATCTTTTTGTAAAATAAAAATTTAAGCCATTGTCAAGAGTGTGAAATATAAGAAATATTTGCCTTATACTTTATATTCATAAGACTTTACTCACAGCTTTCTATATTGTAAGTACTTTGCAATCTTTGCTTAATTAAGTATTCAAATTAAAATCTTCCAAATCTTATTTCTAGACACGACTTCTTTCTTGTACCTGTGTAAAGAAAAAAGGCTCCATATTTGGAGCCCTTTTTTTATTTATTTTCTATTTCTTTTCTCTCTCAATTTTTTAGCACCATAGCCAACGCCTGCTGCCACTAAAAGCGATAGACCTCCGTCAATAGGTACATCTTCTATTACTTCTCCAAAACCATCTTGTGCTATGCTTAAAGTTGGTAGGAGGAATAGTACAAAAAGCAATAAAATGCTGTTTAGTGCCTTGGTGTTATTCTGTTTCATATGATGAGTTTAAAGTTTGCCCCTAACCCCTAAAGGGGGATTGGGAAGTTTATAAGTTTGAGCGTTTAACTCTTTTTACTCTGTGTTTAGTTTAATTTTTTGCCACTAAGGCACAAAGAACACAAAGTTTTAGATTTCAATTTATCTCCGTGTTACGCTTTGTTCTCTGTGCCTCTGTGGCTAATCTTGTTTTACTGTTTCACTAATTTTTCTACTGCTCTATTGCCTTTGGTATCGGTAATTTCTACTACATAATTGCCTTGGGCTAGTTTACTAATATTTATTGCTTGTACACCACCTGCTAATTGGTTTTGATACACTTGCTT
>JANOZK010000111.1:0-72363 GCA_031429335.1 Chitinophagaceae bacterium | reverse complement strand
CCTGAACAAATGCATGCACAAAATGAAATACAAATGAGAACTTATAAAATAAAAAACAGAAGTAAATTTGAGCTTACTTCTGTTTAAAATTGTACTTTTATTTATTATTAATCCTGTATCGTTTTTCTAGGACTAGTCATTATATTAAATTTAAGCAATTGAATTTTGTGCAACTGGATGAATGGTTGATGGTATTATTTTAATGATACCCACTGCATTAAGACCCCTCATAAAGAAAAAAGTAAGATCAAATTCGTACCATTTTTTTGCAAAATTGGCATCGTCTTTTGCATAGTGATGGTTATTTTGAAACAATTCACCCATTAAAAAAATGCCCCATGGAGTACTATTTTTACTATGATCTCCGTTGTTAAAATTGCTGTATCCATATTTATGACCACACCAGTTTACAACTGCACCTTGTATTGGCCCCATTAAAAAATGGATGGGTAATAATAAATACCACCAAAAATTTGGAGCAAAAATTACGTATACTGCAACATAAGCTGCCATAAAAGCTAATCTTGTAATTGGGTGATGGCCAAATTTGTCTAGCTTATCCCAAACAGGTAAATATTCTTTTGTAAACTGTGGATCTGGTAAACGTTTGCCCGTTAAAAAACTACGAAAAATTAAAATAGTGCTCTGCATCATTTGGTACACATCTTTAAAAAAATGTGGCGAATGTGGATCTTGTTCTGTATCGCTATAAACATGGTGCATTCTGTGCATTACGCCATATGCTCTTGGCACTAAATACGAGGAGCCTTGAACAAACCATGTTGCAAGATAAAAAAAACGCTCCCAATTTTTACTGGTGGTGTACATCTTATGAGATGCAAATCGGTGTAAAAAAAACGAATGAAAAAACAAGGATAAAAACCAGTGAAGCAAAAAGAACGTGATAATAACGAGCATTACAATTAGGTTGAATATTTTGAATGCTCACAATTTAGGCCTAATTATTTATGTTGAGTCGTTTAGTGGTACAATTCAGTTGTTTTTTAGCGAATTATTAAACTAAAATGGGTTTATTTTTAAAACATTTAACTTGTTACTAACGGTAAAATAAAAAAATTAGTCTAATACCAATGCTTCCACATCGAATAATTCAGGATGTTTTCCTTTAATATTTCTATAAAAATCTTTAATTGAATTGGCATCGGTTAATGGGTTGCCTGTTAAATATAATAATGGGCCAAAGCCAGCTTTCTTTTGTTCATAATCTAAAAATCCCATTAAAACAGGCACGTTTGCTTTTAGAGCAACATGATAAAATCCTGTTTTCCATTTGGTTACTTTGCCTCTAGTACCTTCGGCGGGTATTAATAATTTTAGCTGCTGGTTTTGGGCAAACAACCCTACCATTATATCTACCAAATTATTGCTCTTACTTCTTTGAACAGCTAAGCCACCAAAGCTTAACATCATATGTTTTAATGGCCATTTAAATAATTCGGCTTTTGCCAAAAACCGAACTGGAATTTTTAGAGAGAAAAATACAGCAAGAGTGTAAATAAAATCCCAATTACTTGTATGTGGTGCAGCAATTACCACATATTGTTCAATCCCTTTTGGTAAAGTGGTATCTACCTTCCAGCCCCTTAACTTAAAAAACAAAACGAACAGTTTTTTCATAAATTACTTTTTTAACGAGCGGATGTTTTAAGCAAACCAACTTTATGGGTCTGTATAACGATCCATTTATTGTTAGGCTAATAAAAATTTAAATGTAGTTATTTCCATTTACGACTTGTGGCTTTTGGGTTAAATTTTAGCTCTAACATTTAAAGCGTCTCTTAAACCATTGCCCAATAGGTTAAATGCTAACACCAAAATCATAATAGCAATACCAGGTGCTAATGCCAACATTGGATTATTTGTAATTATGAAATTATAGTTTTCTTTAATCATTAATCCCCAACTGGGTTGTGGAGGTTGTACACCTACACCTAAAAAGCTTAAACCTGCTTCTATTACAATTGCACTAGCAAAATTGCTGGCAGCAATTACCATTACCGGGCCTAAAATATTAGGTAAAATATGTTGCATAATGGTTCTGCTATGGCTATAGCCCAATGCTTTGGTTGCTTCAATATATTCTAATTCTCTTACAGCCAAAACTTGGCCTCTAACCAATCTTGCAACATTAACCCACATGGTTAAACCTACTGCAATAAATACTTGCCAAAAGCCCTTTCCCAAAATTAAAGTAATTGCAAAAACCAATAATAAAGTTGGAATGCTCCAAATTACATTGATAAACCACATAATTACATCGTCTATCCAGCCTCTAAAATAGCCAGACAATGCACCCAAGAAAATACCTATAGTTAAAGAAATTAGTACGGCAATTAAACCAACACCCAAACTAACACGAACACCAATAATTAGGCGGCTTAAAATGTCTCGTCCAAACTTATCGGTTCCTAAATAAAAAGTGGATGTGATAACTGGTTTTTTTGCTAAAAACGATTTGTGTATGGCCAACCTTTCGGTAACGCCATCATCAATAAATTTTTGATAAATAATACTATCATTTGTGGTTGTAAAATCTTCAATAGGTATGTATTTAAAAACATCTTCTTTACCAGATAGTAGCACTTCCAAAAAGTTAGAGGAAGTATTAACGTCTCTTTTAATTTTTAATAATTGAATAGTAAAACCTGGCTTTTTACTACCAATTTCTGGTATCATTCTATTGGCATTGGTACTATTATCGGGTGCTACTAAATAGCCAAAAATTGCAAGCAGCAATGCTATTATAATTAATACCAAAGCAATTGTTGCTCCTTTGTTTTTAAAAAATCGTTTACCGAAAGGGCTGGTTATTTTACCTATTAACATGGCATAAAATTGTAAAATAGCATTTATTTAGGGTTAAATATAATTTGCATTAAACTAAGAATTGCTTTCATAGTCTTTTAAAAGCCTACAACCAAAAAACAGTTTAAATCTTACACACATGAAAAATTTATTATTGCTTCCATTTATTTTAATAGCATTAGTTTGCACAATGGCTTACGCTTGGTGGCCAATTGATGAAAAAGTGGAACTTTAATATCAACTTTATTACAATAACTATTTTACGTTTCTACCTTTCCAATGGTAAGAGCCAAATTTACCTAACCAACCACTAATTACTATGTATGCAATATGTATGGGTTGTAAAAAGGGAAACCACCAAACGAATGGCTGATTAAAAAACTTAGATACAGGCAATGCAAAGGATAGTTCTACCAATGTTTTTAGTGCTACAAAGAACAACCAAAGCCATAAAAAATTTATATGAATGAAAACACCAAATGGCACCAGAAACAACATTAAGTTTAAAACATAAATGAGAACCAATACTCCAAAAACTTTGGTGTCTTTGGTTTTAAATTGTTCTGCTTTGCTTGCCCAACGAATACGTTGATTAAAAAAACTTTTCCAACTAGGCATTGGGTGTGTAGTTACAATAGCATCTTCTGCAAACAAATAACTGACAGCATTAGGATACAACTTTTGTACCTTATTCATCAATAGCATATCATCGCCACTAGCAATATTATCTATACCTCTAAATCCATTTACTTCAATAAAAACAGATTTTTTATAAGCTAAATTTGCACCGTTACACATATTGTGAAATCCTGTATGCACCGATGCGGCAGTAACCCCTTGCAAACTCATAAAATCTATATATTGAAATGTTTGCAATACACTTCCATCGTTGGTAAAGGCTACAGGTGCTGCAATAAATACATCTTTTTTACTTTGTATATAGGCATCGTAAGTTAAAAGCCAATTGGGTTTTGCTGTACAATCGGCATCGGTGGTAATAATCCAATTTCCAGTTGCATACCCAATAGCATTTTCAATAGCCTTTTTTTTATAGGAGTTAAGTACTTCTCCATTTAACTCATCTACTAATTTAATTAATTTAATATTGTAATGGGTTGCTCTAAATTGCTCAACAATTGCACTCGTTTCATCAGTGCTGTGATCATCTATTACAATAATTTCTACCAAATCGGCTGGATAATTTTGTTGTACAAAACTTTGCAAGCAAGAGCCAATATAAGCTGCCTCGTTCCTTGCAGGAATGATAATGCTAAAGGTTGTATTGGGTAAAATGCCAACGGGCTTTGCAAAAGGGATTAATTGCAAAAACCATTTACGATAAAACAATAAAATAGTTGCATATCCTGCAAACAAGATGGATAACACTACTATGTCAAAAATTAACCACATTGTTACAAAGAAACAATATAGTACAATACAAATGTTTGTTTTTTGAATAGATGAAACCTAAACTTTACTTTTACAAATATGAAATGCCATAAACAAGTGCATATCAATCATAGATGATTATCAAGGCATTACATCTGGCAAAAATATAAGCAGCCTTTGGCTGCGAAACTAAAAACTATACAGATGAAACAATGGGTGCAAAAATATTCTGGCATATTAAGAAATCTACGTGCAACCTATTGGTTGTTTAATTTAACCAACCTCAAAAAGTTACAAAAAAATAAAGCCCATTATAAACAGTTTGGTGTTAAAAAGCCTATTTGGCAAAGTATAGCTCATGCAGATATTAAAAATGCATCTACCAATATTCCATGGATGGATAAAAACACCATAACCACCAATGAAATAAAAGAACACCCAAAGTTTGCGAACTTCGATGCAGTTGTTCAAGAACAATTATTGGGTTGGCCAACAAAAGGTTATATGATTATACCTGGTTTGTTTGCCAATAAAGTAGATGCCATTAATGCCGAAATTGAACGACTTAAAGCAGAAAATACCGTTGATTATAATTTTACTGGAAAAAAAATTATGGATGCTTGGCAACATAGCACCCCAATTAATGAAGCATTTAAAGACCCCAAATTATTGGCAATTTTAGAATTCGTTTTTCAGAAAACACCCATACCATTTCAAACAATCAATTTTGTATATGGCAGCGAACAAAAACCCCATAGCGATTTTATACATATGAGCACCGAACCAATGGGCTATTTAGCAGCTCAATGGATTGCGTTAGAAGATGTGCAAGCAAATAGTGGTGAGTTGGTGTATTATCCAGGCAGCCATCAACTAAATTATGTAATGAGCGAAGATTACCAAACAGGTAACACAACTTTATTAATTGGAGAAAATAATTACGATAATTACGAACAAAAAATTGAGCATATTATTAAAGACAACCACCTTAAACCCCATTATTTTCATGCAAAAAAGGGCGATGTTTTAATTTGGCATGCCAACTTATTACATGGGGGCTCCACTATAAAAAACCCAGTACTAACTCGTAAAAGTATGGTGGCCCATTATTATGCAGATGGTGTTTTGTGTTACCACGAAATTTCTCAAAGGCCTGCGGTGATAAGAGATAATAATTAGGGGCTGTCAACAGTACAATATGTATAGGCTGCAGTTGGGGCTTTACGCAAGTAGTCCTGCTGGTTAGCAGGAGCTACTTTGCTGCAATCCCCCAGCCTTTGGGCTGAAGGAATATAGAGTAACAAGTTTTTACAAAATTTTTCTTATTCCTCCGCCTTGGTTCTTGTCCCTAACAACTTTAATCAGGTAACCAAATCCCCCAAGGTTCCAATTCTCAAAATCCCCTGCTCCTCGAGAGGTCTTCATCTCGAAGTTCTATTCTGTTGCTTTCAGCAACATTTACAACAGTAAACCTCTACATATTTTTTTTCACAAAACTTTTTTTGCTTAAATAAAATAACAGCTTACCTTTGAATAGTTGCATAAACAACTATATGCCAAACAACCAATTTAAGAGAGGAGAATTATACAGCGTAATTAATGCTATGGCGGCTACTGCAATTGCACGTAGGCTGCAAAAGCATTTTAGAAACGAGGGCTTGGAAATTACCATAGAACAGTGGAGCATTTTATACCATTTATGGAAACAAAATGGCCTTAGCCAACAAGAATTGTGTAACAGAACTTTTAGAGATAAACCCAGTATTACTAGGCTATTAGACAACTTAGAAAAACTAAACCTAGTAAAACGTGTGGCAAGTAAAGAAGACAGACGGATCAACTCGGTTTACTTAACAGATAACGCTTTGCAATTACATGATATTACCATTAGCCTTGCTAACCAAACCATGGATGAAGCCTTGGTAGGCGTTAACAAAGACGAAATTGAAACAGTAAAAAACGTTTTGCAAAAAGTGTACGATAATTTAACAAGCTAGTGGTGAATGGTGAATAGGCAATCGTGAATGGTGAAGTAGGTAATGGTTGTACAAGTGTGTGAGTTAATTGTGGTGTTGAGTGGCGTTTTAAAAGTACAAGTGTGCCCTGCAATAAGCAGGATTGTTCACAACGCAACAAGTGTTGATAAGGTTTACAAAAGCTGGTAATAAAATTATTAATAAAACTAAAATTTCATTTTTTTATGAGTGCCACAACCACCACTACAGCCTTAAAAGGCGGCGAATGGATTATTAAAGATAGTAACCCATTTGAAACATTTACACCTGAAGACTTTAACGAAGAGCAAAAAATGGTGATGGATATGTGTCATCAATTTTTGGCATCCGAAATTCATCCAATAATAGACAGAATTGATAAACAAGAAGAAGGCCTTATGGCCAGCCTAATGGAAAAAGCAGGTGAACAAGGGTTATTGTCTACCTCTTTTCCTGAAGATTTAGGTGGGTTGGGTAAAGATTTTATTACCAGCACCATTGTAAATGAAGGTTTAGGTGGTGGTTATAGTTTTAGTGTTGCCATTGCTGCACATACAGGCATTGGTAGTTTGCCTATTTTGTATTTTGGAACAGAGGCACAAAAACAAAAATACATTCCTAAGTTGGCAAGTGGCGAGTGGAAAGGAGCTTATGGGCTTACAGAACCCAACAGTGGTAGCGATGCTTTGAGTGCAAAAACCACAGCAGTATTAAGTGAAGATGGTAAACATTATATTTTAAATGGACAAAAATGTTGGATTACCAATGGTGGTTTTGCAGATGTTTTTACGGTATTTGCAAAAATTGATGGTGAAAAATTCACAGGCTTTATTTTAGATAAGGGTATAGAAGGTTTTACCCAAGGACCAGAAGAACATAAAATGGGCATCAAAGGCTCATCAACTGTACAGTTATATTTTCAAGATTGCAAAGTACCTGTAGAAAACTTATTGGGCGAAATTGGTAAAGGTCACATCATTGCTTTTAATATTTTAAACATTGGTCGTTTAAAATTATGTGCAGCTACATTGGGTGGTAGTAAAGGTGCAGCTACAACCAGTATTCAATATGCAAATACAAGAGAACAATTTAAATTACCTATTGCAAAATTTGGAGCTATAAAACATAAGTTAGCCGAAATGGCCATACGCATTTGGGTAGGCGAAAGTGCATTATACCGAACTGCTAAATGGATTGCCGACAAAGAACACGATTTGCAAACAGAGGGCAAACCTTTTGCCGAAGCCTTATTAGGTGCTGCTGAAGAATTTGCAATTGAGTGTGCTATGCTAAAAGTATTTGGTAGCGAAGTTTTGGATTATGTGGTAGACGAAGGTGTGCAAGTTCACGGAGGCAATGGTTTTAGCGATGAATATTTAATAAGCAAAGCATACAGAGATTCTCGTATTAATCGTATTTATGAAGGTACCAACGAAATAAACCGTTTACTAACAGTTGATATGGTATTAAAACGTGCAATGAAGGGTAAGCTAGATTTAATGGGCCCTGCTATGAATGTTCAGAAAGAGTTAATGAGCATACCAGATTTTGGTAGCGAAGACGAAGGAGCATTTGCGAAAGAAATAAAATACATTAACAACTTCAAAAAATCAATTTTAATGGTAGCTGGTGCTGCTGTTCAAAAGCTAATGATGAGTTTAGATAAAGAACAAGAAGTATTAATGAATATTGCCGATATGTCTATTGAAACTTTTCATGCAGAAAGTGCATTATTACGTGTACTAAAGTTGGTAGAAAAGCAAGGAGAAGCTGCAACAGCCTTACAAATTGATATGATGCGTACTTTTATTTACGATGCAGCCGACAGAATTAATAAAGCAGGTAAAGATGCTTTAAACAGCTTTGCCGATGGTGATGAATTAAGAATGATGCATATTGGCTTAAAACGATTTACTAAAGTAAAACCTTTTAATAGTAAAGAAGCAAGAAGAAGGGTTTGCAATAAAATGTTAGAAGCAAATGGTTATTGTTATTAAATTTATTATTCAGATATCTGTAAGAAAAATCCCATTTTTTAAAATGGGATTTTTTTTGTAAAAAAATATTGTCTACTCTGAAATCTTAAGGCTAAAATTTTAAAAATAAAGAGAAAGGCTTTTTTTAAATAAATATTTCAGATATTGTACTTTCTTAAAAGCTATGAAATTATGCAGCCCAACAAGTATTTAAAATATTTTAATCTTTTTTCGTTGTTCGATACTAAGCGTACAAGAGATATTTTTAATGCAAATCCTACTTTGCCAACACAAAGAATAGAGCCCGAAAATATTAATATAGAAGTGTATGATTATACAGCCGAAACTTTTGAGCAGCATCATTTTACGAATGTTCAACAATGCCTTTTATTTAAAAATACCAATAGTACTAAATGGATAAATATAGAAGGAATAAAAAAAGATGAAATCGAAAAAATTTGTTACCATTATAATATACACCCACTTATTGTAGAAGATATTTTAAGTATTGGCCAACGACCAAAGATGGACGAAATGGACAATATGTTGTACTGTTTATTAAACATGCTTTATTTCAACGATAAAACAGGTGATGTAGAACAAGAACAAATAAGTATAGTATTGGGCAAAAACATCATTATATCTTTTCAAGAAGATCCAGAACGAGATGCGTTTAATGCCTTGAGAGAAAAACTAAAATTTTCAAGTACTAAAATACGTCAAAATGATGCCGATTATTTGTGCTATGCATTATTAGACATGATTGTAGATCACTACTTTTTAGTTATGGAAAAATTGGCCGAGCGAATAGAATTATTAGAAGAAAAAATCATTAGAAATAGTAATACAAGGGCATTAGCTGAAATAAACGATTTAAGAAAAGAGTTGATTGTTTTTAAACGAAACGTATCGCCAGTTAGAGATATAATTAATGGCTTTATTAAAAGCGATAACGAACTTTTGGAGGAAAGAACCACGAAATATTTTAAAGATGTGTACGACCACATTTTACAAGCTAATGAATTTGCAGAAAACTACCGAGATATGATGATGAACTTACAAGACTTATATTTAAGTAATGTAAACTTACGTATGAATGAAGTGATGAAAGTAATGGCTGTTGTAACTTGTTTATTGGCTCCAGCAACCGTTATTGGGGGCATTTTTGGAATGAACTTCGATGTTATACCTATTGCACATCAAGCTTGGGGGTTTTATAGTACGGTGGCAGTTATGATTTTTATTCCAGTGGTTATGGTTCTTATTTTTAAAAAAAGAGGATGGTTTTAAAATGGTTTTTTCCTCAAATAATTTAAGTGCGATTTTAATACCGAACCTATATCTGTAGAAGACTAAATAAATTGGTCTAAACAGCTATCCAATCGGCATTGTACCTGAAAATTTTGGTCTAAATTAAAATTCACATTGGTATAACTTAAAAAAAGAAGTCATAGTTTTATGCAAGAGAAGGAACCCTTATTTGATCATAATTCATTACAAGAATTGGTAAAAAGCAAAATGCCTTTTGGTAAATATAAAGATCGATTAATTTGTGAGTTACCCGAATTTTATATAGAATGGTTTGCAAGTAAAGGATTTCCTAAAGGCAAATTGGGTATGCAATTAAGTACTATGTATGAAATAAACTTAAATGGTTTGCGATATTTGTTAGAGCCGTTAAAAAAGTAAAACCACATAAAAAAGCAAGTCAACTCTAGACTTGCTTTTTCATTTTTACAAAACTCTATTTACGTTAAATAAATAAATCTTGGTATAATTGACCACCAGGCACAACCGAGTATTTATCAAAATTTGTGATCCCTTCTTTTGTTAAAACATCTTCATCAATAAATGTATTACCTGTATATTCTAAATTTTGTTTGCTTAAAATATAGTAAGCGGTATCTGCTAAAATATCAACTGTTCTGCTCATTTTAGCCAAGGCTTCACCACCTAATAAATTTCTTACTGCTGCTGTATCAATGGTTGTTCTTGGCCAAAGTGCGTTACTGGCAATACCATCTTTTTTAAATTCTGCTGCCCAAGCCATAGCCATCATACTCATATTATATTTTGTAATGGTATAGGCAACATGCGGCCCTAACCATTTTGGTAAAATATTAATCGGTGGCGATAAGGTAAGTATGTGTGCATTGTTTCCTTTTTTTAAATAAGGTAAACAGTGTTGAACTACCAAAAAAGTACCACGTACATTAATGCTTTGCATTAAATCAAATTTTTTGGCTTCTGTTTGTGCAGTTCCAGTAAGTTGTATGGCTGATGCATTATTAATTACTATATCAATACCACCAAATGTTTCAACAGTTTTAGCAACAGCAGCAGCAATTTGATCTTCGAATCTAATATCGGTTTGTATAGGTAATGCTTTACCACCAGCTGCTTCAATCTCTTTGGCTGCACTAAAAATGGTACCACCTAGTTTAGGGTTTTCTTCTGCACTTTTCGCAGCAATAACAATATTTGCACCACTAGCAGCTAATTTTAATGCCATTGCCTTACCAATGCCACGACTAGCACCAGTAATAAAAACAGTTTTGTTGTTAAACATACTTTTTAAATTTTGTGTAATATAATAAACATTTAAAAACGCTGCTTCATTAAATTTTTTTTACTATAGCCAATGGGAATATATACAACTAAATATACTGAACCAATTGGCTAAATTCTTGTTTTAAATCTGAACAATTAAAAACTATATAATGAAATTATTTAGATTAACAACACTTGCACTTGCTGCAATAACCGTATTTCAATCTTGTACAAAAGAAGATGAAGCCCCTGCTCCTGGACGAGTTTTAGTAACTCATGCTTCCCCTACAGTAGGTGGCGTAGATTTATTAGTGGATGACGTAAAGCAAAATACCGCTGCTTTAACTTTCCCAAATAGTACTAGTTATATTACTGTAAATTCTGGTGCAAGAGGTTTTAAAATAAATGCAGCTGGTACAGCCACAAGTGCAATAAATGCCAATTTTACTGTTGAGGCAAGTAAAAATTATTCGTTTTTTGCAATTAATACAACTGCAGCTGCTAATTCTGGGGTTGAGTTAGCTGCTTTTGTAGATGATTTAACAGCACCAGCAACTGGCAAAGCTCATGTACGTGTTATACATTTAAGTCCTGATGCACCAGCTGTAAATGTTGGTGTTACTGGCCAAACAAGTAATTTATTTACTAATATCGTTTACAAAGGTGCTACAGCGTTTTTACCAGTAGATGCTGGAACATACAGTTTACAAGTTAGATTAGCTAGCAACAATGCTGGAGTGCTAACCATTCCAAATGTGGTACTTGCAAGTGGTAAAATTTATACCATTTTTGCACGTGGTTATGTAACAGTACCAACCGGTAATACCAATATGTTGGGAGCAACAATTATTACCAATAACTAATAATAGCATATACTTTAACTTAAAAGGCTGTATAAGAAAAGTATTTACTTTTTTTATGCAGCTTTTTTATTGTTGTAAAAATGTTGCAACCACTTGTTCGGCTTGTTCAAAAGCTTTGTTTAATTGCTCGTTTATAATAATATTATCAAAATGTTTGCTAAACGATATTTCGTAAGCAGCTTTATTTACCCTTGTAGCAATGGTTTCTGGGGTTTCTGTACCACGGCTTGCCAACCTTCTTTGTAATTCTTCAATACTAGGTGGTTGTATAAATAACGATAAAGTTTGGTTTGGATATTGTTGTTGTATATGTATGGCACCTTTAACATCAATGTCTAAAACGGGGGTTTTGCCCAATTGCCAAATACGCTCTAATTCTGCTTTTAGTGTACCATAATATTTACCTTCATATACCATTTCCCATTCTGCAAATGCATGTTCGTTTATTTTTTGTTGAAATTCGGCAAGGGGAACAAAATAATAATCAACTCCATTTTTTTCTCCTTCTCTAGCATTTCTTGTTGCAGCCGAAATAGAAAAACACAATGATGGAAATTGGCTGAGCAAATGTTTGGTGATTGAGGTTTTTCCTGCACCAGATGGAGCAGTGATGATGATGATTTTTCCTTTTTCCATTTGCAAATAAAAGAAGATTTTTTTAATAATTGATTTACAAAAAAATAATGTAGGCAACATTTATTTAAGCAAAAGTATCTTTCTGTTAATTGAACCTTAATACAGTTTAGTTTAGTTTAAACCACCACTTTAGTCTTATTGTGGTGGTATTTTTTTAGTTGGTATTAATGGTTCTTAATGTTACACCACCAGTGGTACTACCACCTGCTTTATGTAATCTAAAAGTAAAAGAAAGTAAAAAGTAACGCTGCAAAACATTGTAACTTAAATCTTCAATATAGTTTTGGTTAACGTTGCGGTTAATACCAATGTTTCTATTTAAAACATCAAATACACTAAACTTTGCTTCAAGTCTTTTGTTTTTCATAAATCCTTTTGCAATAGAAGTGTTCCAAAAAGGAATGTCTGTGTTAAAGCCATCGCCACGGCCAGTATTAATACTATAATTTAAATTGTTGTTTAATATTAAACCCCAAGGTAAATAATTGGTAACTTCTGTTTGATAAACTTGTGTAAGAAAATTATTGTTTAACTGTGGTTGTAAGGTGTAAGTGGCTCTATTAATACGCAAGTTGGCACTAGTTTGTATATCAATTACTTTATCTTTAAAATAGCTCAATCTTAAAGTTGGGCTAAGGCTTGTGTTGTTAATAATATTTTCGGCACCATTTACAAAAGCAATGTTTTTAGTAACATTGGCACCCATACTTAATTCGGCTCGAATATTTAAAAACTTTAGAGGAAAGCCATAATTTATATTGCTAAAAAAGTAAGTCGTTCCATTGGCATTAATGGGTTTCGAGCTTCTCACACCATTTGCTGAAAAATCATCGGCGTACACAATTGCGTTTTGAGTAACCATATAACTTGCAAATGCAAATAAATTATTTTTCTTGGCAAAATTTGCTGAGAAAAAGTTAAGGGTTAAGTTATGGCTATAACTACGCCTTAAATTAGGATTGCCATCAATAATATTTAGAGGATCCGAAATATTTGTAATGGGTTGTAATTGGCTAGTAGATGGTTGTTGTGTTCCAGTGGTATAATTGAAGTTTAAATTTTTACTGCTGGTAAATTTATATCCTAAACTAGCATTGGGCAATACATCGGTAAAGCTTTGTTTAATAATCGTATTATTACTTAAGTTGCTACTGGTTAACGATGCAACTTGTAAAGATGCTCCAGTGCTTAAACTTAATTTTTTTATATTGGCTCTATAATTAATGCTACCACCTTCGTAATTGTAATTGTTATTAAAATTATTACTCAAACTGTTGTTAAACTTATCGTATTTGCCAGTAGTGTTATTAAAATCGAGTGTACTTCTATTGTTTTTACCAATGGTTGTATTATAAAATGCACTCAATTCAATTAAAGATCTTTTATTAATGGGTTCTGTATAAGTAATGTTTCCACCAAAGCTGTTGGTAGTAGCATCGGTAGTATATATTTGGTTAAAAATGGAGTCTTTTGGCGATATTCCATTTGTATAAAATGTGTTTTTGGTGTTTAGTGTTCCATCTTGATCGCTATTATTTAAATTTATATTACCACTAAAAGAAAAAGTTCTACCCTTCTTTCTAAATTTTTTTCTTAAAATAAAATCATTACTAAATGCTAAACCTTCTGAGTTGGTTGTCGAATTATTAAAACCATCGTTCATGAGCAATTTGGCACTTGTGGCAGAAACCGTTTGTCTATTGCTAGTGTATTGTTGTTTTTGAAACGTAATAGCTGGGGTAATTTTAAGCGATGTAAAGCTATCAATTTTATGATTAATACTTAAATTTAAACGTTGTTGTTGTACTTTTTTTCTGCTAACGGCAGATGCCTCAGTATTAAAATTATTACCTGGAAATAAATATTGTTTCTCAGATGTACGGATGGTGTTTAAATCAACATCGCTAACAGTAAAACTTCCATTAATTTCTGTTTTCTTTTTATTAAAAACATTGTTGTAGTTTAATCCACCAGCTAAGGTAGTTGCAACACCCTGTTGGTTTTGCCCTAGCCCAGTAACCGGAAGCCCACCACCTGCATCGTCCATATTGGTTCTTATGTTTATACCCCCACCATTACGCATACCATTTCTCATTTCGCCAGTAAAATTCATTACATCGCTTAAACTAAAACCTTGTTTGTTTACATTATTGCCCATGCCAATAAAGCTAATTTGTTTATCGCCTTTAAATTTATTGATATTGCTTTGAGCATCGTATCGTTCATTGGTTCCAACACCAGCACCTACACGTCCAAAAACGGCATTATCTCTATCTTTTTTAAGTTTTAAATTAATCGCTTTTTCGCTATTACCATCATCAACACCTGTAAATTCTGAACGGTCGCTTTTTTTATCAAATACTTGTACTTTATCTATTGCATCGGCATCTAAATTTTTAGTAGCCATTTTGGGATCACCATTAAAAAAATCTTTTCCATTTACAAATACACGGTTTACTTTTTGGCCATTTACTCTAATGGTGCCATCGCCATCTACTGTTACTCCTGGCATTCTTTTTAATAAATCTTCTGCAACAGCATTTGGGGGTGTTTTAAAATTCTCTGCATTAAACTCTAAAGTATCTCCATTAATTACAACTGGCGGACGTTTAGCATTTACAGTTACTTCAGAACTATGAGCCAAATCTGTTAAAATAACTTTGCCCAAATTTAAATCCCGCTCATCTGTTACACTAATTGATTGCCAAAGAGAGGCAAAGCCTACATAGGAGGTAGACAATAAAAAATTTCCTTTTTTAACTTGTTTTAAAATAAACACACCATTTGAATCTGCTCTGGTAAAGTTGATTAAAGTTGAATCTTTTGCATTTACCAAAGAAACTGTTGCATATGAAAGTCCTTTTTTAGAAAGCGTATCAAAAACAACGCCCTTAATAGTACTATTTTTTTGTGCATTTATTAAAACAGGTAAAAGTAACAGAGCAAGAAGTAAACGGTACATAAGTAAACTTTTATAATTGAAGAACAAATGTAAACGAAGCCTAAAATGTAAGCGGTTAATAAACAAATGTTTAAAGTTAATTTTCGTTAAAGCACTGGCTTACTAAAAGCACATTTATTGTAAATAAAGCTATTTTTAAGTAGTATAAAAATGAACGAAACCTAATTTTTATAGGGGGGCATATTTTTTCTATTATTTAATATTAAAACTTTAATTAATTATTTTTTCTCTTTTATTCTATAAAACCCTAAATACTTTGTATAAAAATTTTAGCATAAAGTTTTACACCTATTTAGTTTTAAACTTTAGGGCTGCTTAAATTGCACCCATGAGCAATATTTTGGATGGATTGAACGAACAGCAACAAGAAGCCGTTATACATATTAATGGTCCATTAATGATTATTGCTGGTGCAGGTAGCGGAAAAACGAAAGTGCTTACCACACGTATTGCCAATTTAATGGCTAATGGGGTAGATGCTTTTAATATTTTAGCATTAACGTTTACCAATAAGGCTGCTGCCGAAATGAAAGAACGGATAGAAAAAATATTAGGTAATAACGAAGCAAGAAATTTATTTATTGGCACTTTTCACAGCGTTTTTGCTCGAATTTTAAGAGCCGAAGCTCATCGTTTAGGATACCCCAGCAATTTTACTATTTATGATACCGATGACAGCCGAAGTGTATTAAAAACGGTGATAAATGAATTGAATTTAGACGATAAACATTACAAACCTAGTGTGGTGCACAATAGAATTTCTAGTGCAAAAAACTCGTTAGTTGGGCCCGATGAATATGCAGTTGATTATTACTTACAGCAAGAAGATATGAGAGCCAATAGACCAGCTATTGCACAAATATTTAAAGCCTATGCAAATCGTTGTTTTAAAAACGGGGCAATGGATTTTGATGATTTATTGTTTAAAATGTATGAGTTACTAAAATTGCATAACGAAGCATTAGTAAAATACCAACGCAAGTTTAAATATGTGTTAATTGATGAGTACCAAGATACCAATGCGGTGCAGTATCAAATTACAAAACTGTTAGCAGCGGTACATGAAAATATTTGTGTGGTGGGCGATGATGCCCAAAGTATTTACTCTTTTAGAGGTGCAACCATCGAAAATATTTTGCAATTTCAAAAAGATTACGACGACGTTAAGGTTGTTAAACTAGAACAAAATTATAGAAGCACACAAAGCATTTTGAAAGTTGCCAACGAGGTAATTGGAAAAAATAAAGGGCAATTACCTAAAGAGTTATGGACAGAAAATGAACAAGGTGAAAAAATAAAAATTATTCGTACCATGACGGATAATGAAGAAGGAAAATTTGTGGCCGATAGCATTAAAGAGCAACAATTACGCAATCATTACAGCAATAAAGATTTTGCCATTTTATATCGTACCAATGCACAAAGCCGAGCCTTTGAAGAAAGCTTACGCAAACAAGGAATTGTGTATAGAATTTATGGAGGGATAAGTTTTTATCAACGAAAAGAAATTAAAGATATATTGGCTTACTTGCGTTTAATTGTAAACACGGCCGATGAAGTTGCTTTGGGAAGAATCATCAATTACCCAGTACGGGGTATTGGCAAAACTACTTTAGAAAAAATAGCCATTTTTGCAAGTGAACAAAATATAACCATGTACCATGTTTTAGAACGAGCTGCAGAGTTTGGTTTTAAGGCTGGCACATTAGAGGCGTTACAAAATTTTGTAACGATGATTCGCTACTTTCAAAGTTTATTAACCGATAAAAATGCCTACGATGTAGCAACACAAGTTGGCAAACACACCAACATTGTTAAAGAATTATTTAATGATAAAACTACCGAAGGTTTAGCCAGGTACGAGAACATTCAAGAGCTATTGAACTCAATTAAAGAATGGACAGAAAGCCCCGACAATGATGATGGTGAAGTAGGTGCTAAAAGCTTAGGAGCTTATTTACAGCAAATTACTTTATTAACCGATGCCGATGATAGCAATAAAGAATTAAGTGATGCAGTAAAATTAATGACCATTCATGCTGCCAAGGGTTTAGAGTTTGGTTGTGTATTTGTAGCAGGGGTTGAAGAAACTTTGTTTCCAAATGCTATGGCCATTAATACCAGAGAAGAACTAGAAGAAGAACGAAGATTATTTTATGTTGCTGTTACCAGAGCCAAACAAAAATTATGGATAACCTATGCCAATTCACGTTACAGATTTGGACAATTGGTACAAAATGAACCTAGTCGTTTTTTAGATGAAATGCCCGAAGAATTTTTAGATAAATCTTTTGCAGGTGGTGGAGCAAAAAATCAAGGCTTTGGCAACATGGGTACTGCTTTTGAACGTATGAACCGTGGCTTTGCACAAACTGGTTATACAGATACTGCACAAGCTGAAAAAAGATACGGCCCAGCACCTGCTAAAAAAGAAGTACGTACAAATGTTTTAGCACAAATACCACCCGTACAAAAAGTAGTACAACATATACCAACAACCAATTTTGAAGCAAGCGATACCAGTAATTTGCAAGAAGGCCAACGTGTAGAGCACCAAAAGTTTGGTTTTGGTAATGTTACTAAAGTTGAAGGTAGTGCCCACAACCCTGTTGCTACTATTAACTTTGAAAACAATGGTGAGAAAAAAATTATGTTGAACTATGCTAAGTTGAGAATTGTTAAGTAGGTTAACTCATATAGGTAATATTGAACATTCTACTTTTTAAAAGCAGATCGGTTTTGTAGTTTTTAGTATAATTTCTAGAAATTAAATTAATTTTAATAGTTAAATGTTATATCAACGATTTCTCTAGTGGTGTCGTGTCTCAACAACCACTATTGCTTTTGGATTGATGAGACACTAAATTATCGAAATTGCTATTTAACTTTACTCTCAACTTCACAAACAAGGCCGAACTTTAATACAACTAACAATCAATAGCTTATTTTTTTTTTGCTTTGAATACTTTTAATTTTACATTCGCACCATAATGAACAACTATAAACATATTACGATTATTAAGAAACAGCCTTATTAAGGAAGTTGAGTAAGCTTTATATGTACAACATAAACAAGTTTGAAAGCCTTCCTAACATTTGGAAGGCTTTTTTAATGTGTATAAAAAGTATCATTTTTATTCTTCCTCTCATAGGAGGGGCGAAATGAACTTGAAGTGAGAAAATGCTAGGTTGGGGTAGGTTTAAAAGTCGAATGGTGAACAGAACCTTGAAGGGTGACCTGCTGGGCAGCAAGATTTACAACAACGCCAGTAAAGTTGAGCAATGGACAAACCGTTGGAAACATTAATTCATTATAAAACTTTATGCCATGCATAAAGAAAAATAAAATTTGGGGGGAAACAAAAATGAAAGTAGCCGTAGTTGGAGCCACTGGCTTAGTAGGTACAAAAATGTTGCAAGTACTTGCTGAAAGAAACTTTAACGTAACAGAATTAGTACCTGTTGCAAGTGAAAGAAGTGTAGGTAAAGAAGTAGAGTTTAAAGGTAAACAGTACAAAGTAGTTGGCATGCAGTCTGCTATAGATGCTAAACCTGCTGTGGCTATTTTTAGTGCTGGTGGAAGTTCAAGTTTAGAATGGGCTCCAAAATTTGCAGCAGCTGGTATAACTGTAATTGACAACAGTAGTGCATGGCGTATGGACCCAACCAAAAAATTAGTAGTACCTGAAGTAAATGCTGAAGTATTAACTGCTGATGATAAAATTATTGCCAATCCAAATTGCAGTACCATTCAAATGGTGGTGGCATTGCAACCTTTGCATGCTAAATATAAAATTAAACGTGTGGTAGTAAGTACTTACCAAAGTGTTACTGGTACTGGTAAAGCTGCAGTAGATCAATTGTTTAATGAACGTAATGGTGTTGATGGCCCAATGGCTTATAAATACAAGATTGATTTAAATGTTATTCCGCAAATTGATGTGTTTTTAGAAAATGGTTACACCAAAGAGGAAATGAAAATGGTGAAAGAAACCTGTAAAATTATGCAAGATGATGGTATTAAAGTTACAGCTACAACCGTTCGTATTCCTGTTGTTGGTGGCCATAGTGAAAGTGTAAATGTAGAGTTTGAAAATGAATACGATTTAGAAGAACTAAAATCATTGTTAAGTAATGCCCCAGGTGTAGTGTTACAACAAAATGATGAAGCTCAATTTTACCCAATGCCTTTATGGGCTCATGAAAAAGACGAAGTTTTTGTTGGCAGATTGAGAAGAGATGAAACACAACCTAAAACACTAAATATGTGGATTGTAAGCGATAATCTACGAAAAGGGGCTGCCACAAATGCAGTACAAATTGCTGAATATTTGGTGGGTAAAGGTTTGTTGTAAATACTATTATACCATCTTGATTTAATAAATAGGCCAAAGGACTATGTTGAAATCTTAGATGGTATTATACCGACATAAAAGAGATTGCATTATTTTGTATTTCACTTCGGTATTAATTCAACTTTTGGCTTGAAGTGATAAATGAATGTTCTATTAATCATTTATTACTTCAAGCTTTTTTCTTTTTAGAAAGAACTTGATGGCAACTATTGTGCAAAATTGGATGATGGATATTTAATGATTACTATTGCTATTGTTACGGTGGTTAGTAATTTTAATGACCGAATAAATTTAATGGAACACGAAAAAAAAAACTGGTTTAGTACTTTTATTGACTATAGCAGAACAATCGTAATTGTTGGTGCTATTACTTTAATAATTTCCTCACTGGCACTTATTGCATATAAAATTTATCGAGCCACTCGTATAGTCTCTGATCAACAAGAAGAAATAATAACCGAAGAGCCAAAGCAGCATAACAACAAACCAATAGCAACCAAAATAAAAAATACCGATAGTATTGCTGCAATTAGATTAGCAGAATTATTCGTAAAATATTTTACTAAAGATACGGTACCAAAAATTTTACCTGAGTATTTAGAGGAAGCAGCTATGGGGTTTGAGTTTGGTGATTTTGGTTATTTCGAAACAATTGATTTAACCAATATACAAATAACTGCAAAAACCGATTCTATCAAAAAACAAGAAATTTTATTATTGGGGCATTATTATAAAGCCTTAAGCTTTTTACACAAAAGCAATTTGCCAGAAGCAATTGCCAATTTTAATTGGTTGTTGAATATAAATTTAAAAGAGCCCTACCTTACAAAAGTAAATTGGTATTTAGCCATGACTCATTTAAAAACCAATAATCCTAATTTGGTAAAGCGATTATTGGAAAATGTTGCACAAAGTAATAATGCTGCCTATAGCAACAAAGCAAAATTGTTGCTTATTGATATTGAAATATTGAATCTGCCAAACGGTTAATATTTATCCCTCCAAACCCCTATTCAAAAAATCAATTAAAGGCTTCATGGTTTCAAAAGTAGAGACTACTTTTTTTACAAGGGTTTTACTACTTAAATCACTGTTTGCAATTGGTGTATTAGCAATAAAACTTTTTAGTTTTAAATACTCAATAGCAGGATTTGTTTCTTCATAATCTTTGGGCTTACGAAGTAGAATATCTTTTTTATCTAAATCGCCGAAAACCGTTTTAAATTTTTTATTGGATACAATTTTTTTAAAATCATCAAAATTATAATCAATTTCTTGCCTTACTTTTTTTAAGTCTGGTCCCATAGGCATCCATAAACCACCAGCTATAAATGCTTGGTCTGGTTCGCAATGAAAATAGTACCCTGCATTTTGTATTTTTTTGCCCCCCTTATTAAAATAACAGCCCATATTGGTTTTGTAGGGGTCTTTATTTTTACTAAACCTAACGTCTCTATTTATTCTAAATACACATTGTTTGGGTTCTAATGATTCAAGCGTTGGGTCAATTAGTTTCATCTCGTTCAAAATAGCACTAACAAAACTTAAATAATCGGCTTTGGCAGCTTCGTAAAGGGCTCTATTTTTTTCAAACCAATCTTTATGATTGTTTTTGGCTAAGTTTTTTAAAAAAGTAAGGGTAAGTGGTTGAAGCATAAAGTGTTTATTTAAAATTTTATATCAAAATAAAATCAATTCTTTATATAATTCACATAGTTGGTGGTGTATAATTACTATTGGTCGTTAATTTGTTTGTACAATTTCTTACAGGCATACTTAGCAACGTTAATTGCTATAAAAAAATGATAAAAATCAGTTTCTCCGCTGATGTTCATCAAATGTGCTTTCATAAGGTCTATGCAATTTTACATCATCAAATAAACAATAATAATTACACAAATAACAATAAATACTATGAAAAAGTTAACTCATACAATACTAATTTTTTTGATGGTAATTCTGAGCAACAGCTTCTTACAAGCTCAAATGAATTATGCTTTAAAAGGCACGCCTACCATTAAAATTAGCGGTACATCCACTTTGCATGATTGGGATATGAAATCTAGCACAGCTATTTGCAACGCATCATTTGTAGTTAATGCTGCCAATCAAATTACTGGATTAAATGCTATTTATTTTTCTACCCCTGTAGATAATTTAAAAAGTGGTAAAGGTGCAATGGATAAAAATGCTTACAAAGCATTAAATAAAGACAAATTCCCTAACATCACTTTTGCATTAACACCAGGTACGGCAATCATTACATCAAGGCCTGGAGGTTTGTTTACAGTAAAGTGTAGAGGTAAATTATCTATTGGTGGTGGTGTAGTAGAAACTGATTTAGAAGCAGATTGTAAAGCAAATGCCGATAAATCTATTTCTGTAACAGGCAGCAAAAAAATTAGCATGAAAGATTACGGTGTTAAGCCTCCTACATTTATGATGGGTGCCATAAAAACGGGTAACGACATTGTTTTAGACTTTAGCTTATTAATGAAATAAATAAAAACCAATTACTAACAAATAAATAAAAAAACATGAAAACAATATTTCAAAAAGCGGTTGTAATTGCTGCCGCAATACTGCCAGTAGCAGCTATGGCTCAACAACCTCAAATTTCTAACTGGAGAGCCTACGATCAAAGTGGTATTAATGTATTTGAAACAGGTAAAACCGATTCTGTGAAATTCGATGGACTTAAAGTTCGTTGGGGTGCAGGATTTACACAACAGTTTCAAGGATTAACACACGAAAACACTGCAATTAATAATACTGGTTCTGGTGCAAATAGATTGTACCCTATTAAACCAGGGTTTATGACAGCCCAGGCCAATCTATTTATGGATGTTCAATTGGCTGCAGGTATTCGTTTAAATGTAACAAGTTATTTATCTACTCGTCACCACAATGAAACTTGGGTAAAAGGTGGATATATTCAATTTGATAAAGTACCATTCAAAGGAAAATTTTGGGACGATTTTATGAAATTGGCTACTATTAAAATTGGTCACTTTGAAGTGAATTATGGCGACCAACATTTTAGAAGAAGCGATGGAGGACAAGCATTACAAAATCCATTTATGGAAGGATATATTGCAGATGCTTTTGCAACAGAAATTGGTGGTGAAGTATTCTTGCAAAAAAATGGTTGGTTTGGTATGTTATCTATAACAAATGGTATGATTAAAGGGCATATTGATAGTGTTAGTGTAACAGCACAAGATGACAACACGAAAAGAAGTCCTTCTTATATTTTAAAAGCCGGCTACGATAAACAATTAGAAAATGTACGTGTACGTTTTAGTGGTAGCTTTTATTATAACAACAGTTCTGCTGGTAGTGGTTTAACATTATATAGTGGAGATAGAACAGGTTCTAACTATCAAAACATTATGGAAAAAGGTGTTCCTGGTGCATTACCTGCCTCTACGTCTATTTTTGCCTCTGGTCGTTTTAACCCAGGCTTTTCTAAAAAAATAAATGCATTCATGTTAAATGGTTTTGTAAAAGCTGGTGGTTTAGAAGTATTTGCTACTTACGAAACTGCTAAAGGAAGAAGCAAAACAGAAGTAGATGAAAGAAAAATGAACCAAATCGCAGGAGATCTTATTTATCGTTTTGGTAAATCAGAAGATGTGTTTTTAGGTTTAAGATATAATACTGTAGGTGCAAGATTGGCAGGATATACAGAAGATGTAACTATTAACCGTTTAGCATTTGCAGGTGGTTGGTTCATTACAAAAAATGTTTTATTGAAAGCCGAATACGTAACTCAACAATACAACAAATTCTTAGTTAGCGATTTTCGCAATGGGGGTAAGTTTAATGGTTATGTAATAGAAGCAGTAGTTGGTTTTTAGCTGAGTGATAATAGTTCTCTACAGATTCTTTGTTTCAACAGTCAGAATGAATTTAACTCATTCTGACTGTTTTGTTTTGTAAAAAAGTTTCAACACAGAGCAACAGAGAAAAGAAGTTTCAAGTAGTTATTTCGTTGTGTTACTTTTTGCTTTTGAGTCGTCGTGGTTTTTACTTCAACACTTCTCTGTGAAACTTTGTGTGCTCTTTTGCTGCATGGTAACATAAACTCAGGGTCGGAAAGACGAAGTCGGGCTGAACCGAACCAAGAAAAATTTTGTCACAGAAGCATGAAAAAAAGTTGAATCTCAGCGTTGAAGGGCTCTAAACAGTCTTTATCCAATAAACAACCATGTGCTTTTTTAAGAAAAATTCATTCCTGTTTATACTTATATTTATTGTTCAGTACTTAAAACATTTCATTGAATAAACTTACTTTCATAGTATTTGCTTCAGTATGCATGTTTTGCATGGTTATATGCATGGCTTTTAAAAATACATCACCCATTTTATTTAAGTGGGTAGTGCAAAAAGGTGGAACATTGAAAGTAGATGGATCAACCAACATCAATAAATTTTGTTGCAAAATAACCGACTATGGCAAACCCGATACCATTACTATTTATAAAAATGAACCAACAAAAGAAGTACTACTACCCATAAGTGGTAAATTGACATTAGACATTAAAACCTTTAATTGCGGAAATGCAATGATGACTGCCGATTTACGTAAAACCCTTAAAGAAAAAGAGTTTCCACATTTGTATATTAGTTTTCTTTCTTTATCTAAACTGCCCGAAGTTGGAAAAACCTTAACCAATATTTTTGGTTGGGTAGAAATTGAATTGGCGGGTGTAAAAAAACGTTTTTTAGTATATTATACTTTTACATCGGGTAGCAATACAACCTTTCATTTAAAAGGAATTCAAAACATTAACTTTTCCGACTTTAACTTAACGCCTCCAAGAAAACTAGGTGGAATGATACGAGCCAATGAACGGTTAGATGTAGAGTTTCAACTAGATTTAGCTATTATACAGTAGGTTCTTTATACGGATTTACTTTGGCAAAAAACAATCCTGCAATTACTGCTTGCATAAGGCCATAAAAAAACCAACTAGCAACCATGGTTAAGGTAATATCCATAGAACTAAAGGTAATCCACATTACAGGCAACAAAGCAACAAGGCCATAAATGAGGCCAAACTCTAATCCTTTTAAAATAAAATTTCCTATGAATAAGCTTTTAAATCTCTCCCAAAACCACGATAAAGAAAAACTAATTACAAAAGCATGGGTATAAAATAAAAGGTCTCGGCTACCATTTGAATTAAATAAGGGATTGTTGTACTCTACAAAAAATTCAGGAAAAAATTTAATTGATAAATATAGGCCACCGTAACTAACAATAAACAATAGTACACCAGCAATAAAACCATACTTTATAACTTTAAGCATACTATTTGATTATTTTAGACTGAATACTAAACTAACAATGACCTAGGCAAATTGTTGTTTTGTAAAGTATTGTTGAAAATTAGACAGTAACTAAACCCCAGTTTTCACCACTTTTAATACGGCTAATAGCTCTTTCGCTAACACCATATTTTTCTGCAATTTTTGGGTAAGTTAATGTACGTTTAGGGTTAGCCAATAATTTTTTAATTTGAATTACTTCGGCCAATTTTAATTTTTTTCCTTTTTTCGCATCAATAAAATTTTGGGCCATTTTTACAAACGCATTCTGCATGGCCTCGCTATTGTAGTTGTGAGCTGTAACATCTTTAGGGCTTGCCCATTTTAAATTGCTGGCTTTATTATTTTGTTTGTCGTGGTTAATGTGTATTACACTGGTTTCATATTTATTATTGGGCTTAAGAAAGCTTAGAGCCACCATTCTATGAACCATACATCTTACAGATTTACCATTAACGGTTAAGCTAATTTTAGCAGGCTGTTGGGAGCTCGAAAACTTAACCAAAACTCCGTCAGTTTCTAAGTTCTTATTATAGTTTGCAACCCTTCCTAAGTTGCTAACAGCAAACTTTTTTGCTGATTTGCTGGCTCCTTTAACTGTAAAGGGTTTCCATGCTTCGTTTTTTAAATGTTTAAACATGTAGTACTTGTTTAGGTTGTTTGTAAAGATATAAAAAGTAAAAACTATTGTAAGTTTTGCTCAATATAGTTATTATTATTGAAATTTTCTAAGCAAAGAAAGCTAGATACCCTTTATTATATTGATGTTAAAAAATTTAAAGTTCAATTAAGTTGGTAGTTGCAATAATATTTTTTAAAGCATCGGCCAAAATATCTAGGTCTTCTTGTTTATTAAATGCTTGTATGGAATAACGCAGAAAAACTTTATGTCCATGACGCATTACTGGTATTTCTATCTTGTATTTGTTATACAATACCGATTTGAGTTTTTCTGGCTCTGTAGTTTTAATTTCTGTACTATAGAGTTGTGCTAAAAAAGTATCATCTATTGGGCAAAGTGGTTGTGCTTGTAAAATACTACAAATGTTTAAAGCATTTTTTTTGGTTAATATTCTGCATTGTTCAGTAACCAATTCCCAATTATTTTTTTCCATAAAATCAATTGCAGTTGGTACAGTTAAAAATGCTGTAAAATCTCTGGTACCTTGCATTTGATGATAATCTAAAAATTTGGAGTGCGATGGAAATGCAGCTTTGTAACCCCAACTAACTACCAATGGATCGAATAAATGTTGTAACTCATTTCTTACATATAAAAAGGAACAACCCTTTGGTGTCACCATCCATTTATGGCAAGTGCCTGTATAAATATCTGCTTCTAAAGTATGAAGGTCTAAGGGCACTTGGCCGGGTGTATGTGCCCCATCAATAAAAGTCATGATACCTTTTAATTTTGCTATGGCACAAATTTCTTCAATAGGTAATCGTAAGCCAGTAGCACTGGTAATGTGACCAATAAAAATTAATCTTGTTTTTGAACTAAGCCCTTTAAAAAACTGTTCTACAAAGTCTTCTTTGGTGGTTAATGGAAACTGAATAGGTTGGCGTATATATTTTGCTTCTGCCTTATCACAGTAATATTGCCATGTTTTATCGCAAGCTCCATATTCTAAATCGGTGGTTAATATTTCGTCCCCTTTTTTTAAAATCAAACTTTTAGCAATTAGGTTTACTGCATACGTTGGATTGGTTACATAAACTACATCATTTGCATTACAACCAATATATTTTCCTAGGGCTTCTCTCGATTCTTTTAAATATTGTAAACCTTTTACTGTAATAAATTGAACAGGCTCTTGTTCCAATTCTAGCTGGTACTGTTGTTGCCTCTCAAAAACTGGTTTTACACAAGCACCAAATGAGCCAGCATTTAAAAAGGTAATGTTTGGGTTAAGAAGAAACTGAGCAGATAGGGAGTTTGTCATTTTCGGTTTTTTTTGTGGAAGTTGTTATTGTGTTGCTATCAAAGTTAAAAATTCGTCCTCACTTATAATTTTTACGGTATTAATTTTCTTGGCCTTTTCTAGTTTACTGCCTGCATCTTCACCCACCACCAAATAATTTAGTTTTGCACTTACGCCACTAACAATAATACCACCTTGTGCCTCTGCCATAGCTTCTACATCGCTTCGTTTATACTTGGCTAATGTTCCTGTAAATAAAAATGTTTGTCCTGCCAAACCACCAATTACAATTGTTTCTTTTTTGGTGTTCTTTAATTGCAATCCAAGACTTTCTAAATGCTGTAGCATAATTATGTTGTGTTCATTACTAAAAAAATGAACGATGCTTTTAGCAACTTTTATACCTACATCTTCTAACTGTTGTAAATCTTCAATTGTTTTGTTTTTAAAGTCTAATAAATGCTCTACACTATTGGCTAATGTTTTGGCGGTTGTTTCACCAACAAAACGAATACCCAAACCATATACCAAACGATGCAATGGTTGTTGCTTACTTGCTTCTATTGCTGTTATTAAATTGTCGATTGATTTTTTGCCAAAACCCTCTAATTCATTCATCTTTAAAAAATCCAATTCGTAAACTCCAGGAATATCTTTTAGCAATTTCAGTTCATAAAATTTCCGAACATTGGCATCGCCAAAGCTTTTTATATCCATGGCATCTTTGCTAACAAAGTGTATTATTTTTTCTACCACTTGTGCCTCGCATTCAATATTTAGGCAACGCCAAACGGCTTCTCCATCTTCTTTAAATAAATTGCTATTACAAACCGGGCATTGCGTCGGAAAAACAATTCTTTGTTCTTCACCAGTTCTTTTAGCTGGTAATGAATTAACAATTTGTGGAATAACATCACCAGCTCGTTCAATTAAAACGGCATCGCCAATTTTTAAATCTTTTTCCTTAATATATTCTTCGTTGTGTATAGAAATACTGCTTACCGTTACACCCCCTAAATAAACAGGCTCTAGTTTTGCAACAGGTGTAACTGCACCAGTTCTTCCAACCTGATATTCTACTGCCAATAATTTAGTAGTAGCCTGTCTTGCTTTAAATTTAAAGGCTATAGCCCAACGTGGATGATGGCTTGTCATTCCCAGCTTTTCTTGCTGGGCAATATTATTTATCTTAACCACCATTCCATCAATTTCATACGGCAATTCATCACGTTTTTGCTCAAATTCCAATACATAATCAATTACTCCTTGAATACCTTTTACTACACGTTTTTCTTTTTCAGGCGAACGGAAACCGCAATTCCAGAGTAAGGAAAGTTGAGTGTCGTGTGTTGTGAGTCGTGAGTTGTGAATATTTTCGTTTTCCGATTCACGATTCACGATATAACTTACATGGTATAAAAACGCATCTAAATTTCTTTTGGCAACTTCTTTTGGGTCTTTAATTCTTAAGCTTCCAGCAGCAGTATTTCTTGGGTTAGCAACTGGTTGTAATCCTTGTAGTGCAAGGGCTTCATTATAGGCATTAAAGGCGTTTTTACTCATAATTATTTCGCCCCTAATTTCAATTTGGCTAATTCCATACTTGCTAAATGGAGCATGTAATGGAATAGATTTTATTTGTTTTACATTGGTTGTTATATCGTCACCTTCAACACCATTGCCTCTTGTAGTTCCACGTATAAGCAAGTCGTTTTCATAAATTAAACTAATACTGGCTCCATCAAATTTTGGTTCTACACAATATTCAATTTCGTTTAATCCACTTGCCTCTCTTGCCTTTCTATCAAAATCTTTCAAATCTTCGCCATTGTAGCTATTGTCTAAACTTAGCATTGGTACCAAGTGTTGCACTGTTGCAAATCCATCATTTAAGTTGCTTCCAACACGTTGTGTGGGAGAGTCTTTAGTAATAAGGTTTGGATGTTGGTGCTCAATTTTTTCTAACAATTTATATAATACATCATAATCATAATCGTTAATTAAACTGTTGTTTAAAACATAATAATTGTATTCGTGAAAGCGTAGAAGCTGTTTTAAATTTTCAAAAGTTGCTTTATCAATAGTTAAAATATTAATGGAGGGTAGTTTTTTTAACCAATTATTGGTTTGTTCTAACAGTTCATTGGTTGCCGTTGTGTTATACATATCAATTGTTAAGGTATAAAAGTAGTGTGTTCTTTATTTCTTTATAACAATATGTAAAAACCACACATTATTTTTTATAAATTTGTTGTAATTGTATAATCCTACAACCTAAAATAATTAGCTCAACCATTTAAATAAGATGAAGAAAAATACTGCCCTGAGAGATGAAATAAAGAAACAAAATGGTGGCCTAATTAAAGATGTCTTTCAATTAGTAGGTTCTTACCCTAGGGTTCCGATTACTGTTGATTGTGTAATTTTTGGTTTTGATAATAATGAACTGAAGGTTTTATTAATTAGAAGCGATTTTGAACTTTACCAAAACTTGTGGAGCTTGCTGGGCGACTTTGCTATAGATGATGATGAGGACTTAGATGAAGCAGCTTACAGAATTTTGAAAGAGAGAACTGGAATGAACAATGTTTATTTAGAACAAGTAAAAACTTTTGGAAACCCAGTAAGGCATCCTGGTGGAAGGGTTTTAACCGTTGCCTATTGTTCGTTATTAAACATGCAACACCACCAATTAAATATACATGCCAACGAGTTGCATTGGCATAGCCTATCATCTTTAAAAGACATGGCTTTTGATCATAAAGAAATATTAGACTACTGCTACAGTTGGTTACAAAAACGTATTCAGGAACACCCATTAGGCTTTAATTTATTGCCCGATAAATTTTCTTTACGGGAGCTTCAAAATTTATATGAAGCCATTTTAGGGGTTACACTTGATAGGAGAAATTTTCGTAAAAAGTTTGCTTCCATGAAATTGTTAATTGATGTTGGGGAAATGGAGGAAGATGTTTCGCACAGACCTGGTAAATTGTACAAATTTGATTTTGCCAAATACGAAAAAAATAAACGTAGCTGGGTTGGCATTGATTTTTAGCAGTTTTGTGTACAAAAAACTTAATCGAACCCCTTTTTTCCTAAACATTTATCCGAAAAGGCAAAATAAATTTTGTAATGATGTGTTAAAGTTACATTTTTGTACTATCAATGTGTACATTTTACACATTGATACGGTTTAACAACCAACTTTAACCACGATTGTACGTATGAAAATGAGACTGCTAATACCTGTTTTGTTGTTGTCTTTTATAGGCAATGCACAGCTATTAAGTTGGTCTCCATCGTTTATTCAAGAAAACGCCACAACAATAGAAATTAGTTGCAATGCCAATTTAGGTAATAAAGGCTTGCAAAATTATACACCAAATACCGATGTTTTTGTTCATATTGGCTGTATTACATCATTAAGTACTTCATCGAGCGATTGGAAATATTCAAAATTTGCTTGGGCTAGCACCAATGCACTGGCAAATGCCATATCTATCGGCTCAAACACTTGGAAATACACGATCAATGGCGGTTTAAGAAGTTTTTTTGGTATAACCAATGCGACTGAAAAAATTCAAAAAATAGCTATTTTATTTAGAAATGGCGATGGTACAAAAGTGCAACGAAATGCCGATGGAAGCGATATGTACATTACCGTATTTGAGGCTGGTTTAAATGTACGAATAGACAATCCTTTTAAACAGCCCATGTTTAACCCAACCCCAGAATTTGTAAACTGGGCCGTAAGTAATACAGTAAATATTGTTGCCAATGCTTCTGAAAATACTGCATTGAAATTATTTTTTAATGGTGTACAAGTAGCTACAGCAAACGCTGCCAACCAAATTAGCAATACACCAACTATTACAACAGCAGGCAACCAACAGATTATTGCAGAAGCAACAACTGGCCCAACCATAAAAAGAGATACTTTCAACTTTTTTGTAGCACCTGCACCCAATATTGTTAACCCGCCAGCAGGCACAAAAGATGGCATTAATTATGAGCCAGGTGACACATCTACCATTTTAGTATTGTTTGCACCTAATAAAACCAGGGTTTCTGTAATTGGAGATTTTAATAACTGGACGGAATCTACCAATACCCAACTAAACAAATCAGTTGATGGAAACAGGTATTGGATCCGCTTAACAGGTTTAACTGTTGGTGTTGAATATGCTTATCAATTTATTATTGATGGAACTTTAAAAGTAGCAGATTATTTTACAGAAAAAGTGTTAGACCCTTGGAACGATCAATTTATACCTACCATAACCTATCCTAGTTTAAAGCCATATCCAACAGGCAAAACTACAGGCATTGTTAGCGTATTACAAACAGCAAAACCAGTATATAATTTTACAGTAAACAATTTTGTACGTCCAGATAAAAGAAATCTAACTGTTTACGAATTATTGGTGAGAGATTTTATAAGTGCTCAAAACTGGAGAACATTAACCGATACCCTAACTTATTTAAAAAGAATGGGTATTAATACCATTGAGTTAATGCCTGTTAACGAATTTGAAGGCAACAATAGTTGGGGCTATAATCCAAGTTTTTATTTTGCACCCGATAAAGCTTATGGCACCGAAAATGCTTTGAGAATTTTTATAGATAGCTGTCATAAAATGGGCATGGCTGTTGTTTTAGATATGACCCTAAACCACTCGTTTGGGCAAAGTCCAATGGTTCAAATGTACTTTAATAGTGCAACAGGTAAGCCTGCACCCAATAGCCCATGGTTTAATCAAGATGCTACCCACCCATACAATGTGGGGTATGATTTTAACCACGAAAACCAAGCTACCAAAGATTTAGTAGATAGAGTAATAGAACATTGGTTGGTAAAATATAAAATTGATGGTTTTAGATGGGATTTATCAAAAGGTTTTACACAAGTAAACAACCCAAATAATATTGGGGCTTGGGGTAATTATGATGCCAGTAGAATTTCCACTTGGAAAAGAATTTACGATAAAATGCAAGCAACTTTACCTGGCTCCTATTGTATTTTAGAACATTTTGCAGCCAATAGCGAAGAAATTGAATTATCAAATTATGGTATGCTTTTGTGGGGCAATTCTAATTACAATTTCAACCAAGCAACAAAAGGTAATTCATCTGAATGGAACTTTCAATCTGCCATACATACCAACAGAAATTGGCCTAATCCACATTTAATTGCTTATCAAGAAAGCCATGATGAAGAAAGGCTTATGTATAGAAATTTACAAGAAGGAAATTCAAATGCAAATCACAACACCAGAGATTTAAATACTGCATTAAAACGTAACGAAGCTGCAACTGCATTTTGGGCTATGATTCCTGGGCCAAAAATGTTGTGGCAGTTTGGAGAAACAGGTTACGATTTTAGTATTAACCGTTGCGAAAATGGAACAATCAACAACGATTGCAGAACCAATCCAAAACCAATAAGGTGGGATTATTACCAAAATGCAAACAGAAGATCTTTATTCGATGTTTACTCTGCCCTATTGCGATTAAAAATTACCCCTATTTATGCCTCAACTTTTACAAGTAATAATATCAATTGGAACTTAAGTGGTGGGTTTAAATGGTTAACAATAACAGAAACGGGTTTAAGAATTATGGTAATGGGCAATTTTGATATTGTGCCACAAACTTCAAGCATAAGTTTTCCTACATCGGGTACTTGGTTTAGTTATTTAACAGGCACAACTATTAATGCAACAGGTACTTTTCAAAGCATTACACTACAACCTGGCGAATATTACTTATATACCGACAGAAACGTTTCTGGCACAGTGGTAACACCCATACTAAATGTAAATAGCAACTTGCTAAACATGAAGGTTAAACTATCTCCTAACCCAATAAATACCTTAACAACCATTGATTACGAAACAGAGGAAACCGGAAAAGTAGAAATAACAGTAATAGATATTAATGGCAAGCAATTAGCCAATTTATTTAGTGGCACAAAACCCAAGGGAAAGCACCAACAAAAATTAAATAGCAATGGTTTTGCAACCAACAAATTAGCCAACGGAATGTACCTATTGCAAATTGTAATAAACGGAAAAAGAAAGGTGGAAAAATTTATTAAAAATGATTAAAAATAAAGCAACAAATACTAACTAACGGTTGTAAGTAATAAATTGAATTAATTTAAAATAAATGATTGTAGAAATAAATCACTTTTTATAAACGAAACATTAATCAAAATAAAAATTTTCTTATAAACCAGTAAAACTTCAATTATGATTCTAAAACGACTGCTTGTTGCACTAATGGCACTTATGTTAGGCATTAGCCTACCAGCCATGGCACAAGACAAATTGGTTACCGGAAAGGTAACAGACGCAAAAGACGGAAGTGCTTTGCCTGGAGCGACAGTTAGGGCAAAAGGCACAAAAAATTTTACCCAAACAGGTGTCGATGGAACTTTTAAGTTTAAAGTGCCAGCAGCCACAACCACATTGCTTATTTCATACAGCGGATATGCTGATATGGAAATGGCAGTTGCGGCAAATGGAGAAACAAATGCGGCCTTACAAGTATCTAGCTCAAACTTAAATGAGGTAGTAGTTGTGGGTTATGGTACTCAAAGAAAAAAAGACGTAACTGCGTCAATTTCTAAAATATCAGCCGATAAAATTGCTGGTGTGCCAGCCCCAAGTTTTGAAAGTGCATTAGCTGGTAAAGCAGCTGGTGTTCAAGTAACAACTAGTAGCGGGTTAGCAGGAAGTTCTGCAGTTATTCGTATTAGAGGGATTAACTCAATTAGTGTGGGTGGTGATCCATTGTATGTAATTGATGGATTGCCGATAGATGTTACTTATACAGGCAATTCTCTTAGGAATACATTAGGGCAAGATAGAAACCCATTGTCTAATTTGAATCCTAATGATATTGAAAGCGTAGAAATTTTAAAAGATGCAGCAGCAGCAGGTATTTATGGTAGCCGTGGTGCTAATGGGGTTGTTTTAATTACTACCAAAAGAGGCAAGGGTGGAAAATTACGCCACAACTTCACTGCAAGAGCTGGTGTTTCTGGCCCTACAGTTAAGCCAAGATTTGTTAATAAAGACACATGGTTGGCCATACGCCAAGAAGCTTGGGAAAACGACGGCAATACTGGGTTACAACAAAACTTACCTGGTAAAGCAGGTGGATTTTCTTTAACTGATGCTCAGAATAATCCTGGAACTGATTGGTGGGATTTGGCAACACGTACAGGTTTTTCTCAAGAATACAATTACAGTGTTTCTCAAGGTAAAGACAAGTACAATTATTATGTTGGTGGTACATACTCAAATGAAGAATCATATGTAGTAGGTAATAGTTTTAGAAGAATTGGTATTAGGGGTAATTTTGATTACAAAGTATTAAAGAATTTAACATTAAGTACCAATTTATCTTTTAATAATGGTTTAAATAGATTATTAAATAATGCTTGGAATGGTGGTTTGGGTTTAGCCATGAGTACAGGTTTGCCTTACTATCCAATATATAATGCAGATGGTTCTTATTTTAGAACAGATGGGTATAGAACCACTTGGGATTTTGGTGCTGGTAATAACCTAGTGGCACAAAGAGAAAACAGTGATTTTAGAAACAGAGAAAATCGATTTATTGCTGCATTTTCTGCAAAATACACACCTATAAAGAATTTAGATATATCAGCCAGTATTTCTAGCGAAAGAACAAAATCTTTATTCAACGCTTATAGAAATGCGTATTATTTAAATAGAACTCCAAATACTCGTTTAGGAAATGCAAATAATAATTTGAGTACTTTCAAAAACGAGAATTATAATTTTACAGCCAACTATATTTGGGAAGCAAGCAAAAACAGTCGCTTTACTTTCTTAGTAGGTGGTGAGTATCAAGACCAAAGTACCATTGCTCAAAATGGTTATGTAGATAGTGCATATGGACCTTTGTATAAAAAAGATAATGTTAAGGATTATTCAATTCCAGGAAGAAGCATTAATGTGGATAGTATTCTTACAAGAACGCCTGAAGTAACTGAGTATGCTAGAAAATTTAGAAGTGTTTTTGCTAGAGTGAATTATAATTTGATGAATAAGTATGTTTTTCAAGCTTCCTTAAGAAGAGATGAAAGCTCTGTTTTTAGAGAAAACAACCAAGTAGGTTATTTCCCAACTGCTTCTCTAGCTTGGACTGTATCACAAGAAAACTGGTTTAAATCTTTAAACCTTAAAGCCGTTGATAATGTTAAATTGAGAGTTGGATGGGGCTTAACTGGTACTTCAAATATAGATTGGAATGCAGGGTTCCCTTCTTATGATACATCTAGAGGCCCAGGTTCTGTATATAATGGCAATCCTACTATTTTTCAGACTAGATTTGGTAATAGAGACTTGAAATGGGAAACTTCAGACAATATAGATATTGCTTTAGAAGCTACTTTATTTAAAAACAGAATCAATTTTGAAATTGGTTATTATCATAAAAAAAGTTCAGATTTGTTGCTAAGCCTTCCTGTTAGTATTTATCAAGGCTTTGCTTCAGAGCGTCAATGGAGAAATACGAGCAGTATTATTAATGAAGGATTCGAGTTTAATGTCAATACCGTAAACATCAAAACCAAAAACTTTTCTTGGAATACCAACTTCAATATTGCTTATAACTACAACCAAGTATTAGATATTGGGACTGTTACACCAGATGCCATATCTGGTGGAACGAATGAAACCAGAATTGTACCTGGTTACCCAGTAGGAACAATTTTTACTGTACGTTATTTTGGAGTAGACCCTGCTGATGGTTTACCAATATTTTTAGATGCTACTGGTAAACAAACAAAAACATTGAATGCACCAGTTGATGGAAGATTAGGCGATAGAGTACCAGTTGGTTCTACTCTACCTATTTACAATGGTGGTTTTACCAACACGTTTAGGTACAAAAACATTGAATTAAATACTGTATTTACCTACCAATTAGGGGGTAAAATTTGGGACAATAGTGGAAAAAGAAATTTAGGTTGGATTACCGATTGGAATATTTATAGTGATTATGTTGGTAATTACTGGCGTAAACCAGGTGATATTGCAAAATATCCACGCCCAACCATTGCTGGTTATCCGCAAACATTTGAGCCTGGCAACCCATGGTTACACAACTCTTCTATACAAGTTCATAATTCAGATTATCTGCGTTTAAGAGAGTTAACCTTAAGTTATTACTTACCATCTGAAGTTTGTAAAAAATTAAAACTTGCGTCAGCTAAAATATATGCAACAGGCTTCAATGTATTACTGTTTACTACTTATCCAGTAGGTGATCCAGAAAGTGGACGTGATGGTGAAGATCCGACAGCAAGGAACGCAAGTGCTAATGCCAATTTTTTAAACCCACCATTACAAAGAAGTTTCAATTTTGGGTTAAACATTGGTTTTTAATAAACTTAAATAATTACTTATATGAAAATGCATAAAATTTCAATTATTCCAATACTGGCGTTACTGTTTGCTACATCATGTAATAAGCTAGAGTTAAAGCCTCCAGGCCTAGTGCCTGCTGAGTTAGCTATAAAAAATGAAAAAGATGTAGCAGATGTATTATTTTCTTCTTACACAGTATTAAGAGATGGTGGATACTGGGGTGGAGGTTTACAAAGAAACAGTGAGTTAATGACCGAGTTGATAGATCCAGAAAACTTGGTAGGTCAGTCTTCTTTTTCTGTTTATAATTTTGCAACTACAGGAAATACTGGCGATATAGCTGGTTTATGCGAAAAGCCGTATGTAATTATTCAACGTTGTAATGTTGCCCTAGATAATATTAATTTGGTTACGTCTAGTACTGCTCAAAAAAACAATTACTTGGGGCAAGCTTATTTTTTAAGAGGGTTGGCATATTTTGATTTGGTTAAAATGTTTGCCCAACCATTTGGCTTTACAACAAATAATACACATCCTGGAGTTGTAATAAAAAACACTTCGCTTTTTGAAGCAGGTTTGTCACGTTCAAGTGTAAACGATGTTTACAATACAATTATCAGCGAATTGAAAAAAGCAGATAGTTTATTACCTACTAGTAATGGAGTGTATGCAAATCGTTGGGCTGCAAAAGCAATGTTGGCAAGGGTGTATTTTCAAATGAACGATTTTACCAACGCATACAATTATGCCAATGATGTTATTAGTGCTACTGCATTTACTTTTAACACCAATGCAAATTTTGTTACCAATCGATTCTCTACAGCTACAAATACAGAAGCTATTTTCTCTATCATTAATGAACCCACTTTAGGTGCTGCATTTGGTGGATTAAGAAACGATGCAAACAATATCAATTTTTCTATGAACCTGAATATTTTAAAAACAGCCTATGATGCTGGTTTTGTAAATACAAACGATAGAAGAAGAGCTTGGTATAAAGATTCCGTTTTAAACCCAGGTAAATCAATTTATGGTGTTAGAAAATACAACTCACCAATTTTTAATTTGCCAGTAATACATTTAACTGAATTGAAGTTAATACGTGCCGAAAGTGCTGCAGAGCGTAATACAAATTTAACTGTTGCTATTGGCGATATCAATGATATTACCAATAGAGCCTATGCTGGTGCAGTTGCTCCATTGCCAGGTACCGCTACAGCTGCTGTAATTCGAACTTTAGTAAGAGCTGAGCGTATTAAGGAAATGATGTTCGAAAGTGGGGATCGCTTGCAACAAATTAAACGAATTGGTGCTAAAGGAGAAACTTCAATTATAGGCAATGTTAATTGGAATTGTGCTGGTATGGTATTACAATTTCCCGCAGTTGAAGCAATTTCAAATTCTAACTTTGTTCAAAACCCAACTGGTAGTTGTGGTAGATAATTTTTAAATAACAAAAACCTTCAATTATGAATATTAATAAAAAACAAATAGTTATAGTGCTAACGTTTGTAGCAGTTAGTATTTGGTCTTGTAAACCAGATGCTGTAAAACCCTACGAAGCACTCGAAGTTCAAACAGGCTCTGTACAAAGCATTGCTGGTGTTTGGACGGGTTTAAATGTAACGCAAACAGATAATGGTGCAGTTAACAAAAACTTTCCATTTAAAACAGAAGATGTTACACAAGTATTACAAGCCAATAAGTGGAAACTTACTTTAAATGCATCTGGTAGTACACCTGGTACCTTTGCTATTGATCATGGAACTGGTGGAGTAGCTTTTTCCCCCATTACTTCTGGTACTTGGAGAGTAGATAACGCAACTAAAGTGGGAACAATATCATTGATTAATGGTGTAGACACAGTTAAACTTGTTGTTGGCTCGTACAACAATTTAATAAATAATAAATTGGCTCTAAGGCAACAACGCTTGTTAAATGGCCAACCTGCTATTACGTACGATTATCAGTTTTCTAAATAAAAATTAAATAGAAAAAGTTATGAAAAAAATATTAATGTTACTAACAGCAATCGTTGCTGTTTATTCACTAAAAGCACAAACTTCGGGTGCTGTAATTACAACTTCCCCAGCAAATTTTACGGCTGTTGATCAGGTTGTTATTACAATAGATGTTTCTGCCGTTGGCAACTTGGTAGGCAAAGAACCTTTGTTTATTTGGACTTGGGATCCAGGCGATCCTGCACCAGGTAATGGCTCTTGGGGCAGTTCTAGCGATGCTAGAATGTTAACTAAAATTGGCCCAAACAGATTTACATGGACCATTAACCCTTCATTGTATTATGGCAAGCCTCCTGCAGAAATTACACAGCTTCAGTTTTTAGTTAAAGCAAGAGATGGAAGTGGAGATGCTAAAACCAACGATATAAAATTATTGGTTGCACCTTTAATTTATGTTCCAAGTGTGTTTAGAACTTTTCCTGCTGCTGTTGGCCAGAACGATATTATAAATACCTATTTAGACCAAAATTTGGCAACAGATTTAATTACCCAGAGAATGACACCAGTATCTGCCGATGTTAAATTGATTAATGCTACAGGTGGGCAAGTAGGTACTACTAGAAACTACTTATTAAAATCTGCTGGTGACAAAAGGTTCTCTTTTAATATTTTTCCAAGAGGTGAATTTGTAATTCCTACAGGTACTAGAATTACTAAAATTCAAGTAGAATATAAGGGAACCATGTTAAGTCCAACTGGAGGAACAACAAATGTTACTTCACCAGTTTTTGAAACATTATTAGAAGATTTAAAATAAATAAATATGAAAATAAGTACATTCATGCTTACCGCCCTTAGCTTAACAATGCTATTTGCTGGCTGTAAAAAATATACATTCGATAATGAAACAACAGGTGAAGCTATTGGAGAATTTAGGTTATCAGCACCCGCAACCAATACAAACTTGGTGCTTAACTCTGCTACTCCTAATAGTTCTGTTACCATTTCTTGGACTGCAGCAAAACCAGGTGTCTCAACTCCAGTAAAATACAATTGGGTTGCAGCACTTAGAACTGGAGGCAGTTTAGAAAGCCCAATTTTAAACCTGCCTGCTGGTAACAGCGGTTTAAGCACAAGCTTAACCTTAACACAAAAAGCCATTGATGACGCTTTAACTGCAAGAGGTATTGCAGCTGGTGTTAAAACCGATTTTATTTGGAGCGTTCAAGCAGATAATGGTACAACCAAAGTTTTGTGTACAGATGTGTTTAATATAAGTATTACTCGTTTTGCCGATGGTGCAACACCTTTTACACTATTAGGTCCAGCATCTAGCACTTCGAACCTAACCATTAACCCAGGTGCAACAACCGATTCATTAACTTTTAATTGGACTCGTTCATTGCCTGGTGTTGTTACAAGACCTGTAACTTATAGAGTTTGGTTTTATAGAGATACAGATCCATTGGGTACGCCATTATTTAGTTTAATCAGCAGAAATGCTGGTGCCGATACATTAAGAAGAATTTCGAATAAAGATTTTTCTGATTCCTTAACTGCTGCTGGATTAACTAATTTAGCTGTTGCTGCTGGATTAAAGTGGAGAGTTGCTGCAACTTCTGGAACATGGAGTCAATGGAGTGATTTTACCAATCAATTATCTATTCTTAGAGAACTAAATATATTTTTAGTGGGTGGTGCTAGTCCAATTGGCTGGACTCCAACTAACGCTTTACAATTATCTCCAGATAATGCCAACCCTGGTGTTTATTTCATTTATGTTAACTTAACAACTGGTAATAATGGATTTAAATTTTTAGGATTGAAAGCAGATTGGAGTGCACCTGGACAAGTAGAATATGGCAATAGTGTGGGTAGTGTTTCTGGTAATAATGCTGCCGATAACACTGGAATTTTAAGTTCAAATCAAGGTGGTGGTAGTGCAGGTAATATTGCAGTTCCTGGAGTTACAGGTGTTTACCGTATTCAATTAAACTTAACATCTAACAGATATAATGTTGTTAGAAAAGGCGTTGGATTGGTAGGTGCTGTAAATGGTTGGAATGCTGGTTCTCCTATTGCTATGCAATATTTGAGTCCAAACAAATTTATGGTTTTACAAAATTTTACAACAGGTAACGAACAATTTAAGTTGCACGACGGTATAGGCACACCCGACCCTTGGGCAAGTAGTTTTGGTAACTCAAATTATTGGGGTCCTTTAGCTGGTTTATCATACACGGGCGGTGCTAGTAAATTAACTAAGCCAGGAGATAACATTTTTCAAAATGATGCTACAAAACCAGTTGCTGGAAGATGGAGAGTAACTTTTGAAGGCACAGATCCTAAAAACCTAACCTATGAAGTAACCTATGCAAACACAATGAGAATTGTTGGCGATGGTATTGCAGCAGGTCCAGTTTGGGATCCAAGTACAAGCCCACAAATGACCTATTCTGGCAATGGTCTTTGGACTATTACGCTGAACATGATTAATGGCAAAGATTTTAAATTTGTTGCAGCTAGTGCTTGGCCAAGTGGTGGACCAAACGATAAATATTATTTAGATTATGAAGATGCAGGTTTAGGTAAAGTAAGAGCCGACGGAAGCAACAACTTTAAAGTACCAGGTACAGGAACCACAGTTGTTAGCAGAACAATTACCTTAAATGAATATACACAAACTTATACCATCAACTAATTTGTAATTAGCTGATAACAATGCTCTCTGTTTTAATAATTGAAGGGTAATGATAAACCCCGTTGTTCGTCAACGGGGTTTTTATTTTTTAGAATTTGTAGCAATAATTTAGTTTAATAGCTGCTTAACAACAGCTATAACATTGGTTAAATTACTGGCATCTTGTCCACCAGCAGTTGCTAAGTTTTTACTACCACCACCACCACCTTTAATAATAGGAGTTATATGTTCTTTAATAATTTTTGGAGCTTCTAAACCTTTTGCAACTAATTCTTCAGAAACTGAAATGGCTACCGATGCTTTGCCAGCAATATTTGCTGCAACTACAACCAATTGGGCATTGTTTTTTAAATCGTTCGCCAACTTTTTTAAACCATCAGCATTATTCAGGTCTAGTATTGCTCCAATAAATGTTGTGCCGTTTATAATTTCTATTTTAGAGGATAATTCTGTTTGAATAATGGCCAATTGTTTGGCTTCTAAACTTTCAATTTTCTTTTTTAGTTCTTTGTTTTCTGCAACTGAGTTTTCAATAAACTTAATCAACTCTTTTGGGTTGTTAAATACAGTTTTTACTGCATTTAATTGTTGCAATTGCTCATTTAAATAGTTTTCAGCAGCAACGCCACTTACAGCTTCAATTCTACGAACACCAGCTGCAACTGCAGTTTCGTGTTTAACTTTAAAGAAACCCAATTCGCCTGTACTGCCAACATGTGTACCACCACACAACTCAATAGAGTAGTTGGGATCCATCATTACCACACGTACAATATTGCCATATTTTTCTCCAAACAAAGCCATGGCACCTAAAGCAACAGCTTCATCTTTATTCATTTCTTTAATAATTACGGCAATATTTGCCCTTATTTTTTGGTTAACAATACTTTCTATCTTTTCAATTTCCGTATCGGTGACTTTCGAAAAATGAGAAAAATCGAAACGCAATTGTTCATTGTTTACCAAGCTTCCTTTTTGTGCAACATGTGTACCTAAAACCTCACGTAAAGCTGCATGTAGCAAATGGGTTGCACTGTGGTTGCTGGAAGTTTCACTTCTTGTAGAAGTATTCACTGTGGCAATTACTTCACCAGTTAAATCTATATCAGCCGGTAAGGTTTCTGTAAAATGAATAATGAGGTTATTCTCTTTTTTGGTATCAAAAATTTCTAGTTCCCAATTCCCAATTCCCAGTTTACCCTTATCTCCTACTTGCCCTCCACTTTCTGCATAAAAAGGTGTTGTAGCCAATACAATTTGATAAGCTTTTTTACCCTTTGCTTTTACTTTACGATATTTTACAATTTTAGTTGTTACTTCCAATGTATCGTAACCAACAAATGTAGAATCTCCCTCGTTGATTGTTACCCAATCTTCTGTATCAATTACTCCTGCTGCACGGCTTCTATCTTTTTGTTGTTGTAATGCTTTTTCATATCCGACCATATCAACAGTCCATTCTATTTCCCTTGCCATTAATTGAGTTAAATCAATTGGAAATCCAAAAGTATCATTTAACTCGAAAGCAAATTCACCATCAATGTTGAACTTTTTCAAGTGGTTTTCAAATATTACTTCATTACTAATTCCAATCTTTTTTCCTACACTTAAATCTCCATAAAGCGTCATATCAATTAAGCCACAATATTCAGTAAATCTTCTAATTCCCTTCTCCAGCGTCCTCAAAAAAGCATCTTCCTCTTCTTTCACCACCCTACTCACAAAATCCAATTGTGCTTGTAATTCAGGAAAAACACTTTCAAACTGTTTGGCCAATGTGGGCAATAACTGGTGCAACAATGGTTGCTTATAATCAAGGTAAGAATAGTAGTAACGAACTGCTCTTCTCAAAATTCTTCTTATAACATAACCTGCACCTGTATTGCTGGGTAATTGCCCATCGGCTATGGTAAATGCAATGGCACGTATATGATCGGCTAAAACCCTAAATGCAACGGCCTCCCTCCAGCTCCCTCCAATGGAGGGAGTGCAGGCAGCATCATACTTTTTGCCTGTAATATTTTCTGTGGCAGCAATGGTTCCTGTAAAAACATCCGTATCGTAGTTACTGGTTTTTTGTTGTATTACACGTACCAAACGTTCAAAGCCCATGCCCGTATCTACATGTTGTGCTGGTAATGGTTGCAGACTTCCGTCTTTTAAACGGTTAAACTGCATAAATACATTGTTCCAAATTTCTATCACCTGTGGGTGATCATTATTTACCAAACTTGCACCAGGTATGGCTTTTCTTTCTTCATCTGTTCTACAATCTACATGTATTTCTGTACAAGGGCCACAAGGCCCAGTATCGCCCATTTCCCAAAAATTATCTTTTTTATTGCCTAATAAAATGCGGTCTTCGGCAATTACTTTTTTCCATTCGTTATACGCTTCATCATCTTTAGGTAGGCCCTCTTTTTCGTCACCTTCAAAAATGGTAACATATAAACGGTCTTTATCTAGTTTGTACACTTCCGTCAACAATTCCCAGCTCCAAGCAATGGCTTCTTTTTTAAAATAATCGCCAAAACTCCAGTTGCCCAACATTTCAAAAAGGGTATGATGGTAAGTGTCAACACCTACTTCTTCTAAATCGTTGTGTTTGCCACTTACTCGTAAACATTTTTGGGTATCGGCAATTCGTTTAAAATCGGGCTCTTTATTTCCTAAGAAAAAATCTTTAAACTGGTTCATACCAGCGTTGGTGAACAATAAAGTAGGGTCGTTTTTAATAACAACGGGTGCCGATGGCACAATTTGATGGCCCTTGCTTTTAAAAAAGTCTAAATATTGTTGGCGTATTTCTGCACTTGTCATCATATAAATAGTTTGCAAGCTTTGTTGGTTAATTTAATTTGCTTTCTGCTACAAAGGCAGCAAAGATAGGGTTTGTAGCAAGTATTTTTTGTGGGCTTATTATTGCTTTTGTAAGTAGTATAAAACGCCATTTTTATCGTCGGTGATAAAAAAAGAATTTTCATTCCATTGTAAAATATCGCAAGGCCTTCCAAAGCGTTTATCCTCTGTTTTACCTTGTAAAAATCCTGTTACAAAAGTTTGCTGCTTACCGTTGGGTAAAATTTGAACAATTGTATTTCCTCTTTCTCTCCAAACACTGGTACTACCATGTAAAGCAACTAAAAAACTATTGTTTAGAGTAGCGTCTTTAAAGTTAGTGCAATATGTAAAACCTAATGGAGCAGAATGTGCTTTAAATGCAAAAGAAGCTAAGCTAGGTTTTTGAACAAAACTTTGTTTAACAGAATCTTTAAATTGAGGATCTGCAAATATTTTACCAGCATATTGAAAATAAAAGGGCCAGCCATAATAACCATTTTTTGTAACAGTGTGCATTACATCTTCTGGTTTATCAGGGCCAATTAAATCACGCCCCATACTGGTAACCCACAATTGGTTATTAATAAATTTAATGGCAACAGAATTTCTTAACCCTGTAGCAAAAACTGTGGCATTGCTGCCATCTGCATTCATTTCAATTATGCAAGCCCTCAATTGTTCTTTTTCAACACAGGCATTGCAACTGCTACCTATACTAACATAAAGTTTGTTGTTATAAAAACAAATGCTTCTGGTTAAGTGCCATCCACCATATTTATAACCTAAACCATAATCAGGAAAACGAGTAATAATGGTACCGGTATCTCTTGGTTTATTTTCTCCCTTATAATAGCGGTAACGTTTTATGAAACCAGTTTCTGCCACATATATAAAATCGCCAGAAGCATTACTATAAAATGCAACTTGGTTTGGGTTACGTAGTTTAGTTAAATATTCAATGGTGGTATCAAAAGTTTGAGTTGCCGTATTCCATTTATCGAAAATTAAAACCCTACCTAATTTATTATCGCCACGGTTATACATATCTGTAGCAAACAATCTGCCATCGGTACTTTTGGCTAAAAAGCGAAGCCTGTTCTTTACTTCGGCAGCAATTTTTATTTGATAACCTTTTGGAATACTTAAATTAAAAGAGGCACCATTTTTAAGCTTAAGTGGAACTGTAATTAACGGTAAGTTATTATTTTGGCTGAATGCCGTTGAATGGTATATACAAACTAATAGTAAAACCTTTTTTAAAGAAAACAACATAAAAAATAAACTGAAATTACAGTTGCAGTTTAAAGATAAGTACCAATTAATGTAGTTAGATAAATTTTACATTAAATGAAAAGATAAAAATTATCTTTGAAGGCACAAAGGTTCTAAGCTAAGCAACCCTAATTTTGGTTTAATCCATGAAAAAAATAAAATACTATTACAATACACACACACTTCGCTACGAAAAATTAGAGCTGCCTTTACATGTAAAATTATTACGTGTATTTGGTTTTATTGCTGCGAGTATTGTAACAGGATTTATTATTGTTGCCATTGCATTTAGGTACATTGATAGCCCCAAAGAAAAATTACTACGCCAGCAAAACGATGATTTTAAAGATAATTATGCTGTTTTACAAGAAAGAGTTAAACAGTTAGAATTACAAATGAACGAAATTGAAAATAGAGATAATACTGTTTATAGAAGCATTTTTGAAGCACAACCCATACCAGATAGTGCTAGGGTAAAAGATATAGAAACTAAAAAAGAAGTAAAATTGGTTCAAAGTATGGGCGAAACAGAATTGGTGAATAGTATGACAGCCCAGTTAAACAACCTTTCCTTAAGGTTGGTTTTTCAAGCAAAAAGCTATACCGAAATTGAGGATATGGTAAAAAATAAAGAAAAATTATTAAGTGCCATACCTGCCATACAACCCATAAGCAATAAAAATTTAACTCGTATGGCTAGTGGTTTTGGAAATAGAATAGATCCGGTGTACAAAATACCTCGTTTTCATGCTGGGTTAGATTTTACTGCACAGGTTGGTACACCCATTTATGCAACAGCAGATGGTGTTGTTAAAACTGCTAATTTTAATGCAGGTGGTTATGGCAATCATGTTGTAATAAGTCATGGATATGGTTATGAAACTTTGTATGGCCACATGGTACGTATAAAATCAAGCGTTGGACAAACTGTAAAACGTGGCGAAGTAATTGGGTATGTTGGTAGCACAGGCAAAAGCACTGGCCCACATTGCCATTATGAAGTACATAGAAATGGCAGCCCTGTTGACCCAATTTATTATTTTTATAACGATTTAACACCTGCACAATACGACAGGTTATTGAAATTGGCAGCAAGTAGTAACCAAAGTTTTGATTAGATAGGTGGGATAGGAGTTTATGGTCGATGGTCTATGGTCCATCGACCATCGTCAAGTACCAGCAACAGAACAATTCTTTAAACCAATTGTATTTAGAAGTAATTCATAACATTTATAACTACCTGCACATTGGAACCAGATGTAAGAGCCTATTTAGTTCGAATTGTAAATACAATAAGCATTGGATTATTGTGGATGATTATTAATACAACAGCTGGTATAAAATTTGGGTTTGCTTATCCAGAAAACTCATTCACTTTGGGGAACTATATTTTTTATGCATGGTTTTTAATTAGCTTAGTTGCATTGGGTTGGTACATGAAACGTTTATGGAGTAAGCCATTAAATATTAAAATGTAATGTAGTTTAACCTTTTTTTCTTGTCCAAGTTACAAAATCGGTCGAGGGAATTTTATGAATGCCCAATTGCCTAAAAATTGTTACCAATTGTCCTCTATGAAAAGTGCCATGGTTAAATAAGTGTAATAGCATTTGATAAACTGGTTGTTTAAACTGTTCTCTTTTACTATTTTGATAGGCAAATACATGTTGTAATTGTACTTCTGAGGCTTGGTTTACCCACAATACCCATTGCTGACTTGTAGCAGTAATTTCAACAACCAATTCTGTTGTTGTAAATTCTTTGGTATCACTAGGTATTATAAGATGCTCGGTTAGTTTTAATCTTTGCCACCAAATAGTTTCTGCATCTAAAATATGAAGCAATGTTTTATGAATACTGCTAAAACTACTTTCAATTATTTCTTGTTGTTGAGTTGGGGTTAATTTTAAAACAACATCCAGCAATAATTTATTTGCCCAAAAATGATAAGTAGCGTATTGAATTAGCAGTTCCTTCATGGTGTTTTATTACATTTGATTTTTGAAGTTACGATGTTTTGAATTTACGGAAAGGAATAGTCCATAGTCAATGGTCAATAGTGAATAGTCAACAACAACAAACAAACGAGAAACTACTAATAAGAAACAAAATAACAAGAAACGAAATAACATGAGTCAATTTCCATTAACAGGTATTAGTTCTGTAGCCATGCATACTAGTGGGCACGATAATGCCGAGAGTAGCCATTTAACCCCCATTTTTGCAACCTCAACTTTCACTTTTGATACTGCAGAACAAGGCATGGAACGCTTTGCCAGCTTGGATAAAGAAAAAATTTATAGCCGATGGGGCAACCCCACTTTTAAAGCAGCCGAGGAAACTATTGCAGCTTTAGAAGCATTTGGTTTAACCGATGAAAACGGACATCCTTTGCAATTAAAAGCCTTGTTGCATGCAAGTGGGCAAGCTGCAATGACCACCATGTTTATGAGTAATTTACAAAGTGGCGATAAAATTTTATCGCATTTTTCTTTGTATGGTGGCACTTACGAATTAATGCACAAAGTACTTGCACAAACAGGGGTTGAAACTATTATTGTAGATATGCGGGATTTAAACTTGGTAAAAGAAGCCCTACAACAACATCCTGCCATTAAATTGGTTCATATCGAAACGCCAGCAAACCCAACTATACAATGTGTAGATATTGAAGAAGTAACCAAGTTGGCTAAAGAAAAAGGGTTATTAGTAACAGTTGACAACACTTTTGCAACACCTTATTTACAACAGCCGTTTAAGTATGGAGTAGATTTTGTTTTTCATAGTACTACCAAATTTTTAAATGGTCATGGTACAGCTATTGGTGGGGTATTAATTGGAAAAGATATTGAATTAATGAAAACCAAAGTGTGGAAATGGTTTGCATTATTGGGTGGTAATGCCAATCCTTTCGATGCATTTTTATTAAGTACTGGCATGAAAACCTTAGAAATAAGAATGGAACGTCATTGCCACAATGCAATGGATGTAGCTTATTATTTAGAACAACATCCAAATATTGCTCATGTTAATTATACTGGCTTAAACAGTCATCCAGATTATGCAATAAGTGCAAAACAAATGAAGCACCCAGGTGCATTAATGAGTTTTGAATTAAAAGGTGGGTTAGAAGCTGGTAAGCAATTTATTAATAAATTACAAATGTGTGTTAGGGCCGTTAGCTTAGGTACAGTAGATACCTTAATCTCTCACCCAGCAAGTATGACACACTTTAGCGTACCACGTGAAGAGCGTATAAAATTCGGAATAACCGATGGATTAATACGGTTAAGTGTGGGAATTGAAAATGTACAAGATATTTTAAACGATTTAGAACAAGCATTGAGATAGTTCTATAAACATGAGTAAAAAAATTGCTATAATTGGTGCAGGTATTAGTGGTTTATCAACTGCTTATTTATTGGTTAATGCTGGATATAACGTACAGATATTTGCCCATACATTTTCACCCAATTTAGTGTCAAATAAAGCAGCCGCTTTTTGGTTTCCTTACCATGTACGAAACGATGTAAGGGGTATTAAATGGTGCCAACAATCATATACTTATTTTGAGCAATTAGCAAAAAACGTTGCAACTGGTGTGAGTATGCAAAAACTGGTAAAAGCTTTACGTGAAGGTGTTGAGGAAACCGAAATTACTTGGTACGATTTTATGCCAACCGGTTCGTATAGATTAATGCAAAAAGATGAATTACCCGAAGGTTATGTTAAAGGTTATGAAGCTCTTGTGCCACTTATCGAAACTCAAATTTTTTTACCGTACTTACAAGCTTATTTAACTAAAAATGGGGTTGAGTTTATTGAGCAACATATACAAAACTTAGCAACTTTTGCAGCAAATTTTGAAATCGTAATTAATTGCACCGCATTGGGTGCAAGAGAATTGTGTAACGATATGCAAGTGAAACCTGTTAGAGGGCAGGTTGCATTATTAGCTCCAATAAAAAATCAAACCATTTTTTTAGACAACGAGTTGCATACTTATATCGTGCCACGAAAAGATGCCATTATTATTGGCGGAACCTACGAAGAAGGCGTTGAGCAAGCAACTACAGAGCCAGCAACAATTGCTTTTTTAGTAGAAAAAGCCAGAAAAATTTTTCCAGTACTACATCAACAAACCAGTATTGGTAGTTGGGCAGGGTTAAGACCATTTAGGCCAGATATTCGGTTAGAAAAAGATGGAAATATTGTACATAATTACGGCCATGGTGGAAGCGGCTATACACTTAGTTTTGGATGTGGAGAAGAAGTACTCGATATTATTAAAAACCAATTTTAAACAATGATTTCTATACGCAAAGCAGAACGCAAAGATTGTAAACGATTATTAGAACTCATACACGAGTTGGCTTTATACGAAAAAGCACCACAAGAGGTTACAGTTGCATTAGCACATTTTGAAGAAAGTGGTTTTGGTGCAAACCCTGTTTGGTGGGGCTTTGTGGCAACTGCTCTTAATCCTTCTACCAAAGAGGAAGAAGAAATTCTTGGCTTTACACTCTACTACATTCGTTACAGTACATGGAAGGGGCAGCGTATGTACCTCGAGGATTTTTTAGTAACAGAAGCTGCCCGAGGTAAAGGAATTGGAAAATTATTATTTGATAAACTCATAGAAGAGGCCAAAGAAAAAAACTTTACTGGCATTGCTTGGCAAGTACTACAATGGAACGAGCCAGCTATAAATTTTTACAAAAAATACAATGCCAATTTTGATGGCGAATGGTTTAATTGTGCAATTACTGTTTAAAATTTATTTCACACAAAGCAACAAAGAATACAAAGCTCACAAAGATGTATCTCTCCTCGGTGAAACTGCTTTGCTCCGTTGCTCTGTGGTAAAAAATCCCCTTCAGGGGTTGGGGTTAACTCACCCCATCTACCACAGTTTCTTTGTGTATTTTTTGTACCAAACCTTGCAATACTTTTCCAGGGCCACATTCTGTAAAATGGGTAGCACCATCGGCAACCATTGCTTCAACACTTTGGGTCCAGCGTACAGCACCAGTCAATTGTGCTATTAAATTTTCTTTTATAGAAGCCGCATTGCTAACAGCTGTAGCAACTACATTTTGATATACCGGACAAATTGGGTTGTTAAAATTTGTTGCATTAATTGCAGCAGCCAATTCTTCTTTTGCAGGTGCCATCAGTGGGCTATGAAATGCACCACCAACGGGTAAAACCAATGCTCGTTTTGCACCAGCAGCTTTCATACGTTCGCAGGCAATTTCAATACCTTTTATACTGCCACTAATAACCAGTTGACCAGGACAATTGTAATTTGCTGGCACAACAATTTCGCCAGTTTCATTTTGTATAGATGCACAAATTTCTTCTACCTTATCATCGGCTAAAGCCAATACAGCAGCCATAGTACTAGGGTTTATAACACAGGCTTTTTGCATGGCATTTGCCCTAATGGTTACCAATTTTAATGCATCTTCAAAACTTAAACAATTATTAGCAACTAAAGCAGAAAATTCGCCTAACGAATGGCCAGCAACCATATCGGGCATAACATTATCTAAAGTTTTATAAGCAATTACCGAGTGTAAAAAAACAGCAGGTTGTGTAACATTGGTTTGTTTTAAAGCATCATCCGTACCATTAAAAAGCACATCACTAATTCTAAATCCAACAATTTCATTGGCTTGTTCAAACATAGTTTTAGCAAGGGTATTGGTATCGTATAAATTTTTTCCCATACCACTAAACTGAGAACCCTGTCCAGGAAAAATATAGGCTTGCTTACTCATAAAAATACGTTTAATTAATTTCAAAAATAAGGGAATAAAAATTTAGGGGCTGTGGGCAGTATAACAACTTTCAGCTGTAGTTGGTGCTTTACGTTTCAAGTCCTGCTATGCAGCAGGAGCTTTCCACTTCAATCACCCAGCCCTTGTACAATCGTATTTCAATGTATCAAAACCAATCGTTTTTATATTTTTTTTCTGTTTACAACAGTTAAAAAAGTAACACCCAAAACAAAGCCAGCGGCTACTTTGGCAAACCAATACACCCAAATACTGTTTGTTTGTTGGCCAACCATAATGCCATAAAAAGCCCAAGCAATAACAGCACCAAAAGCCCATTGCTTTTCTTTTAATAAAAAATACAAAGCCAATAATGTTGCAACAACAATCATTACACAACTAAATAAGTAAGCTTCTAAACCAAAGCCATCAAATTTAAAAAATACTAAAGCAGCAGTAGTATTAGCAATGGTGGCAACACATATCCATGCTAAATAAATTATAAAGGGCACTTGTAAACAAAATTTTTGCCAACCCGTTAATTCTAAAGATTGTTGCTTTATATAAATGATTACCAAAGTAAATAAAAACAACAACATAATAAATAACGAAAATAGTACTTGTAAATAATGCCAAAGAAAAATCCAACTAGCATTTAAAATACAAGTAAGTAAAAACAATTGAGCAATAATTTGATATTGTTCAATTGTAACATTTTTTACTTGCCAAAGTATTTTACCACTAACTATAACATAAAGTGCAAGCAATAAATAAATAATACCCCAAATGCTAAATGTAAAACCAGCAGGCACAAATAAATTAGGAAAAAGTCCACTTACTTCACCAGTATTTAAACCATTAATTGGTAAAATATTGGCCAGTGCATTAACAGCAATCATTAATGCAAAAAACAGGTATTGAAGTACAGCTAGCTGCTTGGTTTTTATCATCATAGCAATAATTTATAGTACAATATAACTATTAAAATTGCTTTTATACCAATATGAATTTTAATGTAGACCAAAGTTTTCAGGTATAATGCCGGTTGGGTAGCTGTTTAGACCAGTTTATTTGGTCTTCTACAGATATCACTTCGGTATTAGCCGAAGTAATACAAAAACTGAATAAGACTTGTAAAGTGTTTCATTGCACATTCGCCAATACAAGCCAACAAATTGGTATTTTTTATTGCATATTTTTAACTACTACGGTAAATAAAACCAAATTAAATTATTGCTTAATAAATTTAGAAACTGCTGTTTCGTTGTTGCTATGTAGTTGTAAAATATAATTTCCATTTTGTAATGTGGCAATATTTAACAGCACATTATTTTCACCATCTACTAACGCAATTAATTTGTTTAGTACAATTTTGCCTGAATAATCAACTACAGTTAAACTTCCATTTGTAGTTTTTACAGCGTTAATTAATAACCTTAATTCTGATTGTGCAGGGTTTGGATAAATTGAACTAACTAGTAATTTATTCAATTTAATTCCCTTTAACAAAACTATATTGCTAATGGTGCTTTTTCCATCTTTATCTATTTGTTTTAGGCTATAGTAGTTAGATGTAGTTAATGGAAATCTATCCACAAAATTGTACTGCGATGCAGAATTATTGTTAATGGCTAAACTTTTTACAAAAGCAATTTTTGTAAAATTTATTCCATCGTTACTGCGTAAAATTTCGAAACCAGTATTGTTAATTTCGTTTGCTGTTTGCCAGTTTAAAATGTTGCCCTCATTGTTTTTAACACCACTAAAATTTATAAGTGTAACTGGTAAAGCTACATCATATTCATCTGCACCAATATCTGGTGTAGTAGCATTTCTAGTTTGTCCATCATAATCATCTAAAATTGTAGCAATGGGTAAAGCACCAGCATTTGCAAGGCTACCAATACTAGGGTTAACATGTAAATAACCCATACTAGAACCAACTATACTAGTAAAAGCCACATTTTCTGTTTTACTGTTGGATTCTCTTGTTGCTACTGCAATTTGAAAAACTGCTAATGTTTGATAAGGCGACCCATCGTTATAAATTAAATTGGTCGTCGACGGTACCCCTGCATACAAAATATTATTGTTCGATGTGCTTGCATAATTATCTACACTACCAGTAGATCTTCTTAATGCAGCGGTACTGCCAAAACCAGCAGCAGTAGAAGTGTTGATGATAATATTATTTCTTAAATCGAGTGTTGCTGTTGTTGGGGTTACATTGCTGGTGTGAAAAATACCACTAGTACCAAAATTTGCACCCGATGAAGTTGCATTAATAAATATGGCATTATAATAAATATTAAATGTTGCAGTAGTGGTAGTTGCTGTTATACTTATACCTCTTACAACATCACTTGCATCATTGTTGGTTATAGGTGCTTTTAAATCGCCAATTAAATTATTGGCAATTGTAGCTACAACGCCTACACCGCCATAAGAAATCAATACTCCATTAACACTGCCAGTAGTACCACTAGCTTGTAAATTATAAATCTTATTTTTTAAAACTGACGTATTATTGGTTGCACCAGTTCCAGATAATACAATACCAGAAACTGTTGAAGAGCTTCCATTGCTAGATAGGCCGTTAATTTGGTTTCCAACAAATGAGCCGTTATCATTCGACAAAATTTGTAAACCTGTAATTGACCCAGAACTATTAATATTTGAAATTGTATTGTTCGAAATAGTACTAGTTGCAGCACTTGCATTTACTACCAATCCTGTAATTAATCCAGTACCGCCATTAATGTTATTGATAATATTTCCACTCACATTTTTTATTGGGCCACTCGTTGTGCTTGCACCATCTCTGCTCCTCCAAACTTCAATTACAGTTGCACCAACTACAGTTATGTTAGAAAAATTGTTATTCGTGTGTGTAACACTTGTTCCTGTTGGTGAGCTAGCACTACTAAGAAAACCAGCAACTGTTCCACCATCACCTGTTTTACTAAACGCAGTTACAATTGAATTGTTAGAAACTGTTTGGGTACCAGCACTAGGTAAAGTAACACTGCTTGATAAAAAAGTAAAAGAGCCTGTTGTGTTGGTAATAATATTGGTAAAGGTGTTATTGTTTATTGTAACATTTAATGCAGGCGAGGTATTAATGATGCCATTAATAGCAGCAGATGCTGCAACTGTGTGGCTTAAATTAGTAAAGTTATTATTGTTTATATTGAAACTGGTAGTTGCATTTACAGTAGTGGCTTCTACTGAAATACCCTGTATTGCCCCTGCTGTTACTGCACTTTGTAGTGAAATGGTATTGTTGTTAATATTGTTTACAATTGTTCCTACTGGTGCAGTACCACTTGGAACATAAATTCCTCTCAAACTGCCAGCAGTTGTGCCACCAACTGAGCTAGTAATGGTGTTGTGTGTAATAGTTAAATTTTTTACATTTCTTATTAAAATACCATTTACAGTTGCCGATACATTGGCATAACCAGAAAAAGTTCCAGTGGTTCCAAAATTAGAAATGGTGTTGGCGTTTAATGCCGATCCTCCAATAGTTAATCCATCGTTTTCATTATTGGCAGTTGTTGGTCCAATAACTACAATCCCAATATTAACGTCAGTAACAGTACAACCTGTAATACTTAAGCCACTATTATTACCTGTTGTAGCCGTTGCAGGCGATGCACTAGAAATTGCAGTTGCAGAATGATTGGAATTACTATAAATACCAAACGTGTTTTGATAAGTTCTATTTAAATCAACCGTACAATTTTTAATGGAGATATTTTGAGAACCATTCGTGGCACTCGAATATAAAACAGCAACACCCCACTCCGTCATAGTATTTGTTCCAGCATCAGTTACAATGTTCGAATTGTTTTCGAGTAAATTAAAACCTTCAATACTAATATTATCACCTCCAATAATTTTAAACAACCCATCATTTAAGTTGCCAGCAACTTGAGGTGTTGGGGCAGTAATGGTGTTATTGTTACCAACAATTCGAATTGTATTAACAGTTGTACCCTCTGCCGAAATGCTATAACCTCCAGCAGGTGTGGTTTGCGGGTTACTAGCTGTTAAAGTAATAATAACAGGGCTAGTTATTGTGGCAGCATTTAGTGCAGTAATGGCAGCATCTAAGCTGGTATATGTTGCTGCTAAACCACTACCACTATTGGTAGTTACTTGAGCGTTATTTGTTATGCATAAACAAAATAAGCACGTAAATAAAAGGATGGTTTTATTGGTAAATTTTTTCGACATAACAAAATGATTTTTGATGCTGAAAATTAGATTATTTACGGTGTATAAACAAATAGCATTTTAAATACCTGCAAGTTGATTTGAGTAATTTTGCTTTAATGCTATGATTTTCAGTTTTGCTACAAATGAAGATGCCAACGATTTTATTGGTGAAGAATTATTAATTGATAAAGAGCGAAGAGCTTTATATGGCTTAAATGTGCACATCTATTTAATTTACCTAGATATTACCATTATACTTTACCACTTAACCTAAACATTAGTAAATTTATACATTTTGCCGTGAAAAGAAAAATTACAGATTTATTCCTTTGGTGCATTACTACTCATTTTCGCTGAATACCAAGTTGCTTTACCTATTCCGTTCTTTTGTATATATTGGTCTGCAACAAGTGTTTCAAGATGCTTCTTAACAGTATTGCGATTGGCATTGGTGATTGCCACAATCTCACTGTTGGTTATCCTTCCTCTTGATTTGATTAGTTCCAATATTTGCAAGGATAGTTCAGGCAATTGCACCATCAATAGATGCTCTTTTGCAATCTTTGCTTCCAGTATTTGTTTTTGTTGTTTCAATGCTCGTAAGAAAAACAATAACCAAGCTTGCCAGTTAGGTGCGTTTGTTTGCATTGTTCCTTGTGTTTGTCGCAGGGCGAGGTAATAGCCTTCTTTGCTCTGTTCAATTACAGCTTCTAATGAACTATAGGGCACATAGTAATAGCCTTCTTTGAGCAACAAATAGGTTGTCAGCACTCTCGATAATCTGCCATTGCCGTCTTGAAACGGATGGATAGCCAGGAAATCAACAATAACAATTGCAGTAATTAAAAGTGGGTGCAGTTTCTTATTTTCATAGGACTGTCTTGCCCATTCGATTAAATGCTTCATTCGCAAGGGTGTTTCAAAAGGGCTTGCTGTTTCAAGCACAACGCCTAAACTTTTGCCATCTGGTGCAAATGCTTCTACATGGTTAGTCGATTTTTTATAGTTGCCTCTGTGCCAATAATCCTTTTCGCTATGCTGCAACAGCATCTGATGGAGCTGCTGGATATAGTTTTCAGTTAACGGAATGTCTCGATAGCTTTGGAAGATGATATTCATTACTTCAGAATAGCCAGCCACTTCTTGCTCATCCCTTGTACTGAATTTCTTGATTTCAAGATTACCAAGCAATATTTCAACTTCTTGGTCACTCAGCTTGCTACCTTCAATACGGGTTGAAGACCCAATACTTTCTATTGTAGCTACTCTTTTTAATGAGGTTAGCTTCTCTGGTGCTAATTGCCCCAAAGCCCTCCATGCCCCTTTAAATTCGTCAATCTCAGCAATGAATAACAAAATTTCTGGCGTTATTTTGATTGTTTCAGTATTCATATACTCATATTATTACCCATAAATATCCAAAAGTAAAGTAAATATCCGTATTATTACCCATAAATATCCATAAATGAGAGGAGGCGTACCTAAAACGCCTTTGGGTCGGCTATCTTCAGTAGCCTTATTTCATTTTTTTACAATAACTTGAAATAAGAGGGGTATTTTTTGATCTCTTATTTCAGTTTAATAATGAATCACACTATGAGTTATGGGGGAATTGATTGGTTTGTTATTTTGTGGGACTGGACAAAAAAAATAGAACCTTTCATTTAGTACGTTTACTTTTACGAAGCACTTCAACACATCAATTCATAAGAATGAATACAATTACGGTTAGCACCCATATTGCGTCACCAATTAACAAAGTTTGGCAATATTGGACCAACCCTCAACATATAATGAACTGGAATTTTGCTAGTAACGATTGGCATTGCCCCAAAGCTGATAATACTTTAATAGTAGGCGGCGAGTTTCATTACCTCATGTCGGCCAAAGACAATTCGTTCAGCTTCGATTTTTGGGGAACCTATGTTTCAATTACAACAGAAAAAAGTATTGAAATTATTTTAGGCGATAACCGAAAAATGTTCGTTGCATTTGAAGCAATTGATAGCAACAATACTAAAGTAACCGAAACATTTGAGCCAGAAGGCCAAAACTCAGCTGAACTTCAACAAACAGGTTGGCAGTTGATTTTGGATAATTTTAAGAAGTATGTTGAGGCTCAATAAAACATTACAATTTAGACAGCTTCTTTTAGCCAATATTTAAAAATTGCAAAGAATAGTTGCTCAAAAATGAAAAGTCTGTGTTGTAAAAGTGACGTATTACAAAATAAAAAAAGGGCTACAATCTTGTAACCCCCTAACTCGTCGTAGTTTGTAAGCATCATAAAAAAACGTACACTCGGCGTAGTATCCACTACGCCGTATTTTTTTGTAGCTTTCAGCTACACTAACGAAAATAATATCATAAAAAATAGTACATCAGCCAATGCCAGATAGCTATGTAATAAAAGATCAGCAAGGAATTTATTTTCTAACGTTTCAAATAGTTGCTTGGGTAGATGTATTTACCAGAAAACGTTATTGCAATATTGTAATTGATGCGTTTAATTATTGTATTGAACACAAACAATTACATGTGCATGCATGGTGTATCATGAGTAATCATGTACATTGTATAGTATCAAGTGGTAATGGTACACTTTCAGATACAATTAGAGATTTTAAAAGGCACACCAGTAAACAAATACTGCAATCTATACAACAAGAACCAGAAAGCAGACGAGATTGGATGTTGTTTCAATTTAAACATGCAGCACAACAACATGTAAGAAATGTTAACTATCAGTTATGGACACATGAGAACCATGCAGTTGGAATAGATCCACATATAAACGATATGTACATGAGCAAAGTAATGTATATACACCAAAATGCAGTTAAAGCAGGTTTGGTTGATCATGCAGAAGATTATTTGCTAAGCAGTGCCAGAGATTATGCAGGCAAAAAAGGGCTAGTAAAAATTAGTTTTTTGTAGTTAGATTGTGCTATTGTAGCAAATGCTACATAAAAGCAAGGGCGTAGGCACAGCCATACGCCCAGTTGCTTCGATTATAAGCTACGCTTAGTTGGGGTATTTTTTGATCTCTTATTTCAGTTTAATAATGAATCACACTATTTAGTGCGTCGTTAGTGTCCTTATTTATGAAATTGGCTTGGTAGCAGAATCTAGTTGTAAACGAAGAGTGCCGATACAATTTGCAACAGTGAAATAAATTATTATTTTTTCGCAAATATCTTCTGGTGGATGTAGTTTGGTATGCGAAAACTAAAAAATACTATTTTAGGGAATTGATTTAACAAGGCCACTAAATATTTTTAAATATTTTTTGCTTGTGCAAATCTTTTTTATTAAGCTCCCGAATCTGGACTTGAACCAGAGACCCTCTGATTAATCCCGAAGTTTCGGGACTCTAACCAACTGAGCTAAAAAACCAGTTGGAATAAATTGAGGATTGCATAAAAGTTCAATCAATTTTCTGCTTTTTTGTTTTTTAATAAACCGTTCAATTTTAATTGCTTCAAGTTCTATTTCGCTGCATTTAAACAAAGCTTTTGGTATCCATGGTCTATGTTTTGAAGTAAATGTAATAAAATGTTGTTGTGTATTATGCTCAATTATTCTCAGCTCAAAATTGCTGGTATAACCCACATAATAGAGGTTTGACGACACGGAATAAATAATGTAGATATAAAACATTGTTACATAAAAATAGCCCCACAAAATTTGCAGGGCTTAATTTTAGCTCCCGAATCTGGACTTGAACCAGAGACCCTCTGATTAACAGTCAGATGCTCTAACCAACTGAGCTATTCGGGAATACCTTTTCCAACTTCTTTCGTTGTTGGGGCAGCAAAAATAAGGGCATGAAGTTTTGTGAACAAATTTTTTTGGTTTCTTTTATATAAATCCCAAAAATCCTTTCTGCTCAAAGCCTACATATATGCCATCGACTCTATTTTCTACCTTAAATGTTTTTACATAATACCCTTCGCCGGTTGTATTTCTGCCATTTTCTGTATTAAACTTATATCTATGTAATGGGCAAACCACGTTTCCAAAAGCATCTATAAATCCATCTGCTAAAATCCCGCCAGCATGAGGGCATTTATATGCAAAAGCAACTACTACATTATTTTGCTTGGCAAGTGTAATTTTTTTTGTATTTACTTCTACAACACACATATTATTAGGTTGCCAAATTAATGATTCAATAGAATCAGAAATTTTAAACCAGTTAATAGTCGTACTCATTTAATATGAAACAGTTTTATATGGATATCGTATTTGGTACATATCTCTTACTTTATGTAAAATAATGGTTCTTAATTCATCAATATTTCTTTTTTCTAAAGCAGAAATAAATACACAATTGTTATCGGTAGCTAAAAGCCATTTTTCTTTTAATTCAACCAAAATATCTTGTTTTACTTCACTACTCAACCATTCGTCGAAGTTGTTGGCTTCATAAAGATCCATTTTATTAAAAATGCTTAAAATGGGTTTATCAAAAGCCTTTAGTTCTTGCAACGTTTTGTTTACAGTACCAATTTGATCTTCATGTTTTGGGTGAGAAATATCAATTACATGCAATAAAATATCTGCTTCTCTTACTTCATCTAAAGTGCTTTTAAAACTTTCGACCAAGTGGTGTGGTAGTTTTCTTATAAACCCAACAGTATCGCTTAATAAAAAAGGGGTATTGTCAAAAACAACTTTTCTGGTAGTTGTATCTAATGTGGCAAACAACTTATTTTCAGCAAAAACATCACTCTTACTAATTACGTTCATTAAAGTGCTTTTGCCAACATTGGTATAACCTACCAATGCAACTCGTATAAATTCGCCCCTATCTTTTCTTTGTGTAAAAGATTGCTTATCAATTTCTGCCAAACGCTTTCTTAGCAAAGAAATTTTATCTTTTACAATACGTCTATCTGTTTCAATTTCAGTTTCTCCTGGGCCTCTGCTACCAATACCACCACCTTGTCTTTCCAAATGGCTCCACATACCTTTTAACCTAGGTAAAATGTATTGGTATTGTGCCAACTCTACTTGTACTTTAGCCTGTGCAGTTCGGGCACGACGGGCAAAAATATCTAAAATTAAATCGCTTCTATCAATTACGCCAATACCCAATGCTTTTTGAATATTTAATATTTGAGAACCCGATAATTCATCATCAAAAATTACGGTATCAATATTTTTACCAGTAATGTATTCTTTAATTTCTTCTAATTTTCCTTTTCCTACAAATGTTTTGCTATCGGGGCGTACCATTTTTTGGGTAAATCGTTTAACAGCAATAGCACCAGCTGTTTCGGCTAAAAAAGACAACTCGTCTAAATACTCTGAAACTTGTTCGTAGGTAGTATCTTTTTGAATTAAACCCACCAACACCACACGTTCTTCTTGTTTTACTTTTTGTTGTTTATCTATCAATCTTTTTGTTTTTTATATTGTAAAGGTAGTTGTACAAAAGGGTTATACCGATGCGATATCCTTAATATCCCAAATAAATTGGTGTAAACAGCTACCCAATAGGCATTATCCTAGAAAATTATGATCTATAGTAAAATTCAGTTGGTGTTATAAAAACAAAGCCCTGCAAACATTGCAGGGCCAATAAAAAAGTTTATAAAAAATTATAATCCACTAATGGTTAAGCCAATTGAAAATGGCCTTATTTCTGGGCCAAATCCTTCTTTAATTACTTGAGTTAGCTGATAACTAAATTGCAAACCAAAAATACCATAACCAGCTCTTGCAGAAAAAGCTACACGGGTAGTGTTAAAAAATCTTTTATTAGATTCTTTTTCAATAAACTTATCGCCATAAACACTTTGACCAGCCTTATTTACCAAATCTTTACCCTTTGTAAAGGATTTTAGTAGTGTTCCTATTTTTACACCAATAGCACCCTTCCATGATTTATTTGGATCAGCAGGGTTGGAATAATACCTCAACTCAACAGGAGCTTCTAAAAAAATGGTGGTTAACTTAAATTTATTGAAAGAGGAAGAGTCGTTTCCGCTATAGCTTCTTCTAAAGGGCAAGCGAGCTGCCGAGGCTTTAATATCAACATAGTTTTGATCGAAAAAAATATTGCTACTGCTTAGGCCTGCACCAAAAGCTACGCTAAATTTTGGGTTGTTTTGAAAAGGTTTATCCAACATAAAATAAAAATTAAAATGTCGGCTATTCCCTTTTACTCTAATACTATCTGGGGTTCCACTCCAAAAATCTTTACCATATTGAATCATGAAATGGTCTGCAGAACGATTGCTTAAATCAATTTTTTTTGGCTTTTTCACATCATCTGTTGTTTGTGAAAACGAATTTGTAACCGTTATTGCTGTAAAAAGCAGCATCAATAATTTCTTCATTGTAGTTAGTATAAAGTGTTTTTATGCACTAAGCAGCAAAAATAGTAGAATTGAAGCCACCCAAAGGGTTAAAAAATAGCAAAAGAAATTCATTTATTAAATATTGGGTCAAAAATCCCTGTTTTTGATGTTTTTTAACTAAACTATATACTTTTTTTTCGAAACAGCCGTTAGTTGATTATCCAATATTCCTGAAGTAAACCATTCCTAAGATGAACCTTTCATTATTAGCCAGAAAAAAAATTCTGGTAGTTGAAGACAACTCTATTAACCAGATGTTAGTTACACATACACTTTCAAAATCTGGTTCAATCATTCATATTGCCAATAATGGCTCTCATGCATTAACTTTTACCCCACTCAGCCAATTCGATATTATTTTAATGGACATTCACATGCCCGAGTTAGATGGTTATCAAACCACACGAATTATTCGCAATGAATTGCATTTGAACATACCCATTATAGCAATGACTGCACTAGCAATAAAAGGAGAAGATGAAAAATGTAAAGAAATTGGAATGAATGGGTATGTATCTAAACCTTTTACAACAGAAAGTTTATGCAGCGAAATAATTAAAGTTTTAGAACAACCCAATGGCAACATTTCTAACTCATTAATTTTAAGTAATGATGGCATTACTATTGACCTAAATTTTTTAAATGAACTTGCAGGTGGCGATAAAATGTATGTTAAAACAATGTTGAGTTTGTTTGTTGAAAATATGACCGTAAATATGAATAAATTGGGCCATGCATTAGCAACAAAAGATTGGTGCTTAATGCAAAAAACTGCCCACTTAATAAAATCTTCTTTATCAGTAGTTAAAGCAAACGAAATGTATCAATTGGCTGTAGAACTAGAAAAATCGACTTTAATGGAGAAAGATGAAATTAAAGTTCAACTTTTAATACAAAAGTTAAACCAACTTTATTACAAAACAGCCAGCTTACTACAAAAACAAGAAACACAGTTAGCCATATTTAAACAAGTTGCTTAGAGGTTATATAGTGTACCCTTACAAAAGAAAATAATTATTGCAAAAAATGAGCCGTTTATGGCAACTGCACCTACTACAAACCTCAACAAATGGCATCCTAATCTCTTTGCCAAAGATGCAAGCGAAAAATCGACCTTTCGATGCTAATAATCCATTAAAAAATTTGGCGTTAAAAAAGAAAATGTTGGCTTAAAAGCAATATTTCTTGGAAAATATATTCAATTAGCTATTTTTGCCGTCCTAAATAAAAATATTGGTTGAAATTTATTTCAACTTAGGACCTATAGCTCAGTTGGTTAGAGCACCTGACTCATAATCAGGGGGTCCCTGGTTCAAACCCAGGTGGGTCCACAAAAGCGAAGTAAACAACTTCGCTTTTTTCATTTAAACATTTTTTAAAATGACAAGTATTAAAAATATTTTATTCGACCTTGGTGGCATATTTATGAATATTGATTATTCGCTAACCGAAAAAGCATTTATAGAATTGGGTGTATTAAACTTTGCAGATTTATATACTCAACATCATGCAACTACTTTATTCGAAGATTTAGAAACCGGAAAAATTACACCAGAACAGTTTTGTGATACCTTTAGAACAATCTCAAAAACAGTATTAAGCAACCAACAAATTTATAAGGCTTGGAATGCTATGTTATTAGATTTTCCCTTAGAACGAATCGAATGGCTAAAGCAAATAAAAGAAACATACAAAGTATATTTATACTCTAACACCAATAAAATTCATTATGATGCTTTTATAAAAATTGTAAATGAAACAATGAACAACGATGATTTTAATAGCTATTTTATTAAAGCCTATTATTCTCATGAGTGTGGTTTTCGAAAACCTTATGCAGCAAGCTATACAGCCATTTTGAACGAGCAGCACCTTTTAGCAGAAGAAACAGTTTTTATAGATGATACTCTAAAAAACATTGAAGGTGCAAAGCAAGCTGGTTTACAAACCATACATTTAACTTATCCGAAAACTGTTCTTGATTTATCGCTGTAAAACCATACTATTTTATCTCTTCAAAATCAATATAATCCGTATCAGACTTTGGTGTAGAGCTAGGCTTATTTTTAGGTATAATTGGTTCGGTGGGCTGTTGCTGATGTTTTTGTTGGGCTTCTTGCATTTTTTGTACGGTATTTTTCATTTGTTTAGCAGCTTTGCTTACCGGCACAACAACGCCAAAAACAAACTTGTATAAGTAGTAAATTACCAAACCCCACAATAATATTTTTAGCAAAGACATAATTTTAATTAAGATAATTATTTATTTCATAAACTTCTTACTATAGCCATTCGATTAATTTAGTAAAAAACAGTTAAATCTTTTTTAAGTAATAAACCAAATAAGCTTGCAAAGATAATAATAGTATGTTCTTAAGCCGCTATATCCAATAAATTATAAAGACGTTTTAACATAACAAACATTTTAATTGATTCGTAAATCATTGAAAAACTGAACTCAATATTATATTCTTGTAAAATTTGGAATTTAAACACTCATTACCTTACATTTGCACTAGAATAAGAAACAGTAGAAGGGAACGGAATCGTTCCCTTCTCTTTTGTACCTATGTCAACAGATAATAAATTAGAAGAAATAGAGCAATTTTTAAACGGTTTATTAGAAGCCGAGCCAACTTATTTTTTAGTAAGCGTTCGTATAAAGCCTACAGATAATGTAAAAGTTTTTTTAGATGGCGACAATGGAATTACAATAGAAAAATGTGTATTCTTCAATCGAAAATTAAGAAATCACATCGAAGAAGAAGGCATCTATCCAGAAGGAGAATATAGCTTAGAGGTTTCTAGCCCAGGTTTAGATGAGCCATTAAAATTAAACCGTCAATACAAAAAAAATATTGGTCGGTTTGTAGAAATTGTGGCATTAGATGACACTAAAAAAGAAGGAAAATTAATAGAAGTTACCGAAAGCAACTTAACTATTGAAAGCACTAGTGGTAAAGGAAAAAAAATGATAACCGAACAAGTAGTTATTCCCTTAACCAACATAAAAATTACAACCGTTCAAATTAAATTTTAAACCCTACATGAGTCTAAGGTTTATTATAAAAAACAATAAATATGGCAAGTATTAACTTAATAGATGCGTTCCAAGATTTTAAAGATGCAGAAAATCTTGATAGGCCCACACTAATGAAAGTAGTTGAAGATGTATTTAAAACTTTATTGAGAAAAAAGTATGGTGCCGATGATAATTTTGATGTAATTGTAAATGCCGAAAAAGGCGATTTGGAAATTATACGTCGTCGTATGATTGTTGATGATGGTGAAGTAATTGATCCACTTGCAGAAATTGCGTACAGTAGTGCTGTTAAAATAGAACCAGATTTTGAAGTTGGTGAAGAATTGTATCAAGAAGTTAATATGGTAGATTTTGGGCGTAGAGCCATATTAGCTGCCAAACAAACTTTAGCAAGCCGCATTAGCGATTTAAAAAAGAATGTGTTGGTAAAAAAATATGCCGACAGAATTGGTGATATTATTAGTGCAGAAGTTTATCAGGTTTGGAAAAAAGAAGTTTTGTTATTAGATGAGGAAGGCAATGAGTTGATTTTACCAAAATCTGAACAAATACCACAAGATTATTTTAAAAAAGGAGAAAATACTAGAGCTGTTGTAGCAAGGGTAGATATGAAAAACAATTCTCCAGTAATTGTACTTTCAAGAACCAGCCCATTGTTCTTAGCCAAATTATTAGAAATAGAAGTACCAGAAATTTTTGATGGATTAATTGCCATTAAAAAAATTGTAAGAGAACCCGGCGAAAGAGCAAAAGTTGCAGTAGAAAGTTTCGACGATAGAATTGACCCAGTTGGTGCTTGTGTTGGAATGAAAGGGAGCAGAATACATGGAATTGTTCGTGAATTGAAAAACGAAAATATAGACGTTATCAACTTTACATCAAATATTCAATTGTTAATTCAACGTTCATTAACCCCAGCTAAAATTAGCTTCATGAACCTTGATAATGAAAAAATGCAAGCCGATGTGTATTTAAAAGCCGATCAGGTTTCTTTAGCAATTGGCCGTAGAGGAGTAAATATAAAATTAGCTTGTGAATTAACAGGCTACGAAATAGATGTATTTAGAGAAGATGAAGAATTGGTGGATGAATTTGATATAGATTTAGAAGAATTTAGCGACGAAATTGAACAATGGATTATTGACGAATTTAAACGTGTAGGTTGCGATACTGCAAATAGTGTTTTAAAATTGTCTGATGCAGAATTAGAAAGAAGAACAGATTTAGAAAAAGAAACAATTGCAGAAGTAAGAAAAATTTTACAAGCAGAATACGATCAAGAACAATCTGAGGAAACACCAGTTAAATAGCAGGTTTACAAGTTTAATTAAGTGTTATCTTTAAAAAATTATTTGGCTTTGCATAATTAATAGCAAGCTCAACAAAATAAAACTGAATGTCAGAACTGAAATTACCTAGATTATTAGCCGCAGCCACAGAATTTAATATTGGGCAAGATACCCTTATCGACTTTTTGGCAAAGAAAGGCTTTAATAAGGATGAGCTTAAACCTACCACCAAACTTAACGAGCAAATGTATTTTACTTTGCAAGCTGAGTTTCAAAGTGATAAGGTTGCAAAAAACAAGGCCGATATGGTAGAAATACCAAAAGCTGGTGGCCAAGATACTAGAAAGAAAAAAGAAGACGAAGACATCTCTATAAAAAGAGATGAGAAAAAAATACAACCAGCAGCTCCAAAAGAAGAGCCTAAACCTGTGGTTGTTGAAGAAGCTCCAAAAGAAGTTATTGTTGAAAAAGCACCTGAAATTATTGTTGAAAAAATAGTTAATACAGAGGCCACAACAACTACAGACAATAACTTAAAAATTGAGGCACCGTCAATAGAAGGCCCCAAGGTTTTAGATAAAATAGATTTAGGAAATATTGATTCTTCGACCAGACCAAAAAAATCTGCTAAGAAAAAAGAAGAACCAATCAAGGTTTCAAAAGCGGAGACTATAACAGTTAAGCCCAACCTCGAAAAACAAAAACCCACAGTAACAGCTCCTATACAAATAGAGAAACCTAAAGAGGTTGTTGTTCAAGAAAGTATAGAAGAAGTTACTGCACAAATTGAAAATATAGAAGTTGAAAAGTTAACAGGGCCTAAAATTTTAGGAAAAATTGAATTGCCAGTTGATAATGATACAAGGCCTAAACCAGGTGCAAAAGACGAGCATAGAAAACGCAAAAGAATTATTGTTGACAAAAAAGTTAATACCAATATTCAGCACGTTGACTTTAGAAAAGACGATAAAACTGGCCCACAAGCAGGGGGTGGTAATAGACCAACTATACAAAAAGTAGCCCCTGGTCAACAACGTCCAGGTGGTGGTGGTCCAAATAGAGGATCAGGTGGTGGTCCAAACAGAGGTGGTAACAGAAATGATAGAAGTACTAGTGTAAGACGTGAAGACAAAGAAATCGACGCTAAAGAAATACAAGATAAAATTAAAGAAACACAAGCAAAACTTGCTGGTGGTGGCGGTAGAGGAAAAAGCTTAAAAGCTAAATATCGAAGAGAAAAACGCCAAGATGCTGCGGATGCTGCCGATGGCACAATGGGTGATGATAATAAATTACAAGTAACAGAATTTGTTACTGTAAGTGAGTTAGCCAATTTGATGGATGTTGGATTTACCGATATCATTAGTAAATGTATGAGCCTTGGTTTAATGGTATCAATCAACCAACGTTTAGATGCCGAAGTAATTGAATTGGTGGCCAGCGAATTTAATTTTGAAGTAGAATTTACCAGTGTTGAAGATGTGGATGTTGAAGAAGACGAAGAAGAAGAAAATCCAAACGATTCAGAAGGCCGTGCACCTATTGTAACCATAATGGGGCACGTAGATCATGGTAAAACATCTTTGCTCGATTATATTAGAAGTGCCAAAGTTGTAGCTGGAGAAGCTGGTGGTATTACGCAACATATCGGTGCTTATGAAGTAGAATTAAGTGGCGGTAAAAAAATTACTTTCCTAGATACGCCAGGTCATGAAGCCTTTACTGCAATGAGGGCAAGAGGTGCCAAAGTAACAGATATTGCCGTAATAGTAGTAGCTGCCGACGATGCGGTTATGCCTCAAACAAAAGAGGCCATCAGCCATGCACAAGCAGCAAGTGTACCCATGATTTTTGCTGTAAATAAAATAGATAAAGACGGGGCAAACCCTCAAAAAATTTATGAGCAATTATCTCAAATGAATTTGTTAGTAGAGTCTTGGGGTGGTAAATACCAAAGCCAAGAGTTAAGTGCCAAAAAGGGAGAAAATGTAGATTTATTATTAGAAAAAATATTGCTTGAAGCCGAATTATTAGACCTTAAAGCAAATGCAAAAAAAGATGCAATAGGTACAATTATTGAAGCATCTCTAGATAAGGGTCGTGGTTATGTAGCTACTATTTTAGTACAAAACGGAACCTTAAAACAAGGCGATTTAATTGTATCTGGTCAATTTTATGGTAGAGTTAAAGCCATGTTTAACGAGCGTAATCAACGTGTTCAAGAAGCTCCACCAAGTACACCTGTAGTAATATTAGGTTTAAGTGGTGCTCCACAAGCTGGCGAAAAATTTAAAGTATATCAAGACGAAGCTAGTGCAAAAGAATTGGCCACCAAACGAGCCCAAATATCTCGTGAGCAAGGGTTACGTGCAAGAAAGCATATTACTTTAGATGAAATTGGACGTCGATTGGCTTTGGGTAACTTTAAAGAGTTAAACATTATTATCAAAGGAGATGTGGATGGGTCTGTTGAGGCATTGAGTGATAGTTTGCAAAAATTGTCAACCAGCGAAGTAGCTATTAGAGTTGTTTTAAAAGCAGTAGGTCAAATTTCAGAAAGTGATGTATTATTGGCTGCTGCATCCGATGCAATTTTAATTGGTTTTAATGTTCGACCTTCTTCTCAGGCAAATAAATTAGCAGAAAACGAAGGGGTACAAATTAAACAATACTCCATTATTTACAATGCAATCGAAGAAATAAGAAGTGCAATGGAAGGTATGCTTGAACCTAAAGTTGAAGAAAAAGAAGTTGCTACTGTTGAAATTCGTGAAGTGTATAAATTTGATAAAGCAACTGTTGCAGGATCGTACGTTACTGAAGGAAAAATTAAGAGAGACCATAAAATTAAAGTGTTTAGAGATGGTATTTTGGTGTACCCACGACAAGAAGGTGGATATGCTGAACTTGGCAGCTTAAAACGCTTTAAAGACGATGTTAAGGAAGTTAACAACAACTATGAGTGTGGTATTACCATTAAAGGGTTCATCGATATTCAAGTAGGCGATACAGTTGTAGCTTATGAATCAGAAGAAGTTAAAAGAACTTTATAATCTAAAAGTTAATAGCTTTTAGCCATTAGCTTCAGGCAATTACCATTTGAGTTGTTGCTTGAAGCTATTTTTTTTGTTAAAAATTTAAAGCACCAATTATTTAAAAATATCAACGGTTACTTTTACAATCAGAATTATTAATCATCTCTTTTTAAAAACAAGAATCTATTATTTTAAAGAGGCGGTAACTGAAAAAATAAACATGTACAAATGAAAAAAATAGTATTATTTATTTCACTAATTGCAGTAAGCTTTTTAAGCTTTGCTCAGCCTAAAAAAGTAGTTGCCGATAAAATTATTGGTCAAGTAGGCGATAAAATTATATTACGATCAGATATAATTAATGCAATTGCCGATTATAAACGTCAAGGGCAAGAAGCACAGTTACCCCCCAACCCAGAATGTTCTTTTTTAGAGGGACAATTAATTCAAAAAGCCCTGGTATTACAGGCAGAAAAAGATTCTTTGATAGTAAGCGATGAAGAAATTGAGGCAGCTTTAGATAATCAAATTAGAGGATTTATTCAGGCATATGGCAGTAAAGAAATGCTAGAAGAGGTTTCTGGAAGAACCATTTATCAATTAAAAGACGATTTTAGAGGCCCATTTCGTGAAAAGAAATTAGCAGATCAAATGCGAAATAAAATTGTGGATGTTGTAAAAATTACGCCAAGCGAAGCAAGGGTTTATTTTAACAAAATTCCAAAAGATAGCTTGCCTTATTATGAAAGTGAAATTGAAGTAAGCCAAATTGTTAGCACTCCAAAATCTAATAAAGATGTAGATGAATACGTAATTAAACAAATGTACGAATACAAGCGTCAAGTTGAAAACAACATTAAAAAATTCGACGCTTTAGCAAAAATACATAGCGAAGATCCTGGCAGTAAAGACAATGGTGGGCAATATAATATTAATCGAAATGAGAAATTTTGGGATAAAGAATTTTTAGCTGGAGCATTTAGATTAAAAGAGGGCCAAATTTCACCAGTAATAAAATCAAAATTTGGTTTTCATATTATACAAATGGTAAGCCGTGCTGGAGATGATGCAGTTATTAGACATATATTACGAATTCCACCAATTACCGATGATGAAATTGCTTTATCCATCAATAAATTAGATACCGTTCGAAAAAGTATTGTTGCCGGAAGAATTAGTTTTGGAGAAGCTGTAAATAAATACAGTGATGATGATGCAGCAAAATTTAATGGAGGAGCAATAACAGCTAAAGACGGTTCAACTTATATTACAATTGATGAATTGGATAAAGATATTGTAGTAGCTATTAAAGATTTAAAAGTTGGAACAGTTTCTATACCATTAGTATACGAAGATAGAGGGGTTAAAAAAGTTAGATTAATTATTTTAAAAACTAGAACAACACCACACGTAGAGAGTATTAGAGAAGATTACAATAAAATTGCTGCAAGGGCTTTGGAAGAAAAAAAGCAATCAACTCTTGAAAAATGGTTTAAGGAACATTTACCTAATTATTATATTACGATAGATAAAGAATTTGCAGATTGTACAAGTATTAACGACTGGTGGAAATTTGCAGTAAACAGATAACAATAAAAAGTCCCGATCGAAAAAATCGGGACTTTTTTATAGCTACTAAATCTTTTACAAAATTCACCTAAAAACGCAGTGCAAATCCCAAACCATTTTGTTGTACTCCAATATGTATTGATGTAGAACTTTTATTGGCTTTAACCGATTTGTTGAATTCACCAATACCGTCAATATAATTATTTCTAGCTTTAAATTGGTAAACAAACCCAATGCCAGATGCAATAATACCAACCGATAATAAAGCAATAGCACCATCACTCATAGTTGGGTCACCATATCTATTTCTGTTAGGCGAATTTGGCTTTATTAATGGTGCAGCTAGCAATCCACCTAGCCCCACAAGTTCATAAATAAAACCAGTTAACTGCCTTTTTCTTGCTTTTTTTATATAAGCTTCTGTTTCTGGGCTATGGCCTTTAATTGTATTTTCAAACTCTACTATGCTAACAGCTTTATTGCCTAAGTAAAATCTATTGGTTCCCCAAGTCGAAAAAGCAATCCAAGCACTATCATTGCCCTTATATTTTAGTATATCTTTTTGTGCTCGTCTCTCTATTCTTGTTTGAGCATCTAACTTCAAAAACATGCAGCTAATAATAACAACCAGAATGGTTATGTGTTTCATCATAAAAAATATTTAAAATATAAATAATCGTTTTGTTATAACTATTGAATAAATGTAAGATATTTTTCTAAAAAAAATGGTTGCCCCAAAACAGAGCAACCATTTTTACCAAACCATTGATACATTAATGGACGAAAAATAAACTGAATTAGATTGTTTACTATTTATTTCAAGTACCCATAAATACTATCTTTTAGGTGCACCCTTTTTAAGCGTAATTCATTTAAATGTTCATCGGTTGTGGCAGTTGCACCAGTTTCTATACTGTGAATACTATGGTCAATGTCATGATATTCACCGAATAGTTTTCTAAAATGAGTATCAGTTGTTTTAAGTACATGAATCTTTTCTTGATGTTCAGGAAACTCTTGTAAAATACTGTGTTTTTGCATATGGTTAATTTTTGTTGGTACAAAATAGTTGGTTTCCTGACCATTCTAAGATGTGCAATATCATCTTTCAACATGTTTTTTGTCAGCATTCCTTACATATAAGCATACGTGCTTTTATCTTTTAAAAGGACTTAAAATTACAATTACATCCAAAAACAAATAATTCTCTTCAAACCAATTCGTATCCATTCGTGTATTCGGGGAAAATAAAATTAAATTTGGAAATTACATGTACATACATGTATATTTGCCATGTCAATGAAACTAGAACAAGCCATACAAAGTAGTAAATTTAAAAGTGAAGTGCACAAAGCAGGATTAAACATAATGTACACCGCTTGGTGGCTAAAAACAATTGGTTACCAAGAGTTGAAGGAATTTGGTTTAACCCACGAACAATACAATGTTTTGAGAATCTTAAAAGGCAAACATCCAGTGCAAATGTGTGTAAAAGATATTGCAGGAAGAATGATTGAAAAAAATAGCAATGTTCCAAGAATTATAGATCGACTGGCAGATAAAACTTTGGTTGAACGTTCTCAAGGTTGTGAGGATGCAAGACAAACAGTGATGAGTCTTACTGAAGCAGGCATAAACATTTTAGCAACATCTACAAAAAGACTAGATAATTTATGGGCTGGTGCTTTAACGCTATCAGAAGAAGAAGCCACTATTTTAAATGGCTTACTCGAAAAAGTACGGGTCACCGAAATGTAGTTTTTTTTAAATAAATACGTGTATATACACGTAAATTATCTTCCCCTCCATAGAGGGGCAAGAATAAATAAAAGATAAGATAGATCTAAGTTGGGGTGGATTAAAAAACAGAACCCAAAAAGTTATTAGTAAAAAGAAACACTACTAAAGTTAAATTAGGGCTTTATAGCCCTCAACAATAAAAACAAAACACAATGAAAACAGTACTACACAAAGCCGAAACAAGGGGCCATGCAAACCATGGCTGGTTAAATAGTTACCACACATTTAGCTTTTCTGGTTACCACGAACCTACCAGAATGAATTTT
>JANOZK010000110.1:0-3010 GCA_031429335.1 Chitinophagaceae bacterium | reverse complement strand
TTTATTTTTTCTTCGTTGCTGATAACATCATCTGCAATTGCATTTACTTCATCAAAATTTCCTTTTTTAATTTCATCTTTTAACTCAACTAACAATTCTTTATTTACTTCACTAAAATTATTCACAAAGTTTAACGGATTTTGAATTTCATGTGCAATGCCTGCAGTGAGTTCTCCCAAGCTTGCCATTTTTTCTGATTGGATGAGTTGAGATTGGGTGGATTTTAAATTATCTAGTGTGGTTCTTATTTCTGTGGTTTGCTTATCTACCTCTTCTTGAAGAATTTTTTGCTGGTTTAAAGCTTGCTCCTTTTTTTCTTCTGATAATTGGAGTACCTCATTTGCATTATGTTGTACTTCGGTAATGATTTCTTTAAAACGCATAGAAACATACACCAGCAAGGATAATGGAAAAGATATCGCTAGGCATAAAGAAAGGAAACGATCTTTAAAAATATATAATCCTATAAGCAATAAAAGAAAAACCAGAAGCCCTGCCACTACAGCCCACTGAGCACCTTTTAGGTTTTTCCAAGAAGTAACAACATAATATATAAATACAATAAATAATAGGGCAGTAAGTCTTAAATATAAAGGATCACTTATATCGGCAGGTGCTAAATGACAACCAAAAAGGAAAATGAAATAAACTACTTAAAAAACTTTAAGTGCTTTTGTAACTTTTCTTTTGAAGATGTTAACGATGAGCAATAACATTAATAAAAAGGATAAGCTTCCGAAAAATGAGTCCATTGTAGACCAAAATTCCACATAATTAGGCCCCTGTATCCCCCTTAGCTGATAACTAAAATAAAATTTAATAGCTATAGATGTTGTACAGAAAGCGATAACCCTAAGGTTTTTTTCACTTGAATTTTGAAAAAAGAGTATCCAGAAAAACAGACTTAATACAGCACAAACCGAAACAGATATGGTAATTATGGTAATTCCTTTTTGTACGTATTCTGGATATAAATTGACGAATTGTGGGCCAGTAATGCTAATAATGTTACCTAAAGAGTTATTAATTTCAGATTTTAATAGGTAAGGAGAAATTGTTCTAGTATAATCTACCACATGAATTGCGATGGTATATGTTTCTCCTGATTTTAAAGGATAAGGATTAGTAATTTTTTTGGTAGGATCATTTGATTTAAAAAGTCTTCCGTTATTACCTGTATTTCCAGCAGTTGTAAAAAATTGGCCATTGATGTATAAATCGGTAGCCGCTAAAGACCCAAATCTAAAACCAAATTCTCGGTTGCTTAATGAACTATCAATTCTTATTTTTATTCTAAACCAGCCCTCAACACGGCCATTTTTATCAGCATATTTTACAGAAAGTTTTGAAGGCTTTAATTTTTTCCAGTCTGTTACATCGATAGTTTCCTTTGCCCAATTACTATCATTTCCTTGGTGGAAATTCCAACCATCCTTAGCTGCTAGAGCATAAGAGTCTAAGTCTTTACTGAAATTTTCAGGTGTAATTATAATTACGGAATCCTGAGCCAATCCAATAAATGGGATGAACAAAAGCAGTACTATTTTTAATATATATTTCATGAAAAGAGTATTTTTAGTTTGGTAATTGAATAATAAACTCACTTCCTTCTCCCTCTTTCGTTTCTACCTTCAACTCACCTCCATGTGCCTTCACAATATCATAACTCAAACTCAATCCCAAACCTGTTCCTTGGCCTGTTGGTTTGGTGGTAAAGAAGGGTTGAAATATTTTATTGAGAATTTTTTGAGGGATGCCAGAGCCGTTGTCTCTAACACTTATTAATACCCCCCGGCCCCCTAAAGGGGGAGTAATTAATTTTGTAGTTACCCAAACTGTTGGTTCATAATTTTCAGAGGCTTTTATAGCACCCCCTTTAGGGGGCTGGGGGGTATTCACCACATAGAATGCATTGGTGATTAAATTTAAAATAACCCTTCCAATATCCTGTGGTATGATGTTGATGTTGCCAATCGTTTCATCAAAGTCAGTTTTCATCGTTGCATTAAACGATTTGTCCTTTGCCCTTAAGCCATGATAAGCTAATCGTAAATATTCATCTGCCAGTGCATTAATGTTTGTTGGTTCTTTTTTACCACTGCCGCTGCTGGAATGTTGCAGCATCCCTTTTACAATGGCATCCGCTCTTTTGCCATGGTGGTTTATTTTTTCTTCGTTGCTGATAACATCATCTGCAATTGCATTTACTTCATCAAAATTTCCTTTTTTAATTTCATCTTTTAACTCAACTAACAATTCTTTATTTACTTCCGAAAAATTATTTACAAAGTTTAATGGGTTTTGTATCTCATGTGCAATGCCTGCAGTGAGTTCTCCCAAACTTGCCATTTTTTCAGATTGGATAAGTTGGGATTGGGTGGATTTAAGATTTTCTAAAGTTTGACGTATCTCACCGGTTTGCCTGGCTACTTCTGCTTCCAGTACTTTTTGTTGGCTTAAAGCTTGTTCTTTTTTTTCCTCGGATAATTGAAGTACCCGGTTTGCATTTTGCTGTACCTCCTTTATTATTTCTTTAAACCGCATAGAAACATAAACGAGTAATGATATAGGAAAGGATAACGATGTAATCATCGGCAATAAATTACGATTAAAATAATGGCCCGAAAAACCGCCTAGTAAGGTTCTAACTATATATACCAACAATATTAATAGCAGAAAAAAAACTAGCCCTACAACAACTGCCCATTGTGCACCTTTTAAATTTTTCCAAGAAGAAACTATATGGTATATGCAAATTATAAAAAATAAAACTATGAAGAATAATGATAAAATATTATTTAAATCAAGTGGAATAAAATTAGTAGCTAGAAGAATAAGAAAAGAAATTGCAATAAAAATTTTAAGTGCTTTTGTAACTTTTCTTTTAAAGATGTTTACTATGATTAAGAGTAGTAAAATAATAGATATACTGGCTGAAAATGCGTTAACTACAGTCCAAATTTCATAGGTATTATAATTGGCTGAAGGATATTGCAATTGAAAAATGCTC
>JANOZK010000109.1:0-15051 GCA_031429335.1 Chitinophagaceae bacterium | reverse complement strand
CCATTAGCCGATTTAAGAAATCCTCCAATTAACTCAACAACAACTAGGGGCGATGATTATATACCACTTTCTGTGTTATTTTATGGTTCGATTCCCGTAATTTATGAACATAGATGGTTTAAAGGAAAAAATGGTACTTTTCTTCAACTTGGATGTAATGTAAAATTTCCTTTATATTTTGTTAGCGAAACAACATCACTAAGAACATTTCCCAGTAATGGTATTTCTTATAAAATATTAAGTATTTCAGAAGAGTCGAAAAATGCATTTAAACCGAATATTTTTATCAGCTTAGGTTTTGGCAAAATGTTTTTACTTAAAAACAATAATTTATTAAAGGTGAATTTTAATACTCAAATTAATACAAGTAATTTAATTAAAGCCAATTACCAATTTACACTACCTACCCAAACTATACAAAATGGCGTATATAATACCAATGGTAGCTTGGTGGGTTTATCTTTTAGTTATGTTTTAACCAACTCTAATAAAAATTTTATACAAAAAATACTACAAAAAAACAAGTAATATGGTTAAGCCATTTAAAAAGTATAAAATTGTTTTAACTATAATTATTATGGGTTGTACTAATCCATTGTTACAAGCACAATCAAAAGTTGATAGTTCATTAACAAAAAAGAAAACTAGAAGTGTAATATTCGAAGGCAATCATTTTGGTTTAAATTTTGGCATAAATGGAGTCGCAAAAGCAACGGTTAGCAAAAATCCAATATACAACCCTACTTCACAAACAGGCACAGGAGTTTTACTTGGCTTTAATTATTGTGCTAATTTTAATACAACAATTTCATTAACTACAGGTGTAGGTGTTGGTTTAAGTGGCAGAAATTTTTCTTACCATATTTCTAAAAACTCATTTTCACCAACCTTAACTAATGATATAACTACAAGTAAATTTGAAACTTATCAATCGCCCATAAATTTTTTACAAATACCGTTACAAATAGAAAAAAGATGGTTTAAGAGTAAAAATTATTGGTTTGGAGATGCTGGTTTAAATATTAATTTCAATATAAACGATGCATATGAAACTGTTGTTAATTATAATAACCTAAATGGCAGTTTAACAAGAATTGTTAGCGTTAAAACTGACTGGCTAGAACAACAACGTTTGTGTTTGAATTTAGCATTTGGTTATGGTTTAGGAATTATTACAAAAAGTAATAACATTAACAAAATCGGACTTAGAGCTAATATCTCATTTAATCAAATGGCTAGAAGTACTTACACTTTTAGCATTCCCAATCAACCAAATTTTAATGGTAATTATAATTTATCTGGTAGTTATCTAGGCTTTTACTATACTCGTTTATTTACAAGTGCTAATAACAGACTGAGGAAAATAATTCAAAAATCATAACACATTTCAGATCAGCTTAGTTGTTTCAACCCAGAAAATTTCAATAATTTTTCTCGCAGAAATCGCTGATAACACAGAAAAAAAACAATTGACCAAGAGAATCAACTCTTGTGTCCTCTGTGAAAACCTTTGTGCCCTCTGTGGTTAATAAATTGTCGAAGGCAATTCCCACGCTTCAATATAATCGAACAAACAGATTATTCCTCAAAAACTAACAAACGTTTACTTATTTTTTTTTAAATTTCTACGCATTAAAGTAAAAAAGCTATAATTTCATGGCGATTGCCTGCCACAATTGTTTCAATTATTACTTTAATTGCTTATGACCCTTCAAAACAATTATGGTGGCTTGTATCATCCATCGTTTGAACATGATAGCTGTGGTATTGGTTTTGTTGCCAATATAAAAGGTATTAAATCGCACCAACACATTTCTGATGCATTGACCATTTTAGAAAATATGGAACATCGTGGTGCATGTGGTTGCGAAACAAATACAGGCGATGGTGCTGGCATCATGCTTCAAATACCACACGAATTTTTCTTTGACGAATGTGTAAGGCTTGGTGTGCACTTGCCTGCTTTTGGCAAATATGGTGTTGGTGTTTTGTTTTTCCCCAAAGACATTCGTTTAAAAGAAGAGTGCAGAGAAATTTTTTCTCGTTGTGCAGAAAAATTAGGAATAGAAATTTTAGTATATAGAAAAGTACCTGTAAACCATACCAATATTGGCTTTACAGCTTTATCAGTTGAGCCAGAAATTGAACAAGTAATTGTTGTTTGTCCAGACCATATTAACGACCCCGAAGCATTTGAACGCAAATTATTTGTACTACGTAATTATGCCAGCCATACCATCAACAATACTGTTCGCAAAAATAATGTAGGGTTTTATTTGGCATCAATGTCTTACAAAACCATTGTGTACAAAGGGCAATTAACCTCTCATCAGGTTCGTGAATATTTTACTGATTTAAGTAATAAAAGAATGGTAAGTGCATTTGGGTTAGTACACTCTAGATTTGCTACCAACACCTTTCCGTCGTGGAAGTTGGCACAACCATTTAGGTACATAGCTCATAACGGAGAAATTAATACTTTACAAGGCAATTTAAATTGGTTAAAAACAAGCGAAAAAGGATTTACATCGCCCTATTTTACCAGAGAAGAAATGGACATGTTATTGCCAATAATTACAGAAGGACAAAGTGATAGTGCTTGTTTAGATAATATGATTGAGTTACTAACGCTGTGTGGTCGTTCATTGCCTCAAGTAATGATGATGTTGATACCTGAAGCATGGGACGGAGACGATAAAATGGATCCAATAAAAAAATCTTTTTACGAATTTCATGCAGCATTTCAAGAGCCTTGGGATGGCCCAGCATCTATTTCTTTTACCGATGGAAAAATGATTGGTGCAACTTTAGATAGAAACGGTTTACGCCCATCTCGGTATTGTGTAACTACCGACGACAGGGTAATTATGGCCAGCGAAACTGGTGCTTTACCCATTGATCCATCTATGATTAAAGAAAATGGAAGACTACAACCTGGTAAAATGTTTGTAGTGGATATGGAGCAAGGCAGAATTATTAGTGATGCAGAGTTAAAGCAAAAAATATGTTCACAAAAGCCTTATGGCGAATGGTTAAATAAATATAAAATTCGTTTAGAAGAATTACCCGAACCAAGGGTTTTGTTTACCCATTTAGAGCATGACCAAGTTTTTAAATATCAAAAAGCTTTTGGTTATTCAACAGAAGATTTAGAAACCATTATTGCACCAATGGCACTAGATGGCAAAGAACCAATTGGTTCTATGGGTACCGATGCTCCATTGGCTATTTTAAGTGATGAACCACAACATTTAAGTGCTTATTTTAAACAATTATTTGCACAAGTAACCAATCCCCCTATTGACCCTATTAGAGAAAAATTGGTAATGAGTTTGGCAACTTTTGCTGGTAACAATGGCAATATTTTAATTGAAGATCCATTGGCATGCCATAGTGTAGCCTTAAAACATCCTGTGTTAAATAATCATGAATTAGAAAAAATAAGAAGTATTGATACCGGTATTTTTCAAGCAAAAACATTACAAACTTATTTTAGGGCCGATGGTAAATCAGGATCCTTACAAAAAGGGTTAGAAAGACTTTGCAGATACGCCACAGATGCTGTAGAAGATGGTTTTGAAGTATTAATTTTAAGTGATAGAGCCATTGATAGCGATCATGCTCCAATACCAACTTTATTAGCTGTTGCAGCAGTTCACCACCATTTAATTAGAAAAGGTTATCGTGGCCAAGTAGGTATTATTGTTGAGGCTGGCGATGTTTGGGAAGTACATCATTTTGCTTGTTTAATTGGCTTTGGTGCTACAGCAATAAATCCGTATTTGGCATTATCTACAATTAGAGATATGAAAATTGATGGCCGATTAAAAACCGACATCGAAAGTGAACAGCTGAAAAAAAATTATGTAAAATCTGTATGCGATGGTTTGTTGAAAGTGTTTAGTAAAATGGGTATTTCAACTTTACAATCCTACCAAGGTGCTCAAATTTTTGAAATTGTTGGGTTAAATAAAGCTGTGGTCGACAGATATTTTTCAGGAGCAACTTCTCGTATTGAAGGCATGGGATTAGATGAGATAGCAAAAGAAGCATTGGCAAAACACCATTTTGCATTTAGCAAAAAAGAAATACCCAATGAACGTTTACCGGTTGGTGGCATTTATCAATGGAAACGAAAAGGAGAATTTCATTTGTTCAATCCGCAAACCATACACTTATTGCAGCATTCTACCAAAATGAATGACTATGCAACATTTAAAAAATATTCAAAAATAGTAAACGATCAAAGTGAGAAAGCTTGCACTTTAAGGAGCATGTTCGATTTTAAAAGAAATAAACCTGCTATTTTAATTGATGAGGTTGAGCCAGCAGAAAATATTTACAAACGCTTTGCCACAGGTGCCATGAGTTTTGGTTCTATTTCTCACGAAGCACACAGTACATTGGCAATTGCCATGAATAAACTGGGTGGTAAAAGCAATACAGGCGAAGGCGGTGAAGATGAAATGCGTTACGAAAAAATGGAAAATGGCAATAGCATGAGAAGTGCTATTAAACAAGTTGCATCTGCAAGATTTGGCGTTACTAGTTTGTACCTGACGGAGGCCGATGAACTTCAAATTAAAATGGCACAAGGTGCTAAGCCAGGTGAAGGCGGACAATTGCCAGGTTATAAAGTAGATGAGTGGATTGGTAAGGTACGTTATGCAACACCTGGTGTTGGCTTAATTTCTCCACCACCACATCATGATATTTACTCCATTGAAGATTTAGCTCAGTTAATTTCCGATTTAAAAAATGCCAACCGCAAAGCAAGAATAAATGTTAAGCTCGTTTCTAAGGCAGGCGTTGGTACCATTGCTGCTGGGGTGGCAAAAGCCAAAGCCGATGTAGTACTGATTGCAGGTTTTGATGGTGGTACAGGTGCATCGCCTATTAGTTCTATAAAACATACTGGTTTACCTTGGGAGCTGGGCTTGGCAGAAGCTCACCAAACTTTGGTTAAAAATAAATTGAGAAGTAGGGTAGTTTTACAAGCAGATGGACAAATGAAAACTGGCCGTGATATTGCTGTTGCAGCATTATTGGGTGCAGAAGAATGGGGAGTTGCAACCGCTGCCTTAATTGTTGAGGGTTGTATCATGATGCGTAAATGCCATATGAATACTTGTCCTGTTGGTATTGCAACACAAGATGAAACATTAAGAAAAAGATTTACAGGCGACCCCGAACATGTTATTAACTTTTTTCGTTTTATGGTGCAAGAACTAAGAGAAATTATGGCCGATTTAGGCTATAAAACGATAAACGAAATGATTGGGCAAGTCGAAAATTTAGAAATAAGAGAAAATATTACACATTGGAAATATAGTAAATTAGACTTATCTCCTATTTTATACAGAGAACCAGCAGCAAACAATGTAGGGCTGTACAATACAGAAGAACAAGACCATGGCTTAGCCGATGTAATTGATTGGAAAATGTTAGAGGCTGCTAAACCAGCTTTAGAAAATGGAGAAAAAATTACAGCCAGTTTTTCTATAAAAAATACCGATAGAACCGTTGGTACAATTTTATCGAACGAACTTACAAAAATCTATAAAAGTGCAGGTTTACCAGATGATACCATTCATTTTAAATTTACTGGTACTGCAGGCCAAAGCTTTGGTGCATTTAATAATAAGGGCATTACGTTAGAGTTAGAAGGCGATGCCAACGATTATTTTGGTAAAGGTTTAAGTGGTGCAAAATTAATTGCATATCCATCGAAAAAATCTGCTTTTAAACCCGAAGAAAATATTATTATTGGCAATACTGCTTTTTATGGAGCAACTAGTGGCTCTGCCTTTATTAGAGGAAAAGCTGGTGAACGTTTTGCTGTAAGAAACAGTGGGGCAACAGCTGTTGTAGAAGGTGTTGGAGATCATGGATGTGAGTACATGACGGGAGGCCGTGTTCTTGTTTTAGGAAACACCGGTAGAAATTTTGCTGCTGGCATGAGTGGTGGCATTGCTTTTATTTACGATGTTCAATCGAAGTTTGCAGACAATTGCAATAGAGAAATGGTTGATCTAGATCCAGTTGAAGATGAGGATGTGCAAGAATTGCAAAACCTACTGCTACAACATTTTAACTACACTGGTAGTACGGTAGCAAAATTTATATTGGATGACTTTGAAAATCAATTGAAAAATTTTATTAAAGTATTTCCAATCGATTATAAGAAAGTGTTGCAACAAAAAAAGGAAAATGCGAACCCCGTCAACGGTTAAAAAACCTTGACGACGGTTAAATAAACGCTTCAACATTTCTGTTCAACAAAGAACAAAGCGTTGAAGGGTGCCCTGCTATTCAGCAGGATTTATAACAACGCCGTCACAGCTCAATTGAAATACTGAAGCTGGTAGCATAATAACTCTTTTTTAAAGTTGTAAACTTTGGAATACAAAAATTAAAACGAGTCACAGACTCGAAAGAACATAAACACTCCGAAGTCTAGAGACTTCGGAGAACAAAAATTTTAAACTAAAAATATATGGGCAAACCAACCGGATTTTTAGAATTCAACAGAGAAGCACCTGAAAAAAGGGCAGTTCAAGAACGTATTAATGATTTTAAAGAATATATTAAACCCTATTCGGCAGAAGAATTAAACAAACAGAGTGCACGTTGTATGAACTGTGGTGTACCATTTTGCCACAATGGATGTCCGTTGGGTAACATTATCCCCGAATTTAATGATGCAGTGTATGATGGCAACTGGAAAGAAGCATACGAAATACTAACCTCTACCAATAACTTTCCAGAATTTACTGGACGTATTTGTCCGGCACCTTGCGAAAGTGCATGTGTGTTAGGTATTAACCAACCACCAGTTGCTATAGAGGAAATTGAAAAACATATTATAGAAATTGCCTTTGAAAAAGGTTTTGTGCAAGCCAAAAAACCCCATGTAAGAACGGGTAAAAAAGTAGCAGTTATTGGAAGCGGTCCTGCAGGTTTGGCAGCTGCTGCACAATTAAATTATGCTGGCCATTGGGTAACTGTTTTTGAAAGAGATGAGGAACCAGGTGGTTTATTGCGTTATGGCATTCCTGATTTTAAATTAGAAAAATGGATTGTTAGCAGACGAATTGATGTGATGAAGGAAGAAGGAGTTCAATTTAAATGCCATGCAAACGTAGGCGTAAATGTTAACATCAACGATTTATTAAGAGAGTTTAATGCCATTGTTTTAGCTGGTGGAAGTACTGCCCCAAGAAACCTATTTATACCTGGCAGGGAGTTAAAGGGTGTTCATTTTGCAATGGATTTTTTAAAACAAAACAACAAAGTAGTTGCCGGGAAAAAACCACTAGAATATGCTGGTATTGAAAGCAATATTTTAAACGAAATATTAAAAGCAACCGGCAAAAATGTTGTAGTTATTGGTGGTGGAGATACTGGTAGCGACTGTGTTGGAACATCGAACAGGCAAAATGCGAAAACTGTAACACAGTTTGAATTATTACCCAAGCCCCCAGAAAGTAGAACAGCCCATATGCCTTGGCCTAGTTTTCCTATGTTGTTAAAAACTACTACATCGCACGAAGAAGGTGTACAACGCCAATGGGCGGTTGCCACCAAAGCGTTTATTGGCGATGAAAATGGGAAATTAAAAGCATTACAAATTGTTGATTTAGAATGGAAAATTACCGAAGAAGGTAGGCCTGCTCAATTTGTAGAAATTGAAAATAGTATAAGAGAAATTCCTTGCGAATTGGCTTTATTAGCAATGGGTTTTGTGCACCCACAACAAGTTGGTTTTATAAACGATTTAGATATTGAATTAGATGAACGTGGCAATATAAAAGCTACTGAAAAAGCTTACAAAACCAATATTGCCAAAGTATTTACTGCAGGCGATATGCGTAGAGGCCAAAGTTTGGTTGTTTGGGCCATTAGCGAAGGCCGAGAGTGTGCAAGAAAAGTAGATGAATTTTTAATGGGTAGCTCTTTACTAGCTACAAAAGATGCCTCTATTTTACAAGAAACTTTAAGCTACTAAAATTCTTAAAAAATATCCATGCTCACGAATTAGCATGGATATTTTTTAAATAATTACCCTATTAATTAAGTAGACTATTATATTTGCATACAATAAAAATTAAAAAAATGGCCTTTGAACTCGAATGCCCCGTGGATTTTGTACCAATGAATGAAAATAAAGCAAGGATAACTGCTGTATTTATTTTTGCAATAAGTACCACCTATTTATTTTTTCCTCATTGGTTTATTGCGGCCTTTTTGGTGTTAGATTTTTTGACCAGATGTTTTTTAAATCCAACATATAGTGTATTAAATATTGCCAGCACTTTTATTGAAAAAATTGCACATGTACAATATAAAGCAACAGACAAAGGGGCTAAAAAATTTGCAGCTTTAGTGGGCTTTATTTTAAGCGATGTAATTTTATTAACCACTATTTTTCAGTTAGAAGAAGTTGCTTTACTTGCGGCCAGTTTAATTTGTTTTTTTTCTTTTTTAGAAGCTGTATTTGGCTTTTGTGCTGGGTGCCATGTTTATACATTGCTGAGCAAAATTCCTATTTTTAGATAATGCCATCTTGATTTAAAAATAGCTCAAGAAACTATGTTCAAATCTTATACCAACGGAAAAACGATAGGTAAAAAATTGTGGTATACTACCGAGATGAATCAAATTGGATTATTTTGTATTTGACTTCGGTATAAAATGAAAGTTTTGAAGCGTAAATAGTCTATAAAAAAATACTGGCAGTAAAACATTACTGCCAGTACACGAATATAAAAATTTGAACTACGTATGTATTTTTTCGATTTTATTATACAACACTATTAGTAACCATCGTTTTGAGATAAATTAGGGTTATTGGCAACTTCGGCAAGTGGTATTGGTAAAACCTTATAGGTATTGGGTTTAGGATTATCCAAAAAGTCATAAGCAGAAATTGGATTGCTGTAATAATCGGCCAAATGTGCTTTAATGGTGGGTATTAAAATATTCCAACGCTTTAAATCGAACCATCTGTTGCATTCAAATGCAAATTCTCTTCTACGTTCTTGGCGGTATTTGGTACGCAAATCAGCCTGATTGGTGTAGGTTAAAGCTGGAAAAGTAGTAACATTAAATCCTCCATGAGCTCTTCTAACTTGATTAATCAATGCAAGAGCTGCATCTAAATTAGTAGTACCACCCAATTCTATTAAAGATTCTGCAGTCATCATTAATACATCAGCATACCTTAATAAAATAAGGTCATTGGCTGCATCATCTTCGTTAGCAGCCCCTGATACATATTTTGCTACCAAAGCAGATCTAAAACCAGCAAGTGTAAATCCAGTTGCCCCAGTTGAAGTTAGTCTTCTCAGATCTGCAGCTTCATATACTCTAACTGCTGCTGGAGCATCGGTTGCATATTCTTTTGACGGTGAAGAATATCTAAAGGTTCTAAATGTCCAACCCATACGTGTAAAAGCTTGTAGGCTATTGGCTAAACCACTGGTGCCTCTTATAAAATAAATACGTTCTCTATCTACGGCCTTTGTAGCTACGACTGGCGAAAAAATATTGGCGTAAGTTGCATTTAAATCAATGTTATAACGGCCTCTATTGTCTATCAAATCTTTCAACTCATCTATAGCTAGTTGATAACCAGATGCATCATTTAAAGGGTAACCAGTCATAGTTAAATATACTTTACCCAATAATGTTTTTGCAGCTGCAGTTGTAACTTTTCCACCATCTCGGCCATTATAGGTATATGAACTATCTAAAAGGTTTTCTGCAAATTTTAAATCATTAATCACCGAATCAAAAACAATCCTCACAGAAGTTCTTCTTGGAGCTAAATTACCTAATGTAATATCTGCTGGTTGCATCATTAATGGGATATCGCCAAACATTTGTGCCAACCTAAAATGATAAAAAGCTCTAAAAAATCTTGCTTGTGCTTGTGCTAAAACAATGGTTCTTGGCCTAATTTTCGAGCTATCGGTAGCAAACTTAATTACATTATTTGCTCTGTTAATTACGCTATACGAACGACTCCAAGCACCAGAAATTACGGTGTTAGATGGCGTAAAAGTCATGATGTCTAATTGCAAGCGTTCGGCAGTAAAGTTTAAAGGAGAGTAAGCACAGTCGTCAGCAATTTGCTCTAAAGGAAACATAATGGGTAAACCACTTGAAGCTTCAAATCGTGCCGCATTATAAATACCATCTACAGCAGCGTCAATATCTTCTTCGGTGTTATAAAAATTAGAATTGGCTATTTGATCTTGTGGTATTTCTTCTAAAAATTTTTTACAAGAAGTTAAGCTTGTTACAAGCATTATTGCATAAATGATTTTCTTTTTCATATATCTTGATAATTTTAAATTAAAGTGTTAATGTAAATCCAAATCTATAACCCCTTGCTAATGGAGAAGAACCATTATCCATACCACGTGCAAAACCACGACCAGATGAAGCCCCAATTTCGGGATTAAATCCAGTATATTTTGTTATAATAAAAAGGTTTTGTACGTTTAAATAAACTTGTATGTTTTGAACTTTTAAGCGTTTGATAACACTAACGGGCAGTTTATACGATAAATTTATATCTCTACAACGGAAAAAATCTGCCTTTTCTATAAAATAATCTGTTGACTCTCTTTGATCGGCTGTTGTACCTGCTACAACAGTTGAAGCGGTTTTGTTGCTCTCTCTAATTTCTTCTGCTAATTTAGGATCGGTTCCTGGATATACTAGTCTGTATCTTTTTTCATAAGTATCTTTACGCACATTGTTTAAGCCAGTCATGGTACCCCAATTAATTTGAAACTGGTTAAATACTCTGTGGCCAAAAGCGAAGCTAAAAAAAGCAGACAATTCGAAATTTTTGTAATTAATGGTTGTATTAAATCCTCCAAAACCTACTGGCAATGCAGATCCCAACCAGGTTCTATCTTGATCGTTTAGTACACCATCGCCATTTAAATCGGCAAAACGTCTTTCGCCTTCTCTAGCAGCACCTCTTAGCCCAACTGATGCGTTTGCAAGTGATGTACTATCCCATAATCCCATAGATTTTAAGCCATAAAAAGCACCTAGAGCTCTATTAGGTTGAACCCTTAAAGTTGGTACATTGTTAGATAAGTTACCTGCCGTATAAAACTCATCTGGGCTATTGGTACGTAATTGTTCTACTAAGTTTCTATTAAAGTTAATATTAGCTTCTACAGCCCATTTAAAATCTTTTTTATTGATAATTTTTACACCAAGTGTAAAATCAATTCCCTCGTTTAGTAAGGTACCAATATTATCTGAGATAGTTGTAAAGCCTACTGATGGAGGCGTTTGAACTTGGAATAATAAATTTCTGGTTCTACGTCTATATAATTCAACAGTTGTGGTTACACGGTTTTTGAAAAAACCCATATCCAATGCAAAATTGGCATTACTTGTAGTCTCCCAGGTTAAGTTAGGATTACCCAATCTGTTAGGAGAATATCCAACGGTAGAAAGATTATTACCCCAAACCATAAAGTTAGGCGATAAGGTAGATTGTGTTTCGTATGCCCCAATTGCTTGGTTACCAACTAAGCCCCAACTTAAACGTACTTTATATTCTGAAACAAATGAACGAAAAGCTTTAAACCATTTTTCTTGATCTACTTTCCAGGCTAAACTGGCAGCGGGAAAAATACTATATTTATTACCCTCTGCAAACTTAGAAACCCCATCGTAACGAGAAGACAAGTTAACAACAATACTTTTTTTATACAAGTAGTTAAATTGTAAAATGCTACCCACCAATTGATTTCCGTTATAACTTGATGTAATTGATTGTGGGAAAGCTGCTCCCAAATTATTATAACTAGTAATGTTGCTACCGAAACCACCTACTACCGATCGTTGAGATTTTTGCACAAACTTTTCTGCACTAAAAACCAATGCCGTATTTATTGTGTGATTCATATTAATTTTTTTACGGTAGTTAAAATTAACTTGATACAACACACTATTGTTTTGCGAAGAACCAGTACTTGCTTCTCCTCTATAATTAGTAAACGATAAAGGGATATTTTCTGGTATATAGGTTTGAAGCAATGAATTAAATTGGTTTACACTTATTTTTCCTTGAACACTAAACTCTTTATTAAACTTATAATTTAAACTTGCTGTTCCTAAAATTTGAGTAGATGTATTTGAATTACGTACACCCCTATCAGAAGTAATAAGTAAAGGATTTAACCTACTTTGAGTAGTTTCAATAAGGTCTAAACCATTGGTATTTAACTCACTTCTTAAAAATCTTGAGTTGTGATAGATGGCACCAAATCTAGGATCAATGAAACTTGCATCTCCATTACCATATCTATAATCTGAAATATAGTTAAAGCCTCCATCTGGGTTAATTAGAGGAGAAGTTGGAGCCCAGTTTAATGCCCGAGAAGTTAAGGTTTGTGTTGGAGAACCAAACCTATCGGTTGAAGTTACTCCCAAATTAAAATTAAGTGTCAATTTAGATGTTAGTGGCATTTCGTAATTAATTCTACCACTGTAACGTTTTAAATAAGTGCCAGGTATTATACCTCTTTGATCGAAATATTGGCCTGAAACAAAATATTTTGCTCCACCAATTGCACCACCACTAATACTTAAAGAAGCATCTCTTGTAACTGAAGAACCCTCTAAGGCTTTTTGGTGATCGTATTCATTTAATAAAGGTATTTCTCTTGCCAAATAAGGTGTATCTACAGTAGTTGTTACAAATCCTCTTGATTTTCTAACAGCCCAAGCCTCGTTAGAATATTCTGCGAAATCTCTTGCACCCAACATGTCAATTCTTCGTTGTGGATTATTTATTGATTGGTTGAAATTTACTACAATTTTAGGTTTACCCACTTTACCAGATTTGGTAGTTATTACTACCACACCATTAGCACCCCTCGATCCATATAAAGATGTAGCGGCGGCATCCTTTAAAATTTCAATATTATCTATATCGTTTGGGTTTATCATTGTTAGGGGATTGGCAGTTAAATTATTGCCAAACAAGCCAGTCATTGCACTGCTGCCATTTAAGTTTAAATCTGGCATTTCAATGGGTACACCATCAATTACATATAATGGTTGTGTAGAACCAGATATAGATCCTACACCTCTAATTTCTATATTGATGCCACCACCTGGCTCCGAATTATTTTCCATTACATTAACACCTGCTGCTCTACCGCCTAGAATTTGCTGAAAGTTAGTAAATGCTCCTTTTTCAGCATTTTTAGGTGCAACTGTAGAAATTGAAGTAGATACATCAGGCCGCCTTTGTTGTAAATAACCCACAACAATTACTTCGTCCTGTTCATCAACCTTTATATTCATTTCAATTGTAATTGGCTTAATGTCTTTAATTTCTAACTCAACATCTGTAAAACCAATTGATGAGAAAATAAGTGTTTGTTTAATTGCAGCTTTTAAACTGAAATTTCCTTTTTCGTCGGTTTTGGCAAGGGCACCTCCATTTTTTAATTTAATAGTTACACCTTCTAAAATACCACCAGTAGCAGCTTTTACATTGCCAGTAATAGTTATGTTTTGAGCGGTTGCTACCTGCAAAAATGCGGATATAGCTATAAAAGTTAACAAACACATGGGTTTGCAGGTAAGAAATAATAATCGTATTCTAAGGAATACAATACATTTTTTTAAAAACCAGAAATTGGTATTTTGTTTCATAAGCAAGTTTTGCAATTGTTTTTTTGTAAAGGTATAAATGTAAATTATTAAAAAACTTTTAGTATAGCATGTGAACTTTTATGTAAAAAATGTATAAAAGTACTTTGTAAAATTAAATAGCATGATGAATTTTAAAGAGGCAAATAAGTTCAGATTAAGGATGTATTTGTGTCATACTTAGTTATCCAAGCAACATAAAAAGCATAAATTTTTATTAACTTAGGGATATAGTCTTGGGAATCAAGGATTGCATTAAAACAAAGGGGCTGTCTCAAATATTTGAGACAGCCCCTTTTTAAAAAAATACTTAACTTTTAATTTACAGCTTCTAATAACTGAACGCTTCGATTAATAAAATTTGTTAACTCAGCACCTTTTAATAAACCCTGTGAAAGCAAAGCTAAATCGGCTAAATTTTTAATTTGATTATCTTGCTTTACTACATCTGCTTCTTTTAATAAGCCTTGGTAAATGGGGTGATTGCCGTTAATTGTTAAGGTAACTTCATCGGGCATTTGAGCATAAAAAGCAGTCATACCACCGCCTGATGCACCCATGTCTTTCATTCTACGCATAAACTCTGGCCTTGTTGCAATAACAGGAGCTGTATCTGTACTTAACCCCTTAACTTCAACAGTTACGTGTAAATCGCCTTTAGGGTATTCGAATAATTTTTTAAGATTTTCGGTTTCATCTTTCGTTAATACACTTTCGCTGCCCTCCTGCTTATCAATTAAATTATCAACAATATCGGCATCTACACGAACAAATGTGGTATTTTCCCATTTCATTTCCATGGTATTAATAAAAGCTGCATCTACCAAGGTTTCCATTTTTACAATACAATAGCCTTTTGCAGCTGCTGCCTGTATGTAAGCATCTTGTTGTATGGGATTGGTGGTATAAATAACCACTTGCTTGCCATCCTTATTTTTTTGTAAGGTTTCAGTAGCTATTTTATATTCTTCCAAAGTATGAAACTTACTTGTGGTATCTTCCATAACCAAAAACTTATTGGCTTTTTCCAAGAACTTATCATCCGTCATCATACCATACTTAACAAATAAACCTAAACTCTCCCATTTGCTTTCAAATTCGGTTCTTTCATTACGAAAAATTTCTTCTAATTTATCAGCAACTTTTTTAGTAATATGTGCGTTGATTTTGCGTACATTGGGATCGCCTTGTAAATAACTACGGCTAACGTTTAATGGAATATCTGGACTATCAATTACACCTTGTAACAACATTAAAAATTCTGGTACAATTTCTTTTACCTCATCTGTAACAAAAACTTGGTTGCTGTATAATTGAATTTTATCCTTTTGTATTTCGTGGCTTTGTTTAATT
>JANOZK010000108.1:0-10543 GCA_031429335.1 Chitinophagaceae bacterium | reverse complement strand
AAGCAAAAAGCTGAAAATTTACGCATTCATACTCGTAAAGATTTTATTGATTTAGAGCTACGTCAAACTTATGAATACAAATTGTTGTTGCTAATAGCCCAATACTTTCCTAATGATTTTTCTTTAAATATTTCAAAAGAATTAAAACTTTTAGGTATTAATGGTGCTACCTTGAAAGAAGAGGAGATGATGGATATTAAAAAGCTGTGTGAAAATATGAGTAATATTTTTAGATGGTTTGATGCTGAAAGAAAAAATGCCTACCATGCTTTGTCGAAAGTGATTGAGCATAGTTATTACGAAAAAGGAATTAAAGAAATAATTGAACAAGTTTTAGATGAGTATGGAACTGTAAGAGACAATGCCAGTAATGATTTACAAAAAATTAGGCTTAGTTTATTCAAGAAAAGAAATGAACTAAGACGAACGTTCGAAAAAGTTTTACAAAAATTAGCCAAAGCAGGTTACTCTGCAGATATTGATGAAAGTTTTAGCAGTGGTAGAAGGGTAGTTGCAGTTTTTGCAGAACATAAGAGGCAGGTGAAAGGTATATTACATGGCGAAAGCGATAGCCGAAAAACAGCTTTTATCGAGCCAGAGGAAACCATAGAATTAAACAACGATGTTTATTCTTTAGAAGGAGAGGAGCGAAGAGAAGTATTACGAATTTTAAAAGACTTAACTGCTAAACTAAGTGTTTATGCACCTTTGCTAACTAGTTACTTACAAATTGCTGGGGAATTTGATTTTATAAAAGCAAAGGCAAAATTAGCTATAGATGTTAATGGAGAGTTACCTAATGTTGTTGATAAAGCCCATATAGAGTTAAAAGATGCTTACCATCCATTATTATTTTTATATAACAAAGGAACTGGGAAAAAAACTATTCCGGTAAGCTTAAAATTAGACGAAAAGAGTAGGATTTTAATTATAAGTGGCCCAAACGCAGGAGGAAAAACGGTAACCATGAAAACTATTGGTCTTAACCAATTAATGCTTCAAAGTGGGCTTTTAATACCGGTACACCCAACCTCTCAACTTGGTATTTTTAAACAATTATTTATACATATTGGCGATACCCAAAGCATTGAATTTGAATTAAGTACTTACTCGAGCCATTTATTACACATGAAGCATTTTATTGAAGTGGCAAATGGTAAAACCATGTTTTTTATAGATGAATTGGGCAGTGGTAGCGACCCTAATTTAGGTGGTGCGTTTGCCGAAGTAATTATGGAAGAATTGTGCAGAAAACATGCTATGGGCATAGTTACAACACATTATTTAAACCTTAAAATAATGGCCAATCATACACCTGGAATAATTAATGGGGCCATGGCTTTTGATGAGAAAAATTTATTACCTATGTATCAACTAACTGTTGGTAAACCTGGTAGCAGTTACACTTTTGCAATTGCTCAAAGAATTGGACTTCCTCAAGCATTAATTAACCGTGCAAGAAAGTTAGTAGATGATGAACATTTTCAATTAGACAAGCTATTAAATAATACCGAAAAAACCTTACAAATTGTTGATAAAGAAAAGAAAGAATTAAGTGGATTACTAATAGAAAATGAACAGCTAAAAAAAGAAATGGAGTTGGTAATTAACAAAGAAAGGCACAAACAACAAATTGAACTATTGCAGCAGCAAAATAAAATTTCTGAAGATAGGATTGGTTATTTAAAAGACATGGAGCGTAAATTAAAGCAAATAGTAATTGATTGGAAAAAAACAGATAATAAACAAGAAGTAATTAAACATCTAAACGATTTACTATTTAATAAAAAAGAACAGGTTGTTGTAAATAAATTAGCAAAAAAAGTAGATAAAAAGTTTAAAGAACTTCCTGAAGAAATTACAATTGGCAGTTTAGTAAAATTGAAAAAAAATTACCAAGTTGGCGAGGTAAAAGAGCTTAGAGGCAAAAGAGCGATAGTTCAAATTGGTTTAATTTCTATGAATATTGAGCTAGTAGATTTGGTAGTGGTAGAAAAACTTGAAAGCCAAACCTGAAATAATTGATTCGTTGTACAACTTTAGCAAAAAAAATTCGTTAAGTTATTTAATTGTCAATTAAAAAGCTTTATTAGTACCTAAACAACATGAATAGTACAATCTTTACTAATACTTTTTCGGCTCAAAACGTTTTAGAGGCTTTTTTGGCCGGTACCCACGACTCTTTTTTAATTGTTGATAATAATTTTTCTGTAATTGCATTTAACGAAGGATACAAAAAATTTCATTTAAACTTTTTTAATGATGTTGTTGCTAAACATATCAACTACTTTGCACTTACCAAGGCCAATACTAACTTAAAGGTATTACATCAATCGCTTGTTGCTATTCAAAAAAATATGGATGTTTTAAAGTTTACCCATCCACTTACTTCTACCCAAGAAAGCAAGAATTATTGGTTCGATTTTGAACTACATCCTTTATTTAATGACGAAAATGAAGCGGTAGGCTTTGGTATTGGAATTTTTGATACAACCCAAAAAAATACATCATTAGAAGCTATTAAAAAAAGTGAAGAGCTTTTTAAAGCCTTGGTTATTAATTCAACCGATACGTTTCAATTAACCAACGAGGAACTTAAAGTGTCTTATGTTTCGGACTCTGTAAAAAATATTTTAGGTTATGAAACTGAAGAATTAATTGACAACCATTTTTTTAATTTTATTCATCCAGATGATAAAGTTATTATCTCTACTTGGCTGTATTGGTTGTTGCATCATCCTGGCATTGTAAAATCTGTTGAAGTTAGAATAAAAAATAAAAAAGATAGCTGGATTTATATTGAAATTAATGGCAATAACTTATTGCATGTAGATAAAATACAATCTATAGTAATGAACTATAGAGATATACAAGCTAAAAAAGTTGTAGACAATGCTTTAGCAATTGCAGAACAACGAATGAGCTTATTGCTGAACAATACAAAAGAATCTTTTATTATCGTAAATAGCCGTTTAAGGGTTGTTACGTATAATAGAGCAGCCCAAGAACATTCTCCTTTTTTCTTTTCACAAGAGTTACAATCTGGTATTTCCTTACTAGATTTAGTTAAGGAGTTTGATGTGGAAGACATTATTAATATGTTTGAAAAGGTATTCGATGGCGAAGAGCCAGAAAGGGAAACCTCTTTTGTTGACCCAACTAATAAACTGCATGTTTATAACCATCGTTTTAGACCATTGTACAGCGATGATGATATTGTAGGTGTTTTTATTACCTCAACAGATATTACTGAAAAAAAGAAAGCTGAACAAAAACTCATTGCAAGCGAGGAAAGAAATAGAGCAATTATACAGGAATCATTTGATGTAATGTTGATAAGTGATTTACAAGGTGTTGTTCAAGAAACCTCTCCATCTTTATTTAAACTTTTGGGTTATACTGCTGAAGAAGTAGTAAGCAAAAATTTTATTGACTTTATTGATGTAAACTATAGAGAGGGAGCTACTACAACTTTTAATGCCTTAATAGCTAAACCAGATAGCGAAGAAAGTATAGATACATTAATGTTGCATAAAGAGGGTCATAAGGTTTGGGTAGTTTTAAAAGGTAAAAACTTATTTCATAATAAACATATTAATAGTATGATTATTATGCTTAGAGATATTACTGCCAGAAAAGAAGCTGAAGAGGTAGTTTCATTATCAGAACAAAGGTTTAAAGGATTGGTACAAAGTGGTGCCGATATGATTTCGATTATTGATGAAAATGGAGTAGTTAAGTACTCAAGCCCAACTGTTTTCAATGTTCTAGGCAATGATCCTATGACAGATATTGGAAAAAATGTTACTAGTTTTATACACCCTCAAGATAGAGATTGGATAATTAGTGAGTTTGAAAAAATGTTAAGTAGTGGTGTAAAGCAATCTTATCTTGGCCCATATCGTTTTCCAAATTCTAAAGGTGAGTATAGGTGGTTAGAGACTGTGGTAACCAATTTAAATGATGATCCTGCTATAAAAGGTATCGTTATTAATTCTAGAGATGTTACTGAAACTAACAGACTAAATGAAGAGCAGAAAGCCCTCACTGAAGAATTGATAAAAAATAACCAAGATTTACAGCAATTTTCATTTATTACTTCTCATAATTTAAGAGCACCAGTTGCAAATTTAATTAGCCTTCTTAGTTTGTTTGATAAAGAAAATTTGGAGGAACCATTTAATAAAGTATTATTAGAAAAATTTGAGGAGGCAACAGGCCAAATGAATAGCACTTTAAATGATTTGTTAGAAGTATTGGTTTTAAAAACCAATACCAATATAACATTAGAAGAGCTTAGCTTACATTCAATTTCGCAAAAAGTTCTTAATAATCTAGATAATATTTTACAACAAAATGAGGTAACGGTTACTACCAATTTTTCTGCTATAGATCATGTTTACATAAATAAGCTTCATTTGGAAAGTATATTCCAAAATCTAATTTCAAATGCAATTAAATACTCCTCCACCGAAAGAAAACCAGTTATAAATATCGATTCTATGTTAGAGAATGAATGGATAATTGTAAAGTTTAGCGACAACGGTATTGGAATTGATTTGGAAAGATACAAAGACAGAATTTTTGGAATGTATCAAAGATTTAATGCATCAAAAGAAGGTAAAGGCTTGGGTTTATACATGATTAAAGCACAAATTATGGCAATGGGTGGCAAAATTGAAGTTGAAAGTGAAGTAAATAGCGGAACAACATTTAAAGTTTATTTAAAAAATAATGGAAAAATATAAAAGTGTATTATTGATAGAGGATGATCCAATTACAATTATGGTATGCGAAAGAATTTTGAAAATGACAAATTTCTCAAGCCAAATTGTATCTAAGAAAAATGGACACGAAGGAATTGAATACCTTAAAGGTTTAATAGAAAGCCAAACTAGCTTGCCAGATATTATTTTTTTAGATATTAATATGCCAATAATGAATGGATGGGATTTTTTAAATGAGTTTACTATTTTACAGCAGGTATGTAAAAATATTCCTAAAATTTATATTTTATCCTCAACGGTAGATCCCGAAGACAAAAGGAAAGCCACTCTTTATTCGATAGTAACCGATATTATTTCTAAGCCATTAACTAAAGAACACATACAAAAAATTTGATTATAGACAATCAAAAAATACAAACCCACTGAATTTAGTGGGTTTGTATTTTTTGATGTTGTATTTAAACTTGCTTATACACTAAACGCTGTATTTACAATTTCTTCTTGTTCTACTTTGTGTATTTTATTGTAACCCGTTGCAGTACTTGCACTGCTGTGACGGCTAATTATTCCAAAGTTTATACCATTTAAATTCATTTTTAAGAAGGTTGCAGCACCCATGTTCAATGGTTCTTCTTGAACCCAAAACCAAATAGCTTTTGAATATTTTTCGTGTAATGCTTTTAACTGCTTCTCGGGGGTTGGATAAATTTGTTCAACCCTAACAATTGCCACATCAGTTCTATTTTCTTTAACTTTTCTTTCAGCTAAGTCAAAATAAATTTTGCCAGAGCAGAATAACACTTTTTTAATTAAAGAAAGGTCTTCTACACTTGTATCGTCGATTACTTCTTTAAAACCTCCAGATGTAAAATCGTTTATATGGCTGTAACTACCAGAAAAACGAAGATTAGCTTTTGGCGAAAAATTAATCATTGGTTTTCTAAATGGCCAAGCCAATTGTCGTCTAAGAGCATGAAAGAAGTTTGCAGCTGTTGTAATGTTTGTAATTACCATATTAAGTTCGGCACACATTTGTAAAAAGCGTTCCATTCTTGCACTACTATGCTCTGGCCCTTGCCCTTCATAACCATGTGGTAATAACATTACAACCCCATTCATTCTGCTCCATTTCTGTTCCCCAGCTGCAATAAATTGATCAATCATGGTTTGTGCCCCATTACAAAAATCGCCAAACTGAGCCTCCCAAATTGTTAAAGCATTTGGATTAGCCATGGCATAGCCATATTCAAAACCTAGTACTCCATACTCACTTAATAAAGAGTTATAAATTCTAAACTTTTCTTGGTTCTCTTGAAAATGATTTAATCGAGTATATTTTTTATCAGTCACTTCATCACGCAAAACTGCATGTCTGTGGCTAAATGTTCCTCTTTGTACATCTTGCCCACTCATGCGTACAATTTTACCTTCTACCAAAATGGAGGAGTAAGCCAATAATTCTCCAGTTGCCCAATCTATTTTATTTTCTGTTTGTAACAGTTTTACTTTTTCTTGTAATAATTTTTCGACTTTTTTTAGAGGGGTAAAACCATCTCTCCACTTCATTAATCCTTCAAATAATCTTTTTACTTCAGCTTCATTAATGGCAGTAATAGGCGATGCATCAAAATCTTCATTTGTTGCTTTTCTTAAACTTTTCCAAACCAATTCAGGCAGTTGATGATGGTAGGGCAGAGGCTTTTGTTTTACATCGTCTAAACGCTCTTGTAAATCGCTCCAAAACTGTTTTTCCATATCTTTTGCCAATACCTGAGCATCCGATTCTCCATTTTCTAATAACTGTTTTATGTAAACTTCCCTTGGATTAGGATGTTTTTCAATAAGCGAATACAAGTGAGGTTGAGTATACTTTGGATCATCCCCTTCGTTATGGCCATGTTTTCTATAACATACCATATCAATAAATATATCAGTATTAAATTCTTGTCTATATCTTGTTGCAATATTGGCACATTTTACAACTGCTTCTGCATCGTCTCCATTTACATGTAATACTGGTGCATGTATCATTGCAGCTGCAGAAGTACAATAATCGGCACTTCTTGCATCATCAAAATCTGTGGTAAAGCCAATTTGGTTATTTATTACAAAGTGAATGGTTCCTCCGGTATAAAAACCACGTAAATTACTCATTTGCATTATTTCGTAAACAATGCCTTGCCCTGCAACAGAAGCATCACCATGTATAAGAATGGGTAAAATTTTATCAAAATCACTGTCGTATAATACATCAGCTTTGGCTCTTGCAAAGCCAATAACTACAGGGTCTACAGCCTCTAAATGAGATGGGTTGGGCATTAATTTTAAATGTATTTCTTTTTCATCTGGCGTTGTTACTACGCTGCCATAACCCATGTGGTACTTAACATCTCCGCTGCCCATTGTTTGGTCCATAATGGCAGTACCCTCAAATTCGCTGAATATTTGTTCGTATGTTTTACCCAAAATATTTGCCAAAATATTTAGCCTACCTCTATGTGCCATTCCTAAAACAACTTCTTTAACATTATAATTGGCAGCTGTATTAATGATTTCATCTAAGGCTGCTATAGTGGTTTCGCCACCTTCTAGCGAAAATCTTTTTTGACCGATATATTTTGTATGTAAAAATTTTTCAAAAATTACACCTTGATTTAGTTTTTCTAAAACCCTTTTTTTCTTCTCTAGGGGTAATGGAGTTGAAAAATTTTGCTCAATTTCTTTAACCAACCAATCTACTTTTTTTTGATCGCTGATGTACTTAAACTCTATACCTACATGGTGAGCATATGATTTTTTTAAATGAGCAACAATATTCTTTAAAGTGGTTGCACCTAAGCCAACCATATTGCCTGCTTGAAAAGTTTTATCTAAATCGGCCTCAGATAAACCAAAAAATGCCAAATCTAAATTTGCACCTCTATCTTTTCTTTCTCTTATGGGATTAGTTGTAGCAATTAAATGCCCTTTATTTCTATAACCTAAAATTAAACGATACACTCGTATTTCATGCATCCAATTTGTACTGTCTAAACTACCATTTGAACTTGTGGGGGTAATATGGGTTGTCGATTTTTCTGTAGATTTAATCCCTCCATTTATGGCAAAATCAAAACCTTCAAAAAATTTCCTCAAATCTGGGTCAATACTGCTTGGCTCTTTTACAAAATCTTGGTATAAATTTTCGATAAAAGCTGGGTGAGAATTAGTGATGTAGGTAAAATCCTTCATTTAGTAAAAAATTGATCAACTTAAAAATAAAATGTGGGCAAATATCGGTTATTGAGGGTATAAAATTTGCTTAATATCTAGTTTTAAGCTATTATTTTATTCAAATTCATCAATTTACCGAGAGAATAATTTTTTTTATAAATAATTTCACTATCTAAGAATTTACGCTTACTTTTGCCGTCCTTTAAAAAAGTAAGATTATGGCAAATCATAAAGCTACCAAAAAAGACATGCGTCAGGCAGCTAAGCGTAGAGACAGAAATAGATACAATGGTAAAACCACACGTAATGCTATTAGAGATCTAAAAACTTTAGATACTCAAGTTGCTTACAGCGAAAAATTGCCTTCTGTTGAATCTATGATTGACAAATTGGCAAAACGTGGTGTTATTCATAAGAATAAAGCAGCTAACTTAAAAAGCAAATTAGCTAGAAAAAAAGTTGCTTAATTTATTGATATTTTTTTGCTAGAATTAAAAAATTGTACCGGTTGATTATTCAACCGGTTTTTGTTTTTGTAGTGTAATGATAAAACAATTTTTATTGAACCCATAAGTCGAATAAAGTATTTTGCCACCATGTATTTCTACAATTCGATTTACAATAGATAAACCAATTCCAAAGCCATGGGTTTTTTTGTCTAAAGTATGGGCAATAAAAAAAGGGGTAAATAGTTTCTCTCTATTTTCTATTGGTACTTCTGGGCCATCATTAATTACAGTTATTTCAACGTTTTCATCATTGTAAAAAAGTCTAATAATTACATTTTTATCAAAAGAATGTAAGTATCCATTTTTAATTAAATTTTTAATTGCCAAATGCAACAGGGTTTTATTGGCAAAAATTAAAAGATCGGCTTCATTTCTTATATTGCCAAAATCAAAACTCACTTTTGCGTCCGGAAATTCAGATTTACAAGATTCAATTGAATCTTGAAGAAACAAGTCAATTCTAAACTGTTCCCAACTCTTAAATGCAGATCTTTCATGTTTAGATAAAAGTAACAATGAGTTGGTAAATTCAATAACACTTTCTTGCTCTTCTTTTAATGATTGTAACACAACTTTAAGTTGTTCGGTATCAAGATTTTTAGTTAATGCATTTTCAGTTTCAGAAAGCATTAAATTTAGAGGAGTTCTCAACTCGTGTGAGGCATTGTTAACAAAGCTTTTTTGAAAATCGAACATTTCTTTTAAACGTTCAATCATAGCATTATAGCTTTCTGCAATTTGGCTAATTTCATCTTTGCTATTTTTTACAACAACAGGTTTTGCCAAATAAATATCTGTTGTTTTTAACATTTGGTTACTTAGCTTTTTAAGTGGCCTCAATGCTTCTGTAACAAAAAAGTAAGAAATAAATATGGCTATGGCAATTCCGCCAAAAAATACGCTTAAAATAATGAGTTTAATTTTATGAATTTTTCTTAAACCATACATATCATATGCCGAAGCATAAATGTAAGTATTGGTTTTTGATACGTAAGTTATAATAGATTCTTGATCACCTTCATGAAATCTAAATTCTTTTAAAGGGTTGCTTTTTGTATATTTCGATACAGCCGAAGTATTTAATGCGGTGTTTGAAGGATACCTATAAATTGGCTGTAACAATTTATTAAAAACAACGATAGAAAACTTATTGGATGCTAGTAAATTTGAGTATTGACTATTGTGAAAATCTGAGTTATTATTACTGTTATCAAAATATTTATTGTACCTAAACTCTGCTTCAATATTGATTCTTGGATAAAACTCTTGTAACCTAAAATTAGCATACAAGTAATAAATTGAAAAAGAGGAAATTGCAAGAATCAATGTTACAAAACCAGTAAATAGGAAAGCAAATCTTAATCTAATGTTCATTAATTACGATTTTTGAAAAGAGTTGTTTTGATATTGTGTTACTTTCTTAAAAAAAGATAAGCAATATTACAATGAAGTATTGGGCTACAAATACATTTTCTAACTTTTAAATGAAGGAGATAGAACATTTCCATTTTTTGTGAAAAATGGTTCTAGAAATTTATTTCTTTTCTTGCATGTACTTTCACCTAAATTAGCAGGCATATATTCAATTTTATCTGTTAAACCAAGTTTAAATAATGCAAAAAATAATTTTATACTTTTTATGTAGTTTACAAACCGTTTTTGCCCAAAATGGAATAACTGTTTTTGAAAAAACTTTGGGTAAAGAAACTGCAACTTATTTCGAGTGTATTAACTACTATAAAAAATTAGCAACTACTTATAGCACTATTAGTTTTAAAACAATGGGCCCAACCGATGCTGGTTATCCATTGCATTTGATATTAATTAGCTCCAATAAAAACTTTAATCCAATCGAATGGCATAAGCAGGGCAAAGTAGTAATTATGATTAACAATGGCATTCATCCCGGAGAACCAGATGGTATTGATGCCAGTATGATGTTGGTGAGAGATATTGTTACTAATAAAGTAAAACTACCTGATAATGTTGCTTTGGCATTTATACCGGTGTACAATATTGGCGGCTGTTTAAACCGCAATTCTTTTTCAAGAGCTAACCAAAATGGCCCACTTGAATATGGCTTTAGAGGCAATG
>JANOZK010000107.1:0-1674 GCA_031429335.1 Chitinophagaceae bacterium | reverse complement strand
AGAATCAGACATTTTTATAAAGAGATCATAATGAGTACTGAACTTCCCGTTTTAACCGCCACCGATTTTGCCAGCGACCAAGATGTGCGTTGGTGCCCTGGCTGTGGCGATTATTCAATTTTAGCACAAGTTCAAAAAATTATGCCAAATATTGGCGTACCAAAAGAAGATATTGTAATTATAAGTGGTATAGGCTGCTCATCTCGTTTTCCTTATTACATGAATACATATGGCATGCATTCCATTCATGGTCGAGCAACTGCTGTTGCAAGTGGTTTAAAAGCCAGTAGGCCAGAATTAAGTGTGTGGATTGTTAGTGGCGATGGAGATAGCATGAGCATTGGTGGAAACCACACCATACATATGTTAAGAAGAAATTTTGATGTAAACTTATTGGTATTTAATAACCAAATTTATGGCTTAACCAAGGGCCAATATTCACCAACATCCGAAACACAAAAAATAACCAAGAGCACCCCAGTTGGTAGTATTGATCATCCATTTAACCCAGCAGCATTAGCCATGGGTGCCGATGCAACTTTTATTGCTCGTAGCATGGATAGAGACCCAAAACATTTACAAGCTATTTTAACCAGAAGCCACCAGCATAAAGGATCTTCGTTTGTAGAAATTTATCAAAACTGTAATATTTTTAACGATGGTGCTTTTGAAGCTTTTACAGAAAAAAGTAGTAAAGCCGATAATGTGTTGTTTGTTGAGCAAGGCAAACCATTAATCTTTGGTGCAACCAATAACAAGGGTATTCAACTTGATGGTTTAAAACCAATTGTTGTAGATATTGAGCCAGGTGGAGATACCAGCCATTTATGGATACACGACGAAGCCGATTTTTATAAAGCCCAAATATTAATTCGTATGTTCGAAGATCCAAGGGTTGAAGGACATTTACCACGACCATTTGGTGTATTTTACCAAACAGAAAGAGCTTGTTACGAAGATGTAATGGCCATGCAAATTGATGAAGCCATTACAACAAAAGGAAAAGGAAATTTAGATAAATTATTACGAGGAAGAGAAGTTTGGGAAATTGCCAGTTAATAATTATAAGCAATGAATAATTCTAAAAAAACCGATGGAGATTAAGAAATCCATCGGTTTTTTATTTTGTGTGAATCCTAAAAAATTAGCACCGATTTTTAAGGATTTTTATTTTTTTCTAGCTATTACTTTTTGGGCTGCTGCAACAATGTGAGCTGCATCTAACCCATATTTTTGCATGAGTTGTGCAGGTGTACCACTTTCTCCAAAACTGTCGTTTACAGCAATGTATTCTTGTGGCAATGGATTATTTTTAATTAATACTTGTGCTACACTGTCGCCTAAACCTCCTAAACGATTGTGCTCTTCGCAAGTAACCACACAACCAGTTTTTGCAACAGATTTTAATACTGCTTCCTCATCCAATGGTTTAATGGTATGTATGTTTATAATTTCGGCACTAATACCTAAAGCTTCTAGTTGTTCGCCTGCTTGTATGGCTTCCCAAACTAAATGCCCTGTTGCAATAATGGTTACATCGGTACCTTCATTTACCATCCAAGCTTTACCAATTTCGAATGGTTGATTCGGATCTGTAAATACAGGAACTACTGGTCGTCCAAAACGCAAGTAAACAGGCCCTTCATAATTGGCAATTGCTTCGGTTGCAGCTTT
>JANOZK010000106.1:0-3614 GCA_031429335.1 Chitinophagaceae bacterium | reverse complement strand
AGATAGTTTTCCTTGTTCAATTTGTTGGATAATCTGAACCTTCAAGGAAATACTGTAATCTCTTTGACTTCGCTTTACATAATTTGTAGTTGTTGACATAACGATTGTGTTTTGTGTATCGCTATTTCAGGACGGGACAGTATAAAAACAAAAAAGCCTCACTACAATTGTAATGAGGCTTTTTAATCTAGGGGGTCAACTTGTTGTTTCATATGCTATTTCGTCAATATCATTTTTTTAGTGATAATTTCTTGACCATTTACCAGTAAACTGTATAAGTACATACCAGCTTGTAAAGTATTACCATTAATGGTTACTTGTGCTGCACCTTTTAAACTAGGAAACTGCAATAACATTTTACCATTTAAATCAAACACAGCAATCATAGCAGTTTTGTTTTCTGGTATGCTATATTTGATGGTGGTGCTACTGGTAAAAGGGTTGGGTACATTTTGAGCCAACATATAGGCTTTACTAGCCATTTCTTTGGCTTCTGCTGGGTTGGCTGTTTCGTTAACTACTAGAACTTGGTTGGTACTTTTTTGAGTTAGTTGATTTCTTAATTCTTCAATTTGTACTTGCTGTTCTTGTATGGCTTTGGTTAAAAGTGAAACTAGCATTGTATAATTCACGCCTTTATAAGTTTCTGTTGTTTTAGTTGCTTTTTCGATTCCATTTTTAGGAAACACTATTGGAGCAACGATTTCTGGAAACACATCTTCCACTTCTTGTGCCACAAAACCATGTTGCAATTGTTTTGAAAAACTAACACCTTCGATTTTTTCTTGGTTCATTAGATAACTAACAGGTCTTAATGTCATCAACTTTTTTAAAATTGAAGTTTCATTTTTTACCTCTTTCTTTAGTTGAACATCTGATACACTTATTAAACTACCAGTATAGTAGACGTCTCCATTAAAAAATCCTGCTGCTGTAAAGCCAGATCCACTTGCACCAGCAACAATGCCATAAGCGTTACCTCCACTACCAAAAGCATTGATACCTGTTGACCAAAAATTGTTATTTGCTCTAGCAAGTATTCCATAGCCAGATGCAGCATCGTTAGCTGTTGCAAAAACACCATAATTATTATTGGAAAAACCTGCAACACCAGGGGTACTAATTACAGATAAACCCGTATTAGTATTTTCTGCACCCGATGCTGCAATTGCAACACCTACATTATCACCTGCATTAATATTTGAAGGGTCACCTTCTGTAATAAAAGATGCAGCTTTATTGTCTTGTGTGTAAACACCAAAGCCCAATCTGCTACCACCAACTATGTTATCAAAAGCATTTATTTCTAGTTGTGGCGTTTCTGGCGTACCAAAAATAGGGCTTATGAATTTTAAACTTGCTGAACGTCCAAATAGTGAAGTACCGTTTGCACCCCTAATGCTAAAACGTAAATCGTCTGAGGCTGGAAAACCAGGTACTCCAGGATTGGTAAAGCTTCTAAACTCTAAGTCTCCTGGATTAACAACTGGGCTAAGTGAATTATTGCCACCCCATTGAATTAGAGAGTTAGATAGCCCAGCACTACCAATGCTATGCCCCAACACCAATGCCCTGCCATCGGTTTGTGTTCTAAAACCATTTAATGTTTGGCTGCCTGCATTTAGATTACCCATACTGTTCCAACGGGCATTGGCTGCAAAACTCCCAGTAATTTGAGTACCAGTTGGGTTAAAAATCGAATTTTGGGTAATCAATTTTTGTTCAACTTGAAACTCACTAATATTTGCAGGTGTTGTTGTTACAGGAATTGGATTAAAATTATTAACTATTGTTTGTTGTGCTTTTCCTAAAAAGCCCATGAAAACTGTTGCGGTAATTACAGCAACGAATTTGTTTGGTTTCATTTTTTATGGTTTAATTAAATGATAACATAAACCTATAATTTAAACACCGAATTTTGTTAATAAATCATGTTATTAAATTATAAATATATTGTTATCAAATTAAACTTGGGCATTTTGCTATGCTTTAGTATTGTCTTTAATTTAAATGCTCAACAATTTAACAATTGGTATTTTCCAACAAATAATGGCATTACATTTAATACAGGAGTTCCAACTTTTTTATCTGGGGGGCAGTTAAATTTATGGTCTAGTTGTGCGAGTATAAGTGATAAAAACGGTGATCTTTTATTTTATAGTGATGGGGAAAAAATATATAATAGAAATAATGTATTAATGCCTAATGGGTCTGGTTTATTGGGTGGGTTTAGCCAAACCAATACAGCATTAATAATCCCTTTTTTAAGCGACAGTTCAAAATATTATGTTTTTACTGCTCGTGGAACACTTGCTTATTTTCCTGGCAATCAAGCAACGTTACCTTACTCTTACAGTGTTGTAGATATGAGGCAAAATGGCGGATTGGGAGATGTGGTTAGCAAAAACAACTTAATCCGTTTTTTTAGTACCGAGAAAATGACTGCAATACCGCATGGAAATGGCAATGATATTTGGTGGATTTGCAGAGATTGGACGAACAATTTTTATAGTTATAAAATAACCTGTTTAGGTTTTAATAATAGTCCTGTAATTAGTACTGTTGGTACCAATATAAATAATTCTTATTTTAATATAAGTGGTGGTGATATTAAGGCAAGTCCAGATGGTAAATATATTTCTGCTTGTTACAGAACTTACTTTGAAATCTATGAGTTTAACAAGTTTACAGGTAAATTAAGTAACCCAATAAAAATATCTACTTCTCAGGAATCGTATGGTGTAGAGTTTAGCCCCAATAGTAAATTGTTATACATTTCACAATTTGAAAATTTCACAATTCCTACACCAGAGCAGCATATTGTACAGTATAGTCTCTCGGTTTACGACAGTACTACCATAATGAATTCATTTTTAAAAATTACTGAAATAGAAAGACCTGATGGGTTAGGAACAATTGCAGGGTTACAGTTAGGGCCTGATAACAAAATTTATAGTATAAATGGGTTTACAATTGATAGAATTGAGAACCCAAATGTATTAGGGTTTGGTTGTAACTTCATCGATAGCATTTTAATAATGCCAAATGTAAACAGACGCCGCTTGCCCTATTCCCCTCCCTTTCTCTTTGCTTCCCCCAACGTTCAAATCCCCACCTACAGAGTAGCCCCAGATTGCCGTACTGTATCGCTCACAGGCAAAACCTATATAAAAGGTAATAACCTAACCTTTAAATGGAAATTTGGTGATGGTGATAGTACTGTGCAAATAGTTCCCAGTGGTGGAGATACTACCTATACTACTGTAACACATTTTTATCCTCCTGGTATAGATACTTTTAATGTGCAATTATTTGTAACCAGTGATACTGTTTGTGGCTTAGGCAGTGCTGGTAAAAAAGTAATAGTAAAACCACCGCCACCAACTGCTAAGTTTGGGACAGCAATTAGTTGCAACAATTTAACTGTAAACTTTACCGATAGTAGTTTACTCAATTTTAACCCCAGCATAACCCACCAATGGCAGTTTTTTAATAAAAACAACTTGTTGTTGGGCAGTTCTATTTTACAAAACCCTGTATTTACTTTTCCTACCCTAGATACTTTTACAGTTCGGCTTATTGCTCGTAGTTTTTTATCCTGTGTACAAGCCGAT
>JANOZK010000105.1:0-3039 GCA_031429335.1 Chitinophagaceae bacterium | reverse complement strand
CCTAAAGTTGGGGGCTCCTCTCCCTTGAAGGGAGAGGTAAGGGTGAGGGTTTACACCACTCGTCCTGACACTATTTTTGGGGTTGATTTTTTAGTGATTGCCCCAGAACATGATTTAATTGAAAGTATTACCACTACCGAGCAAAAAGAAGCTGTAGATGCTTATGTAACCTATGTAAAAAGCAGAAGCGATAGAGAACGACAAGCCGAAAAAAGTATAACGGGGGTTTTTACTGGTGCTTATGCCATTAATCCTTTTAATGGGGTAGAAATTCCTATTTGGATTGCAGAGTATGTATTGGCTGGTTATGGTACAGGTGCAATTATGGCTGTGCCTTGTGGCGATGAACGTGATTTTAAATTTGCACAACATTTTAATATTCCTGTTACCAATATTATTGGTGCACATTTTAATGGCAAAGAAGCCAATCCAACCAAAGAAGCAACTTTAGAAAACAGTGGTTTCTTAAATGGATTGCTGATGAAAGATGCTATTGGTGTTGCGAATGATAAGATTGAAGAAATGGGAATTGGCAAGCGTAAAGTGAATTTTAAAATGAGAGATGCAGGCTTTAGCCGCCAACGTTATTGGGGCGAACCTTTCCCAATTATTTGGGATAAAGATGGTGTACCAACTGCACTCGACGCAAGTCAATTGCCACTTGAATTGCCATACGTAGAAAAATATGGCCCAGGCCCAGAAGGTGAGGGTCCATTAGCGAACATTACTGAATGGCTTTACCCTCCCTCCTTGGGAGGGAGAAGGAGGGAGGCTTCTACCATGCCTGGCTACGCAGGTTCGTCATGGTATTTTTTGCGGTATATGGATCCCAATAATACCGAAGCTTTTGTTGATAGAAAAGTGAGTGATTACTGGAACAGTGTTGATTTATACATAGGCGGTACCGAGCATGCTGTTGGGCATTTATTGTACAGCCGTATGTGGACCAAAGTATTGTACGACTTAGGTTATATCGGTTTTGATGAGCCCTTTAAGAAGCTGTTGAATCAGGGGATGATACAGGGAAGTAGTAGGTTTATATATTTAATTGCAAATGTTGTCGATAAAAGTAAAACTCCTTGGGTTTTGAAAAGTGTTTTTTTATCTGAGCATTTACGTAACAAGTTTTTGTCTAATAAAAACTATTTTGATTCAAACATTTTAGATTCCTTTCCTAATTCTGAACACTCAAATATAGAAATTGACTATCAATCAGGGCCTGTACCAATGAGAATTAATGTTCAAGCTGTAGATGGATATGTGGTTAACATAGATGAAATAAGGAATTGGAAAGAGTTTTTAAATGAAGCAATTTATATAACAGACAAATCAGAGTTCCTTTCATCTGGCGAAGTAGAAAAAATGTCTAAATCCAAGTACAACACAGTTAATCCAGATGAATTGTGTAATCAATACGGAGCAGACACTTTCCGTATGTACGAAATGTTTTTAGGCCCAATAGAGCAAAGCAAACCTTGGGATACCAAAGGCATTGAAGGGGTGCATCGTTTCCTTAAAAAATTATGGCGTTTATTTTATACAGATACCACCTTTAATAATGGTCAACCTGTAGAAGGAAAACCCATTTGGACATCTGCTACTCCATCTCCTTTGGAGAGGGCTGGGGGTGAAGCCACACCAGAAGAACTAAAAGTATTACACAAAACCATCAAAAAAATTGATGAAGACACAGAACGTTTTTCTTACAACACAGCAGTTTCTGCTTTCATGGTTTGTGTAAACGATTTGGCTGATTTAAAATGCCATAAAAAAGAAGTTTTAGAACAAGTACTGATTTTGTTAACACCTTATGCTCCACATATTGCAGAAGAGTTATGGCATGTATTGGGTAATGAAGGCACTATTTTAGATACAGTTTATCCTGTGTACAATGCAAGCTTTACAACAGAAAGTAGTAAAGAATATCCAGTGAGTATTAATGGTAAAATGCGTACCACACTTACTTTTCCAATAGATGCTGTTCAAGCCGATGTAGAGCCTGTTGTATTAGCCAACGAAATAGTACAAAAATGGTTGGAAGGTAAAACACCTAAGAAAATAATTTTTGTAAAAAATAAAATGATTAATGTGGTAATGTAAGCCACATTCAACAATTTTTTTCATAGAGTGAATACTGCTAGTGCAGAGTTTGCATTAACCCTACATGTTTAGAGAAGTATTGATAAGTGTTTACAAAAAAAACCTCACAAGCTAAAAAACTTGTGAGGTGAAGTATATTTAAAAAAACTTATTAATAAGGTAAAATAACTGTTCTTACAACTCCATTACTACCTGTATACACTAACTTAAAATAATACAATCCTAAACCAGGGCAGCCTGTTGAATTTCCTGCTGCATCTAAACCAAAAGTAACTACCAAAGTTGCTTGTAACCTGTTATGCGTTACTTGACCACTAGTAAGCCTAAAGTTACAATCTTGCTTAATAACCATAGGTTGGGTAATAGTAGTGATAAACGTGTTACCAAATCTGTTGGTTCCCCATTCTGCTACACCACTTAACCCATCTACAGTTGCATTACCAGTGGTGGTAATTACTATACCATTGTTAAAAGTAAATACTCTTTTTTTCGCTATTTGCCAGGTGCGTTGTGTAGTATTGTCGAATGTTAAGGTCATATTACTACTACTAATTTCATGGGTTATAGTGCCCAAAGTAGCTAAGTTTCTTATTAAACCACCGGTTACATTTTTAATAGTTTTTGTACCGTTTAGCGTAATACTTTTATTATCAATGGTTCGGGTAATTTTTAAATTTTGAATACTTATTGTTAAAACTGCTCCAGAATCTTTCCAACGCATATTGCTAGGCATGGTAATAATTACTACACCAGTTCTTGTTCTAAAAGGGTTACAAGTTGATCCGTTATATGTAATGCTAATTCTTCTTGGATTGCTGGTAGAATCTACTGCAACTGTTACATCGCAGGGCAATGCTAAAATATTTGCTTCTCTGCCAGTAAAAGAAACATAATTGTCTACAATGGTGTTAAAGTCGTTTGCTAAGGCATCAACTTCAT
>JANOZK010000104.1:0-21958 GCA_031429335.1 Chitinophagaceae bacterium | reverse complement strand
TTTTCCTCAGGCATATAAAACACAGTTTTTTATACTTTACCAATTTTTTATACCAATTAGACATTAAAAGAGTATTGTCATTCCGAGTCCTGCTGGCTAGCAGGAGAGGAATCTGTCTATTGATTTTTGTATAAAAAATGAGATTTCTCCTATCGTCGAAATGACAGTTCGTGAAGCTGCTTTTAATGTCTAATTGGTATTACTTCAATTCAACCAACTTTTAAAAAGCAGAACATTAAGAATGACGATTTCCCTTTTCGGATTGAGCAAAAAAATAATTGTCTTTAACTTTTTATCTTTTGCTACTATTAGTTGTTGGAATGGTTAAGTGTTGTTTGTTTTAAAATTTAAATTGCTTATTTGTTTAGCAAAGCATTCGTACCAGTTGAAATTACTATATCATCCAACACAATTGCACCACCACCAGCTCCATTGAACATAAATTTAAAATTATCTAAAGTTTGAGTAGGGGTAACAGCTGGTATACCTGTAAGAATAAGTTTGTCACCCGCCCAAAGATCAGCAGTGTTATTGGCCAATTGTGCAGTTGCACCAGAAGAATTTGTATAACTTACTGAAGCACCAGTTTTATTAATAAACCAATGAATTTGAATTTCCCCGGTTAAAGAATCAGAATTTTGGGAAGTGCTTAAATTTCTAAAGTAAAAGGTTTTAGATGATCCAAAACCAACGCCAAGTTGGCTATGTCTACTACCATTATTGGGAAGCTCATTGGTAGCAGCAGCACCTGCAAATAAACCAGAACCAACATAAAAAACAGCTTGTGTACCTGTTGGTGAAATAGTATTAAAAGGTACACTCATTTTAAAACTAATTTTTAAGAAATTTGGTGAGGTGGCACTTAAATTGGTAGATTTTACCAATGCTCCGGTACCACCATATCGTTGAATAGCCATTTTGTTCTTATAGCCATAAACTGTATTGCTACTTGACCAAGAAGAAACACCTATATAGTCAAACTGATTGGCTCCCTTACCAACATATTCTGCAACTCCATTAGATTCACTAAAATCTTGAGATAAAAGCACCTGTGAACTTGCAGCAATTGGCAAACTGAAAAATAATGCTATTGCTAATTTTTTAGCATTGAATAAGGAAATAAAAAAATGTTTCAAAATGGGCTAATTAAAAAAATGATAATTGCTGATGTTTAATTTTAATATTTCACATTATATATATTTATAGTACTTTAGTACCTACTGCCAAGCAAAAATTTGACCAATACCACCATTTGCATTTAACTCACTTTCTGGTACTGCAAACACATTGGCTTTTGCAGCTTGGTACAGTGGTTGATAACCTGGAACATTGTCGGCAGTTGCTCTTGTATATGCTCCTGGCAAATCAGCCCATCTTTTTAAATCAAAATAGCGTAACCCTTCAAATGCCATTTCTATACGTCTTTCTTTGCGTACAATAGTTCTAAGTTGTGCTTGCGTACGGCCAGGACCTTCGCCAATAACTGTTTCTATAGTTGGCATAGTAACTCTTGCTCTTACTCTATTAACAAGTGTATAAACTTCAGGTAATAAGTTTAGTTCTACCAGAGCCTCTGCTCTCATTAGTAGTACATCGGCAAAACGTAGTAAATAAAAGTCTTGCCCACCACCACCAAATGCTGCAATACCTGTTGGCGAGGCACTATTACGTATATATTTTTTTTGGCCAAAACCTGTAGGCGTATTTCCAATAAATGCCCTGTTTAGATCTACTAAAAAAATATCGTTTCTAAAATAAATAGAGGCTGATAAACGAGGATCTCTATTTGCTTTAGGGGTGGTTGCATTGTACAAAGGAGAAGAAGTAATTGGTCTGCCATCGGTACAATTGTAATCATCTACCAAATTTTTCATTGGCTGAACATTTATTTTAGGAGCTTGTAAAAATGTAGCAGAAAATAATTCTGTATTGTTAGATATTGCATCTTGAAAAAAGCGAACAGAAAAAACAATTTCATTAGAAAGTTCGGCTTGCTCAGTAAATAATTGGGAATAGTTGTTATGCAAACCATAGGGCAAAGCCATTAAAGCAGTTGTAGCATCTACAACAGCCTGGTAATCTTTATTGTATAATTGAAACCTAGCCAACAATGCAAGAGCTGCACCTTTTGTGGCATAACCAAATTGGGTTGCAGGATAAGTAATTGGTAATATAGCTGCTGCATCGGTTAAATCTTTTACAATTTGTGCAGAGGTAAGTGCATATGTTGCTTTTCTTGCTGGCGGATCTCCTGGTTCTTTTGGCTCCAATATTAAAGGAACGTCTCTGTAATAAATGGCCAAATTACTATAAAATAATGCTCTTAAAAATAAAGCCTGCCCTAATAACATATTTTTTACAGAATCTCTAATATTGGCAGAAGGAATGGTTGGAATATTTTTTATGGCTGTATTGGCCCTAAAAATACCTCTATACGATACACCCCATAAGCCTGAAAAAAGACCATGACCCGTGGTAATATTGCCTTCCATAAAATTACCTGGACCTTCGAATTTGTAGTTATTAAAACAATTATCGCCAATACCATCATATTGAGGGATACCACCAACGCCATTTAAATTGCCACTATACAACGCCCTTTCTTGAAGCACATCATACACCCCATTAAGGGCTAAAAATGCATCAGCTTCGTTTTTCCAAAAGTTTTCTTCTGGTATTTCGTTCAAATTGTCTTTGTCTAAAAAACTTTTATTGCAACTAATTGTTGCAACAATACAAAGAATAAATATTATTTTTTTCATACGTTAGTTTTTAGTCTTTATTAAAATTTTACATTTACACCAAATGTAACAGTTTTGTAAAGTGGTGTTAGCTGATCACTACTATTATTTCGGCTTCTTTCTGGATCAAAATTTTTCATTTTAGTAAAGGTCACCACATTTTGACCAGACATGAATACCCTTAACCTAGAAATAGATAACTTTTTAGTGATAGATTCTGGAATGGTATAACCTACTTCAATGTTTTTCATTCGCAAATACGATACGTCTTGAATATAAAAATCCGACGTAATAGCAGCACCATTGTTAATGCCTCCTAACCTTGGTAAATTGGTGTTGGTATTTGTTGGTGTCCAACGATTAATCCAATAGCTAAGAGCATTGTTTCTATCACCTTCCATAGGTGTTTGTCCATTTGTTCTTAACAATCTATCAATATCAGCTACGCCTTCAAAGATAAATGAAAAACTGAAGTTCTTCCAATTTAAACCAGAATTGAAATTATAAATATACTTAGGATATGGATTTCCAATCATTTCTCTGTCTAGTACATCAATAATACCATCAGGTTTACCACCTGGGCCAGAAATATCGGCATATCGAAAATCGCCAGGAGCGGTTAACAAACTTGCAAATTGTCGTGGGGCGGCTGCTACTTCTGCTGCTGTTTGAAAAATGCCCAATACCCTATAACCTAGTATTGCCTGAAAAGGTGAGCCAGCTCTTACAACACTTTCTGAAGTAACTGTAGCTGCTGCTCCATTGCCTAAACTTACTACATTATTAGATATATTGTAAGTAACACTACCACCAATATTGTAGCTAAATGCTTTTACTTTGTTTTGATAGTTTACCACAATTTCAACCCCTTTATTTTGCATACTAGCAGAGTTTCTGGATCTTAAGCTAGTAATACCAAGGGTTGGAGCTAGTGGGAAATTATTGTATAAAAGATCTGTACTTAATCTATCAAAATAATCGGCACCAATAGTCAATTTATTTTTAAATAAACCAATATCTATCCCAATATCAAATTGCTCTACAGTTTCCCATCGTATATCTCTGCTAGCAAAAGTTGTTTGAGAAACGCCTGTTACGGGTGTACTGGTACCTATGAAATAATCTATACCACCATTAAGGGTTTGTTGAAAAATATAATTACCAATATTATCATTACCAGTAATACCCCAACTTCCTTTTATTTTTAATTCGGTAAGCCATCTTATTTTCTTAAACAAATTTTCTTGTTTTATTCTCCAACCTGCTGAAGCAGATGGAAAAATTCCGTATCGTATATCACTTGGAAACTTACTACTTCCATCTCTTCGAGCATTAAATTCGAATAAATATTTTTTGTTGTGTACGTAATTAATTCTTCCAAAAAGTGATTCTACTGCATCTTCTTGTGCACTACCAGTAAGTGAAGGATTTACTAAACCACCTCCATCGAACTCTTGAACAGTATTGCTAGGAAATCCTGATAAAGAACCTGCAAAACCTTCGCTTTTATTGTAAATAGATGAGTGCCCTAAAAGAACAGAAACATCATGTTTTCTTCCAAAAACTTTATTAAATCTCAAAATATTTTCGGCCAATAATCTATAGCTAAAAGTAGTACTCTTTCTAACTGTATTAATTAATGTTTGACCTACAATATTACCTGCCCAATCGAAAGTTGAGTTGGTAGGGCTAAAGTCAGAAACTTTGTTATTGGTTATATTAAAACTTCCACTTGTTTCAAAAGAGAGGTTTTTGTGAAGCTGAATTTTAAGACCAAATCTTTGCGAAATATTAATTTGATCGCTGGTATAATCGCCTAAGAACCCTCTTTGAATGGGGTGAGTAATTGGTAAGCTGGCATTTATTTTTAAATATGACCCATCAACTATACCATATTCGCCATTTGAATAATATACAGGAACAGTTGGTGCAGATCGTTGAAACTGATTGATAATACCTGTTTCGCCTGTAATAGCATTTGGCCCATTAGCTGGCCCTGTAAATCTTGCCCAAAAAGCGTTGGTAACGCTACTCAAAGTGAGCCAATTAGAAATAGTAGAATTAACGTTTAGCCCTATATTGTATCGATCGGCTTTAAATTTGCCTTGCACAACAGCCCCTTGGGTTAAATAGCCTACAGAAGCACGAAAACTAGTTTTGCCAGTGCCTCCAGAAATGGCAATATAATGATTTTGAATGGGAGCTGTTTTTAAAATTTCGTTAGACCATTTTGTATTTCCATATCTATTACGATCTGTTCCATCTCTAAGAGCTTGTATGTCGGCTGCACTGTAACGAATGGGTGCTGTTGGCCCATTTGTATTAATATCTCTTTCATTTCGTAATATGGCAAAATTTACAGCATCTAAATATTCAGGAACTACGGTAACGGTTTGGAAACCAAAATAATTATTGTACACCACACTCAATGAACCAGCTTTACCTTTTTTTGTAGTAACTACTATTACGCCATTGGCACCTCTTGCACCATAAATAGAACTTGCCGATGCATCTTTTAAAACTGATATACTTTCGATATCGGCGGGAGAAAGGCTATTGAATACATCCATAGTTGAATACTGAATATTGTCTATAACAACTAGTGGGGTTGAGTTACCAAATGTACCAATTCCTCGTATAACTACACTGGAAGCATCGGTACCTGGCAAACCACTTGATTGTGTAAGTTGCACACCCGAGAAACGACCATACATTAATTGACCTGTATTGGTTACTGGTTGGTTCACCTCATCATCAAACTTTACTGTTTGCACAGCCCCTGTTTGGTTAATTTTTTTCTGTACACCATAACCAACAACTACAACATCTTGTAAATCGGCAGAGGTAGCTTCTAATTTAACAGAAATTGTGGTTTGGTTGTTCCAATTGAAGCTAAAGTTTTGAAAGCCTACATAACTAAAATTTATGGTGGCCTTAGCACCATTAACTTTTAATACGAAATCGCCAGTTTTATTGGTTACCGTTCCTTTAGCTAAGCCTTCTTGAACGATAGATACACCTTCTAAAGGAGTGTTATCTGCAGCATTAACAACTTTACCTTTTACTGTAGTTACTTGAGAAAAGGAAAATTGAGTTACTAGCAAGAAAGAAAGAAAGAAAACAAGTTTGTTGATAGATTTTGATTTAAGCATGAGCATCGTTTTGGTATTAGGGTTTGAAAAGCAACATAAAGAACGCAATAAAATTTAACATAAAATGGTTTTCCCATTTCAAAAATGAGGTGTAATCCGTTCAATCAATTTGTTTGAAAAAAGACTTTGATGCTATAATAGGTCTAATCACTTGATAAATAAGCATTTAATTCATGCTGCATCTACTGCATGAAAACTTTGAACCTTAACCCATTTTTTCTACTTTTTAATTCGTTTTAATTCGAACATTCAAATGTAGATTTAGTTTAAGCACAGCAATATTTACCTATCCTATACAATTCATCCTCTTTCAATTTATTTAGTGTTTATAGTAATTACAGCACTTTTTAATCCAGCCGATGAGGCTTCGATTTTAACTTCACCTGATTGACCATTTTTGCTTTTAATTACCAATAAACATAAGCCATTAAACGCTTTTCTATAATTTGCTTGGAATGGTTCAGTAGAAGCTGCATTGCCATTATCAACTGCTGCAATGGTTGCTGGGCCAGAAATTTTAAAGTCAACTTTATTATCGGCAAGTGCACAAAAATTTCCATCTGCATCTTCAATTTTCACTGTAATAAATGAAAGATCCTCTCCGTCAGCAGTTATTATTTTTCTATCAGGTAGTAATTTAATTTTGGATGGATTTTTAGCCGTTACTATTGTTTTTGTAACAGTCTGCTTTCCATTTTTATAAGCAACAATTTTTAATTCTCCTTTTTCAAATGGAATATTCCAGTTAAGGCGATACGGCGATTCGAAGAATTTAGATTTACTTTTCCAGGTGTAAAATGCAACAGGAATTTTAGTTTTATCAACGCCCATTTTTTTTCTGCCATACGATTTGCCATTTACAAAAAGCTCTGCTTCATCGCAATTGGTATAACAATAAACTGGTATTTCTGCGAAGCCACTTCCTTCCCAATTCCAATGTGGTAAAATATGAACCATTGGTTTAGTAGTCCAACGACTTTGGTATAAATAAAAACGATCTTTTGGAAAACCTGCTAAATCTACAGCACCAAAATAAGAACTTCTAGATGGCCAATCAGTTTCCCAACTACCATGTGTTAGATTGTCTTTCCCACCATACGGTGTTGGCTCACCTAAATAATCGAAACCTGTCCAAACAAACTCACCCAATATATTGGGTAAGGAATCTTGAAAATAAAATTCAACATCTGGTGGATATGCCCATGACGGACTTTGATTATCATAACTGCTTACCTGCAGCGATGGATGTTTATCATATTTTTCTAAAGGCAAATGATACACACCTCTCGATGAAACACATGATGAAGTTTCAGAACCATATACAATCCAATCTTTAAACTTTTCCATCGTAGATGCATAATCTGTAGGCTTATAGTTGGCACCTACTAAATCTATTTCAGCAGCAAGTCCATTTTTTATGGCAGCACTAAAATTATTGAAGCCTGCTGTTGTAGGCCTGTTGGCATCTTCTTCTTTACATATTTTGGCAAGCTCTCTTGCTATTAGGTAACCATCTGCTGAGTTCTGTTCTTTAATTTCATTACCAATACTCCACATAATAATAGATGGCCTGTTTCTATCACGACGAATCATATCACGTAAATCTTGCTCATGCCATTTATCCCAATACTTATTGTAATCGTTTTCAGTTTTGCCCTGCTTCCAACAATCGAAAGCTTCTTCTTGTACTAAAAGTCCCATTTTATCGCAGAGATCTAATTGCTCTGGCGAAGCTGGATTGTGTGATGTACGAATTGCATTTACACCCATTGATTTCATGATTTCTAATTGACGTTCTGTTGCTCTGTAATTAACAGCAGATCCCAATGCACCCAAATCGTTGTGCAAACAAACACCTTTCAATTTTACTTGCCTACCATTTAAAAAGAAACCTTCTCTTGAATATTTTATAGTACGAATTCCAAAATGTTCAGTGTAAGTATCTATTGGTTTATCATTCTCATAAATGGTTGAAATGGTTTTGTAGAGATAAGGTGATTCTACATCCCACAATTTTGGATTTTTCACTTCCAGTTCCTGCATCACTTTTGCCTCGCTTGCAGTGAAATTAAATGTAGACATTACTGTGGCAACTTCTGCTCCATTTGCATCTATAATGTTGGTTTTAATCTGATATTTTTCAGAAGGATTTTTTTTGAAATTAGCAACGGTTGTTTCTACCTTAACTTTTGCTTTGTCTTTTTCTATAATGGGTGTTGTAATATAATTTCCCCAATGTTTAACGTGTACTTGATTTTTTATTTCCAGCCAAACATTTCTGTAAATGCCTGCACCTGGATACCATCTTGCAGAAAGTACTTCAGGATTTACTTTAACAGCTATTACATTTTCAGTTCCATATTTAATGTAATTGGTTATGTCAATTTCGAAACTGCTGTAACCGTAAGGTCTTTCATACACTTTCTCTCCATTAATGTAAACAGATGAGTTGTACATAATGCCATCAAAGGCTAGAGTTACCAGTTTTCCTTTTGCAGATGCATCTATTTTGAAATGCTTGCGGTACCAGGCTTTATCAAAAATTGGAAGCCCACCTGTACGTAAATTGTATTCTGGTTTAAATGGTCCTTCAATTGCAAAGTCGTGTGGCAACGATAATTTTCGCCAATCAGCATCTTTGTATGTAATTTCTTGTGTTGATGAATCCGTTGTTTTTTTAAATAGCCAATCCTGATTAAAAGATTGTTTATTTCTCAAAGAATTTTGTGCAGAAACTACACTCACCAAAATGAATATGTTTAGTAGAACAAGTGTTGTTCTATTAATAAGATTGTTACACATCAGTTTATAATATTAATTATTGTTTGTAGTTAAGGTTTAATGTAAACTTGCCAGCATTGTTAGTTGTAAGCCATACATCGAGTTGCTGCTTTAATTGCTTTGCGGTTTCAACATTTTCAGTTGCTAAATTTTTCTTTTCGCCAATATCTTTTGAAAGATCATACAATTCCACATTTTCGTCTTCGTAGTTATAAATTAGTTTATAATTTCCTTTTCTAATAGCTGCACCAGGCTTACCACCCTGATTGCTGTAATGTGGGTAATACCAATACAATGTTCTATCGGATGACTTTTTTGGATTTGATAAAAGCTTCAAAATATCTTGTCCCTCAACAGCAGATTCTTTTATATATTTTTTATTGATGGCAGTTGCAACTGTAGGAAATATATCTGACGTAGTAACAGGAATATCAGAAACAATTCCCTCCTGCAATTTACCTTTCCAATACATTAGCATAGGTACTCTAATACCACCTTCGTACAACCAACCTTTTCCAGCTTTCAATGGTGCATTCGTAGTTGGGGTTCCTTCTGCTGTGCTTAATCCACCATTATCTGATGTAAAAATGATTAAGGTATTATCGAGTAATCCTTTATCTTTTAATGATTGAATAATACGACCAATATTCCAATCCATATTTTCAATCATAGCAGCATATACTGCATGATCTTGTACTAAACGTTTTTTCCAATCTGGTTGATTCTTCATCCATCCTTCATCTTTTATAAAACGGTCTTTATCGGTATAACCAAGACCTTGTTGTTTTTCTTTATACTTTTTTATTAAAGCTGCTGGTGCCTGTAAAGGATTGTGTACTGCATATAAAGAATACATCATAAAAAAAGGAGCTTTTTTATCCTTTTGAATAAAACTAATACACTCGTTGGCAAGCCTATCTGTAATGTATTCACCTAGAGGTCCATCAGTTAATGTTGGATTACCGTAAGGAGTGAAATAGCCACCAGTTGTGTCATTCTTTTTCCCATAAGGACCACCTTTACTCCAACCACCTTTATTGGTTTGAAATCCTTGACTTAAAGGCCAGTAGTTTTCTTCTTCGCCCAAATGCCATTTACCTGCAAAAAATGTTTGATAGCCATTTTTTAAAGCATTTTCTGCCATGGTATTTTCACTAAGGGCTAATTCAAATGCAGTAGCAGGTGTAATCAATTTTTCAAAAGGTTTTGCTTTGCCATTTTCTTGTCTTCCTTTAATCCAATCTGTAACTTTTGTGTTAATTGGATTTTTTCCAGTCATCATGCTAGAGCGTGTTGGGCTGCAAACAGGGCTTGTAGCATAGTTATTGGTAAATTTTACTCCTTTTGCAGCCAATGCATCTAAGTTAGGTGTTTCATAAAATGTACTACCAAAGCATGAAAGATCCTTCCAACCTAAATCATCTGCTAATATTACGAGTATGTTTGGCTTGTTATTTTTTTGTTGTGCCTCAGCCATCATAAAAAATGATAACCCTGAAACAGTGAGAAGTAATTTTTTTAAAAAAATATACATCTTAGCGATTTGATGATTGAAGGATAAATGAGTTATGCTATTTTTAGTTTTTACCTTGCTTAATTTTTGCAAGTAACTCTTGCAATTCTTTTACTTTATCAGGATATTCTGATGCTACATTTTTTGTTTCACCAACATCTGTAGTTAAGTTATAAAGTTGGGGTTGAGCCAAATTACCTAACTCGGTATTGGTGTCTTTATTTATTTTAGCCCCTTTAGAAGGCTCTATATATTTCCAATCGCCAACAATAAGCGATAAGGTAGAATTGATGGATTGCTCAACAAGATAATCACGTGGTGTATTGCTTTTATTCAATAAAACTGGCAGATAATTTTTGCTGTCTGGTGCTTGTCCATCTTCAACAGTTGTATTAGCTAGTGCAGCTAAACTAGCGTATAAATCAACCTGACTGAATAATGTATTGCTTGTTTTATTAGCAACAACATTCCCTTTCCAACTTACTATAAATGGTACTCTTGTTCCAGCTTCAAATGAACTGTATTTGCCGCCTCTGTAAATACCACCAGGTTTATGATTACCCAATTTTTCAACTGCCTCATCTTTATAACCATCATCAATTACCTGACCATTATCACTTGTAAAAATGATGATTGTATTTTCGAGTAATCCATTCTTTTTTAATATTGTTTCAAGCTCACCAACTGTCCAATCTAATTGTAACAAAGCATCGCCTCTTGGCCCCATACCACTTTTACCTACAAAACGTGCATGTGGTAAACGTGGTACATGAATATCGTGTGTAGCAAAGTATAAAAAAAAGGGTTTCTTTTTATTTTCAGTGATGTAGCTGTTTGCTTTTTTAATAAAAATATCTGCAAAGTCTTCGTCTTTCCAAAGTGCAGATTTACCACCAGTCATATACCCAATACGGCTTACACCATTTACAATAGTGTTATCATGTGTGTGAGAAGGAAGCATTTTTAGTAACTCTGGATTCTTTTTACCAGTTGGTGCATTTGAATCGATTGGTGCTTTATAACTTACTTTAATAGGATCATTTTTATCGAGGTTTAGCACATTATGATTTTCTACAAAAACACATGGAACTCTATCGCCAGTGGCAGGAATTAAAAAAGAATAGTTGAAGCCAATTTCTAGTGGACCTGGCGTTATTTTTCCATTCCAATCAGCTCCATTTGCATCACCCAAACCTAAATGCCATTTACCAATAACCGCAGTATTGTAACCAGCTTTTTGCAACATAGCAGGCAAGGTAATAATATTGGTTGGAATGATTAATGACGCATCTCCTGGTGCAATTCCAGTTCCTGCTTTTCGCCAAGCATATTTGCCGGTAAGTAAAGAAAAACGAGAAGGTGTGCAAGTAGCCGATGTGGTGTGTGCATTGGTAAACTTAACCCCATTTTTTGCTAATCTGTCGATGTTGGGTGTAGCAATTGCCGAAGTACCATAACAACTAGGATCACCAACACCAAGATCGTCGGTATAAATTAAAACAATATTGGGTTTAGAAAAAAATTTTGATTGACTATTGACAACAAAAAAAGCCAATACTAAAACAATTGTTGAAATAAGTTTATTAAAATAATTTTTCATTTTATTTATTTAAAAACGGTTCAATGATATAACTATACAAATAACTATTTTGAGTCAATAAAAATGGAGCATGAGGAAGAGCACTCCAGCTATTATCTCCACCAACACCACGTTGATTTAAATCAACATGTAAGGTGATAAATTTTTTTTCATTTAAATTAGAAGGATGCTGTTGCTTTTTAGAATTACCTGGATCAAAATCTTCTGTAGTGTATGGCAATGCACTAAAACAAATTGGTTGAACTCCAGTAACAGTTATTCCATTTTTCTTTTCATCGAATAAAGAAACCCAACGAATATCTGTTTTATAGCCATTTTCTTGTGGACGTATATAATTGGCAACAAATTGATCGGAAAGTTTTTGTTGATAAACGCCAACAAAAGAGGCTGTTTTTCTATCACTGTAATTTTCCCAAGGCCCTCTTCCGTAAAAATTAACTTGCTCATACGTTTTTGGTACAGTTAATCGCATACCAAAACGAGGCATTTCAGGAGATTTTTTATTTTTTATTTGAATAGCAGCAGTAACTTTTATTGCCCCATTATTTAAAATTTGATACGTAAGTGTGTAAGGCATATCTGTTGCATCCATGTTGTAATTACAAACTATGGTGATACCCTCTTGAGTTTGAGGGGATATAGCTACAGAATCTAATTGCATTAAATTGTGTGCGTTTCTCCAAAAGCCCAATTTTTGTGGCATTTGATTACCAAAATCATTATCAGTTGGAGCTCTCCAAAAATAAGGTTCAGGGAATGTTGTAATTAATGAAACGTTGTTCATTTTATAAGACATAAACTTGCCCTGTTTTATTTGAAAAACGCCATTAATATTTCCCGAACTAAACGCTAACTGATTGCCTTTTTGATTTACAACTAATTTGCCATTAGCCTTATAATTGTTAGCATAAAATTGATTACTATTTCCGCCAAATTGTTCACGTGCAACCTCATGCTGTGCAGGAATTATTGCATTGGCAGTTCGTGAAACAGCAAATACATTCAACATATATTCATTATTACTTTCCATTGCAGGTAACCCAAGTTTAAATGTATTGGCTTTGGCAGCTTCTAATTGCACAGCAAAAGTATCTGACGCAATCGTTAAACCATCTTTTAAAAGCACCCACTTAAATTGAAAACCTGATAAATTAATAAAGCTGAAATTATTTTGTACTTCGATCATACCATTCTTCCAATCTTTATCTTTAAAAATAATATCTTGATACACTTTTTTCACTTCATAAAAACCAGGGTGAGGTGTTCTATCAGCAGCTACTAAACCATTGGCACAAAAGTTTTCATCGTTTTGTAAATGACCTGCACCAAAATCGCCTCCATAGCCCCAATATTTTTTTCCATATCCGTCATTGGTTAATATTCCTTGGTCTACCCAATCCCAAATAAAACCTCCTTGCATGTGAGGGCTGGATTTAATAATATCAAAATATTCTTGAAAATTACCACTACTATTACCCATTGCATGCGAATATTCACACATAATAAAAGGACGCTTTTTAGTTACATCAGCAGCATAACTTTTCATATACTTTATTGGTGGATACATGGGCGAAACGATATCTGTATTAGACTGTTCCATTGCTTGTTCAAAAAGAACCGGACGAGAAACATCACGTTTTTTAATCCATGAATAAGCATCGAAAAATACTTTTCCATTACCGCATTCGTTGCCCATACTCCAAATAATAATTGAAGGATGATTTTTATCTCTTTCCAGCATTCCTTCAATTCGATTTAAAATGGAAGGTGCCCAAATTGGCATGTATGCAGGATGGTTTGAAGTATCTAAATTGCCTGGCAATACGCCCATGCCATGTATTTCTATATTGGCTTCATCTACCACATACAAACCATATTCATCACATAAATTCAACCAAACAGGGTCGTTGGGGTAATGTGCTGTTCTTACTGCATTGATATTGTATTGCTTCATAAGTTGAATATCCTTCAACATTAAAGCCAATGTTGGCACATGTCCTAGCCTTTCGTCATGTTCATGTCTATTAACACCATGCACCATTATTTTTTTTCCATTTACTATTAGTTGGGCATTTTTTATTTCTACTTTTCTAAATCCAACTTTAGTGCTTGTAGATACAATTGTAGAACCCTCTTTTTTCTGTAGCGTAATAATGCAGCGATATAAATTAGGCGTTTCGGCACTCCATTTTTCAGGATTATTTATATTGGCAGCAAAAGGAATATTTATATAATCATCTGAAGAAGTAATAACGCTTTTTTTCTCAGTAAAAACTATTTTTCCTTTTTTATCAAGTAGTTCTATTACAACATTTGCATCTTTAATTGTGTTGCCTTTAAACTGCCTTAATTTAATGTCACCACTAAATTTGCCATTGGTGTAGGTTTCATCTAAATCGGCTTTTAAAAAGAAATCCCAAATGGTAGCGGATGGCAAAGCATATAAAAAAACATCTCTTTCGATACCTGTGAGTCGCCAAAAATCTTGGTCTTCTAAATAGCTTCCATCATGCCATCTAAAAACTTGCACAGCCAATATATTTTTACCACTTGTTAAGTAAGGAGTAACATTAAATTCAGCAGCTAATTTTGAATCTTTTGTAATGCCTACTTGCTTTCCATTTACATAAATAAAGGCACAACCTGTAATAGAACCAAAATGTAGTATTACTTGCTTACCCTTAAAATTATCGGAAACAGTAAATTCTCTTCTATAAGTTCCTACTGGATTATCCTCACCAATAAAGGGTGGATTTTTAGGAAAAGGATAAATAATATTGGTGTAGATGGGCGTACCAAAACCTTGTACTTCCCAATTGGATGGAACAGTTAACTTATTCCATTTACTATCATTGTAATCAACTTTATAAAAATCTGTAGGACGATTTTTATAATTTTCTGTGTATAAAAAATTCCATTTCCCGTTTAGAGATTGGTATAGAGCAGAACGATCATATGAATCGCTTGTGACATTTTCTTTTTTATCAAAAAGTATAAACGAAGCATGTGCAGCCTCTTTATTTTTATTTACTAAAGAAGGATTTTCCCAATCGTTATTATTTTGTGCATGTACAAAAAATACGCTAGAAATGAGTAGCAGAAAAACAAGAAAAGTTTTAAACTGACTATTATTACATACAAAATAATTGAGGAGTTTTACAAGCAATCGCATTTTAAATTATTAAAGGGTGAATCGACACGGTTATTTACACAATTGTCTATTGCTAAATTATAACAAGAAACTTGAATAGCTTTTTCATAAAAAGGGGGGTAATGTGGCAAACGAAATAAATAGAGCAAATAAAAGGAGCCAAGCGGTTATACTGCTGGCGATCAAAAAAACTATTGGTATAAAGTTATTTTTTATACTCAGATGGCATTACACCAAACTGATCTTGAAATCGTTTTCTAAAATACTTGATATCGTTAAACCCAGATTCGAAGGCAGCTTCGGAAACGGCATACTTACCTGTTTCTAATAATTTTGCAGCATAATTTAATCTTGCTGTTCTAATAAATTCGTTACCCGACATACCAGTTACTGCCTTTAATTTTCGGTAAAAGGTAGATCGGCTCATGAACATTAAATTGGCTAACTCATCGTTATTAAAATCATTTTTTGAAATATTTTCTTCCACCAATTTCATGAGTTTAAATAAAAATTCTTCTTCAAAAGTTTTTATTTCAAAATTATTGGTTCCTAGAAATATTTTTCTGGCATATAACTCTTTTAATGTATTTCTAGAATTTATTAAATTGTTAATATGAACTAACAGTAGTTGAGAGTTAAAAGGCTTTGGTAAGTAAACATCAGCTCCTTCCCTTATTCCTTGTACATGATGGTTCATATCGGATAAGGCTGTAAGCAATACTATTGGAATGTGTGAAGTTCCTTTATCTGATTTTAGTTTTTTACACAACGCTATGCCATCCATTTCTGGCATCATCACATCGCTAACAATTAAATCTGGAATAGATTCGAATGCTTTTTCAACTCCTTCTCTTCCATTAGTAGCAGTAATCACATTAAATGAGGGAGATAATATCTCGTAGATATATTGAAGCATATCTGATTCATCTTCTACCACCAAGATAATTGGGAGCTCTTGTTTTGCGTTGGCTAAATCGTTTTCTTCTAACATGTAACCCGAGTTTAAATTTGTTTCAGCTATTAAATTGCTATGCAGTAATGGTTCTTTAGAAATGTTTAATACAGATTCGGCAATATCTAATACTGGCAAGGTAACTATAAATATGGTACCATTAAGTGCATCGCTTTTAGCAACTATAGTACCCTTATGTAATTCAATTAACTCTTTTACAAAAGAAAGTCCAATACCAGTTCCAGAAATGGTTGTGGCATCTTCTTGTTTACCCCTATAAAATCGGTTAAAAATATGTTTTAACTCATTTTCTGGAATACCGTATCCATTATCTTGTATAGATATTTCACAAAACTCTTGTCCAATATTTTTTACACTCAAATTAATCGTTCCACCATTTGGGGTGTACTTAAATGCATTAGATAAAATATTAAATAAAATAATTTCCAACTTATTATAATCGAATACAAGAGATATAAATTTTTCATTTGATTCAAAGGTATAATTAAAGTTTCTTCTTTTTGCTTCATCACTAAATAGAGTAAATACATCATAACAAAATGAAGTTATTTCGCCTGGTTGAAGTGTTAGTTTTAATTTACCAACTTCAGCTTTTTGAAAGTCTAATAACTGATTTACCATTCGTAACATTCGTTTAGACTGCTTTTGGATTAAACGAATGCTTTTTTCAACTGTTTGGTCGATTTTTTTACGATGTAGTAAATCGTCTATTGGCCCCAATATTAGCGTTAATGGTGTACGAAACTCATGAGAAATATTGGTGAATAAACGTTCTTTAAAATCGGCCAATTCACTTTCTTGTTCTCTTGCTAACTTAGTAATTGCTAATTGGCTTTTTAAGCCTTCTTGTCTTAAACCTAAATATCTTGTAAGCCACAAAAGCAATAAAAAGAAGCCGATGTAAAGCGAATAGGCCCACCATGTTTTCCAAGGCGGTGGTAAAATAGTAATTTGTAATTCCTTAATGTTGTTGCTCCAAACTTTATCGCTATTCGACGCTTTTACTTTTAAATAATAGGTACCAGGATCTAAGTTGGTAAACGAAACTAAACGACTATTTCCTGTATGTACCCAATCTTCATTAAAGCCTTCCAACTTATACATGTACTCATTCTTGTCGGAGGCATGATAATCTAATGCAGCAAACTCTATTGAGAAAATATTCTCTTTGTAATTTAAAGAAATAGCCTCGGTTTCATAAAATGGTTTTTGCAAAATAGAACTTTCCGTTTGCTCTGTACCAAATTCGTATGGAATATTGTTGATGGAAAGGTTGGTAAAAAAAATTGCTGGCGTAAACTGGTTAATAACAATACTGTCTGGCGAAAAATAGGTTAGTCCTTCAAGACCTCCAAAATATAAGTTATTTTTGTCATCTTTAAAAGATGCATTTTCCGAAAAAACAACAGATTGTATGCCATCTCTTTTATCGAAAACAGTAACAGATTTACTTACTTCGTTAAAACGAATAATACCCTTGTTGGTACTAGCCCAAATATTTCCAGCGTTATCTGGAATGATTGCGTGAATATAATCGCTAGGCAACCCATCCTTAAAATTGTAATTGTTTACTTGTAAACTACTACCTTGTACATCGGATATTTTGTTTAGACCATTTTGTGTACCAGCCCAAATATTTCCCATTTTATCTTCTGCTAAACATAAAATAGTATTGTTGCTTATCGATTTTTTTGTATCATCTGTTTGTTCAAAAACATCAAACCGATTAGAGCCTGGTTTATACAAATGCAACCCCTTATAAGTACCAACCCACATGCGTTTTTTAGAATCTATAAGTAAGCAACTTACCCTTTCATTTTGTAAAGCCCCTTTAATACCATAACCTGGTAAATAGTTCTTAAATATGGGTTGATTTTGTTTATTGAAGCCAGCAATAAAACTAAGCCCACTTTCTTGTGAACCAATCCAAATTTTACCTTTAGCATCTATAGCAAGCGAAGTTGTTTTTCTGCCACCAATAGAATTTGAATCATTTTTATTTGATAAATACAAATCGTAACTACCCACTTTTTTCCCATCATTTAATATTCGCATTAATCCATTATCTGTAGCTGCCCACAAATATTTACCCACTTGCAAAAAGGCTCTACATTGGTAATTAGAAAAAGGATATTTTTTCATCCCTTTCGTTTTTACATCAAATTCAGTAAAGGTTTGTCTATTTTCAGAGAAATGAATACCACCACCCTTTGTAGCTAGCCAGAGTTTATTAAATGGATCTACATAAACCGATATAATATGCGTACTCTTTAAAAAGAAGTTTTGATTATTGCCATAACCAATATTATTGATTTTTTTTTGTTTCAAATCAAACTTAAAAACTCCTGCACCATCGGTACCTACCCATAATAACCCTGATGGATCCTCTTGTATAGCTAAAATAATTTGATTATCGTTCGTAAAAATCCCTGGGATATTTAATTGTATTTTTTCAAAGTTTTCGTTTGTTCTATTAAACTTATAAAGCCCTCCACCCCATGTACCAACCCACAAAATACCTTTAGAATCGAGTAATAAACGATACGTATTATTTGGGGTTAATGAATTTGAATTATTTTTTGGCTGTGCAAAAAACTTATACGCTTTTGTGGCTAAATCAAACTTAATTAATCCGTAATTCCATGTACCTAACCATAAACAGTTTTCTACATTGTCTTGAACAATAGAAGAAATATTGATATCGGGTATTCCAAAATTATAAGTAGCATCATTTTGCAATGCAGCGTTCAAATGCTTCAACCCACTATCAGTAGCAAGCCAATATCCAGTGCTGCCATCGGTTTGTATTTCAAAAGTTTTCCAAACACTATTAATTACGGTGAAGGTACCATTGGATTTATTTAAATACTCAAACCCCTTCCAAGTACCTAACAATAATTTATCTGAATCTGTATCTAAAATTGATAGTATATAATCTGCATTAAAACCCGAGTAATTAGCATTGCGATTTGTATAATTAATTATTTTGCCTGCCTTAAGATTGTACTCACTAAGTCCGCCAGATTTAGTGCCAATCCAAAGATTATTTTGCTTGCCATTGCAAAGAACTTCTATAGATTGGCTCAACAAATTGTTGCCTTTGCCCATATCTTTTTTCAGAAGTTTCATTTCATAACCATCAAATTTTTGAAGGCCACCTCGTGTACCAAACCAAATAAATCCATTTTTATCTTGAATAATTGAGGTTACCTCATTATTTACCAATTCGCCAGAAATATTTGTAAATGTTCTTGCTTGTTGAGCATGAATAATTGTAGACAATACCAGTATTGGTATTAGTAGATAATATTTTTTTTTACCGAGGAACAAAGCAATCTTGTATTAGCCTCGAAAATACTACAATAGAGTTAGATTATAGGAAGAGCTAGATTTTTTTTATTGAATAAGGGTTGATAGCCTACAAAAAAATAATTAGCACAATAAATAAAATGATAAGCAAGAAATAAATCATTCCCAACTTAATGCTTAGCCTTTGATTTACTTTTTTGATATCTCCATTTTTTTTGTTCATAAACATATTTTAAAAGGTTCAAAATGGCTATTTATTTTTTTGCGATTGAAATTTTTCCAATTCAGCCGGATTACGAACCCTTACTTTTTTGTTGTTCATTAAATCTTCATGAATCATATAGGTTATGCTGTCCCAAACAGGACCCTCCGTCCATAAAGGACTTAATTTATCTTTCTCCCAATTATATAATTGCTCTTTTAACTTTTTGTAAATTGCTGGTTCTGTTGTACAAAGATCATTGGACTCTGCTAGATCATTATTTAGGTTATACAACCTATCGCCAAAGCCATCTACATGTATTAATTTATACTCATTGTAGCGAACTGCAGCAATTTTATCTTTCCTCCAGAATAATTCTGGGTGTGGATTTTTTTTATTTTTACCAGTAATGAAGGGAAGCAAATTAACACCGTCTAACAAATAATTATTATTTATGCCAGCCACTGCCAATGCTGTGGGAAAAATATCTAAAGATGAAGTGATGCCTTTGTAGGCTAAATTAGCTGCTAAACTTTTAGGCCAACAGGCCAAAAAAGGAATTCGATGCCCAGCTTCGAACTCATTTCCTTTAAACCCTTTTAATGGCAGGTTGCTCGATTGATTATTATGTGCACCACCATTATCGCTTAAGAAAAAGATTAATGTATTTTCATAAATTCCTTGTTTTTTTAATCCATTGATTATTTTACCAATTGATCTATCTAAAGCATAAGTCATGGCAGCTAATTTTTGACGTGGATGTTTGGCAAACATCTCCATGTCTTCTTGTGTGGCTTCCATTGGGGTATGCACAGCATTAGGTGCCCAGTATATAAAAAAAGGTTGCTTACTATTTTGCTCAATAAAATCAACTGCTTTATCGCCCAAAACGTCGGTTAAATATCCATCGAACTTAACTTGCTTATGATTTTCGTAAAGGGCATTTTTTGAACCCACTTTATCATCTACTAATGGCTTATAGAAATAACTTCTACCCCCAGCCAAAAAACCATAATAGTGTTGAAAGCCTTTTTGTAAAGGATGTTGGTTGGCCTCAAATCCAAGGTGCCATTTACCAAAAGCTGCTGTGGTATAACCCTTAGCCTTTAACAAACTTGGCAACAGTATTTGAGCAGTATCTAAACCTGTATAACCATCTCCTTCATTACATTCGTACCCAAATCGCTGTTGGTATTTACCAGTTAATAAACCAGCTCTTGATGGGCTGCAAACAGTAGCAGTAACATGTGCATCTGTAAAACAAACAGATTGTGCAGTCAAAGCATCTATATTAGGTGTTAGTAAATCTTTAGAACCCATAAAACCAAAATCTGCATAGCCAGCATCATCAATTAAAATTATAATAATATTTGGAGGTGTTTTTGCTGGAATTTTTTTAAAAGAAAAGCTAATTAAAATAGATGTAACCAGTAAAATGATCATTGCTTTACTTACCGCAAAAGCTCCAAATTTTGGGTTGATGTTAAATTTAAAATAGTTCATTTTTAAATATGTAAGTAAAGTAATCTTGATATAAAAAACTTATTTTATTTCTTAGAAATAATTTTTAAATAATTATTCTTTTTTCTTTTTCTTCAATTCCTCATTATACTTCTCTTCTTGGTTTAACCCTAAAAAAAGTGGAGGTACTAAACCCGTTAACCATTTTTGTCTTTGCTGCTCCAATTGTAAGGCTTTATTTTGTTCGCTATTTAAAATATTATACTGTTCACCAATATTTTTTTTAAGATTGTACATAAAAACAGAAGTATCTTTTAAGATTACTTGCTTAATGCCAGATTGATGTAATACGGCATAATTATTTTGATCATAGTTTCGCCAAAACAAATATTCGTGTGGTGAATCTTTTTGAGTACCATTTAAAAAAGGAATTAAATCGACACCATCTAATTTATTTTTTGTGGCAACTGTAGTTCCTACGTTTGCTACCACTGTTCCAAAAATGTCTAAAGAAATTACCGGTTGGCTGTAGGTTGTTTTTGCTTTAATTTTCTTTGGCCATTGCATGGCAAATGGAACACGAATACCACCTTCAAAAAAAGATCCCTTTCCGCCTCTTAAAGCACCATTATAGCTGCCATTATCTTGCTTGGGGCCACCATTGTCTGAAAGAAAAATCACGATTGTATTTTCTGCCAATTGCAACTCTTGTAACTTATTTAATACTGCACCAACTCCATCATCTACAGCACTAACCATTGCTGCATAAGTTTTTCGTTTCGGATCTTCAATGTGGTTAAAACGCTCTAGGTATTTTGGTGTGGCTTGTAAAGGTGAATGAGGTGCATTATAGGCCAAATAAAGAAAAAATGGTTGTTGCTTATTTTTTTCAATAAAAGAAACAGCCTCTCCAGAAAATGCATCGGTTAAATATTCTGTTTCCTCTACTACTTTTTCATTTCTATTCAATTTTGTTTTATAACTCTGGGCTTCATTGTTTGCCTCATTAGGACTATTGATGGTATACTCTTCTGGAAAATATCGATGCCCACCACCTAAAAAATCAAAAAAATTA
>JANOZK010000103.1:0-81208 GCA_031429335.1 Chitinophagaceae bacterium | reverse complement strand
TTTGCTTTCGAATGTAAAAGTAGATAACAATTTCATATTTCCAAATTTTGGAACAACTTTTTTTTAAATTATTTTTCTGAAAGTGTTGCTGGGGCTGCATTTCAGCGGTTTTTACTATAACACATGGTATTTTTACTATCTAATAAAATGTAGTTTTTCTATAAATGGGACAAGTGGGTGAACGCCTTCAACAAAAAATATTTTTTGTTCTTATTACATTTATTAAAACATAGCAGTAAGTTTTTTTGTTTACTTTGTTATATATGCCAACAGCTATAAAAACGAATAAAAAGCAAGATTTGCAAACGCCAACCAACGACGATATTTTTATATACGGAGCAAAAACTCATAATTTAAAAAACGTTACCGTAAGTTTTCCTAGAAATAAATTAATTGTGGTAACTGGGGTTAGTGGCAGTGGCAAATCATCGCTTACAATAGATACTTTATTCGCCGAAGGTCAAAGAAGATATGCAGAAAGTTTAAGTTCTTACGCAAGGCAGTTTATGGCCAGAATGGTAAAGCCAGATGTGGATTATATAAAAGGATTATGCCCGGCAATTGCCATTGAACAAAAAGTTATTACCCGTACACCGAGAAGCACAGTTGGCAGCATGACGGAAATGTATGATTACTTGCGATTAATGTTTGCACGAATAGGTAAAACCATTAGTCCTGTTAGTGGTAAAGAAGTTAAGAAAGATGATGTTGCCGATGTACTTAAAGCTATTGAACAATTACCAACAGCAACCAAAGTAGTTATTATAGTACCTTTTAAGCAACATGGTAATAGGGCTATTAGAGAAGAACTACACATTTTAATGCAAAAGGGCTTTAGTAGAATGTATTTTAGAAAGGTGAATGGTATTGGGCAACAAGTGGCAGGCGAAGGGAGTAAGGTTAAAGAAGAAGTGAAAAAGGCAGAAGCTGAAAAATATAGTATTGAGCTTGCAAGAATTGAAGAGTTATTAGAATTGAACGAGGATATTTTGAATAATAAACTGAGGGACTCGAAATTGGCTTCCTACGTTTTAATTGATCGTATCATTACCAAAGCATTCGACGAAGACGATTTACATAGAATTAGCGACTCAATTGGTACTGCATTTTATGAAGGGGAAGGTAATTTATATGTAGAGATAAATGGCGACAAACTGTTACATTTTAGCAACAAGTTCGAATTAGATGGAATTGTATTTGAGGAGCCAGTACCCAATTTGTTTTCATTTAATAATCCATTTGGTGCATGCCCAACATGCGAAGGTTTTAGCCAAGTTTTAGGTATTGACACAGATTTAGTGATACCCGATAAAAGATTAAGTGTTTATGAAGGTGCAGTTGCACCTTGGAAAGGAGAGAAATTGGGCGAATGGAAAAATCAGTTTGTACGAAATGCTAAAAAGTTTCCCATCCATAAACCAATTGCAGACTTATCAGAAGAACAATACCAACAATTATGGGAAGGTATTGATAATGCTTATGGAATAAATGATTTTTTTAAAGAAGTAGAAGCCAATTTATATAAAGTTCAATATAGGGTTTTATTAAGTAGATATAGAGGAAGAACCAATTGCAGTGATTGTAAGGGTTATCGTTTACGTAAAGAAGCTTTATATGTAAAAGTTGCTAATAAACATATTGGGCAATTATGTGAAATGCAAACTAAAGATTTAAAAGTATGGTTCGATCATTTAATATTGACGGAACACCATAAACAAGTTGCTAAAAGAATTTTAATAGAACTGCATCAACGATTACAAACATTAATTGATGTTGGTTTAGGCTATTTAACACTTAATCGTTTGGCAAATAGTTTAAGTGGTGGCGAAAGCCAAAGAATACAATTAACCCGTAGTCTAGGATCGAACCTTACTAACTCTTTGTATATTTTAGACGAACCTAGTATTGGGTTACACTCTAGAGATACTGAAAAATTAATTGGCGTATTAAAATCGCTAAGAGATTTAGGAAATACAGTAGTTGTAGTTGAGCATGATGAAATGATGATGAGGGAAGCAGATTATATTATAGATATGGGACCATTGGCTTCTCATTTAGGAGGAGAAGTAGTAGCAGCAGGTAATTACCAACAATTAATAGATAACCAAAATAGTTTAACTGGTAAATATTTATGTGGAGCCTATGAAATTGAAATTCCGAAACAAACAAGAAAATGGAATAACTCTATAACGATTACTGGGGCTAGGCAAAATAATTTAAAAGACATTACCGTACAATTTCCTTTAAATGTTTTATGTGTTGTAAGTGGGGTAAGTGGTAGCGGTAAAACCACATTGGTTAAGCAAATTTTATACCCAGCTTTACAAAAAATTAAAGGAGAGTTTGCCGATAAGGTTGGTTTTTACAAAAGTATAACTGGCGACATCGATACAATTGTACAAATTGAAATGATTGATCAAAACCCCATTGGTAAATCGAGTAGAAGCAATCCCGTTACCTATATTAAAGCCTACGATGAAATTAGAGATGTTTATGCTAAACATGCTCTGTCTAAACTAAGAGGCTTTATGCCCAAACATTTTTCTTTTAATGTAGATGGTGGCCGTTGCGATGCTTGCAAAGGCGAAGGCGAACAAGTTGTAGAAATGCAATTTTTAGCCGATGTGCATTTAACCTGTGAAGTATGCCAAGGTAAACGTTTTAAAGAAGAAGTTTTAGAGGTACAATTTAATGGTAAAAATATTCATCAAATATTAGAATTGAGTGTAGACGAAGCCATAGCATTTTTCGCATTATATAAAGAGAGTGCAGGTATTGCCAAGGCCATACAACCCTTGCAAGACGTAGGTTTGGGATATATTAAACTTGGCCAATCGTCCGATACATTGTCTGGTGGAGAGGCTCAACGTGTAAAATTGGCTAGCTTTTTAGGTAAAGGAAAAAGCCAAGGTAATATTTTATTTATTTTCGATGAACCAACAACAGGTTTACACTTTCATGATATAAAAAAATTATTAACTTCATTTAATGCACTGATAGAGCAAGGCCACAGTTTAATTGTAATTGAACACAATACCGACGTAATTAAAAGTGCCGATTGGGTAATTGATTTAGGCCCAGAGGCTGGAGATTTGGGCGGCAACCTGGTTTTTGCTGGTGTACCAAAAGATTTAAAAAAATGTAAAGCAAGTTATACTGGAAAGTTTTTATAAAATTAGTTTAGTAATAGTTTAGTTGGTTTGCTCATTCTTTAATAGTTACATAACCTTGGGTTAATAGTTTATTCACATTGAAGTTGGTATTTTGTGAAACCAACATAATGAAAAATTATATCCTCGTATTTTTTCTTATTGCACCTTTTTGTTTATTAGCTCAGAATAATTACACCACCGAAAATATTTTCATCATTACTACCGACGGCTTTCGTTGGCAAGAGGTTTTTACAGGTGCTGACATAGATTTGATGAAAAATCCAAAATATGTTTCCGACACTTCGCTTATTCAAGATTTATTTTTTGACAGTACTCCTGAATTACGACGACAGAAGTTAATGCCATTTTTTTGGAATGTAATTGCAAAAAAAGGTCAACTTTTTGGTAATAGAAATTATAATAATACCGTGGATGTAAGTAATTTTTATAAAATTTCGTACCCAGGTTATAACGAAATGCTTACAGGTTATGCCGATCCTAGATTTGTTCCAAATAGCCCGAAAAATAACAACAATATTAATGTGCTGGAGTACTTAAATGAACAAGAAAAGTTTAAAGGTAAAGTTGTTGCTTTTAGTTCTTGGAATATTTTTCCTTATATATTTAATGAAGATAGAAGCAATATTCCAGTAAATAGTGGCTACGAGTTAATTGATGAGGACGATACATCTGCTGCCTATATTAACCAAGTGCAACAAAATGTAAAACAAAAAACGCATTGCAGGTATGATGAGTTAACTTTCTTAAGTGCAAAAGAGTATATACAAGAACATCATCCAAGGGTTGTGTTTATTGGCTTAGGCGAAACAGATGAGTTTGCTCATATGGGTAAGTACGATCAATATTTGCAACAGGCCAATAGGGTAGATAAAATGATTGCCGATCTTTGGTATTTTGTTCAAACTAACGACACCTATAAAAATAAAACAACCTTTGTTATTACAACCGATCATGGACGTGGAAAAAAAACAACCTCTTGGTTTGCTCATAACCTATTTGTAAAAGGTTCTGGCGAAGTTTGGCAAGCCATTCTTGGTCCTAATATTGACCCTTTGGGCGAAGTGAAAACACCGCAAAAAATTTATTTGAAACAGCTAGCTGCAACCGTAAGTAATATATTAGGTACAAGCTTTATAAGCAACCATAAAGTGGCAAAAGCCTTAGTTGTTAATAATAATATTGTTGAATCGTTTATGGTACCTACAATGGATAAAGTAATACATGCTACCGATAAATAAACAGTAATTTATTAATTGGTTAAATAGATATATAGATTTTATTTCAACAAAGGATTGAAACTGTTTTTACCAACATGAATTAAAAAACAGAACTAGTTACATGGATTTGATATTTGTACTACTCAAATAAATTGGTATAAAAAGCTAACCAATTGGAATTGTCTTAGAAAAATTTATGTCTAAATTAAAGTTCAAATTGGGATTATTTCACTTATGATTTAATAGTCGGTACCTTAAATAAAAAAGTAGAACAAAATGTTCTACTTTTCTATTTATTTATTTTATTAATTTTTTTATACTGCAAAGCTTTCGCCACAACCGCAGCTTCTGCTTGCATTGGGGTTATCAAAATAAAAGCCTTTTCCATTTAAACCATCGCTAAAATTTAGTTCAGTATTTACAAGGTATAAGAAGCTCTTTAAATCGGTAACTACTTTAATACCATTGTCTTCAAATACTTGATCCATGGGTTTAACCTCGTTATCAAAATCTAATTTGTAGCTTAAACCACTACAACCTCCACCAACTACACCAACTCTTAAAAAATAAGAAGGGTCGTTGGTAACACCAGCCTCTTCCATCAGTTTGGCAACTTTGGTTTTGGCTTTATCTGAAACGTAAATAGAATTCTCAGTTGTTGTCATAATTTGTCAATTACATAATTCGTCAATTAGCCAATTTGACATTATCAAATTATCACCTTGGCTAATTGGCTAATTTCTAATGCACTCCTTTTTCTTCAAAAACCAATTGGTCTAAACCATTTTTTACACGATAATCGTTAATGGCTGCTTTAATTGCATCTTCTGCCAAAACCGAGCAGTGAATTTTTACTGGAGGTAAATTTAACTCCTCAACAATATCCATATTATCTATACCAATTGCTTGATCAACTGTTTTACCTTTTAACCACTCTGTGGCTAAAGAAGATGATGCAATTGCACTACCACAACCAAATGTTTTAAATTTAGCATCTGTAATAACGCCAGAAGCATCGTCAACTTCTATTTGTAAACGCATTACATCGCCACATTCTGGTGCACCAACTAGGCCAGTACCTACATTTTTATTTGCTTTGTCTAAAGTACCTACGTTTTTAGGGTTGGTATAATGATCGATTACTTTTTCTGAGTATGCCATTTTGTTTAATTTAATAATTTTATAATTCGATAATTTGATAATGAATTCAAATTTGTAGCTTTTTCGATAATTATCTAATTATCACATTAGCTAATTGTTTCATTTCTAATGATGTGCCCATTCGATGCTGTTTAAATCTATACCTTCTTTATACATTTCCCATAAAGGACTCATTTCTCTTAACTTCAACACTGTTTCGCTAATCGCCTTTATGGTATAATCTACTTCTTCTTCTGTTGTAAAACGGCTTAAGCCAAAACGTAAACTGCTGTGGGCTAAATCATCGCCTAGGCCTAGTGCTTTTAATACATAGCTTGGTTCTAAAGATGCACTTGTACAAGCAGAGCCAGAACTTAATGCAATGTTTTTATTGAAGCCCATTAACAAACCTTCGCCCTCAACGTGTTTAAAAGAAATATTGGTTACATGTGGTAATCGAGAATCTGGTGTACCATTAATGTAAGCTTCTTCTAATTTCATTAATTCGGTTTCTAATTTATCTCTTAAAACACTAACTCTTGCAGCATCTGTTTCCATTTCTAAACGGCATATTTCGCATGCTTTACCAAAACCAACAATACCTGGTACGTTTAAAGTTCCACTTCTCATACCTCTTTCGTGGCCACCACCATCCATTTGGGCAGTAACTTTTACACGTGGGTTTTTTCTACGAACATACAAAGCACCAATTCCTTTCGGACCATACATTTTATGGCCAGTGAAAGTCATTAAATCTATACCATCCTTTAAAACATCAACCGGTATTTTACCAACGGCTTGTGTAGCATCGGTAAAAAATAATACGCCATGTTTTTTTGCAATAGTGGTAATTTCTTTTATGGGTTGTACTACACCAATTTCGTTATTGGCGTACATTATAGAAATTAGTATGGTAGTTGGTTTAATAGCAGCTTCTAATTCGGTTAAATCAATTAAACCATTTTCTTTAACTTCTAAATACGTTACTTCTCCACCCAATTTTTCTAGGTGTTTGCAAGTATCTAAAACTGCTTTATGCTCGGTAGTAGCAGTAATTATGTGGTTGCCTTTGCTGGCATACATTTCAAAAACACCTTTAATGCCCAAATTATCGCCTTCGGTAGCACCACTTGTAAAAATAATTTCTTTTGGGTCGGCACCAATTAATTTAGCCACTTGTTCACGAGCGTAATCAACCGCTTCTTCTGCTTGCCAACCAAAAGGATGGTTACGGCTAGCAGCATTACCAAAATGTTGTGTAAAATAAGGCAACATGGCTTCTAATACCCTTGGATCCATAGGGGTTGTGGCATTATTATCCATATAAATAGGCAACTTCAACATAAATTCTGTTTATTTTTGTTATTTAGAATGCGAAAATACTGTTTTCGATGCGATTTTTTGGGGTTGAAAAACCTCAAAACCCAAAATTCCATATATCGAAAGAGTGTATAGTTATAAATAACAACCAATTATGATAAAAGTTGAACATATAGGCATTGCAGTAAAAGATTTTACTTTAAGCATACCGCTTTTCGAAAGTTTACTGAATTCAAAATGTTATAAGCAAGAAGTGGTAGCAACCGAAAAAGTAGATACTGCATTTTTTAAACAAGGTGAAACCAAGATAGAATTGCTGCAAAGTTTAGAGCCAGATGGGGTGATTGCTAAGTTTATAGATAAAAAAGGAGAGGGAATACACCATATTGCTTTTGATGTAGAAGATATTTATACAGAAATGGAGCGTTTAAAAAATGAGGGCTTCACTTTATTAAATGAAACTCCGAAGGTTGGAGCTGATAATAAATTAGTTTGTTTTTTACACCCAAAAGGTACCAATGGCGTTTTGGTAGAATTGTGTATGGAAAGGAAGTAAACATTGAGATTTGTTGAATAATGTTTTAATGATGAATGGCTGCCTTGTTTAGGTAAAAATCTTTTTTGTTTGCATTTTATATAACAATACCTAATAAACAAAAAAATTGGAACCGGACAAGGAACTGCTGTTGAAAAAAGTATTGTAGCTTACAGCCCCAAACTAAAATATATTATAATGAAATTTATTAATGTTGTAATTTGTTGTTTTTTACTACTTAATGGTGGTTGCCAAACTGGGCCACAAAATAAAGTTGGGTTGCCTACAAATGAGTTAGCTAAAAAATACAATATTGATAAAATTAAAGTACCTGAAGGTTTTACTATAAGTATTTATGCCGAAGTACCCAATGCAAGAAGTTTGTGTTGGGGTACAAAGGGTACTTTGTTTGTGGGCAATAGCCGAGAAGATAATGTGTATGCAGTTGTTGATACTGACAACGATGGGAAGGGCGATAAGGTTTACACCATTGCAAAAGATTTAAATATGCCCAATGGCGTTGCTTTTAAAGATGGTAGTTTGTATGTAAGTGCACTCGATAAAATTTATAGATACGACGATATCGAAAATAAATTAGATAACCCACCACCTGCAGTTTTAATTACAGATAAATACCCCAACAAAACCCACCATGGCTGGAAGTTTATTGCTTTTGGACCCGATGGAAAATTATATGTGCCTGTAGGGGCACCTTGTAATGTGTGTGAAGAAAAAGATAGCGTTTTTGCCAGCATAACCCGCTTAAATGCTGATGGAACCAACAGAGAAATTATAGCTAAAGGTGTACGCAATACTGTTGGTTTTACTTGGCACCCCATAACCAAACAACTATGGTTTACCGATAATGGAAGAGATTTAATGGGTGATGATATACCCTTTTGTGAATTGAATGTATTGAGTAAAAATGGAGAGCATTTTGGCTTTCCGTATGTGCACCAAGGCGATGTAATTGACCCAAAGTTTGGCGAGGGTAAAAAAATGGAGGATTATACCAAACCTGTTTTAAAAGTAGGTGCACATGTTGCCCCATTGGGTTTAAGGTTTTATACAGGTACCATGTTTCCGAAGGAGTACTCCAACAAAATTTTTATTTGTGAGCATGGTAGCTGGAATAGAAGCAAAAAAAATGGCTATAAAGTAGGCATTGCAACCCTTGAAGGAAATAAAGTGATAGATTATAAACCATTTATGGATGGATTTTTACAACCCGATGAAAAAGTAATTGGCCGTCCTGTAGATTGTATTGTGGCTGCCGATGGGTCTTTACTGGTTAGCGATGATTATGCTGGGGTTATTTACAGAATTGCATACACTAAATAATATCTACTACATTTGTAAAAAATATGATTATGAAAAAAATATTGATGAGTTTATTGGTGCTAAGTGCTGTTACTACTTTACAGGCACAACCACCAAATGTACCTGCAGATAAAGGCACTAGCTTTGGCCAAACTACTACTGCCGAAAATGCTATAACAGTAGAAGAATTGGCTATAGTTTTGGGTGCTAAAAAAGAAGGTGCTAAAAAAATGGATGTGAAAATTAAAGCAACCGTTGTTGAAGTTTGTACTAAAGAAGGTTGTTGGATAAAAGTAAAATCGGCCGATGGTAAAATGATGGTTAAAATGAAAGACCATAAATTTTTAGTTCCATTGATATTAAACGAAAAAGAAATTGTAATTGATGGAATAGCCGAAGAAAAAATTACTAGTGTAGAAATGTTGAAACATTATGCAGAAGACGCTGGTAAAACCAAAGCAGAAATTGCAGCTATTAAAGAACCAAAAAAAGAAATAGTAATACAAGCCAAAGGCATTTTGGTACTGTAAGAGTTGAAATGATTGACAGACTTAGTAAAAATAAAGCCCCAAAATTTTGGGGCTTTATTTTTTAATCAATTATAAATTTTACAGTTTCTGAGCTTTTATTTGAATGAATTAGTTTGAGTAAATAATTACCCGATTTAAAGCTTTTTACATTTATTGTGCTAGTACTATTCGTAAAAACATTTTGTTGATAAATCACTTCACCGAGTAGATTAAATATTAGTAGAGTTGCTTTTTTCGGTAAATTATCTTCGTCCACAATATTTACATTTATGTTATCTTTTACAGGGTTAGGATATATTAAAAGAGTAGACTTTTTTATAATTTGTTGTTGTACAATTATAATTCCACTGTAACTTATATTTCCATTTTTATCAACCATTTTTAGTCTATAAAAATTATTGTTTTGCAGCATTCCAGCATCTACAGTTTCATAATTAAGCAAAAAGGTTGCCTTTGTTTCATGTATTGATTTGAATGAAATTCCATCGTTACTTTTCTCTACAATAAATTTTTCTGGATTTGAACTAGCTGTTATTTTCCAATTTAACACAACGCCACTGTTGGCTTTTTTTGCTGTAAAACCAAGTAGTTGAATTGGCAAAATGGTTGCATCGCTAGTTATACCCCATGAGTAATCATTATTTGGTGAAATATTTGTCATAGTCATTTTATAAACACCTGACGAAACCGTTGTAGCTGCTGCTATGGAGCCTCTATCTATTACAAATTCCGTTGATGTTGCTACTGCTACTCTGCAATTGGTTCTATTAAAAGTTGAGCCTTCATTTGCGGTATTCCATTGAAATTGAATTGATGGAGAACCTGCCCCATTTAATGTTTTACTAATTGTCCAACTGGTTTGTGTGTGGTTATTCATATTTGCTGTTTTAAATGCACTATCCATTGCCCTTGTAGTATATAATTCTGTAACATTAGAATTGGTAATTGTTAGTGGAGTATAACTATTAGGCGTGCCAATAGGAAATATAAGTGTTTGATTTGCATTTAGTGTTTTTCTTACTCCGCTTACTTTATATAAGTTGCCATTAGAAGCTCTGGCTGTAACAATGTAGCTATTAGCCCCTACACCAGTTACTGAGTTTCCAAGGTTAATAATCAACGAATCAGTATATAATTTCCCTAAAGAAAAATTGAGGGTGTTATTAATTATGATATTACTCCTTATGAAAACACCCACAGGGTTTGCTATTGTTAAATTTTCAATTGCTGAGCTAATGTAAAAATTTTGTAAAGAAGTGCCGTTAAATGCCAAAGTTCCGGCCGAGGCTGTGCTTAGATTACCCGATGAATATAAACTATCTGCAATATTTAATATTGTATTTGATACAGTTAAATTTCCTAAAACAGTAAGTTTATTTACTTGTACATTCCCAGTGCTTATCAGTGGCATATTGGGTGCTGTTAAGGGTATTACCACATCATCGGTTGCTAATGGAACAAATGCACAACCCCAGTTTGCAGCATTCGACCAGCTACTGCTACTAGTTCCTAACCAATTGTTGGTATTGGCTGATTGAGTAATAGTAACTTTAGCTGATGTATCTATAACACCACAACCAGCATTGGCTGTAACAAAATATTTTCCAGCTATGTTTACAAATCGAGAAATTCCATTGCTTAAAAAAGTATGTTCAATTTGATCTACATAAGCTACCCCATTATCCCACTGCCTTAGCAAATAGGGTGTATTTTGTTTATTAAAATACAACTGATACGTATTACTATTTTCTAAAGGCGTGTGATTACCAATTAAATCAACCCAACTACTTCCATTGTATTTTATTGATTTGCTTACTACTTGGCTACTGCTATTGTTAATCATGCAGGCCAGATATGGTGTTCCAAAATTGTCGAGTTGCATTGAAAAACCAGATCTTGTCCAAAATAAATTAGGGGTAATATCTATCCAAATGGAACTATTGTCGGTTAATTTGTGAACAAAAGGTTTTCTGTTATTGCTAGGAGCAGAGTTGGCAATTCCAGCATAAAGTATATTGTTCTTTGTATCGTAATCAATATTAATTTGTTCTCCATTTGTTGTAACGGGATAGTTTAAGTTTACCCAAACATTCCCTGTTAATTTATAAATTATGGGAGTTCCAATATTATAGGTGCTTATTGCTACTCCTGCTCCAAAAGTATAAGCAATTACTGGGGATCCTTTATAATCAAATGTAACATCTATAAAAGCAGCGTTGTCGTTAGATGCATTTACAGAAGGGGTATTTTCCCAGCTACTGCCATCAAAAAGAAATACTGTTGGATTATAAAAAGTTCCATTGAATTTGTTAGTAGCCAAAACCATTTTTCCATAGCTGTTTATTTTAAAAGCAATACCTCTGCATGGTTGAGTTACAATAGGACTTACGTCGACCCAGTTGTTACTTAAGTATTTTTTTACAGTTGGATAACCACTGTTGTTTAAGTAAGCTATGTACAAAGTACCATCGGTTTGAAAGGCAATATCTGTAGCATACATGCTTGTATGACCAGATGACTTACCTGGAGATGTGCCTAATGATGACCATGCCCCACTAATATACCTTTTCACAATAATATTGCTATCCGATTTTCTCATTTTTATGATAAAAATATTATTGCTGGCATCGGTTGTGGCTGAAAATGCAGCATTATCGGTTATGCTATTATCGTTTAAATCTAGATAATCTCCAGTGGAGGTATTTTCTTCTAGTTTTTTGTACCAAGAGAATGTTGTGTTTAGTTGTGAGGTTGTAGAAAGCGTAAGATTGGAAAAGCTGGCACAAAAATTCCCACCCGGAGGTGTTATAGTTGGTGTTGATGGCCCACTGCAACTTAGTTCTTTAACAACAGATTTATTGGCTACTCCTGCATCTTTAAAAGCAACATGTATGGTATTCATATTGTCAATATCAATGGAAGTATAGTCAGCAACGCCACTACTAATACCAACATTAACTACAGTAGCCCAAGCTGTACCAGTAAAGTATCGAACTGTGGCTTTGTTGCCATTAGCTGCGTCTTTATAAACTATGTAGGGTTTATTACCATAGTCAATTGTAATATCACAATAATCAGCAATGCCTGTGCTAATTCCAGATGCACCTACCACTACCCAGGAGCTATTGTTAAACTTATATACACTTGCTTTATCGGCAGTGTTTGCATCTTTAAATACAATGATTGGCATATTCAATCTATCAATTGCAATGGCACAAGAAGCAACTGCGTTTGTTGTAAATCCATTACTACCAAGTGTTACCCAAGAGGTTCCATTGTATTTTTTAACAGTAGCTTTATTTAGCAAACTTGCATCGCTATATACAACAATTGGATTGTTGGAACTATCACAAGCAATATCTAAATCATTGGCACCTCCAGTTGATATTCCTGTGGGAGAAATACTAGTCCAAATTCCACCAATTCTTTTTTTTACATAAGCTTTTAAAGATGCACCTGCATCATTATAAGCTACATATATTTCACCATCTAAATTTATTGCTAAACTAGTGGAATTTACAGTACTACTAGAATGTGTTGTCGAACCATCGTTAGCCCAAGTTGTACCGTTCCATCTAAATATGGTTAATCTATTACTGGCACTTAAATCTGTAAAAGAACAATACACTTCTGTGCCAGCTGCTACAATACTAATATTTTCTACCGCACCTGTAGAAATGCCAGCAGTACCCAGTAAACTCCAATTAACTCCATTATACCTCATTACAGTTAGTTTATTACTAATTGCTCCGTCTTTATAAGCTACATAAATTGTATTATCTGTTTTGGAAATAGACATTGTTGTAAAGTCGGCTTGTGCTGCTGAAAAGCCAGCTATGCCTGTATTATTCCAAGTCAATCCCTGCGAAAAAGTAGCTGTATAAAATAAAGAGAAAACACTCAATGCCATGAGTGAGGGATACAAAGAAAATGTAAATTTTTTCATAATAACTTTGGTTGTTTAAGTACCTTTTGTAAAAATTGTACTTCAAAGTTATTGTATCAAAAGCCCAGCCTTTATATGCTTATACCACGTTAGCTAAATACTTGATAGTAGTTTGGCAAGCATTGATAAGTGTATGAATTATTAAGAAATCAATTAGGTTAACTTGTTATTTATTTTCTAGCAAATGAATTACATAGTCCTTTTTTCTGTGAGAGATGGGTACAATATTTCCTGTTTCAAGTATCAGCCTACCACCACCAGTTTTATCAAACCGTTTTATTTTTGCAGCATTAACAAGATAAGAATGATGGGATCTAATAAAGCCAAAAGGAGCCAGAATTTCATCGTAAATACTTAAATTTTTCGATATTAAAATTTGTACTCCATTAAGCAAATTAAATTTGGTATATGCTCCTTCGGCTTCACAAAACAGAATCTCATTTATCTTAACGAAATAACTGTTTTCGCTGTCTTTTAAAACAATTTGTTTGTCAATATTTTCTTTTTGTGTTAGCTGTTGCATCATCACATCAAGTTGTTTACCTAATTGACTTGCAGAAATATTTTCACTGGCTTTTTTTAATGCATTTTCTAATTCATTAAAATCAACAGGTTTTAATAAATAATCAATGGCACAGCACTTAAATGCTTGTACTGCATATTTATTGTGAGCTGTTATGAAAATTAATTGAAAGGAGGGGTTATTTATTTTTTTAATTAAATCAAAACCTGTTCCATCATTCATCTCTATATCTAAAAAAACGATATCTGGTTCAAAGGATATAATTTTTTGAAATCCTGATTTAACACTGTCTGCTTCTTCAATTGCATAATTTCTTGTTGATAGGCTTTTAATCATACCAATAAGTAACAACCTCACTTCTTCTTCGTTATCAACTATTAAAATTTTCATTATTATAAATTACTGGTAAATAAATTTTTACAATTACACCTTTTTCATTTTCATTATTGTCAATACTGAATTTAGCTTTCGACTTTAGTTTAATATTAAGTAAGTATATTCTGTCTTTTACAATTTGGCTAGCTCTGCTAATATGCTCTTCTTCATGTTTATGGGTATGGGTGTTTAAGCCATTTCCATTGTCATGAATAGTTATCAAAATTTCGGAATCTTGTTTGTGTATCAATACAGTAATTTTTCCAACTTCTGTATTACCATCAAATCCATATTCAATGCTGTTTTCTATAAATGGTTGAATAATCATTGAAGGAATTAAGATATCGCTTGGTTCAAGCTCACCATCAATCATAATAGAGTAATCAAATTTTGCAGGATACCTTAGTTTTTGTAATTCAGTATATTCTTTTAAAAATTCAACTTCCTGTTTTATAGTTACGTATTCTTTATACGAACTTTCTAAAGTTTGCCTCATTATATTGGAAAATCTCGAAATATTATTTGCTAAAGCTTTACCATCATTTTCTTTCATTGCAAAACGTTGTAATACTGTTAGTGCATTAAAAAAGAAGTGTGGGTTCATTCTCGATCTGTTTAAACGCTGTTCTGTTTCCAGTATTTTTTGTTTGCTTTTTAGAGTAGCTTGTCTATAAAAGAAAGCAATTGTACTTGCAGACAACAATCCAATTATACCCAGTAATAAATAAATTTGCTTTTGTTGAGAAAGTTCTTTTATTGTTTTTTCATTTTTGGTTTGATTGTATTTTTTTTCAAGTTCATTAATTACCCTATTATTTTCTAAAGTATAAAGACTGTCTTTAAGTAAAGTCATACGCTCAAATGCCATTGACGATTTTAATAAATTATTCAATTGTTTATTGGCTTCATGAACCAGTTTTAGTGCTTTAATTTCTGCTTCTGGGCTAAATAGTGCTGCATATTTTTCTGATGAATCCGCTAATGAAGCTGCATTTATATAGGCTTCAGTTATTAATGCTATTTGTGATTTATTATGATAAGCTAGATAAGTAGTATAATTGGTAAAACCATTTACATGATCAGCAATTGAACTATCACTGTAGGCAATACTTTGTGTGTAATTTTTACTATTGTAATAATACCTAGCAATAATGTTATAAGCTTCTAATAGTCGTTTTATTTCTTTTGCTTCTTTAGCAACTAAGAGAGCTTCCTCTGCGGTGTATTTGATACTATCTAAGTATTTAATATTTCCTGTATTCTCAAAAATTTTTTCAAAAATTAAAGCCAAGCTAACCAACTTAGCTGCTAGTAGTGGTTTGCCCTCCTCGTTGTTTAGAATTCTTGAAAGTGCAATAGATTTTTTGTCGTATTCGATACTTTTTTGTAAGTCGCCAATTTTACTAAAAGCCGTTGCAACGTCGCCATACGATCTGGCTAGTGCATATTTGTTGTCTGATTTTTCTGCAAACTCCATGGCTTTCATAAATGCCCAAGCTGCACTATCTAGCTTGTTTGTTCTGGTAAAAAATAGCCCAGTAATAGAAAAATGTTTTGAAAAAATAGCTGCCTTGCAATTAAGCTTATTCATTATTTTTTCTGCATCTTTTAAGGTGTTTTCAGCCAAGTTCCAATTCTTCTTTTGAATATAAAGTTGAGCAGAACCATGCAAGGAAAGAAGTGAACAAACATTTGATCCCTGGTTTTTTATTTTTTCATAAATAAGTAATGCAGAATCAAATTTTCCATTATCGGCTAATGCGTAAATTTTGGGTTTTAGCTTTTCGCCATAATCACAAAGGCATGCGTTTTGTGTGTAAACATTGGAATAGAAAAAAATTAAAATAATCGTCCAGTTTTTCATACTACAATGAGTTAATGTTTTTTAGTACTGCAATAGAAAGAATGTTTTTGTACATAATATTAGAGCTTGATATCGTACAGAATATTGTTTGTAATATAAGAAAAATAGTACGCTAATTTTCATTTATGCCTATTTATTTCAACCACAAAATATTTGGCAACTGCCTGAAGAACTAAATTACTTGATAAGTGTAGCGTAAATTTTTATAAGTGTAAGTCAATTAGAGATTTATTACAAAATTTATGGCTTACATTTAGGAATCGAAATTTCTAAATTGATTATAACCCCAAAGAGGGTATTTTATCACAGATTCAAAGGTATTATTATGTTTAAATATGTGGTTGCAATAAGTATCCTATTGGTTTTTAATAAAGCCCAAAGCCAAAATTTATATTCAGTCTCTTTTGGACAAAAATCGAATCCTGCAATAGTTTTTTTACATGGTGGCCCAGGGTATAATTGCTCAAATTTTGAGGTTACAACAGCAGCTAATTTGGCACAAGGCGGGTTTTATGTAATTGTGTATGATAGAAGGGGAGAAGGTAGATCCACTAGTTTGAAAGCAAAGTTTACTTTTGATGAAATTTTTAGCGATTTACAGGATTTGTATAAACAATATGGCATTGAAAAAGCCATATTGATGGGGCATAGTTTTGGTGGAATGGTAGCTACTTTATTTGCAGAAAAATATCCTGAAAAAACTATTGCTGTAGTGCTAGTTGGAGCTCCTGTTGCCCTGCAGGAAACCTTTAAAACAATTATTCAAACCTGTAAAACAATTTATACTTCAAAGAATGATGATTTAGGTTTAAGTTATCTGGAACAATTGGAACAAATGGATTCAGAAAGCTTAGAATATAGTTCTAGCTGTTTTTACCATGCTATGAAAAATGGCTTCTATACCCCTAAAGTAATTCCTGATGAAGCAAAGAAAATTTATACTCTTTTTAAATCAGATTCTACGTTAATTAAGTATGCATCTGTTATGAGTATTGAAGCACCAAAAGGTTTTTGGAGAAATGAAGCTTATACCAGCATAAACTTAACAAACAACATTGAATCACTTGTACAAAAAAAAATTCCTGTATTTGGATTGTATGGCAAATCAGATGGTTTATATAGTTCTACTCAAATAGAAGCATTGGAAAAGTTATTGGGCAGTAAAAATCTCCTTTATTTCGAAGACTGTTCTCATAATGTATTTATCGATCAGCAAACAAAATTTATCAATGCAATTAAAGAATGGGTTAAATAATTATTCCTTAACATCACGTTTATGCGAAACTTTATTATGTATTAGTTTACCTATTAAAGAAAAAATAATCGATTTTAGCCTATGAGGCTAATTGGCTATTTTTGTTACATGCCATTAAAAAGAAACTTCACTTATTGGATTGATAAACGTAAATGGAAATACATTTTTCTGTTGGCTACTTTAGAACTGAGTTTAATTGTTGAATAGAATTGTTGCGGTACAAGTGTGCTCTGCTAAAGCAGAATTTAAAACAACGCAACTGAAGCCGAATAATTATTCAAAAGCTTAGTAAAATAATTTATACAACCGTTAACTTTCATTTATGCCACATTATATAAAGCTTGGTAAAATTCCTCATAAACGTCATACACAATTTAGGAAACCGAATGGTGAATTATATTCTGAACAACTATTTTCTACAGAAGGTTTTAGCAACGATTATTCGTTGTTGTACCATTGCCACCCACCCACACAAATTATTAAAACCGATGATCCAATAAATGTTGCTCCAACCATTGCAGAAGAAAAAATGCTGAAGCATAGAAGCTTTGAAGGTTTTAATATTCAACCTACTGATGATTATTTAGCAAGCAGAATACCAGTACTTGTAAACAACGATTGCCATATTGTTTTGGCTGCTCCAAAACAAAGTATGAGCAACTATTTTTTTAAAAATGCCGATGCCGATGAAGTAATTTTTATACATGAAGGCACAGGAAAATTATTGACACAATATGGTGTTTTAACCTTTGGGTATGGAGATTATTTGGTAGTACCAAGAGGCACAATTTATCAAATTGAATTTGATACTAACGCAAATCGGTTGTTTATTATAGAAAGTTTTAGCCCGATACGTTACCCAAAAAGATATGTGAGTAAATATGGACAATTGCTAGAACATTCGCCTTTTTGTGAACGTGATATTAGAACACCAGAAAACTTAATTACTAAAGATGAGCAAGGCGATTTTGTTATTAAAACAAAAAAGAAAGGTGTATTGTATGGGTTGCATTATGCCAATCATCCGTTTGATGTAATAGGGTGGGATGGATGTTGTTACCCCTATGCTTTTAGCATACATGATTTTGAACCTATTACTGGTAGGGTGCATCAACCACCTCCTGTTCACCAAACTTTTGATGCACATAATTTTGTGATATGCAGTTTTGTACCAAGGTTGTACGATTATCATCCAGATGCAATTCCTGCACCTTACAACCATAGCAATATTGATAGCGATGAATTATTGTATTATGTTGCTGGCGATTTCATGAGCCGTAAAAATGTTACCAGAGGCATGATTACACTACACCCTGCTGGCATACCTCATGGACCACACCCAGGTGCAGTTGAAAAAAGTATTGGTAAAAAAGAAACCCAAGAATTAGCCGTAATGGTAGATACTTTTCATCCTTTAATGCTAACCATGGAAGCACTAGCCATTGAAAACGAAAACTATACAATGAGTTGGGCCGAATAAGAAGTTTTTTATCATGCATGCTTACATGTAAAAAGCCCTGCCAATTGGCGGGGCTTTGCTTTTTTAGCATTTTTAATGGAGAATTAAAACAAAAATTCTCGTCTACCAATATTCATTCTTACACCAGCCGAAATTAAAGTGGTAAAGGTTCTTCCACTTGTTTGTCTATCGAAATTTCTGTATAAATACGACAGGTCGAAGAAAATATTTTCTTTGAACTCGTAACTGGCCAAAAATGTAAATATGGTGCATTTGGCTAAATCGCCACTTGTAGTTGTAAAGCCAATATCTCTTGTTCGTGTTTGATGAAAATTGAAAATATTGCTACCAAAGTTTTGATTAACACCAGCAATACTGCTATCTAAACCTTGCTGATAAAACAAAATTTTGCTTTCGAGGTATAATTTTTTAATGGGTTGATATCGCAGTATGGCAATGTACTCGTTGAAGTTTGCACCCAATGGGTGAGCTAGCGGTTGGTTGTAATGGTTGTAACTACTAAACGAATCGGTAGAGGCGTACATAAATGGCCTAACCATATTTGTTTCTACTTGGGCATCTAAATTTTTAATGCCAAAAGCATCTACATATTTTGCACCAAGTTGGTAACCAAAACGATTGGCCCAAGAATTAAGTACCAACTCGTTGGTATTTATTTTATCAACTATAAATTGCCCATAAACTTGCACTTTTTTTAATAGATTGGCTTTTACATCAAAACCAATTAATGCTTTATCGTTTTGATTATTGGATACATTGGTAAACATAATTGGGTTAAACAATGGTAAGCTTATAGATGTTCTTTCCCCCAATGTTAACGATTCAAATAAACCTAGGTTTAACCATTTTGTGGCAGCAAAATTTAGGTAACTTGCCCTCATGTATTTTCTTGGGTAAATTCTATCTCCACCTCTGGTTCTAAACCCTACCATTTCGGCAAAAATATTTTGATACCTAAATTTGCCAAAATGCGTATTTACTTTTAAATACATGTAATTGGTACTAAAATCGCTTAAAAATAAGCTTCTAAAACCATGGCCAATTACATTTCTATCATATGCCAATTGCATGTTCATAAACTTGGCTACTTTCCAAGTTAGGCCACCACGTATATCAAAATAATCGTTGCCATTTACTTTAAATGATTTCAAATATCCTGCACCAGGAAATGCTGCAAATTTATCTCTCCATTCTTGTACGTAAGTGGCTTGGCGTTCTTGGTTTTCGGTAAAATAAAAATGAAATCCAATTGATGAGCCTATTGTTCCTCTGGCATTTATACCACGTTGGTTTACAAAAGTACTTTGTGGATTGCCAGCTTTACTACCTTGTTGATAGTTAATAATAGGATTAACAATAAATGTATAATCCTCATCTTTCAAATCCACCATATTGGCTCTATTGGTGTATAAACTTTTAAGAAATGGCTGTTCACTTTTGTACATTTCTTTGGGTTTACTCCATTCGCTGTTACTCATTAAAAAACGTTGCATATTGTATTTATCAACTTCACTTAATGGTTTAGTTTTTGCATTACCCGTATTGTATAAGCTGTCATAAATGTCAATTTCTTTAACTAAAATTCTCCTGTCAAATGGTTTTGCCGCCGAAAAAGAGAGTTGCCTATTTTTAGTTTTAATATCTAATCTATTTAACAGCCATTCTTCTTTACCACCTAGTGTTAGGTAGCTACTTTGTGCAGTTACACATGTATGCATGTATAAGATTGCTGCAAATAATACTATTGTTATTTTTAAATAAAATTTCATGTGTTTGTATTGAAATGCAAAAATTAAAAATCAAATTCTCGTCTAGTAATATTCCATCTAAAACCAATATTTACTATATTGGTGCTTTGTGTGCCACCCCTTAATTGTTTTAAATTCCTAACAGTAAAACCAAAGTCTATAAACAAATTTTCTTTAAACTCATAAGAACCATTGGCGTTAAAGTACAAGCAAGTTATTTTGTTACCAGCACCAATTTCCCAGCCAAAATCTGCTGGACGTACTTTATAATCTCTTAAAATATTATTACCAAAATTTACACCATTCGAGTCTGTACCACTTACATAATACATTAACTTAGTTTGTATAAATAATTTTTTTAAGGGTTGGTATCTTGCAATTGCAATAAACTCTTTAAAGCCAGCACCAAGTGGGTGTGCAATACCCATATTGTTATTACTATAGTTAGAAACAGAATCGAAATGAGTGTACGTAAAAGGCCTAGTTCTATTGGTTTCAACTTGTATATCTAAATTTTTTATAGTAAAAGCATCTATATATTTTACACCCAATTGGTAGCCATATTTATTAGCCCACCAACCACTGCTGGCTCTAATTTCTTTTAGCAAAAATTCATCGAGCAACAATTGCCCATATACTTGCACCCTTTTATTTATATTGGCTTTTACATTTAAACCTACTAAAGCATTGTCTGGGCTTCCTGCTTGTTGCTCCATTGCTCTTAAAAAAGTAAATGGTAAAATATAGTTTAGCTCAAACTGGTTTCTTCTTCCAAAAACAACAGCATCAAAAATGCCAATATTTAACCACTTAGTTGCATTTATACTTAAAGTATTTATCCTTAAATATTTTTTAGCAGTAGCATTATTTACTATGCCAAATTGAGGTGTAAGTTGCATGTAAAGGTTTTCGAAATTAAACTTCCATATTTTGGTATTTATTTTAAAAAACAATGAATTGCCGCTAAAGTCGCTTAAAAAAAGACTTCTATGTCCGTTGCCAATAAAGTTTCTATCGTAGCCTACTTGCATATCCATAAACTTAGCTACATTCCATTGTGCCGATGCTCTAAAATCAAGGTATTGTAAAGCATTACTATCAACAATGGTATAATTACTAAAGCCTGGAATAGCATTAAATTTTGAGGTAAAATCTCTCACATAGGTGGGTGTTCTTTCTTGATTGCCAGTTGCATAAATATTAAATGCTAACTTTTTGCCAATTAATCCTCTTGCTTGTAGGCCTGCACTTATTAGATAATTTTGTTGATTGCTAGCAGATTCAAAACCACTCTGGTATTGTACAGCAGGATTAATAGCTAAAAAAAACTTTGGTTTATTAACTTCAACTAAATTGAAGCTTATTTTTTTGTTATTGAACGATGAATTACTACCCGTATATTCTTTGTGTGCCATTAAAAAACGAGTAATATTATACTTGTCTATTTCAGTAATTTCCGCTGAAACCCTGTTTTTATTGCGTTGTAGGCTATCAACTATTTCAACTTCTTTCGTTAATAATTTTATATTTAATGGTTTCTGATAAGAAACATTGAAACCAAAAGTTCTTGCCTTAATTTCTAATCTGTTTAATAAGTGGTATTCTTTATGACCTAGTTCGGTGTAAGAGGTTTGGGCAAAAATTGAACCCATAAACAGAAAGCATAGGCAAGCTAAAATACTTTTTCGTTTTTGCATTTTTTAAAATTAATATTGTACCAAATTATTTGAATGAAAAATTATTTAATTAAAGATACAACCATCATCAACGAGCAACAACGTGTTAGTGGGGATGTGTTGATAAAAAACGGCCGTATAGAAAAAATTGGAGGAGTTATTCACACGAATGAGGCGATTGTTGAGGTAGATGGAAGTAACCAATTTTTGCTACCTGGCGTAATAGACGATCAAGTTCATTTTAGGGAGCCAGGATTAACCCATAAAGCAAATATTTATACCGAATCTAGGGCTGGAGTTGCTGGTGGTGTTACCAGTTTTATGGAAATGCCCAATACCAATCCACCTGCATTTACGCAAGATTTATTGGAGGATAAATACGCTATAGCAAAAGATACGTCTTTAGCTAATTACTCATTTTATATGGGTACTAGCAACGATAATTATGAAGAGTTGATGAAAACCAATGCCAAGAAAAATGATGTTTGTGGTATTAAAATTTTTATGGGTTCATCAACCGGAAATTTATTGGTAGATAATCCTTTGATATTAGATAAAATTTTTGGTGGAGCCGAAGTATTAATTGCTACGCATTGCGAAGAAGAATCGATGTTTAAAAAGAATTTTGAAAACTTAAAACGTACTAAAGCAGTTTTAGAACCATCCGATCATCCAATAATTAGAGATGCCGATGTTTGTTTTGAAAGCTCGTTTAAAGCCATACAATTGGCTAAAAAGAACAATGCACGTTTGCATATTTTACATATTTCTACTGCTAAAGAATTGCAACTTTTTGGTAACATGTTGCCACTAGAAGATAAAAGAATTACCTGCGAGGTTTGTGTACACCACTTGCATTTTACTGCCAACGATTATGCAAGGTTGGGTAACCAAATAAAATGTAATCCAGCTATAAAAGCACCTGAAAATAGAGATGCATTATGGCTTGCGTTGTTAGATGATAGGTTGGATGTTATTGCAACCGATCATGCACCACATACTTGGCACGAAAAAAACGAACCCTATGAAATTGCCCATGCTGGTTTACCATTAATACAACATACATTGCAATTAATGCTACATTATGTAAACGAAGGAAAAATTACTATAGAGAAAGTGGTAGAAAAAATGAGTCATGCTGTTGCAACCTGCTTTGAAATGAGAGAAAGAGGTTTTATACGTGAAGGTTACCATGCCGATTTGGTAATGGTAAACATGAACCAACAACAAACTGTAGCAAAAGAAAATATATTGTATAAATGCGGTTGGAGCCCTTTAGAAGGTTTTACTTTTCCTGCAACAATTACCAATACTTTTGTTAATGGTAATTTAGTTTATGGAAATGGAGCTTTTAACGAATCTATAAAAGGGATGAGGTTACAATTTAATAGAAACTAAGGCTAATTTTAAAATTGCAAAATGCAAGTTGATAAAACAACACTATCTGATTTATCTGTTTTCGATAACGATGAATCTCAATCCATTTTTCATCTGCTAAACTTTACACAAACCAATCAGGGTAGAGATTATTTGTATTTTATTTTAAACAAACCACAAAGCTCAATTATTGAGATACAGGATGTACAAAATACCATTCAGCAAATACAAATTATAAAAAATACATGGCCAAAAGAAATAACCAATGGCACATTAATGGTTCTAGAAAAATTTTACGAAACACCCATTAGTAATTATCCAGAACGACCAACTTTTATAGACGCTTTTCTTTACAAATTATTAAATGCACACGATTATTCTATTACAAAATATTCTGTAACACATTTCATTCATTTTATTAATGGGCTTAATCAATTAAAAAATTTATTAATTAATAAGCCTGGTAAACAATTGCAATTTTGGGTTAGTAAAATTGAACTGGTTTTAGCCAATAATATTTTACAAGAAATAGTAGAAAATAATAGTAATACTAATTTACAACCAGCTACTGTATTGCGTTATGGAAATTTTTTTAGAAATAAGTTTAAAGAAGATTGCCGAGTTCTTATTCAAATATTTGCCTGTTTAGATGCCTATAGCAGCTTAGCATTAGCCGGAGAGAAGTATAATTTTACTTTTCCAACTTTTAAAGAAAATACCGACCCCTTTATAGATATTGTTGATTTATTTCATCCACTGCTTCAACAGCCTGTAAGCTATACTTTACAATTAAATAAACAATCAAATTTTTTGTTCTTAACTGGGGCCAATATGGCGGGTAAAAGTACTTTTATTAAGGCTGTAGGCATTTGTGTTTATTTAGCACATATTGGTATGGGAGTGCCAGCAAAAAATATGGCGTTAAGTTTGTTCGATGGGTTACTAAGTAATATTCATGTGGTTGATAACATTATGAAAGGCGAGAGCTATTTTTTTAATGAAGTTCAACGCATAAAAAATACCATAGAAAAAATATCGGATGGAAAAAATTGGTTGATTTTAATTGATGAATTGTTTAAAGGAACCAATGTACAAGATGCCATGAAATGTAGTACAACTGTTATTGAAGGATTGCATAAAATGAACAATGCCCTTTTTGTTTTATCAACTCATTTATACGAAATAGCCCAAGATTTACAAACGCACCCCAACCTGCAATTCAAATATTTTGAAACCGAAGTGGCCAACGATCAATTGATATTTAGTTACCACTTGAAAGAAGGTATTAGTAACGATAGATTGGGTTATTTAATTTTAAAAAGAGAAGGGGTGGTCGATTTATTGGCTAAACTGTAATTAATACCAATGTGAATTTTACTGTAGACTAAAATTTTCTGGTATAATGCCGATTGGATAGCTGTTTAGACCATTTTTTCTGGTCTATTACAGATATCACTTCGGTATGATTTAGGTTTTCCAAAACCATTTTTTGTTTACAAAAAATAGGGTTATTAAAGATACGATTGCAGTAAATAGTACACCTTTCATAAAACCCATAAATGCGTTCTGGTTCATAGCATCCCAATATTGTTTTGTTTGTGTTAAAGATAGTATGGGTAATAGTAATAGGTTGCCTGTAACATAAGCCACCATTGGATTTTTTCCATTTAATGCTAAATAGTTCGTCATCTTATTTAAGTATTTCCTTTTAGATATAATCGAGAAAAAAATTAATGAAAAAAATGCCAATCCACTGGTAACAAAATAATAACTGTAAGTACTCCAATCTTTTCTTATTCCACCTTCATAAGCCTCAAAAAATAAGCCTAGTAGCAATAAAAAGCTGCCAAAGGATACCATCTTTTTTTGTAGGGCATCGTTATTTTGCTTGTTTACTATATATAGACTTGCACCACACAAAACTGTTGTTACAATTAAGTTTATTAGTAAGGCTCTTGTAAACAACCCATATAAATTAAAACAAATTAATAGTAAAGAAAAAATTGCCAATACATTTTCTTGATTAGGTAAATTAGATTGACTTGAATCTTCATTTTTTTTATTCATTTCACTCAAAATGTAATCGCCTGCAATGGTGCCGGGTAAAACAATAAATAAATATTTTAGAAAATAAAACTTATATACCCAATCAAACTTAAAATTGCCAATATGGTTAAAGTTAAAGATTTCTTTTGCCCAACTATTTTGCGATTCCTTGGCTGCTAAAAAAATAGCCATGATAAAGGTGAGTATGCCTAACCTTAAATTGGGTTTATTGTGTGTAAAATAATAAATAATGGTTGCAAAAAATGCCATATTGCCCAAAAGCATAATGATGATATCGCTTTTGTAAAAATCAAAACCTTTGCCACCCCAAAATGGCAATTTCCAAAGTAAGAGTATGGCAACTATAAAAGATACAATTTTTAGTATTAAAAAAGCTTCTTTATATTTTTTATTTTGGTTATTATAAAACTGAAAAAACAGTAACATAAAAGCTAGTATAGATAATAGGTGTTCTGGTGTATTAGGTGTTTCGGCAATAGCCCAAGCTTTTAGATGATTGGTAAACAATGCAAAAAAGGTTAGTAACAAACACCGCTTTAAAGCAATTTTTAAAATAGATAAAAAACCACTATTGTTTTCAATGTGTTTTTGTAAAGCCAATGGTATGGCAGCACCCATGCTAAACAAAAAAAATGGAAAAACTAAATCAACCCAAGTAATACCAGCAATGGTAGCATCAAATTTGTGCAATGGTGGTGGTACTTGTGCATGAAACATCCATGCTGGTAAAATATCTCCATAAGCAATGCTACCACTTAATATCATGGTTAAAATGGCAAAGCCTCTTAAGGCATCAATACTGGTATCTCTGTGTTGCATGGTTCATATTTTAAAAGTAAAATAGGAAATAGTAATTTCAATAAAAAGGGCAGCGATGAATCGCTACCCTTTATTATTTGGGGGAGTTATACCGTTACCAATTAGGGTTTTGTGTTAAAGTAGGTACTTTATCCCTTTCTCCTTGAGGTATTGGGCAAAGTAAGTGCTGGTTAATATTAAATACTCTTGTTTCTTTTATCATTCTTGTAGTTTGAGCATTTGGATAAGTAGTTGGTACTTGGTAAATGGCATCAAACAATGGATTTGATGACGGGTTAGTAATTACTAATCCTTGACCAGCGATAAGTGTTGATGGCGATAAATCTGCACCAACTACTTGCCCTGTCATTACTAATGCAGCATATGCTCCATCATCCCATCTACGCATATCGGCCATATGAATACCTTCATTAGCAAGTTCCACCGATTTTTCTCTGCGTACCAATTGTTTTAAACTATTTGGGTTAGCTAATACTGCTGCTGAAATATTGGGCATTCCTGCTCTTGTTCTTACTCTGTTTACTGGAATAGCAATATCGGAAGCGGGTGCACCATTTTCTAATTTAGCTTCTGCATTTAACAATAAAATTTCTGCAAAACGCATATAAATCCAACCTACTTTAAATCCAATACCAGCAGCTCCATTTATATCTCTATCTTGTACATATTTTCTCCAAAGTGAACCCCCTCCTTGTGCTCTAGGACCAAATGGACTAACATTATCTTGATTTGCAGTTGTTGTTGCTGTAATTACACTTGTTGTAGGATTAAATGTATGTATGGTACTATTGGCTCCACTATAAACATTGCTTGTTGCAGCTAGCGGTGCACCAATAATCACAGTATCGCCAGATACAATTACTGTTTGTTTCATTCTTGGGTCTCGGTTTCTACTTGGTCGAGCTGGATTATATAATGGTGAAACCGAAATGTTTAATCCATCGGTACACTCAAATAAATCCACCAAAAATTGTGTTGGATAATGGCTTGATTGAGTTCCTTGATTTCTCGAACCCTGAACCAAGTGAATATTTGTATATGATCCATTGTCATTATCACCAAAAGGATAAATGAACATGATTTCATTATTAGAATTATTGGTTTGCCCAATTTTTCTAAATAAATTTTGGAAGGAAGGATTTAACCCATAGGGGGAATTTGTAATTACATTATCAGTTATTCTAATAACATCGGCGTATCTCTTGTCTAACATGGCCAATCTTGCAGCAGCACCTAAAGCAACACCACGACTTACTCTACCAAAATCGGTAGGTAACCAAGCTAAAGAAGTTGATGCACTTTCTAAATCGGCCATTAAAAAGCTAATGATATCTTTTTTTGATCTTCTAGTAGCGGCATAAAGTTCAACCTGTTCTAAAGGCCCAGTAAAAAAAGGCACATCGCCATAATAGGTTATTAAGTGCCAGTAAGCCAAACCTCTTAAAATTTTTGCTTCTGCTTGCACTCTAGCATAATCTGCAGGAGTCATTGTGGCCTGAGCTTTGGGCATGTTAAATAATAAGGAGTTTGCCCTTTGAATTACTTGATAAAAGGCTGCCCAGATTTCGGCAACAGAACCATTGGTTGCACTATAAACACCTGAGCCAATTGTGCCACCTATACCACGTTCTAAGCCAATTTCGGTATATAAATCCATTTTAGAGTAATAGGTAGTTGGGTTCGTAAATCCTGGGCTTACTGTTCTAGCACCAAAGGCATTATATACGCCTGTTAATGCTTGATTTATTTGAGCAGGAGTCTCAAAAAATGCTTCTGAAGTAATTTCTGAAAGTGGCTGTTTATCTAAATATTTATTACAAGAACTCATTAAAACCAGTAATATAAAGCCTATTGGTTTTAATTTTAATTTATTGTATTTCATAATTGTTTATTTAAAATTTATTTAAAATTTTACATTAAAACCAATAGTAGCTGTACGCATAATTGGGTAAAAAGCGGCATTGGTATTGTTAATTTCTGGGTCAAATCCTGGCTCATAATTAGAGAACGTAAATGGATTTACCACACTTACATAAAACCTGCATTGTTGTAGTTTCATTTTATCCATCCATTTTTTTGCAAGATTGTAACCAAGTGTAATATGCTTTACTCTCAAGAAAGCTCCATTGCGTAACCAAAAATCGGATCCCTCGTAATTATTATTTCCGCCTTCTACCAACCTAGGATAATTTGTGTTTGTGTTTGATGGAGTCCAACGATTTAGTGCACTTTCAAAGCCAGAAGATACCCAACCTTGTGCTGATGTAAATGGTTGTACACCTAATCCACTAATGTAATTATCCCTTTTTGCGACTCCAAAAATAAAAACATTCAAATCAAAACTTCCGTAACTAAGGGTAATATCAGTACTATACTCGTAACGAGGAAAATTGTTACCCATAATTACTCTATCAGTATCATTTACAATACCATTATTGTTTACATCAACATATCTTACATCTCCAGGCTTGGTATTGGCAATTGGTCTAAATACAGTTAATGGAGAACTCGTGTTTTCACCTGTTTGATACAAGCCGTTGGTTTGATATAAACGATAAGACTCAATTGAATAGCCAGCTCTAGTCAATAAAATTCCATTAACGATGTCCTGACCACCTGTTTCCAAAACCATGTTTTTTACATCCGATAAATTTGTGCTTACTGCGTAACTAAATTTTCCTATTTTATCTTTATAAGTTGCCGAAAACTCCCAGCCTTTATTAATCATGCTCCCAACATTAGTAGGCACTGTAGAAGTTGAGCTGGCAAAACCTGCATACGATGGTAGAGGCAAATTTACTATCATATCTTTCACTTTTTTCTCATAGTAATCAAAAGTGATACTTAGTTTATTTTTTAATAAGTTAACATCTAAACCAATATTTGCTTGGGTACTTTTTTCCCAAGTCAGATTTACATTTTGAACATTTGCTAACGAGTTCCCTCTTGTAAGAATATTATTAAAATAATAATCTATGTTATTTGAAATTGAAGTAACAAAAGGATAATTGGATGAAATTTCTTGATTACCCAATGTGCCATATGACAATCTTAATTTAGCAAAATTGATTACAGGCACATTCTTCATAAAGTTTTCTCTACTAATAATCCAACCAGCACTTGCTCCTGAAAATAAAGCTCTTTGTTTATTTTCGGTTGCACCAAATCTTGATGAACCATCATACCTGGCATTGAATTCAAACAAATATTTGTTTTGAAAATCATAATTAACTCTTCCGAAGTAACCTAATAAAGCATTTTCTGCAGCACCACCACCAACTTGAGGTTGGGTAGGAGAAGTTGCAAAACCAAAATATGGTCTATCTGGGTATTGTAAACCAAATCTAGTTGCAGAAACATTATCAGTATAATTATCAAAAGCTTGCATTCCTGCTTGAACTTTGATATTATGCAATTTTGCTACTTTAAAACTATAATCACTTGAAACATAATATTGATTATTGTTGGTTCTAAAATTCGTATAACTTAAAGCAGAATCAATAATACCATATTCGCCAGAATAAGTAAATGAGTTATTTGGTGCGTCTGGAATAAATACTGAGTATGTTCTACCAGGTCTAACAGACTGCGTATAAGATGCCCTATTGTTATAAGATGCTTCAAAAAACCAATTTTTAAGAATTTCTCCTTTTAAAGCAAATCTTAAAGATAAAGTTGGGGTTTCCGTTTTAGTTACGCCACTATTTTCTGCCAAACCAATTGGATTTACAAAGTTGGATTGACCGGCATCTCCATACCTTCCTTCACTAAACTTACCAGCTGTATTTCTACCCATTGTAATGGCTCGTTGTATTATTTCAGTTGTGCTAGCACCTGCTGGTACATAGTTGGTTGATTTTGTATAGAATAAATTTGTACTAAATTTTATTTTATCTGTTACATTAATATCGCCATTAATCCTAAGATCATACCTTGTAAATTTATTATTTGTTAATAAACCTTGCTGGTTTAAATAAGTACCAGAAGCCATGAAAGTAGATTTATCACCACCACCACTTACTATGATATTATGATTTTGCATAAGGCCAGTATTTTGAAAAATCAAATCCTGCCAATCAGTATTAAATACTGTATAATTGTTTGGTGCTGTATTTTGATATAAACTAACTTGGGCAGGAAGAAATACAGGATTTGTTGGATTTACCGCAAATCTGGCCTCATTTTGTAACAAAATATTATCTAATGCCGATAAAGTTTTCGGCATATTGGTAGGGCGTTGTGCTGTAACAAAGCTATTGAAGGAAATGGAGGTTTTGCCTTTTTGACCACGTTTGGTGGTTATTAAAATTACCCCATTTGTAGCACGTGCCCCATAAACTGCTGCTGATGCATCTTTTAAGATGGATATATTTTCAATTGCATTGGCATCAACATCGTTCATGTTTGCTGCTTCTACACCATCGATAATAACTAGAGGACCTCTGCTACTGTTAATTGATCCAACTCCTCTAATGTTAATTTGTCCTTGATCTGCACCAGGTTGGCCAGAGCCTTGCCTAACTGTAACTCCTGGAGACAAGCCTTGTAAACCCATACTTACGTTGGCCAACGGGCGTCTAATTAATTGGTCGCCTGTAACAGTTGCTATCGCACCTGTTATTTTTGCTTTTTTTTGTGTACCATATCCAACCACTACAACATCTTGTAAGTTGTTGGTTTCTTGTACTAGTTGCACTTCTACAAAATCATTTTTAATGATGATTTCTTTACTGGCAAAACCAATGTTGCCAATTACCAAAGTTTCTCCTTTGTTGGCTTTAATACTAAATACACCTTGTAAATTTGTAATGGCATTTGTTTTGGTACCTTTTACTTGCACAGTTGCCCCATCTACTGGGTTGCCTGCTGCATCTGTAACTTTTCCTGTAATTTTTAACTGTTGTGCTACACTTATTTGCACAGTGGCAAAAAGTAGTAGCAGCATTGCCGATAGTTTTCTCATATTGCTGTTTTGTTTTTAAAAATTAGTTAATAAAATTTCCTTGGTGGTTAACTTGTTTTATTTGAAATGGATTAATGGTATGGTTTAATAAAACTGCCAATTCTTGTCTTGTAATTGGTCTATCAATTTTGTAATTTTCTAGGCCCCAATTAGCTGTCCAATTGTTTTGTATTTGCTGGGTAAATACTGCTAAATTTTTTGAGTAAGAATTAGGTAACTTTTTGCTATTTGTCCATATAATGTTTTCAATTGCTGTTGCAATTGTTAATAAAGAATCTCTGCTACTTGTTACCATGCCAAATGGTTTAAAACCTGCTTCGAATTCATTAAATTTTACCAACGAATCTGGATAAAACCAAGTTCTATTTGCCCATGCATTGGGTTGCCCAACACCTTTTATAATACCAGTTGCTCCAATTTTTTGAATGCTGTTAAAAAAAATACTGGTGGGTTTTACATCATAGTACGGCATTATATAAGCGTTGCTTCTTAATAAATCTAATTGTACGTTGCGTACATTAATTTGTGAAGCATTTTTTTTGTCTATAATGCACCTTGCAGCTAAAGTTCCTGCTGCTTGACCAATAGCCATTACGCTTGGTTGTAACCTTGTTGTTCCGTTTACTACATTGCTAACACTAATACTTTTTTCTGCAACAATAATTCCACTAAAACCATCATTCGGTATTAATGATCCCAAGGGAATATTAAAAGATGGAATTGGGTAAAAGCTCAAATGTTGAGGAGCATCTAAATTCTCTCTGTGATGATGATCTATTGGATAATCACCAACAGCAATACCAGTGCGGTACAATGGTGAATTTTCATTAAATGGATCTGAAATATGTTGAACCTTAAAACGTACCAAACCCTTTACTCGTCTGCTTTCTCTGTGATATGGCATTAAGGGTAGCTGGTCGGTTGTTGGAAACTCATCATCGGCCAAACCTAAATGTTTAAAGCCAAATTGTGTTTGTAAAAAATAAATAAAACGCAATGTTTTTGCTTTTGCTTTTTTCAATTCTTCAACACGTTGGCTAGGCGTTAGGTTAATAATATTTAAATAAATATCGTTGCCTTTGCCTGGCCAATTAATCATGTATTTTCCGTTGGGCAATTTACCATAGTCCAACATTTTTTTTGCACTTACATTAGAAGTTAATTTTGCTGGTGTACTACTAAACTCGTTGCAACAACCATCAAACTCCAGTGGGTCGTAATTGGCTGGTTTGGCTAATGTTTTATCGGCTGTTGGTCCAAAATCTTTAAGAATTGCGGCATAGGTAATATCCTGAATAATATTATTGCTGGCAGGTACATTTACGTTTTCGCCAGTTAAACTATTGGCTTCCATACCAACATCAAAAGGAATTTTTGCACTAGCTATTACGTCGCCCAACTCTGTTGCATCAATAACTTGTTTGGCATTTATAGTAATGGTTGTTTTATCTTTTTCGCTATAAAAAACTGCACCAGTAATTGTTTTGCCTGTAATTAATACACGTAAAAATTGGCATTGATACAACACTTTTAAATTCTTTTCTCTACTTACAAAACTTTTTAAAATACTATCTCCAACTCTTGGTTCAAATTGTGTGTTGCTTACCCAACCTGTGGCAACTTTATTAGGCCCACCATACACCCTGTATAATTGTTCTCTAAATTCTGCCCAAATACCTGTTGGCATATTATGGTTACCATCAAAAGCCGGTACACCTGCAGCCGAAAACATACCACCCAACCAAACTGTGGGTTCTGCAATTATGGTTTGTACACCCATTCGGGCTGCTTGTAATCCTGCTGCACTGCCTGATGTACCACCACCAATTACCAATACTTGTGTAGTTATTTGTTTTTGGGCATATAAAAAACAGTTGGCACTAAGTGCAAAAAACAAAATCAATAATTTATGGCAAGTAGCAGTTTTCAAAGTAAGTTTATTGTATAGATTCAAATGTTTTATATACTTGGTACAACGACCTTGGAATGTGAAAACAACCTTTCCATTTACCACCTTTTAATGGTAATAAAACTTCTCCTCTTCTGTTTAAATAGCCAAACCACTCGTTGTATTCTGTATCTTTAAAATGCTTCCAAGTATAATCATGCACTTTATTAAACCAAGTTAAGCAAACTGGATTTTTTGTAAGAGCATAGCCTTTAGCTAGTGCCACCAATGTTTCTACATGAACCCACCATAGTTTTTGATCCCACTCTAACTGTTGCGTTGGGTGTCCTTTAATATCTAAAAAATAAAATATGCCTCCAAATTCATTATCCCAACCAAACTCTAAAGTATTGATCATTATTTGGCAAGCTTGATTAATTAGGGCTTTATCATTGGTTCGGTTGCCTAAATCCATAATAAACCACATGGCTTCAATGGCATGGCCCGGATTCATTAATCTTCCTTCGAAGCTGTCGCAAAAACTGCCATCTTCATATACATTTTCTAAAATTAAACCTAAATCTGGCTGGTAAAAAACCTCCATTACCTCATGAATAACGGTAGGGATGAAACTATTCACTTTTTCGGTACCAATTACATGTTCCAATTCTAAAGAAAGGTTGCACAAAATCATTGGCAACGAAAAGTTTTTTAAGTTTCTAGTGCCTGGATAATTTTTGTTGTAAATTCCTTTTGAATTATTTTTTTTAGCTAAAATTTTATCGAATGTATCAATGGCTATTTGATTGTAGTTGTGGTTGGGTAAAGCTTTGTCTAAAGCTGCAAATCCCATACAAGCAAAACAATCGCTAAATATATTATAGGGTTGTACCAAGGGTTTACCCTCGGCAGTTAACGAAAAGTACCAATTTCCTTCCTGGTCTCTGCCATGTTTTTCCATAAATGCAGCTCCATGTTGTGCCATTGCCAACCAAGCTGGGTTTTGTTCTAAGTTATTGTACAAATAACTAAACGTCCATACTTCACGGCCTTGAAGCCACATAAATTTATCGGTGTCAAAAACCTTTCCATAGCGATCTAAGCAGGTAAAAAAGCCCCCATTGGTATCGTCTTTACTATGTTTTAACCAAAATGGCAGAATATTATTTACCAACTCGTTTTTATATAAAGTAGCATATTTGCTAAAAGGAAATATGGGTTGCTCTTTAACAACAGTAGTTTGGTTTGCAATCGTAGATAACTCAGGCATATAAATAATTATTATTACTAAGTACAATACAAATTTAAATTATTTTTTTAAAATCGAGTACTTTTTTAATTTTTTTATTTTCTTTTTTTAATCTTATTTTGGTGTTCAAAAAATATTAATAGTAACTACCTTAGCAAAATGATAAATGCACATCAACTTTTTGAGGTATTTTCTACACAAACACATGTTAGTGGGGTAGCTTACAAAAACAGGGCTTTAAAGAAAGCTATCATCAATCAAATAGATAGGAATGGCGATACTACTATTGCCGATGTAGCTAAAGAACTAACCATAAGCACACCTAAAATAACCAATATCATCAACGAGTTAATTGAAGATGGCATTTTACAAGACCAAGGGAAAATTGATTCAACTGGTGGACGAAGAGCAAATATTTATGGATTGGTGAGTGATGCTTGTTATTTTATTGGCGTTGATGTAAAAAGATTCGGTATAAACATTGGCCTAATTGACTTTAAAAAGCATTTGGTAACCATGAATGAGAATGTACCTTATGAAATGGAAAACACCCCACAGTCTTTAAATAATTTAATAAACTGCATAAAAAATTTTATTAAAGAACAAAAACTTGGAAAAAATAAAATTTTAGGAATTGGTATCAACCTTAGTGGTAGAATTAATAACAGAACAGGTTATAGCTTTAGTTTTTTTCATTTTAATGAGGAGCCACTCAGCGAAACCATAGAAAAGGCTTTGGGTATTAGAACCTTTATAGAAAACGATTCTAGAGCAATGGCTTATGGCGAATTTTGTAATGGAATTGTTGAAAACGAAAAAAATGTTTTGTTTGTAAACCTAGATTATGGCACCGGTTGCGGCATTGTTGTAGATGGTAAATTGTATTATGGCAAATCTGGGTTTAGTGGCGAGTTTGGGCACATGCCTTTTTTTAACAACGAAATAATCTGTCAGTGTGGAAAAAAGGGCTGTTTAGAAACTGAGGTTTCTGGCTTGGCTTTAATTAGAATGTTTAAAGAAAAATTAAAAGCTGGTTCTTCATCAACCTTATTAAAAAAAGGGAAAAAAGTAGAAGATGTGAAATTAGAAGATATTGTAGAGGCTGCTTTAAATGAAGATATGTTGGTAATTGAGTTGTTAGAAGAGTTTAGTGAAAAATTAGGACGAGCCTTGGCCGTTTTAATTAATTTATTTAACCCAGAGTTGGTGATTTTAGGAGGTACCATTTCTAAAACAGGCGACTATATTAAGTTACCTGCAAGAACTGCTTTAAACAAATATTCTTTAAGTTTGGTAAATAGCGATACGCAATTTGTTGTATCTAAACTTAACGAAAAAGCTGGGGTTATTGGGGGGAGTTTAATTGCAAGAAATAAAATCTTATCGTAGAATTATGAGTAATCTCAAATGTTTAAATATGAAGAAAATATTTACCATACTTCTTGTGGTTTGTATGAATATAGTTGTTGCACAACAACAAAGCAATAAACAAAATCAGTTTGAACAATTTGATGTAACCAATACAAGCGATTTTGATAGAATAAAATTGGAAACTATTAATATTGGTAATGCTAAAATAATTCAACAAAATAAGTTTGCAGAAGTAATTACAAAACCTTTTGCTATAAGCCTTACAGAGGTTAATCCCTTTTTATCCATCTCTTGTGGGTTTAATGAAATGAATAATAAATTAGAAAATAATACTTCTCTTGAAATTCGTTTTTCTACCGATGGTTTAAATTGGAATAATTGGCAAAATTTATTAATAGATGAACACAGCAGTAACTCTAAATTTCAGTTTGTAACCCAGTTGTTATTTACAGAAAAAGAAGTTACTTTTTATCAAATGAAAATAACGACCAATTTATTACAAAGAGGTGCATTGGTTAAGGATGTTTTTTTAAATTTATTCAATCCTTCCAATGCAATTAAAACTGGCTCAAATAGCAATCTTAATAATGCCAATAATCTGGCAAATAGAACCACAGCTTGCCCATGCCCACAACCATCCTTTACCAATCGTGTGGGTTGGGGTTGTCCACAAGGTGCAACATCACCATCTTATACCACAGTAACACATTTAATTGTGCATCATTCAGCGGGTTCTAATACATCTGCTAATTGGCCATCGGTTGTATTAAGTGTTTGGAATAGCCATGTAAATACCAATGGTTGGGCCGATATTGGTTATAACTGGTTAATAGATCCTAATGGGCAATTGTATGAAGGAAGGGGAGGAGGAAATAATGTGGTTGGGGCACATTTTTGTGGCTTTAACGCAGGTACTATGGGTACTTGTATGTTGGGTACTTTTACCAGTGTTAATGTTACAGATACAGCTAGGAAAAAATTGGTAGAAATTTTGGCTTGGAAATGTTGTAACTCGTCTTTAAGCCCTACTGCATCTGCTTTTCATGCTTCATCGAACCTTACCATAAATAGAATTTCTGGTCATAGAGATGGTTGTGCTACAGAGTGCCCAGGAAATATGTTATATGCTAGTTTACCAGGTATACGAACCGAGGTAAATACATTTATAAACAATGTTTGCAATGTAACTTCTTTGCCTATAATAAGTGGCGTAGAAAGTTTACAGGTAACGCCTAACCCAACCAATGGCAAATTTACCATTAGCATAAAACTAGCAACCAATAAAACTTTTAGATATAGTTTGTACAATGCAGATGGTAAAAATATGTACACCTCTAGTACAAAACAAACAGGCTTATTATTTACCGAAAATGTTACCCAACTTGAAAAGCTACTTGCTGGAACTTATATTATAAAAATATTTTTAGATAAAAACGATATTACCAAAACAATTATTAAGCAATAAAATGATGAATCTTGCTTTTAGGTGTAAACGTTATGTGATACAACGATTACATGCCTAATTGTCAACCTCAAATCCCAAATTCACCATTCACAATTCACAATTCATAATTCCTAATTCCTAACTCATAATTCATAACTCATAATTCATAACTCATAATTCCTAATTAGTACCGCCTATTATAGCCACCACCACCTTGGTTATTGTTTCTTCTAGGAGCATTGCTTTGTGTTTGTTGTTCGGCTTCTTGCACACTCATTGTTTTACGCCCCATTTGTGCCCCATTTAATAAGTTCATGGCTTCTACAGCTTCGTTCTTGTTTACCATTTCTACAAAACCAAAACAACGGCTTTTGCCTGTATTTCTATCCATCACCACTTTAGCTGCTTTAACATCGCCATATAATTCAAACATTTCTTTTAAATCCACATCGTCCATATCATCCATTAACCCTGTTACAAATAAGTTCATTGCTCAATTATTTAATTTGGCGAAGTTAAGCTAGTGTAAGCAAGCTGCATAATGTTTGTTATAACTAAATGGTATAGTTGTATAACTAATACCATTGTATTTATTAAATAGCCTAAAGCTAGTTACCAAAAGTTAGCTATAAGTTTACTTAGCAATTATTGGATTTTTATATTCTTCTAAAGCTGCTAGTTCTGCATCAATGTTTTTTTGCCAAAGTAGTTGTTGGGCTTTCTTAATAGAATGCTCTGTAACTGAATCGTATTTTGCATGAAAATCTAAACAGTTGTTTAATTGTTCATTATAAGTATAATAAAAAGTACTGCTCGGAATTTTTATTTTTAGTTCAACAATTTGTTTACGCAACTTTCTAGCAAACAACTCTGCAATATTAAAGTGGTATTGTTCATGTTTTAAAACATAGGGGCTTTTAGTTGTAGTCCAAGAATAGTTGCAACGCATTACTGCTGCTATAATATATTTAGTACTATCGTATGGGTTTATTTTTATGTGGGTATTAATAGATGCATCATGTTTATTGTTAGTAGGTACTTTACCCCTAAAATCACTAAATTGTATTGGTTGGCATTTATTCCACACAATTTCAGCAGTTTGAGTGGAGGGGTTATTAGTTGTGGTGCAACTAACAACCCCATAAAAAAAAGTATAATAAGAATTAAATTTTTCAGAAACACTATATTCGAGTTAAAATATTAAGGAGACAATGGTTTATTATTCTTTTGGTATTCAATTAAATTTTCATATTCAGAATTAAGAATCCTAGCGATTAAATTACTTTTTTGTGTATCCTTATCACATTGAAGTGCAGATTCGGAAGCAACTTTAAATGTTCTTACTAGTTCTATCTTTTCAGTTTTATCATTCATATTATAATGCCCGAATTTTTCTTCAGTTTTTGAAACATAAATAAATTGCTTATTTTTTGCATAAACAAAATCCATTATTTCAGATGGCGGAAGACCCTTTTTTGTTTGGGACATAAAAGACAAAGAGAGTGCTATTGGTATACGCTTCATTTTTTTTATTTCGTTATAGATACTCCATAAATGTTTTTGTTCAGAAACAGTAAAATCTATTACACCATTTATATTATATACTAACAATTTTAATAATCCATCTTCAAGCAACGCATATTTTAACATAGTAGTATCTAAATTAAAATAGTCGATTAGATTATCTTTTGCATCATCATACATAACTACATTATAGGTTAGGTAATATGTAGGTATTGCTACCCATTTATATGTATCCATTTTAGTACTATCACCAATGATTTTAAGACCATCGGTAATTTCATCCCACATTTTTTCCCCAGATAGTCTAAAGAGATTCAAAATTTTCTCTTTAGTTTGAGGTAATTGCATTTCACATTTTTTTATATAGTTAATATATTTTGAATGTGTAAAATTATTAGGTGGGCATACGTTTTCATCAAAAAAATCTCTAAATACTTTTAGTGTATCCTTACCTATAGTTTGACTGTATTTACATTTGGTAAGTATTGTGTCGTAAATAAATTTATACACCGTGTCAATACATTGTTGCTTAATCTCATTTTTTATACATGCTATTCGTATTGTTTTTTCATAATATCCATTTTTATCAGTTCGTACAACAGTATCAAACCTATTATTAATTATATTTACACTTCTTACAATTGATTTATTTCGATTTTTATCTTTTTTAGATTTTATATTTTTACTTCTTGGATTAGACTCTTTTTTTTCTGATTGTACTTCATTTTGTATATTTTTTTTATTTGTATTTTCTATGACCACTTTAGCTTCGCTATGCGATATTGAGTTACAGCCTAATAAATTTATGGTAATAATTATATAAAAAAATATTTTCATTGAATGTTTTTTTTATGTCGTTTTAAACTAATTTTATTCATAGGTTGTACACCTATTAACATACCAAGTAGTTTGTAAATCCGCATCTGTGGCCAATCTATCTATTGTAACATTGTCAGGCATTAATAAATATACCCCTAACTAGTCGTAGTTTGTAAGCATCATAAATAAACGTTCACTCGGCGTATGGCTGTGCCTACGCAGTTTGTTTTTGGTAGCATTTGCTACATTAAAACAATCATTCTTATAGTATAAATATACAGAAAGTTAGTACCTTAGCTATATGTCAGATAGTTATGTAATAAAAGACCAGCAAGGCGTTTATTTTCCCAAACTCGGCGTAGCTTGTAATCATCATAAAAAAACGTTCACTCGGCGTAGTACCCACTACGCCGTATTTTTTTGTAGCTTTCAGCTACACTAACGGAAATAATATCACAAAAAATAGTACATTAGCCAATGCCAGATAGCTATGTAATCAAAGATCAACAAGGCGTTTATTATTTAACATTTCAAGTAGTAGCTTGGGTAGATGTATTTACCAGAAAACGCTATTGCGATATTCTAATAGATGCTTTTAACTATTGTGTTGAACACAAACAATTAAATGTACATGCATGGTGTATAATGAGCAACCATGTGCATGGTATATTATCAAGCAGCAATGGCACACTATCAGATACAATCAGAGATTTTAAAAGGCATACCAGTAAACAAATACTACAATCTATACAACAAGAACCAGAAAGCAGACGAGAATGGATGTTGTTTCGATTTAAACATGCAGCACAGCAACATGTTAGAAACACCAACTACCAATTATGGACACATGAGAGCCATGCCATAGGCATAGATCCACATATACCAGATATGTACATGAGCAAAGTAATCTACATACATCAAAACGCAGTTAAAGCAGGTTTAGTTGAGTTTGAAGAAGATTATTTGCTAAGCAGTGCAAGAGATTATGCAGGCAAAAAAGGCTTGATAAAAATTAGTTTTTTGTAGTTAGATTATATTGGTGTAGCAAATGCTACATAAAAGCCAGGGCGTAGGCACAGCCATACGCCCAGTAGCTTCGATTGAGAAGCTACGCCGAATTGGGTTTAGTTTTTGTAATGTCACCGTTTACGGCGAGTGCCACAATACCCAAGCACACGGCTACATGACACTCGCCTTTACAATGAAAGCATTTTTATCATTTGAAAAAATCAATTTTAAATAATAATTACTGCTCAACTTAGATTCTTCAGCCCAAAGGCTGAGGGATAGAACGAAAAGCTGCCCTGCCTCAGGGCACTTGGAGGTATAGCCCTAACCACAGTATGGCTATATTGTAGTGCTTACAGCCCCAATTTTCTTTTCTTTTCTTTTAAATTTTAACATTGGCTTATAAATAGGTACAATAACTGCATTTTCAATTTTAAGTTTAATCATTTATGTTTGCCACTCTCTAAAAAAACCAAAACCAATGAATTTTAAAAAAACAAACAATATTGTAGGTTGGGTAATTGCATTAATTGCTTGTAGTACCTATATTTTAACTGCAGAAGCTGGTGGTAGTTTATGGGATTGTGGCGAGTTTGTAAGTAGTTGTTTTAAACTACAAGTTCCTCACCCACCGGGTGCACCCATGTTTGTATTATTAGGGCGTTTCTTTATTATTTTATTTGGCAACGATCCACTTACTGCAGCAAAAGCAGTTAACATAATGAGTGCCTTGGCTAGTGGCTTTACCATTTTGTTTTTATTTTGGAGTATTACCCACTTTGCTAGAAGAATTGTACATACCGATGTTACCAAAGAATTATCGGGTAACCAAATTTGGAGCATTATGGGTGCTGGTATTGTGGGGGCATTGGCCTACACTTTTAGCGATAGCTTTTGGTACAGTGCAGTTGAGGGTGAAGTGTATGCCTTAAGTTCATTTTTTACGGCCTTGGTTTTTTGGGCTATTTTAAAATGGGAGCATGAAGCCGATGAAAAAGGTGCCGACCGCTGGATTGTGTTTATATTTTTTATAATGGGTTTATCCATTGGTGTGCATTTACTAAACCTATTAACCATACCTGCCATTGTAATGGTGTATTATTTTAAAAAGAGAGAACATTTTAATTATAAATTGATACGCAAGTATTTTGTTTGGACCCTTATTATTGGTGGCATTGTAGGTTTTATAGGTAGCTTGGTTATGGCTAATTCCGATGCAAGCGATAGAGTGCCTTTAGATGGTACTATTGCTGGCTTAATGATTTTTGCTACTGCTGGTGCTATTGGTTTATTATACCTTGTTGAAGGAATTAATAAAAATAGAAAAGATTATTACGGTGGTATTTATATTTTCTTTTTATTGGGTTGTGTTATTACTGGTGTTGTACAAGTTGGTGTAATACAATATTCAATAAAAATGGCTGGTGCATTTGATAGATATTTTGTTAATGGTTTTGGTTTGCCATTCTTTAGTGGTTTTACTTTCTTTTTTGTTTTACTTACTGCTTTAATTTGGTATGCATTAAAATTTGCAGCAAAAAAAGGTTGGTATTATTTAAAACTAGGTGTTTGGTGTTTTGCCTTTATGCTTATTGGGTACAGCACTTATTTAACCACTATGATACGCAGTAGTGCTAACCCTAGTGTTGATATGTACAATGTAGATAACCCGATGAGTTTGGTTGGTTATTTAGGCAGGGAGCAATATGGAGATTTTCCTATTTTATACGGACAAAAATTTACTGCTCGTCCTTACGATTCAAAAGAAACTGGTGCTAAATACCAAAAAGGGAAAGATAAATATGTAGAAATTGGCAAAGATTTTAAATACTTGTATATGCCAGAGGATAAAATGGTTTTTCCTCGTGTATGGGATGCAAGTAACGACCAATATCATGCAGATTATTATGGTAATTTTTTAGGAATTAGTAAAACAAAAGATGGTAGTTACGATAGAGAACCAACCCAAGCCGATAACATTCATTTTTTAATGGGTTACCAAATAAACTTCATGTATTTTAGGTATTTTATGTGGAATTTTGCTGGTAAACAAAGTGATGTACAAGGTACTTATCAAGGTAATATTAGAGATGGTAATTGGATTACCGGCATTAGCTTTTTCGATAAATGGAGATTAGGAGAACAAAGCAAATTACCCGATAGTATACAGCACAACAAAGCACACAATAAACTTTTTGCTTTACCATTTATTTTAGGCTTAATTGGTTTATTGTATCATTTTAAACAAAAAGGGAGCGACGCTTTTGTAAACTTCTTGCTCTTTTTCTTTACAGGATTTGCCATTGTTATTTACTTAAACCAAGCAGGTAATCAGCCTCGTGAACGTGACTATGCTTATGTTGGTAGCTTCTTTGCATTTGCTGTTTGGATAGGCTTAGGTGTGTTACAAGTAAAAGATTGGTTAACTAAAATTGCTGGTGCTAGCTTAGCACCAACCTTAGCAACAGCTTTATGTTTATTTGCTGTACCAGTTTTAATGGCACAACAAGAGTGGGACGACCATGATAGAAGCAAAAAAGTTTTGGCCAGAGATTTAGCTAAAGACTATTTAGAAAGTTGTGCACCAAATGCCATTTTATTTTCTTTTGGCGATAACGATACCTATCCATTATGGTATGCTCAAGAAGTGGAAGGTATTAGACCAGATATTAGAGTAATTAATTATAGTTTGTTGGGTATAGATTGGTACATCAACCAATTGCGTTACAAAGTAAATGGTAGCGATGCCATTGATGTAATTTGGACAGCCGATCAAATTGAAGGTCGTAAGAGAGATTATATACAACACGTTCCTAAACCTAATTTTCCAGAAAATGCGTATTACGATTTGTACGATTTAATGAAGAATTATGTGGGTAGCGATAATCCAGATTATATGGATAATTCTAGGGGAGAACCTTTAAATAGTTATCCTGTTAAAAAAGTTTCGGTACCAGTTGATAGAGATTTAGTTTTGAAAAATGGAACTGTAAACCCAAAAGATACTGTTACCAGCGAATTGAAATTTGAAATTCCAAGAGCATCATTACAAAAAAATGATCTAGCTGTTTTAAATATTATTGCTGCTAACAAATGGAATCGTCCAATTTACTTTACCAATAATTCTCCATACCAAATTAACTTGGGTTTCGAGAAATATTTACGTATGGATGGCTTAAGTTACAGATTGGTGCCTGTTGAAAATACCAATACAACTGTTGCTGGCGATTGGCCTTTTGTAAACACCGAATGGGCTTATACAAAAATGATGAAAACTTTTGCATTTGGTAATGCCGAATTGAAGGGTGTTTATTATGATGAAGAAAATAGAAGACATCTAAATTCTATAAGAGAAGCATATACCGACTTAGCATTTGATTTAGCCAACAGAAATCGCAAAGAAGATGCAAGAGCTGCTTTACAGCGTTGCGATAAAATGATGTTGGAAGAAAATATGAGTTATGGCCAAGTGAGTCGTGGTAACCAACACAACAGAAATGCCATGCGATTTTTAGCTGCTTGTTACACTGCAGAAGAAAAAGATTTAGCTGCTAAAGTATTAAAGGGGTTAAAGAAAGATTTAAGCCAACAACAAGATTACTATGTTTCTTTGGGTGAAACGGGTATGGATAGAGCTGCTTACGATAAATTGCTAAAAGAGTATGTATTTAGGTACAATACTGCACTTACAAGGCAAGATCAAATTACAGCTGATCAATTACTTGAGAATGCATTATCTGGTCATCAATTAAAAATGCTAGAAGAAATAAGGGCAAGCTACAGTATGTTAATGGAAGTAGAACAAATGGAAGCAAGTTATGCTGCTCCAAAAGTAATATCTCCAGAGCCTGCCAAAAAAGATTCGCCAGCAGTAAAAGCTAAATAATTATTTATTTCTCATATCGAAATATCCTGTTGGTACAAAATGCTAACAGGATATTTTTTACCGCAACTTTATGGTGTTATTATTTGTATTATGGTTAATTAGTTGATTAGTTGATTAGTGAATTACGGGTTACGAATTATAAATTAACTTATGTATAAACTTTTAAACTATCAAACTATAAAACCAAAAACCATAAAACTAAAAAACTAAATGATTGGTAATCGATTTATACAATTTAATCCTAACGAAAATGCCAAAAGCAAGTTCGAGCAAATGCTCGACATCTTTATGCAGTTGCTTACCTATACCAATGGAGATGCCAGTGAAGCTTTAAGTTGGATGAGTGAGCTCGACAAAAAATACCAATTTACCACCAGTGAATATGGTATGGGCGATTTTATACAAGATTTAAAAGACAATGGTTATTTACAAGAAAATCCGGTAGATGGTGCAATGAATATTACTGGCAAAAGTGAGCAAACCATTCGCAAAAAAAGTTTAGAAGAAATTTTTGGGAAGCTTAAAAAAACTAAAACTGGTAACCATCAAACCACCAAATATGGCCAAGGAGATGAGGTTAGTCCGGATACTAGAAGCTTTCAATTTGGCGACATGTTAGAGCAAATTGATTTTACAGAAAGTATTCGTAATGCACAAATAAATCATGGTATCGACTCTTTTACCATGAAGGAAGATGATTTGCAAATTAGAGAAACCGACTTTAAAACGCAAACATCAACAGTTTTAATGATCGATATTTCTCATTCAATGATTTTATATGGTGAAGATAGAATTACACCAGCTAAAAAAGTTGCTATGGCTTTAAGCGAATTGATTACTACAAAATATCCAAAAGATACCATCGATATTGTAGTATTTGGTAACGATGCCTGGCAGATAGAAATTAAAGATTTACCCTACTTACAGGTAGGCCCTTACCACACCAATACAGTTGCTGGTTTAGAGTTAGCTATGGATATTTTAAGGAGAAGAAAAAACAGTAACAAGCAAATTTTTATGATTACCGATGGTAAACCCACCTGTTTAAAAATAGGAGGGAAGTACTATAAAAACAGTTTTGGGTTAGACAGAAAAGTAGTAAACCGATGCATCAATTTAGCAGCACAATGTAAAAAGTTGAAGATACCAATTACCACATTTATGATTGCAAGCGATCCATACCTACAAAGCTTTGTACAAGAATTTACCGAAATGAATAATGGCAAAGCTTTTTTTGCAAGTTTGGATAAATTGGGAGCATTTATTTTTAAGGATTTTGAAAGTGGGAAGAGGAAAACGGTGTATTGAGTTTTGCCTGTAAGACGTGATTTACTGGAAGAAAGTTTTACCACAAAGGCACAAAGAACACGAAGAGAAAAACTTCGTTTTTTTGAAATACATTAACTGGGATTAAATTTCAAAAACGGCATACTTTAATTTATCTGGACAAGAAGAATTTTTTTGGAAAAGAGAAACTCTTAATTAGTTATGCCGGTAAGATGATAAGGCAAAAAGATTTTTTGTAAAATCATGTGACCATGTACACATTAAATGAAAAAGAAGAATGGCTTTGTAAAGAAATAGTGGATTGTGCTTTTAAAGTACATAAACAGCTTGGTCCTGGCTTACTTGAAAAAATATATGAAAGATGTCTTTGTTATGAGTTAGAGAAAAAAGGAATTTAATATAAACGGCAAGTGAGTTTACCAATCTTTTATGATGGTTTAGAGTTTGATGAGGGATTAAGATTGGACATTTTGGTAGAAGAAATAATTGTATGTGAAATAAAAGCAGTAAACGATGTAAATCCTGTTTGGCAGGCTCAACTCTTAAGTCACTTAAAGTTAACAGGGAATAGAGTTGGTTTTGTAATCAATTTTAACGTTGGGTTAATCAAAGATGGAATAAGAAGATATTGTTTATAAAATTCATGATTAGAATAATAATATATTAATAAAATAAAAAAGGATTGACTTCTCGTCTTTCCGACTTCTCGGCAATGAACATAAGTAAAATCGTAACATTAGGTCAGTTAAAAAAAAGTGGGTATAAAACTTTATCGGTTAAAGATGAAGTAAGAAAAAATTTGATTGGCAAAATTCAATCAAAAGAAAACCCTTTTACTGGAATTATTGGGTATGAAGACACGGTAATTCCTGATACAGAAAGGGCTCTGTTGAGCAGACACAATATTTTGTTTTTGGGCTTACGTGGTCAAGCAAAAACACGTATGGCAAGGCAAATGGTGGACTTGCTGGATGAATATATTCCAACAATTGCAGGAAGTGAAGTAAATGATGATCCATTAAAACCACTAAGCAAATTTGCTAAAGATTTAATTGCTGAGCATGGCGACGAAACACCCATACATTGGGTACATAGAAAAGAACGTTATGGAGAAAAATTAGCAACACCTGACGTAAGTGTGGCTGATTTAATTGGTGATATTGACCCCATTAAAGCCGCTAATTTGAAGTTGAGTTTTGCAGATGAAGGGGTGATTCATTATGGTATTATTCCACGTAGTAATCGTGGCATTTTTGTGATTAATGAAATACCCGATTTACAAGCAAGAATTCAAGTTGCATTGTTCAATATTTTAGAAGAAGGCGATATTCAAATTCGTGGGTTTAAGTTGCGTATGCCATTGGATATTTTATTTGTGTTTACTGCCAACCCCGAAGATTATACCAACAGAGGAAGTATTGTAACGCCGTTGAAAGATAGAATTCAAAGTCAAATTTTAACGCACTATCCAAAAACCATTGAAGAGAGTTTAGCCATTACTGAACAAGAGGCAAATATTTTACAGGAACAACAAGATAAAGTGGCAGTAAGTGATTTGGTAAAACGTTTGGTAGAACAAATTGCATTTGAAGCTAGAAACAATGAATACGTTGACAAAAAAAGTGGTGTTAGTGCAAGATTAACAATAGCTGCTTACGAAAATTTAGTAAGTAGTGCAGAACGAAGAGCTATTATTAACAATGAGAAAAAAACACAAGTTTGGTTGAGTGATTTGGTGGGTGTAATTCCATCGTTAACTGGTAAAATTGAGTTGGTGTATGAGGGTGAACAAGAAGGGCCTTATCAGGTTGCAGTTAATTTAATTGACAAAGCAATAAGAACCTTGTTTGTTCAATATTTTCCTAACCCCGAACAAGCGAAAAAGAAAAAGCCGTTAGGTAAAAAAAGTGTAGATGAAAAGCCCGAAGACAACCCCTACAAGCTAATTACTCGTTGGTTCGATGCTGGCAATCACTTAGATATTTTGGTAGATATGAAAGATGAAGAAAAGGTGTTGGCATTATACCAAGTTGATGGGTTATTTGGGCTTGTTAAAAAGTATTTTAATGCTGCAAACGATAATGAAAATGCACTGTTGATGGAGTTTGTTTTGCATGGATTATCGACTTATTCATTAATTAGTAAAAAAATTATGGAAGGCAGAATTGAGTTTAAAGATTTAATGGGAAGTATGATGAATTTAAACGCTATGAATTTTAATGACGATGAATTAGAAGAAGATGATTTTAGATAAAATTTAGTAGATAAATTAAATAATTCTTATTCACTCAATCTAACATCTATTACTTTCATTTGTAAATTCTTTTCACCATTAAATTCATTTAAGTCAATTGTAAAAACAATATCTAATGGTTTTTTTTCTTGAAATAAAGAAAACTGAGTGGCCATATTAAAACCAATACCAGTTAGATGAATATCTTTTTGCTTCACAGAAAAACGTAAATGTTGTTCTTTTACAATTTTTGAGAATCCAGTGTCCATTACATTTTTTGCAATAAAATTTGGCCTCATATTTTCTGGCCCAAATGGCTCCATTTGAGTGAGGATATTATAGAAAGAAGGCGTAATTTCATCAAATGAAATTTCACTATCAATAATAATTTCAGGAATTAACAATTCAGGGGCAATGGTTTCAATAACCACTTTTTCGAATGCATTGCTGAAGTTAGTTACCTGCTCAGGCAGTAACGTCATGCCAGCTGCTGCGAAATGACCACCATAGCCCAATAAATGTTCTCTGCAAGCATGAATGGCTTCGTACAAGTTAAAACCAATAACACTTCTAGCACTACCTCCAACAATATCTCCACTTTTGGTAAGTACAATTGTTGGTCTATAATACGTTTCAATTAATCTACTTGCAACAATACCAACTACACCTTTGTGCCAATGTTCTTGGTAGAGAACAGTGGTTTTTCTCTTTATGAGGGTTTCATCTTTCTCAATTAATGCCAATGCTTCCTCAGTAATACTAGTATCAGTTTCTTTTCTATCGGAATTATCGCTGTGTAACATTTCAGCAAATTCCATTGCTTTAGTACTATCTTTTTCAATAAATAATTGTACTGCTTTTTTGGCATCATCCATGCGTCCAGCAGCATTAATTCTTGGGGCAATAATGAATACAAGGTTGCTAATGGTCATTTCTTTTTGCACATTTGCCAGCTTCATTAAGGCATTAATACCAATGTTTGGGTTGGTATTAACCTTCTTCAATCCATAATAAGCCAAAATTCTATTTTCGCCAACCATAGGTACAATATCTGCTGCTATAGCAATTGCAACTAAATCAACATAGTTTAAATAATTTGTAGTATCTAATTTTAGTTGTTCAGTTAATGCCTGCATTAGTTTAAAGCCCACACCACATCCACACAGTTCCTTAAATGGGTAGATACAATCCTTTTGTTTTGCATTTAGTATGGCAATAGCATCTGGTAATATTTCATCGGGTAAATGATGATCGCAAATAATAAAATCGATAGCTAAAGTTTTTGCATAAGCTATTAATTCAACACTTTTTATACCGCAGTCTAGAGCAATAATTAATGATTGGTTATTGGCTTTTGCATAATCAATGCCTGCTTTACTTACACCATAACCTTCTTTGTATCTATGAGGAATGTAATAATCAACATTATCATAAATATTTTTTAGAAATTGAAACATAGATGCTACGCTTGTAGTGCCATCTACATCGTAATCTCCAAATATTAAAATGTTTTCATTATTATTTAAGGCCAAAGTTATTCTGCTAACGGCTTTATCCATATCCTTCATCAACCATGGATTGTGTAGTTGGGTTAAATCGGGTCGAAAAAAATGTTTTGTGGTTTCATAATCTGTGTATCCCCGTTGAACCAAAATTTTGCAGATTGTTGTATTAATTTTTAGCGATTGTTGTAATGCATTTATTTTCTTTTCATCTGCATTTAATATGTTCCAACGTTTTTGCATAAATATAATCTGATAAAACTTATTTTAATACACTCTATCTGTTGTGTAACGAACCAACTCTTCTAAAGCATCTCTAACATCAGTTTTTGGAAATTGATACAATATTGATAATGCCTCATCTCTGTAAGCAAACATTTTTGTAGTTGCATATTCTATACCACCTAATGAAGTTACTTGTTCAATTACATATTTAACTTTATCGGGTTGTGTATTTTCATTTTTTACGATGTAAATAATTTTTTTTCTGATCGATGCATCACAATTATTTAAGGCATAAATAATTGGTAGTGTTAGTTTTTTTTCTCTTATATCGTTACCTGTTGGTTTTCCAACGTTGGTGGTACCATAATCAAATAAATCATCTTTAATTTGAAATGCCATACCTACTTTTTCTCCAAACAAACGCATCTTTTCTATCTCGCCTTCATCTGTAAATGTTGAAGACGCACCTGCTGCACACGATGAAGCTAATAACGAGGCTGTTTTACCTTTAATAATTTCATAGTAAATATCTTCTTTTAAATTCAGGGTTCTCGATTTCTCAATTTGTAATAATTCACCTTCACTCATTTCTTTTACTGCATTCGATAAAATTTGTAATACCAAATGATCCTTATTGTTTAATGAGAGTAGTAAACCCTTTGATAAAAGGTAATCGCCAACCAATACGGCTATCTTATTTTTCCAAAGAGCGTTAATTGAAAAAAAACCCCTTCTTTCCATTGCTTCATCCACCACATCGTCATGAACAAGCGTAGCGGTATGTAACAATTCTACTAACGAGGCTGCTCTGTATGATGTTTCATTAATTGTACCACCTAATTTAGCAGATAAAAGAACAAACATGGGTCTAAGTTGCTTTCCTTTTCTTTTTACAATATACTGCATTATTCTATCTAACAAGGCCACCCTACTTTTTACAGCTTCTCTAAAATGAACCTCAAAAAGTTTCAATTCATCTTCAATAATTTGTTTTGCTAAATTCATCTTACATTAATAGGTGTGCAATATACCTTAAAACCAATCTCCTACTTTATCAAAAATGCAAATATTGAATCTCCATAGGTTTCCAAAATTATTTATTATATATATTTTGGTATTTTGCATAGATTGATTACTTTTGTAGAAGTTATCCAAATAATGGATTCAAAATTTTATTAATAAATCATCATTATGGCAAGCAAAAAGTACACATTATTAGCTATCCTAATTGTAGCACTACAATTTACAGGATTTGCTCAAGGCAACGATTGGGGTTGGGATTGGAAAGATAGTTCTAAAGTTCCGGCCAAGCGTATGCCGCAGCACAACGAATTTTTAAACAACAACTATCCTTACCCTGCACAACCACGCAGCCAATGGGAATTAGGCTTTACTGCTGGACCTTCAATGATTATTGGAGATGTTAAGTCAAAAGTTGGTTTTGGTGGGGGTATTAGTTTGAGAAAAGCACTTAATCATGTTTTTTCTATTCGTAGTCAATACCTTGGTACTTTTAACTCTGGCGAACCAACTACTTTTGGTAGAAGCATTGGTGAAAGAAACTATAAAACTAAAACCCACAGCGGTAACTTAGATTTTATCATGTCTTTAAATACTTTAAGTAACTATAGAGGTAATCCAAAAACCAATGTTTATCTTTTTGGTGGTTATAGCTTAATCGCTTCTCAATTAGAAGTAGCTTATGGCGGTACAACTGGAGACCGTATTTTTTATGGTGCTCAAGCATCAACTAACACAGGTGCTCCAAGATTTCAAGCAAACAGTCAAAGTGGTTTACTAAATACTATGTGGGGTGCAACTGTAAATGGTCGTAAAGGCTGGTCTGTAATGCAAGGTTTCTCTACAGGTACAGGTATTACTTATAAGTTATCAAATAAAGTTAATGTAGGCTTAGAACAAAGATTTACATTTATTTCTCCTGGATATGACTATTCTGATGGTTTTTCAGCAGGCAATTCTGGTGATTTTTATACCTTTTTAGGTGCTAGGGTTAACGTAAACATTGGTAGTTCAGCTAAAAGGGTACAACCTTTATACTGGATTAATCCTAATAACTTCGTTTACAATGAATTAAATAAGCCTCAGCATATGAAGATGCCAAAGGTTAAGTTAGATGATGCTGATGGTGATGGTGTTACTGATCAATTTGATCTAGAGCCAAATACACCATCAGGTGCTAAAGTAGACGCCCATGGTCGTGCATTAGATACAGATGGCGATGGTGTTCCTGATTTTAGAGATAAAGAAACATTAACTCCTCAAAAATGGTTCCCTGTTAATAATGATGGTGTTGGAACTGCTCCAGAACCTTCATGTTGCAAAGAGCTAAGAGACGAGTTAGCTAAAGTTAAAGAAGATATTGCTAACGGATTAACTAAGAAGTCTGATGCATGTTCAATTGGTGATTTACCAAGCATACAATTTAAAGGTGGATCTAAATTATCAAAAGATGCTCAAGCTGTTTTAGCTTCTGTTGCTCAAAAGATTAATGCTAATCCAACTTGTAAAGTAAAAGTTGTTGGATATGGTTCTACTAGCAAAAAATCTCAACAATCTAGTTGGGAAAAAGTAAATGCTGTAATCAAATATTTAGTTGAAAAACAAGGTATTGCAGAAAGTAGATTCGTATTTAGCTACGCTCAAGATGGTGATGAAAATACAGTTGATTTAATGGGTACAACTGAAGATGGTCCAAACACGGTACCAGCCCCACATCCAAATTTATAAGTATTAGCTTTTTATGCTAAACATATTATACTAACAAAAGCCTCCCATTTAGGGAGGTTTTTTTTTTGCCAATTCTTCTATTTCGTGATAAAATCAATTTTTATTCATGTTTTTTTAATTAAATGTGGAGTTGATAGTACCTATAAAATTAGTAAGCAATTCAGCATAAAGCCTATTTCAAAAGGCTAATAAATGTAAAAGTATTAAAGATTTACAAGATTTAAAGCCTACATATAATAGGTAATTTGATGTAGAATTTATTTTTCAGCAATAATTTAGATGTAATGTCTAAAATTTAATTAACTCAACACATTTATCAATTATAAATTGAACTTCTACATTACAATTTTTGAACTTTCTCCAAAAATCCTTACAAAAAATTTATCCACAATTATGTATATTTTCTGTCCCATGTTGGGAAAAGGAAACAATTTTGGGTCTCTTATCCACAAAAAGGACCATTTTTGAGTTTTAATGCAACTTTTCAGCACAATTATCCATCTTATACACCGTTATATACAAGTAATTCTTATTCTCAAGTAATTGAGTGTTTATTGAACATCATTTTTATGTTAAAGGAAAAATTTATCGTAGTAGCCCTTTTTACACTAGCATTACTGAATAGTAGTAATGCCCAAATGGGGGGTGTTCACAACTATTCTGATACATCTTATATAGCTCCAAGAGAGATGTCGCAGCAAGCAGATTTTCTGAGTAACAAGGGTAATTTCCCTTCAAAACCCAGAGATCAATGGCAATTTGGCATCTTTGCTGGTTTGCCATATGTTGATGGCGATGCCCCAATGGCTGTTCATGGTTTAGGCAAAGGTGTACAGTCATATGCTCATGGAATTGGTGTTCATGTAAGAAAGGCGATGGGCTATGTATTTTCTGTTCGTTCCTCATTTGCTTATTATAACATGTTGGGTTTAGATTATCAACCAAATGCAAATTTTAATAATAGTCCTACAATAAATAGATTATACGCAACTGCACCAAGAGGTTATATACATAACCATAGAACAATGGCATTTGCTGGTTCATTGGAAGGGTTGGTTTCTTTAAGCAATATTATGTTTCATACTAAACAAAAGCGTTGGAACATATATGGCCTTTTTGGTTACACTGCACTATTGTACAACACTAAAATGAATTTAATGACTCCAGAGGGTGTAAGATACCCTTTTGAAGATGTTTCTCGAAACTTTTCTGCTGGTGCAAGTAGAGTGGACTTGCGTAAGCAATTACGTGCAATGACCGACAATTCTTATGAAACCAAAGCTGAGGTTAATGATAGAAGACCAGGCTTATCAAAAGAATGGCAACTACGACATTGCTTTAGCTCGGGCGTTGGAATTGAGTACAGAATGGGTAAAAGTTGGTCATTAAACTTTGAGTATAAAAGAATACAAACCAGAGACGATTATATTGATGGGTGGTATAGACAAAGTGGCGATTTGCGGTATGCAGTATTTACATCAGAATGGGATAATATTGCCTTTACTCAACTTGGTGCCAATTTTAATATTGGAAACTCGAAAAAAAGAGTTCCCCCATTGTGGTGGTTAAATCCATTGGAATTCGCTTATGCAGATATTAATAAAAATAAGGTTGCGATATCTAAAATGTTTAAAGTAAAAGATGACGATAAGGATGGTGTGTTAAATGAACTTGATTTAGAGCCAAATACACCAGATGGTTGTCCTGTTGACACACATGGTATTACTGCAGATACAGATGGAGATGGGGTGCCAGATTGTAAAGACAAAGAAAAATTAACCTTACAAAAATGTTTCCCAGTAGATGCTGATGGTGTAGGTAATTGCCCTGAAGCACCATGTTGCGATTCGGCTATGAAATTGATTAATGAAATGAAGAAAGGTAGTACAAATAAAGAATGTAAACTAGAAGCTCTACCATCAATTCAGTTCTTTGCAAACAACTATAAGTTAACTAAAGATGGAGAAGCCATTCTTTCGGTGGTTGCTGATAAATTAAGAAACAATGCTAGCTGTAATGTAAAAGTGGTTGGTTATGGTGCTCAGAATAAATCAACGCAGCAATTAAGTTGGGATAGGGTTAATGCAGTTATTAGATACTTGGTAGAACAACAAGGTATATCTGAAACTAGGTTTATATTCGAATACGGAAAAACTTCAGATGATGATGTATTATCGGTTGATTTATTCCCAACAATGGAAACTGGCCCTAATAATGTTCAACCCCCACATCCTGAGCTAAGAGGCAAATCTAAGCCAGCAGCAAAACAAAGAGGTGTGTTTTCGAATTAAATATGTTTTTAGTTAATATAAAAGCCCTCAAATAAAAATTGAGGGCTTTTTGTATTATAATTAACTACTAAAATCCTATTTCTAAAAATACAGCATATAAATTGCCCTCAAAACCATACTTTTGCAAACTTCAATGAAACAGGTATTTACACTTTTATTATTAGTTACTGTAGTACTAAGCTCATGTACATCAAAATTTGCTAAAATTCAAAAAAGCAAAGATTATCAATACAAGCTTAAAATGGCCGAACAATACTATGCAAAAAAGAAATTTAATTTTGCACAAATTTTGTTCGAAGAAATATTCCCATATTTAAAAGGTACTCCCCAATTTGAAGATATCTATTACAAATTTGCTTATTGCTCTTACTATGAAAAAGATTATTTAAATTCGGAGAACTTATTTAAAAGCTTTGTAGAAACTTTTCCAAATAGCCCAAAGGCAGAAGAGTGTGAGTATATGAGGGCTTATAGCTACTATAAACAATCACCAAAAGTAGATTTAGATCAAACCAATACGAATAAAGCAATTGGTTTAATGCAGATATTTATTAATACACATCCCACATCTGCAAGAGTAAAAGAAGCAAGTGATATTATGGATGCCTGTAGAGAAAAATTAGAGCAAAAGGATTCTAAAAGTGCTGAACTCTACTATAATTTAGGCTTTTATAAAGCAGCGGCCATCAGTTTTTCTAATGTTTCAGAGAATTTTCCCGATTCTAAAAAAGGGGATGAATACAAATATCTTGTTATTAAAGCATATTATAAATACGCCGAAATGAGTATTCCTGAAAAACAAGAAGAGAGATATGAAAAAGTAATAAGCGAATGTTCAGATTTTATAGAACGCTTTAAAGAAAGCAAATATTTATCGGATGTTGAACGATTTAAATCTTTATCAAATAACTTTATCAAAAATTTAAAAAAATGAGCAAACTAAGAAGGCAGCTTAGTGCCAACACAAGTAGTGTGGTAGAAACAAAAAATTTGATTGACATAAAACTCAAAACAGGTAATTTGTACGAATCCATTGCTATTGTTGCAAAAAGAGCTAACCAAATAAATATTTCTTTAAAAGAAGAATTGCATAATAAACTTGAAGAGTTTGCAAGCCATACTGATAGCTTAGAAGAAGTACATGAAAATAAAGAGCAAATCGAAATTTCAAGAGCTTATGAAAAAATGCCAAACCCTGCAATTTTAGCAACTCAAGAATTTATGGAGGACAAAATTTATTATAGAAATAATGAAGAAGATTTATTTAGATAATTGATAATCATATTTTTTTAAAACGACAGTATTTTACTGTCGTTTTTGTTTAATTTCATGTTTCATAAAACCCCATGCTAAATAATAAAAAAGTTTTAATTGGTATTACCGGTAGCATTGCAGCATACAAAATAATTTTATTGGTAAGGTTATTGGTAAAAGCTAATGCAGAGGTAAGGGTTGTAATGACGAAAGCTTCAGCCGATTTTGTGTCGCCTTTGGTACTTTCTACCTTATCAAAAAATAAAGTACTTATAGATATTTCTGCCGAGAATGAATGGAGTAACCATGTAATGTTAGGTCGTTGGGCCGATGTTTTTTTAATTGCTCCTTTAAGTTGCAATTCTCTTGCAAAAATGGCCAATGGTTTTTGCGATAATTTGTTATTGGCTATTTATCTATCGGCTACTTGCCCTGTTGTTGTTGCACCAGCAATGGATGAAGACATGTGGCATCACCCAACCACCAAAAATAATATAGCAAAGCTAGAAAGCTATGGTAATAAAATTTTACTGGTAAGGAAAGGGGAGTTGGCTAGTGGTTTATTTGGGGAAGGCAGAATGATGGAACCAGAAGAAATTTATGTGTATTTAATAGAACAATTTTTTAGAACAAATCAGTTTTCAAATAAAAAAGTATTAATAACTGCAGGACCTACCTACGAAGCAATAGATCCTGTAAGATTTATAGGAAATAACTCCTCTGGAAAAATGGGTTTTGCAATTGCAGAAGAATTTTATCTTCAAGGTGCAGAAGTAACTTTGGTTACTGGCCCTACAAACCAGACAATAAAATATAAAGGCATAAAAGTAGTACCAGTAACTTCTGCCGATGAAATGTTTACAAGTTGTAGTATTGCTTTTAAAAAAACGGATATAGCTATAATGAGTGCAGCGGTTGCAGATTATACACCAACAACACCCGAAAATCAGAAAATTAAAAAGAAAACACTTACAATAAGTTTAAATTTAGCTAAAACTAAAGACATTCTTTTTTCATTAGGACAAATAAAAAAGAAACACCAATTTCTTGTTGGGTTTGCATTAGAAACAAATAACGAAACACAACATGCTTTAGAAAAGTTAAAAAATAAAAATGCTGATTGTATTGTATTAAATTCACTCAATGATCTCAATGCAGGTTTTGGATACGATACCAATAAAATAACCATAATCAATAAAGATGGTACTGCCATTAAATTTGAGCTAAAAACAAAAAAGGAAGTAGCTAAAGACATTATTTCATACATTGAAAATAAAATAGGATGAGGTTAAAAAACATAGTGCTAATTTTTTTACTACTAGTTATAATAAATACTACCAAAGCAGAGGAACTACAAGCAAAAGTTACTGTTATTGCAAACAGAATACCTACTACCGTAGATAAAAGAATATTTACTACACTTCAAACCCAATTAACCAATTTACTAAATAATAGAAAGTGGGGTGTGGATGTATTTAAACAAACAGAAAAAATTGAATGTAGCTTTTTATTAAATCTAGAGTCAATTGAATCGACAAATGTTTATAAAGCTTCTCTTACTATTCAAGCAGCTAGGCCAGTATTTAATTCAAGCTATCAAGCTGCACTAATTAATTTTATGGATGCCGATGTGGTGTTTAAATATATTGAATATCAACCAGTAGAATTTAATGATAATCGAGTACAAGGTACCGATCCATTAACGGGTAATTTAACAGCAATTTTTGCATATTACGCATACATGATAGTGGGTATGGATTACGAATCGTTTGCCCCAAGGGGAGGAGAAGTGTTTTTTCAAAAAGCACAGAACATTGTAAATAATGCACCAGAAGGTAGTGGAATTAGTGGTTGGCGTGTTTTTGATGGGCTTAGAAACCGGTATTTTTTAATTGAAAATTTAATGAATAGTAGGTACAATATTTTGCACGATGTTGTTTATAGTTATTATAGGGCTGGTTTAGATATTATGTACGATAAAGAAACAGAAGCAAGATCAAATATTTTACAATCACTTACACAATTACAGGCCTTTAATAAAGAGAATCCAAATACCATGTTTCTTCAATTTTTTATGCAAAGTAAATCAATTGAGTTGATTGGAATATTCAAAAAGGCTACGCCCGAAGAAAAACAAAAGGCAATAGAAATTTTAGGTTTGCTGGATATACCCAATGCAGCTAAATATAAAGATGAACTTAAATAATTAACTTACACTTCTGTCATCTTAAATAAATAGTAGTAATGAAATATTTATCTCTCCTATTTTTTATTGTTTTGTTTGCTTGTAAAAATTTTATTACGAGCAACCCAAAGACCATCAATGAAATGAAAGTAATTATGTGGGATATGTATTGTGCCGATGAATTATTTACAGAAAAACAAATTAAAGATTCTTCACTTTACAAGAAACCTCGAGAAAGATTTAAACTGTACGATCAGGTTTTTGCAATACACAAAATTTCAAGAGAAAATTTTTATAGTAATTATCAATACTACGTAGAACATACAGACCAGTTTAAGATACTTATGGATTCGATACAGGCATATGGACTATTGCAAAGAAATAAACCAATAATGAATAAATTGCAATCGATGGTGCCTAATTAATTTGTAAATAGCACAATTAAATTTTCCTAAAAATGAATAAAGTATTTGTCAATGCTAAAGAAGCCATTGCAGACATAACAGATGGCAGCACTTTAATGTTAGGTGGATTTGGTTTAAACGGAATACCTGAAAATTGTATTGATGCACTTGTACAAAAAGGTATTAAAAATTTAACTTGTATTTCTAACAATGCAGGAGTCGACGATTTTGGATTGGGCTTACTATTGCATACCCGACAAATCAAAAAAATGATGAGCAGTTATGTTGGCGAAAATGCAGAATTCGAAAGGCAATTATTAAGCGGAGAATTAGAGGTTGATTTAATACCCCAAGGAACTTTGGCAACCCGAATTGAAATGGCAGGTATGGGTATTCCGGCATTTTATACACCTGCTGGTTATGGAACTGAAATTGCAGAAGGAAAAGAGGTAAGAAATTTTGATGGAAAAAATTATTTAATGGAATATGCTTTACATGCAGATTTTGCAATTGTTAAAGCCTGGAAAGGAGATACCATGGGAAATTTGGTTTTTAGAAAAACTACGAGAAATTTTTCAACCTCTATGGCAAAGGCTGGGGCTGTAACTATTGTAGAAGTAGAAGAATTGGTAGAAGCTGGCGAATTAGATCCCGATTCAATTCATGTTGCAGGGGTTTATGTTCATCGAATTTTTAAGGGCAGCAATTACCAAAAAAGAATTGAAAGAAAAACCATACAATTAAAATAATTTTTTCATGTTTTTAAGCACCGATTTTTTGGCAATTAAATATGGAGTTCATGATAAAATTGCTTCTTTTTTTGTAGACAGAGAACCACCACCTAATAATTTATACTGGCATAAAAAGCTCTTATACTTAAGGTTCGAGCCTGGCTATATTTTTATACCAACTATGGTAGATGGATTGTACAGATTGGGTATTAAACAAGAAACATTATTAAGTGATGTGTACATCAATCTTTTAGAATCTATTGGTCATATTGCAGCTTTGCAAGAAACAGAACAAATTACTTACGAAGAAGCCATCGAAAAATGTATTGAATTATGTAATAATAAAGTTGTAAATAGTAGTTTTTATTCGGCATTGATTAGTTACATGCAAGGAAAAGGTGATAATTTTATTAAGCCATTAACTATGCCTTTTAGTGCATTACATAGGGGCGATTTTTTTTTATTTAGTTTGGTGGTGCTAGATTTTAACCAAGAAAAAGCACAGCAAATTGTGGCGTTTTGGTTTGCTTTAATTGGGTCTTTTTTATTATTAGATGACGCCGAGGATGTAGAAATCGATAAAAAGAATAATGATGAAAATGCGTTTTTGCAAAGTGGGCTGGATAAAGTTGGTATAGAAAAAATAAAGCGATTATTGGGTGATAATTTGAAAATTCTCAAAAAAGTAAATCCAACTTTAGCAAGATCAATAGATACACAATTTGTAAAAATGGCCGAATTGCCACATATTCACCAATACTTAAACCAATAAATATGGCATTAGATAAATATGGAATAGCAAAGCGTATTGCCCAAGAATTAAGAGATGGTATGTATGTAAATCTGGGTATTGGTATTCCAACTTTAGTTGCCAACTATATTCCAATTGGCTTGAGTGTTGTTTTTCAAAGTGAAAATGGAATTTTAGGTATGGGTCCATACCCAACAGAAGATGCTGTTGATGCAGATTTAATAAACGCTGGTAAGGAAACAGTAACATTAATTAAAGGTGCGGCAATATTTGATAGTGCCGAAAGCTTTGGTATGATTAGGGCTGGCAAAATCGATTTAACAGTGCTTGGTGCAATGGAAGTAAGTGAAACTGGCGATATAGCCAATTGGAAAATTCCAGGTAAAATGGTAAAGGGTATGGGAGGAGCAATGGATTTAGTTGCAAGTGCTAAAAACATTATTGTAGCTATGATGCATACCAACCCAAAAGGCGAAAGTAAACTATTATCAAAATGTAGTTTGCCGTTAACTGGTTTGGCTTGTGTTAAAAAAGTTGTAACCGAATTGGCTGTACTAAATATTACTTCAAATGGGTTCGAGTTAATAGAAAGAGCCCCAGGGGTTACAGTTGAAGAAATTCAAAATAAAACTGCAGGAAAATTAATTATTAATGGTACTATTCCAGAAATGAATTTAAATTAAGAGAGCACTCTTTTTAGCAATCTTAGTTTATGTGTTCTTTCGCCAGTTTCTGAATGTATAATTCCCATATTATCTATTTTATCTATGCGAACCTTGCCAGAAGCATGCATGATATTTTCATTGTTTAGTATAATGCCAACATGTGTAATTCTTCCTTGTTCATTATCAAAATAAGCAAGATCACCAATTTGCGTTTCTTGTAAAAACCCAATAGATTCACCAACTTCAGCTTGTTGATAAGCATCTCTTGGTAATTTGAAATCCAACATTTTAAATACATTTTGCACAAATCCACTGCAATCTATTCCAAAAATACTTTTGCCACCCCACAAGTAAGGTGTATTTATGTATGGTTGTATTATTTCAAAAATATCAACATCATTATTGTTATTATTAAAATGGAAAGGTGTTTTCGGAAAATTGAAAACAGTTTTTCCAATCGTTAAACATCCTTCATTAAAGCAGCCAATAAAACAACCAGAAGGTATAAATATATTTTTACCATTACAAAGTGCTTGTGTAATTGGTTCTGCTGTTAAAATTGAATGATTGTTTAAATAAAAATGTTCATCAACTTCTGTTAGCTGACTTTTTTGACACCAACCTTCATAACCATCGTATAAAGATTTCACCAATAAAAAATCTTTGGTGCTTTCCTTTAGTTCAACACATTCGCCCAAAAGTAATTGGCTTATCATTTCGCTGTTATGTGCAGCATCTTTCCTTAATGGTGCAACGGTTGTCAAACAACAAAAAAAATGCATAATAAAAATTTACTTTTAAAAAGGTAATTCTACAAAATAATTGGTTAAGGCATAATTTTAGAATACCCAATAACTATGTATTCACAATCGCCACGCCAAAATAATTTTTTACGGTACTGTGTATATTTTAAAGCTACGCGTTGCCCCTGAATTTTCATGAGTGTATCGGCAATACTTTGATTGGCAACCGAAAAACTAAACTTCTCATTTGCAAGTCCCGCACTCGAGGCTGTAATGTTGCCAATTAGCATTTCTCCTTCATAAGTTTTAAAAATATTCCCCTTCCTAGATAGTTTGGTTAATAAACCAATTCTTTCTCCATCGCTGTACACGTTGTAATAAAACCAATAAAATAATACGCCTAAAATTAATAAGATAACAAAAATACTTTTCCATAAAATACCTTTAAATCTGTTACTTTTTAATGGCATATTTTGATTAAGAGTTGTACTCATAAAATAAATTGTTTGTTAATTAAAATAAATGATTCTTATGTCCATTAAAAATTAACTATAGTCCGTATTTGTCAATCAAATAAATTAAACCTGCCATATTAATTGCACCTAACAATAGCTCTCTTTTGTTTACATTTTCAAATATATCGCTTCTTGCATGGTGTACATCAAAATATCGTTGCGAATCTGGAGAAAGACCTGCTATTGGTGTACCAAATAATTTATTTAGTGGGCCAATGTCTGCACCACCACCACCCATAGCCAAATCATCGGTGCCATAAGGTTTTAATAATTTTACCCATGGTTGAATTGCTTTTAATTTTTCGGCACTCATGGTAAATCCAAAACCTCTCGGGGTAAAACCACCTGCATCACTTTCTAAAGCAAATACATGTTTTTCGTTGTTCAATTTTGCTAAACTAGCATATTTTTCTGCACCTCTTAATCCATTTTCTTCATTAGCAAATAATACAAACCGTATAGTGCAGTTTGGTTGGTAGCCCAATGCTTTTAGGGTTCTTAATACCTCCATGGTGTGAACAATGCCTGCACCATCATCGTGTGCACCCTCACCCAAATCCCAACTATCTAAATGCCCACCAATAGTTATGTATTCATTGGGTTTTAAATTACCTTTCATTTCTGCAACAACATTATTACCCAAAACATCTGGTAAAAGTTTTCCATGCGTTAATAAAGAAATTTTTGTTACCATTTTTTTAGCAACATTGCTTAAATAATTTGCATCATCTAATCCAATTGCCACAGCTGGTATTTTAGGAAACGAATCATTATAGGTCATGTTTCCTGTATGTGGATGATTGTCTGTTGCTTCTGTTAACGAACGTATAATAATTCCAACAGCTCCATATTTTGCTGCACGGCTAGCTCCATTTCTTCTATAAATACCAGTTTCGCCATAGCTTTTTCCAGTTTTAATATTGGTAACATTAAATCCAGCATTATAAAAAACAATTTTACCTTTTATTTCTGTTTGTTTTCTTTCTAATTCTTCAAAATTTTCAATAACAATTACACTGGCTATAACTGGTTTCATGCTACCAATAGAGTTACCCAAAGCCGCTGCATCTAGCTTCTTAATAATTGGTTTATTATTAATGCCTATTACAGAAACTTCATCACCTTTACCTCTTACCCAATGAGGTACTAAGCACTCTTGAAAAAAAACTGTATCTGCACCACAGTTTTTTAATGCCTCATATCCCCATTTTTCTGCTTTAGTGGCTTCAACAGATCCTGCGACTCTACCACCAATTTGTTTGGTTAATTGCCTTAATAAGTCGTATGCGGTACCATTGCGTAAAACTTCATCGGCAATTCTTTTAATAAAAATTGAATCGGTATTTTGGGCCATTAAAAAAAATGGAGCAATAAATAGAATAATAAAAATCTTTTTCATTAGCTAAAGTTAATAAAACCAACTTAATTTTTTCTATATTAAGTAATACTGACTTGCAAATACAGATTAATATTTTATCATATCCAATCATATAAATCTCAATATGACCATGTAATTAGATGCAAAGTAAAAATTACACTTTAGTGGTATGGTGTAAATTTTGCTCTAAAAATGTAACCTTTATTAGTTTTTATGAAGTTGTTCAATTAGTATACTTGTTAAATTTATTTGCTATTATAGATTGCTAATTTAAATACTAACAGTAAAAATCTTTTGTATAAATTAACCCTCCAAGCGTTATTTATTTCCTTTCGATTATATTTTAAGTAAACCATTTCTTAATAATTTCTTAAATCGTATTTGTATTAATTAAAAATTAAATTTTAAGCTATTTGCAATGTTTATCGTTTATAAACGTCTTTTTGTTAGTTGTAAACATATTTGTGCTATTGATAAACGAGTAGAACTTAATGAGAAAATAGTTGTTAATTGCACTTGAAAATTTTAATGATGTATACCTTGGTATAACGAAAAACATTTATTATGCGTATTGGAATAGTTTGCTACCCCACATTTGGCGGAAGCGGGGTTTTAGCAACAGAATTAGGAAAGGCCTTAGCAGATGAAGGACATCAGGTGCATTTTATTACCTATCAACAGCCAGTTAGATTAAACGTTTTTAATGCTAATATTTTTTATCACGAAGTACGAGTTCCTACTTACCCTTTATTTGATTATCCACCCTACGAAGTTGCTTTAGCTAGTACAATGGTTGATATAATTATGAACCACGATTTAGATTTACTGCATGTACATTATGCAATACCACATGCTAGTGCAGCTTATATGGCCAAGCAAATTGTAAAAAGTAAAAATGGTAGAAATGTACCAGTAATTACAACTTTACATGGCACAGATATTACGTTGGTTGGTAAAGACAAAACATACGAACCGGTTGTAACTTTTTCTATTAATGAAAGTGATGCTATCACTGCAGTTAGTGAAAACTTAAGAGAGGAAACTTTTAAAAGTTTTGCAATTACTAAAGATATTGATGTAATTACCAATTTTGTTGATGTAAGTCGTTTTGCGAAAAAACCTATTGATGCTTTTAGAAAAGTAATTGCACCCAATGGAGAAAAAATATTATTACATGCCAGTAATTTTAGAAAAGTAAAAAGGGTTGACGATGTTATTAAAATCTTTGCTGAAGTTCGTAAACAAGTTCCTGCAAAATTAATGATGGTTGGCGATGGTCCAGAACGCCCTGCTACCGAGGAGTTGGCTAGAGAATTGGGCGTTGATGCCGATATTCGTTTTGTGGGTAAGCAAGAACAAATGGAAGAAATTTTAGCTGTAAGTGATATATTTTTATTGCCAAGCGATTACGAAAGTTTTGGTTTGGCTGCTCTAGAAGCAATGGCAGCAAGGGCAATTGTTATAAGTAGTAATGCAGGGGGTTTGCCAGAAATAAATATACATGGCGAAACTGGTTTTATGGCTAATGTTGGCGATGTTGCAAGTATGAGCAAATTTGCATTGAGTGTACTTACGGATGAGAAAAAATTATTAGCTATGAAGGAAGCTGCATACGCCCAAGCCTGTAAATTTGATATACAACATATCATACCTTTATACGAAAAGTTATATAGTCGTTTTTGTAGAATGAAATAATTATAGCAATGGTAGTAAATAAAAAAAAATTATTTCGTTGGCTAAAAATAATAGTCTTATTGTATTGCTCACTTGGTATAGTATTGTATTATTTTCAAGAAAAATTTTTGTTTCATCCTGTATCATTAAATGAAGGAGATGGTTTTAGTTTTAAACAATCTTTTAAGGAAGTAAATATTGCTTATGATGCAGCTACTACCTTTAACATGATTCAATTTTTACCTGCTGATAGTTCTATTAAAAGAGGTGTGGTTATCTATTTTCATGGCAATAGAGAAAACATAAATAGATATGCTCCCTTCGTAGACAACTTTACCAAAAATGGTTACCAAGTTTGGATGCCAGATTACCCAACTTTTGGTAAAAGTGTTGGCAAACTTTCTGAAGCAATTTTATATGAAGAGGCTCTACAAGTGTATACCATGGCGAAGGGTAAATTTAGCCCAGATAGCATTGTTATTTATGGCAAAAGTTTAGGCACGGGCATTGCTAGTTTTTTGGCTAGTAAAAGAAATTGTAAAAGATTAATTTTAGAAACTCCTTTTACAAGCATGACGGATATGTTTAATAGATATTGTTTTATTTATCCTGTTAGCAGAATTGTACAGTATAAATTTCCTACCAAAGAATACCTTATAAATGTTATTGCTCCAATTACTATTTTTCATGGAACTAAAGATATGGTTACCCCTTATTCTAATGCACTTGAATTAAAAAAATATTTCAAGCCAGTAGATGAATTTATTACACTTGATGGGGCAAAACACAACAACATCAACAGCTTTGCAGCCTACCATCAAACGCTAGATAGCATTTTAACTAATTAATTTAATATGTTGTAGAAATATTACTCAAGGGTTAAGCCTGCTAAATATCTCAGGTCGGTTGTTTGATTAAACTTATGTTTTATAAAACCCTTAGGTAACACACTAAAAATTGTGTGTAACAAATTATCTTGCCAATTTTTTCTTTGATGGCTAAATCTTCCAAATTCAAAAGCCGAATTACAAATAAAATTAACTTTGGCTTGTCGTTTTTGTTGATACAAAGTAAATGCAGCCTGTAAATCATTTTTATGTAAATTCAAGCAAGCAGCCAAAGTGTATGCACTTTCAATACTTTGGCAAGCACCTTGAGCAATATGAGGCGTACAAGCATGTATGGCATCGCCTACAAACACAACTCTATGATTGTACCACGCAAAATTATCTTGTGGTAAATCGTATAATTCTGTTGTAATTATATGATCACATTCATCAATTAGTTGGTGTACAATGGTATCAAACTTTTCAAACAGTTTAAGTAAATCCGATTTAACAGAATGCTCGTTTACTAATTTGCCTTCTTTTTGCCATGATACTGCATACCAAAAATAATTACCATCTTTTAAGTGCATTATACCAATTCTTTTATTTAATCCCCACAACTCTAGCATAGAGTTGCTAAACCTTTCTGGCAAAGCGATTTTAGTTATGCCACGCCACATGGTTTGTTGTGTGTATCTAATATTTACCAATGGCAGTAACTGTTTTCTTATGGGCGAATGAATGCCATCGGCAGCAATAATTACATCAAATTCGTACTCGGTATTTGCAACAACAACTTTAGTTTTTGTTACAAACTGTTCTACTTGCTCAATTCTTGCATTTAGTGTATATTCAGTTGCTTCAAGTGGGCTACTTAATACCTTAATCAACTTTGCCCTTTGAATGCTAATACCAACAGGTGTTACTGGCAATGTAAAAAACTTTTTTAATTGTGTGTTGGTATAAGATACCTCTGTTACAACTTCTCCAAAATTATTTATTTCGTTACCAACCCCCAATTTTTCCAATAGTAATTGTGTACTTGTGCTTAATAAAATTCCTGCTCCAACTTCTCTAAATGCAGGGCTCTGTTCAAATAAATGGAAAGCAATGCCAGCTTTTTTTAAAGCTAAAGCTGTGCTTAAACCTGCAATACCACCTCCAATTATTCCAACTTTCATATTCATTATTAAAGATGCAATATAATGCCCATTTTTAAAATTGAACTCTATTGCTTAAAGTTTGTTTTATCTATCAATTAACTTGTAAACAAAAATATACCGCTTACATTTATGTTTTGTAAGATTTATTTATTTTATTAAAAAAAGTCAATTGTTTTAAGTCTTTTTAATTATGGAAACCGTATTAATAACAGGTGGATCGGGTTTAGTGGGCACTAGATTAACCGAAATGTTGATTGCCAAAAATTATTCAGTAATAATTGTTGGACGAAATGCAAATGTGCTTTCTACAAATCCACAAATTAGATATGCTAAATGGAATTTAGCTGAACAAACTATTGATAGTGATGCAATAGCTAAAGCTGATTTTATAATAAATTTAGCAGGTGCTGGTGTAGCAGACAAACGTTGGAGCAAAGAAAGAAAAGAAGAAATTGTTCAAAGCAGGGTACAAGGGGGCAATTTATTGGTGAAAGCCTTACAACAAAATGTAAATACAGTTAAGGCTGTAATTAGTGCAAGTGCAGTTGGTTGGTATGGGCCAGACGTTGAAGAAAAAATCAAGTTCGAAGAGGATAGTGTTGCCTCAAATGATTATTTAGGTAGCACATGCCAATTGTGGGAGCAAAGCATTGAACCAGTTGCTCAAAAAGCAAGATTGGTTAAGTTAAGAATTGGCATAGTACTTACTACAAAAGGTGCTGCCCTAAAAGAATTTTTAAACCCAATAAAAATAGGCATTGCAGCCATTTTAGGCAATGGTAAACAAATGATCAGTTGGATACATATTGATGATCTTTGTAACCAATTTATTTATGCAATTGAAAACAACAATCTAAGTGGTGTTTATAATGCTGTAGCACCCAATCCTGTAAGCAATAAACAACTCACACTCGAAGCTGCAAAACAAGTAAAAGTCAATTTTTTCATACCTATTTATGTGCCAAGTTTTGTTTTAAAAATAATGTTGGGCGAAATGAGTGTTGAAGTATTAAAAAGTTGTACAGTGAGTTCAAAAAAAATTCAACAAGCTGGATTTAAATTTTCTTTTTCAACTATTGGTGAAGCTTTAAATGACCTACTTAAAAAATAATACCGAAGCGATATCTGTAAGAGACCAAATAAATTGGCCTGAACAGCTATCAAATCGGCATTGTACCAGAAAATTTTGGTTTAAATTAAAATCCATATTGGTATAATTTTTTAAGAACCAAAATAAGAAGAAAAAAGAAGAAGCTTAATATAAATACCAATAAAATACCCGATATATTTTTCTCTTGAATAACTTTTAAAACATAATTTTTTTGAAGGGGTTTGTTCCATTTATTATAATAGTTATAAAAAATAGTATCTCCAGTTACAATATATAATTGGTGCATTTGTTCAACTAATATTTGCCTGTACTTTTTATCGGCTTGTTTTTTATAGATGTCGTAGTAAATAACTTCCTTGTCTCCATCATAAAAAATTAATTTATTTTTTAATGCCTCAATACCTTTGTCTACAATAGTTTTAGCCCCACTTGCCTTGGTGGTTTCATATAATTTTTGGGCTCCTAAAATGGCATAAATATGACCATCAATTATTCGGGGAGTTTGTAAACCAGTATCTGCAATTTCTTCATACCACCAACCATTATTTTCTTTGTAAGTAAAACCTCCTTTTTCAATAGAAACGTAATAGCCATTTAATAGTTTGTTTGCAAGTTCTAAGTAGCTCTTGTCTTTAAATTGAACAGATGCCAAAATAAAGGCTTCTATGGCTCTGCCCGATGAAATGCCACTTGTAAAATTACCCTTTACTGTTACATACCAAGGTTGTTGCCAATTAAAGTAATACAAAGCTGTATCACTAGTTATAGTTGCATTTTTTTTCAGCCAAAGAATACAGTTTTCAAACTTTTGTAGTGTTGCTTTATTTAAATTATTTACATATAACTTTTGGTAGTTAATAGCATAATTGGCAACTATCGTAGCATTGTATTGCTTGCCTGGTGTAATATTATTTTCTGTAGCGTAATTTACGAATGGTACACCCAAACTATCTGTTTTTTCCTCAGCAAAATTGGGCACACTATCGCCTTTTACCCTGTATAAAATTGTCCTAACATTTTCTTCAAATTTGTGGCCAAAATATGAGCAAAATATTATGCCAAATAGTAATGCTACTATAAGTGAGATTAAAAGAGAAAATTTATGCTTAAACTTCAAAATAAGTAATAAAATTATAAGTCTCGTTTTTTGTACAAATAAAAACATAGCCACCAAATACCAGCTGTAAATACACAAGTGTATAATACATGCATGTTTATATCTGTTAAACTTTGATCGTAAGTTTCTTTATTAAATTTACCTAAAAAAGCCGCTGGTGGAATTAATTTATCAGATACTTCTAAAGGTAAAAAATTTGCAAGCTTCGGAAAAGAGGTTTTGTATTTTAAAAAACTAACTATAAAGTTTTCTACAATTACAAAATAAAATAAAAATATACCTAAAGCAATAAAGGATCGTTTAATTACAAAACCTAATAGAAAAGCAATGCTTAGTTGCGAAAAAGATTGTAGTAAGAAAAGCGGAATATATTGTAGTTGTTCTGCCCATCTTGTTCGTCCAATTTCTGTTGAGTAATTAAATCCAAAAATTAGGGCAACTAAGGTAAATGCAAGTGTTACGAACGAAGCAATAATAAGTACATCAAATAATTTACTGAATACAAATTCGTTTCTGGTCCAGCCATCAATAATATTCTGTCTGTTTGTTTTGTAAGTGTATTCGTTTGAAATAATCATAATTACCAAAATTGCTGGAACCATTACAAATACAGAGGAGAAATAGCCTACACTGTGCCATGCTTCAGGAAAAGCAAACGGGTTGCCAATTAATTGTTTTAGAATTTGTCCTTCCATTCCTTTACCACCTGACATGGTACCAAAAATGCTATTAAACATTAGGTTAACACCTGGGTAGGTTAAACCAACAATGCCTAACATCCACCAAAAGGCAGGATATTTTTTTAATTTTAACCATTCTATTTTTATTAGATTTAACATGTTTGTATTTTGTTGAGTGTTTAAAGTTTAAGGTTGATAGTCGATGGTCCATTGTCCATTGACTATGCTCTAGTTACTAGTAAGTTCAAAAAATTTAGTTTCTAAACTTTTTCTCTTCAGCGATAAATGATTTAAAATAATTCCTTGATCAAAACAATATTTATTTAATTGATCTAATTGAGCTGTGCCTAATAAAAAGTGCAATTGTACAAAATTGTCAACCATTTCTATTTTTGTAGATGCAGGAAAATTTTGTAAAATATTAAAAAGTTTGCCTGCTTCGGTTGCCCCAAATTGAACAATATCTTCATTAACTAAAACCTCATCAACTGCTCCAGCTGTAATTAGTTTGCCTTTTTTCATTATGGCAACATGCGTACAAACTTTTTCAACTTCATCTAACAAATGGCTGGCCATAATAATGGTTTTGCCTTGTTGAGATAGCTTTTTAATGAGTTCTCTAATTTCTGCAATTCCAACTGGGTCTAAGCCATTGGTAGGTTCATCAAAAACCAACACATCTGGATTACCTAATAATGCAGCACCAATTGCCAATCGTTGTTTCATACCCAAGCTATAAGTACTAAACTTACTTTTTTTTCTTTGTAACAAATTAACAATTTCCAATACTTCTTCAATATCTTTTTCAGTACCTCTACCACTAATAGCTTGTGTAATTTTTAGATTATCGATAGCCGATAAATAATGGTAAAAATTTGGTGTTTCTAATAAGCTGCCAATTTGTTTTCTGGTGTTTGGGCCACTTGGCTTTCCAAACCATTCAAAAGTTCCAGCATTACTTTTAAGAACATCTAAAATAATGCCTAGGGTAGTGGTTTTGCCACTACCATTTGGTCCCAGAATCCCGAAAACACTTCCTTTTGGTACTTCATAAGAAATGCCATCCAAGGCTTTTATGGAGCCATAGTTTTTTGCCAAATTTTGTATCGATAAAACTGTTGAACTCATATTTTATTATTTTTCTGGTTAAAGGTATTATAAACAAAATGGTTTTGCCAAAATTGGGTTCGTTTTGGTACGAAAGGCAATTTTATAAAATTGGCGGTAAAATTTCAACACAGATCATTGTTATTATACTATTCACCGTTTTCTTCCCAAACTTGGGCAAGCATAACCAATACCTCCACTGCTTTTTCCATATCGTAAACCCCAATCCATTCTTTTTTACTATGTATTGCTTGCATGCCAGTAAAAATATTTGGGCATGGTAATCCCATAAAACTTAATCTACTTCCATCTGTGCCACCACGAATAGGTTCAATAATTGGTGCTAAACCAACACGTTTATAAGCCTCTATAGCAAGTTCACTAACTTGTTTATTTTGGTTTAAAATTTCTTTCATATTTCTGTACTGCTCTTCTACTTCAAACTGCATCGTAGCATTTGGATAATTGATTAAAACAGTTTCTGCAATCGTTTTTAATCTTGCTTCATGTTGGGCAAGTTTTGCAGTGTCAAAATCACGAACAATAAAACCAACACTAGCTTTTTCTGCAATGCCTTCTATACTTGTAGGGTGCACAAAACCTTCTCGTTTGTCGGTAGTTTCTGGGCTGAAATCTTTTTTGGGTAATGCTGCCAAAATTTCTCCAACAATTTTCAGGGCATTTACTAATTTATTTTTTGCATAACCAGGGTGAGCAATAACACCATTAATAGTTAAGGTTACTCCATTTGCACTAAAGGTTTCATCTTCAAAAGTTCCCAGTTCGCCACCATCTAATGTGTAGCCATAATTAGCACCAAGTTTTTGTATATTTAATTTTGCTGTGCCCTTACCAACTTCTTCATCTGTTGTAAATAAAATTTTTATTGTACCATGTTTTACTTGTGGATGGGTAACTAAATAATTTGCCATATCCATAATAATGGCAACACCAGCTTTATCATCGGCACCCAATAAAGTATCTCCACTTGCTGTAATAATTGTTTTTCCAATATGGTGTTTTAAGTACGAAAATTGATGAATACTTAATACTTGAGTTGTATCATTGGGTAAAATAATGTCTTCACCAGTGTATTTTTCATGTACAATTGGTTTAACATTTGTACCACTACAATCTGGTGCTGTATCCACATGGCTGCAAAAGCAAATTACAGGAACAGTTTTATTCGTGTTCGAAGCAATGGTAGCATATACATAACCAAATTCATCTGTATAAGCATCGGTTAAACCAATTTCTAATAATTGATCTACTAATAATTTAGATAAATTTTTTTGTTTATCTGTTGTAGGGTGTGTGTTGCTTTGTGGGTTACTTTGAGTATCTATTTGTACATATTCTAAAAAACGTTGCAATACCGTATAGTCATAATTTGCCAGCATAATTGTATTTTGTGGCAAGATAATAGAAACACATGAACAAAAAAGTATTGCTTGAAAAAGGTTGGCTAAGGGTTTTAATTTACTTGATTATCGCTTTTGTTTGTACAATTCCTATTGGGTTATTGGCATATGAGTTTAATAGTACAAATACTGTTAAAAATGATGTTTATAAGGTTACAGAGCCCCTTCAATTACTATCAATTTATTTGAGTAGCAATGTTGGATTGGTCTTTGCAGTTTTTGTATGCAGAAAATTAATTGATAAAAAAACCATTATGTCCTTGGGTTTTAGTGTTAGGAATTTTGTTAATGATGGATTAGCAGGTTTTTTTATTGCTGTTTTAATACTTTGTATTGGCTCTTTAATTCTTGTAAGTTTTAATTATTTATCATTTACAGGTTATGGATTTAGTATAGAAAATTTATTACTGCAACTTTTGTTATTTGTTTTGGTTGCTTTAGTTGAAGAGCTAATTTTTAGGGGTTATATTTTAACTAATTTAATGGATAGCTTTAATAAGTGGATTGCCTTAGTTATAAGTGCTGTAATTTTTACCTTGTTTCATGCTGTTAATCCAAACATTAATTTTATTGCTATTATTTCTTTACTCGTTGCCGGCGTTTTGTTGGGTTTAAATTACATTTATACCAAGCAATTGTGGTTGGCTATTTTTTTACATTTTGGCTGGAATTTTTTTCAAGGTCCTATTTTAGGTTTCGAAGTAAGTGGTATAAAAACCACCACAGTTTTGCAACAAACTTTAGTTGGGCCATCTATTTTTACTGGGGGTAGTTTTGGTTTTGAAGCTTCTATCATTTGCATTTTTTTAGAGTTGCTTACCATTGTTTTTTTGTGGCAATTTTATGAAAAACGATATCAACAAATTAAATTCAATTAAACACTTCTCTAATTTATCCTACACAATAATATATTCCTCAATAATTTCAAAATAGAGCATTTTTTTAGCCATTAGAAAAAATTTAGGCTCGCTTTTTTTGTAACTGGCTGTAATACAGTAGGTTAAAGTATTAAAAATTCGTTTTTTCAATTGAAAATGTACACTTACCTTTGCCGCCTTAACAATTTTGAAGTATTGTATCCCTATTTTTTTAATTTGAGTTATACTGCAACTTGTCTTGCCAATGTAATTTGGTAAGAATGTACAAGTGGTGCAAACGACCTAACCAATTGTTTGTATGCTATGGAAACCATAAAGATAAAATATGGATGACGCAACTTCAATTACATCTTAAAATTAGCACATAGCATTATGGCAATCAAAAGAGAATTCAACAAACCCAAACCCAGCTTTTCCCAAATTACTATTAGTTTGGCTTCACCAGATAGCATCTTAGAAAGAAGCTTTGGCGAAGTATTAAAGCCCGAAACCATTAATTACCGTACTTATAAGCCTGAAAGAGATGGTTTATTTTGCGAAAGAATTTTTGGACCAGTTAAAGATTATGAGTGTGCTTGTGGCAAATACAAACGTATTCGTTATAAAGGCATTGTTTGCGATCGTTGTGGTGTAGAAGTTACAGAAAAAAAAGTTAGAAGAGAAAGAATGGGGCATATTAAACTGGTGGTTCCGGTGGTGCACATTTGGTACTTTAAAAGCTTACCCAATAAAATTGGTTATTTATTAGGCGTTAGTTCTAAAAAATTAGAAAGCATTGTTTACTACGAACGTTACGTTGTAATACAAGGTGGTGTAAAAGAAAGTTTAGGCACTGGCGATTTATTAACTGAAGAAGAGTACTTAGATATTTTAGATAATTTACCTAAAGACAATCAGAGTTTACCAGACGAAGACCCACAAAAGTTTATTGCTAAAATGGGTGCCGATGCAATTCATGATTTATTAGAAAGATTAGATTTAGATGCTTTGAGTTATCAATTGCGTAATGCAGCTGCTAACGAAACCTCACAACAACGTAAGGCCGATGCCTTAAAGCGTTTAAGTGTGGTGGAAGCATTTAGAGATTCATCTGAGCGTATTGCCAATCGTCCAGAATGGATGGTTATGCAATATATTCCTGTAATTCCTCCAGAATTACGTCCATTGGTTCCTTTAGATGGTGGTCGTTTTGCATCTTCTGATTTAAATGATTTATACAGACGTGTAATTATACGTAACAACCGTTTAAAAAGATTAATGGAAATTAAAGCTCCAGAAGTAATCTTACGTAACGAAAAACGTATGTTGCAAGAAGCAATAGATAGCTTGTTTGATAATAGTCGTAAATCTAATGCTGTAAAAGCAGAAGGTGGCCGAGCTTTAAAATCTTTGAGCGATGTATTAAAAGGTAAACAAGGTCGTTTCCGTCAAAACTTATTGGGTAAACGTGTGGATTATTCTGGTCGTTCTGTAATTGTTGTTGGACCAGATTTAAAAATACATGAGTGTGGTTTACCTAAAGACATGGCTGCCGAATTGTTTAAGCCATTTATTATTAGAAAACTAATTGAAAGAGGTATTGTAAAAACAGTAAAATCTGCTAAGAAATTGGTAGATAAAAAAGAGGCTGTTATTTGGGATATCTTAGAAAATATTTTGAAGGGCCATCCAATAATGTTAAATCGTGCCCCAACACTACATAGATTGTCTATTCAATCTTTCCAACCAAAGTTGGTAGAAGGAAAAGCCATTCAATTGCACCCGTTGGTTACGGCTTCTTTTAACGCCGATTTCGATGGAGATCAAATGGCTGTTCACGTACCTTTAAGTAGTGCAGCAATATTAGAGGCTCAATTATTAATGTTGAGTTCTCACAATATATTAAATCCACAAAATGGTACACCAATTACTTTACCATCTCAAGACATGGTACTTGGTTTGTATTATATTACTAAGGTAAAAAAATCTACACCAGAATTAACCGTAAAAGGAGAGGGTAAAACCTTCTATAGTTTAGGTGAGGTAATTATTGCTTACAATGAAGGTGCCATTGATTTACATGCAGGTATTAAAGTAAGAACCAATGTTCGTGAAAGTGGTGTATTGGTTAAAAAAATCATAGATACTACTGTTGGTAGGGTATTGTTCAATCAATTTGTACCAGTAGAAGTTGGTTATGTAAATGCTTTGTTAACCAAAAAAAGTTTAAGAGAAATTATTGGCGATATTATTAAAATTACCAATGTTCCTAAAACTGCTAAATTCTTAGACGAAATTAAAACCTTAGGTTTCCAAATGGCGTTTAAGGGAGGTTTATCATTTAGTATTAACGATTTAATTGTACCTCAATTAAGAAACGAATTATTAGATTCGGCTAAGATAGAAGTTGAAGAAGTTTGGGAGAGCTACAATATGGGTTTAATTACCAATAATGAGCGTTACAATCAGGTAATTGATATTTGGGGAAGAGTGGATATGAAAATTACCGAAAGTTTAATACGTGAAATGACTATTGATAAGCAAGGTTTCAACTCAGTATTTATGATGTTGGATTCTGGAGCTCGTGGTAGTAAAACACAGGTTAAACAGTTGGTGGGTATTAGAGGGTTAATGGCTAAACCACGTAAATCTGGTAGTTCTGGAAGTGAGGTAATCGAGAATCCAATTCTATCTAACTTTAAAGGAGGATTGAATGTATTGGATTACTTTATTTCAACCCATGGTGCCCGTAAAGGTTTGGCTGATACTGCCTTAAAAACTGCTGATGCTGGTTACTTAACTAGAAGACTTGTTGACGTAGCTCAAGATGTTGTAATTGCAGAAGACGATTGTGGTACTTTAAGAGGTATTGCTACATCGGCTTTAAAAGATAACGAAGATGTTATTGAGCAGTTGGCAGACAGAATTGAAGGCAGAACTTCATTACACGATGTACTACACCCAATTACTAATGAACTAATCATTAATGCTGGTGAAGAAATATCATCGGATGTTGCAAAGTATATTGAGGAAGTGGGTCTTGAAACTGTAGAAATTCGCTCAGTTTTAACTTGCGAAGCTAAACGTGGTGTTTGTGTTAAATGTTATGGTAAAAATTTAGCTACAGGATATATTGCTCAACGTGGCGATGCTGTTGGTATTATTGCTGCACAAAGTATTGGTGAGCCTGGTACACAGTTAACCTTACGTACTTTCCACGTGGGTGGTGTTGCTGGTAGTGCTAACATCGAAAGTGGCTTACCTGCTAAGTTCGATGGTACTATTCAGTTTGATGGTTTACGCACTGTTTCTGCTATTAATAACGAGGGTAATAAAGTTAATATCGTAATTGGTCGTACTGGTGAAGTAAGAATAATGGATGTTAAAAACGATCGTTTATTAATTACCAATAACGTGCCTTATGGTTCTACATTACAGGTTAAAGATGGCCAACAAGTTAAAAAAGGAGAAATCATTTGTACTTGGGATCCATTTAACAATGTAATTGTTGCTGAACAAAATGGTACAGTTTCTTTCGAAGGCGTTGTAGATGGTATTACTTTCCGTGAAGAAAGTGACGACCAAACAGGGCACAGAGAAAAAGTAGTTATTGAAACAAAAGATAAAACTAAAATACCAACCATTATTGTAGATGGTAAAGACAATAAGCATTATAACTTACCTGTGGGTAGCCATATTGCTATCGAAGAAGGAAGTGAGGTAAAAGCTGGTCAAGTAATGGTTAAAATACCACGTGTTTTAGGTAAATTAAGAGATATTACTGGTGGTTTGCCTCGTGTAACTGAATTGTTTGAGGCAAGAAATCCTGGTAACCCTGCTGTTGTTTGCGAAATAGATGGTGTAGCAACTTTTGGAAACGTAAAACGGGGTAATCGTGAAATTGTAGTAGAAGCAAAAGATGGTACTGTTAAGAAATACTTAGTGCCATTGTCTCGTCAAATTTTAGTGCAAGATGCCGATTTTGTAAAAGCTGGTGCACCATTATCCGACGGTCAAATTGCTCCTTACGATATCTTAAATATTAAAGGTCCATTTGCTGTGCAAGAATATGTGGTAAACGAAATTCAGGAAGTTTACCGTTTACAAGGCGTAAGAATTAACGATAAACACGTAGAAGTAATTGTTCGTCAAATGATGAAAAAAGTAGAAATCGTTGATGCAGGTGATACAAAGTTCTTAGAAGAAGACTTAGAAGATAGGTTCGATTTTATTGATGAGAACGATAGAATTTATGACAAAAAAGTTGTAACCGAATCTGGGGAAAGCACAAAAGTAAAGGCTGGCCAAATTATTACTTTGCGTGATTTAAGAGAAGAAAATTCTATTTTACGCAGAGCTGATAAAAAACTAGTTGAAGTACGTGATGCAAAACCAGCAACAGCAACACCAGTTCTATTGGGTATCACAAAAGCATCTTTGGGTGTGCAGAGTTGGATATCTGCTGCATCTTTCCAAGAAACCACCAAAGTATTAAGTACAGCAGCAATAAACGGTAAATTAGATCATATGATTGGTTTAAAAGAAAACGTTATTACTGGTCACCTAATACCTGCAGGTACTGGTCAAAGAAAGTTCGATAACATTATTGTAGGAAGTAAAGAAGAGTATGAAGTACTTTCTGCAACACGTGAAGCAATGAGCTTCGATGATGATGAATAATTGATGTTATTACTAAATAGTAAAAGCCACCTCTTAAAATTGAGGTGGCTTTTTTTTGCTGGATATTAATCACCAAATATTAATTCATTCATCAGTTAATAATTAGCAGGTTTTTTCTATTGACACATATAGGCCACATAAATGACGTTTTCCTTTCTTACAATTTGATACTAACTTTCTACTTTTAGCATACTTAAAATTTCTTGCCATGAACTATTTGTATTTGCTGCTCTTCACTTCTTTATTAGTGGGGTCTAAAAAAAGTAAAACGGTTGGTAAAACAGTACAACAAACAGGCTACTCTCTTATTTGGTTTGATGAATTTAATAGCAATGGGTCCATAGACACTTTGAAATGGAATTTTGAATCTGGATTTGTAAGAAATCAAGAAGATCAGTGGTATCAAAAAGAAAACGCTTCTTGTGAAGGTGGAAATTTAGTGATAGTTGGCAAAAACGAATACAAGCCCAATCCCAACTTCATTGCAGGTAGCAACAATTGGAAAACTAAAAGAGAATTCATTAAATACTCCTCCTCTAGTTTAGTAATGAAAAAGGAACATGCATTTAAATATGGCAGGGTAGAAGTACGAGCTAAAATAGATGCACAAACAGGTTTATGGCCTGCCATTTGGACTTTAGGCATTGACGGCGAGTGGCCATCGAATGGTGAAGTAGATATTATGGAATACTATGACAACAAAATACTTGCAAATTTTGCCTACGCAAACGTAGCCAGATATAAACCAATTTGGGATAATGCTACTAAAAATATTGAGGCATTAGGTGGTACTAATTGGGTAGCTCAATTTCATATTTGGACTTTAGATTGGGATGAAAATAGTATGCAAATAAAAGTTGATGGGGTAGTGATTAATGAAATTGATCTTACAAAAACCATTAACAAAAGTGATGGCAAAAATCCCTTTCGCCAACCACATTATTTATTATTAAATCTTGCTTTAGGAGGGCTTAGTGGTGGGTCATTATCCAACACTGTTTTACCTTCAAAATACCTAGTTGATTATGTTAGGATTTATCAAAAAAAATAATTCGAATATGAAAAATATAACGCTAACGATTCTGTTTTTTTTAAATATTTGTGTATTTGCAAATGCTACAAACTATTACATCAATCATCAAATTGGGGCGGATAATTATATTGGCACAAGTAATAAAAAACCTTGGAAAAGCTTTACACCATTAGCTGCTATAGTTTTGCAACCTGGCGATTCAATTTTTTTGGCTACTGGTCAAACATTCAGTGGTTCTTTAGCAATAGTTAATTTTAAAGGGCTGCTTAAACAACCACTTGTTATTACAAGTTACATGCATAATGGAGATACAACAAAACCAATTGTTGATGCTGGTAGCAACTTATATGCACTACATATACAAAACTCATCAAATGTTTATGTACAGGGTTTAGAGTTTACAGGAAAAATTCCCTATACCAATAACAGTAATTACAGCAAAGCAGAAATGCGTTGTGGTATTTTAGTAGAAGTTACCAAAAATGATTTATTTGAAAATATTTTTATTAATAAAGTAGTGGTGCATGATGTATATTATCAAGCATTAGGATATGTAACTTCTGCAGCAGAAACAAAATCTGCTAATGGTACACAAAGTTATGGTTGGGGAATTAGAATAATTAATACTAGTACTAATGGCACACTTTCAAATATTAGGGTTCATAACGCAACGATTTTTAATGTAAGCCATACAGGCTTAAAAGCAACTGGACCAACGTCGAGCATTAAAAATCTTGAAATAGCTTTTTGTAAAGTATCTTATACTGGTGGGCCGGGTATGCAATTTTCTGGCATAACCGATGGTCATATTCATCATAATAATATTGATCACTCAGGCTCTACAGCAGATTCTAGAAATTGGGGAAGAGGAAGTGGTTTATGGACATGGGGTTGCTCTAATATTGTTATTGAGCACAATCGTTTTGAAAACGCAAACGGACCAGGTGATTCTGCTGGTATACATATAGATTATAATTGCAACAGTATTGTAGTACAATATAATTTTAGTGCAAATAATGCTGGCGGCTTTTGCGAAATTTTAGGAAACAATTTTAATTGTGCCTATCGCTACAATATTAGTGTTAATGATGGTTTTAGATTAAAAGGGGTAAATGGAGCATTTCAAGAAGGTAAAACTTTTTGGCTCAGCGGATATCAAGGAAATGCAAAACCCAATGCCGGACCATACAATAGTTATTTCTACAATAACACCATTTATGTTGCTCCTAACATTGTACCCAAAATTGCAATAAGTAGTAGTACCGAGGGTGTTTTTATTGCGAACAATATTTTTTATTTTGAACGAAAGGCCATGATGGTTGCTGGAGATCAAAAAAAAGTAGAGCTTGATAAAGCAGGTGTGCCGAATGTTATTTTTAATAATAATCTTTTTTTACAAGCTGGAGTTTGGCCTAAAGACTGCCCCATACAAGACGAGGCTCCATTTTTTGGAGATCCATTACTTAAAAATACAAGTGGCTTATTAATATCAGATTATTTACCTACTAATAAGGGTTTAATTAAAGATCAGGGTATTGAAATATTTGCAATTCCAAATGATAAAATTGGATTAAAAATTGGATTAAAGGTGAAGTATGATATTCTAGGTAATCTCATAAAAAATTTACCGGATGTTGGTGCTATCGAATTTAAAGATTAAATAAAACTTTGTAAAAAAATGGGTATACAAAAAAATAGAACAGGGCTAGTTTGCTTAGTATTATTAGCAATTTTATTAGCGTTTAAACCGCCAATAAAAAAGCAGCTATCCCAAAAAGATGCTACACCAAATATAATAATCATTCTTACCGATGATCAAGGTTATGGCGATGTAGGTTTTAATGGATGTAAAGATATTGCAACACCAAATATAGATCGAATTGCTGCAAATGGTGTAGTGTTTACCAATGGTTATGTAAGCTATGCTGTTTGTGCACCTAGCAGAGCTGGTTTATTAACTGGTAGATACCAAGATCGTTTTGGTTATAGTAGAAATCCTTTGTATAGGCCATTTGATGACAATATTGGCTTGCCATTGAGCGAACAAACATTGCCAGAATATTTACAACAGCTTGGATACAATACCATGGGGATTGGTAAATGGCATTT
>JANOZK010000102.1:0-3679 GCA_031429335.1 Chitinophagaceae bacterium | reverse complement strand
CCTGAACAAATGCATGCACAAAATGAAATACAAATGAGAACTTATAAAATAAAAAACAGAAGTAAATTTGAGCTTACTTCTGTTTAAAATTGTACTTTTATTTATTATTAATCCTGTATCGTTTTTCTAGGACTAGTCATACCAAGCGGCTTTTTAAAACCCTCGGGGTGTGCGTTGACAAACGGTTCAGTCCGCTTGCAGCGTTCCGACCCTAGCCTTGAACTTTGGAACATTCAAACTTGTAAACTCGTTCTTTATCAACCGCCGACAAGGTTTTTGGAAACCGTTGACGGGGTTAAACATCAATCTTAAACTTCCTAAACTTATTAAACTATCTAAACTTTTCTTACATTAAAACTAATTGAAAGGTTTGAGAACTATTGTCGGGGTTTGGTAAAACTTAAACCCATATACTTATGGCATAGCCCAAATCATAATTTCATCTCCTTAACCAATTACTATAAAACTTATCTTGCAGTAATTTATATCAAGATCATGAAAAAAATTATTTGCATAATACTTCTATTTAGTTTTGCAAAACTTAATGCACAAGTAATTACTGGCCCAATGTTAGGCCATACAGATTTTAGAACTAGTACCATTTGGTTTCAAGTAAAAAATACAAACACCAAATATCAATTATTATATTGGCAAGAAAATGCAACACCTACAACCAATAGCCAAGTTGTAGCAGGTGTAACCAACTCTAGCAGTGATGTACATACGTTATTGTTTACCATTACCAATCTTCAACCAAATACAACGTATTTATACAAACTTGTAGTTACTGGCAATACCAAACAAATTAGTACTGGTAAGTTTAAAACACAAGAACTTTGGCAATGGAGAAAAGATCCTCCCACTTTTTCTTTTTTAACAGGCAGTTGCACTTACATAAATCAACCAGAATACGACAGGCCAGGTAAACCCTATGGTAACGATACCAGCATTTTTGAAACAATGGCAAAAGAAAAAGCCGATTTTATGCTTTGGTTAGGCGATAATTGGTACACTAGAGAAGTAGATTATTACAGCAGTTGGGGTTTGCATGCAAGACCTTCTTTTGAAAGGCAAAAATCATTCTATAAAAACTTTCTTAAAGCAATGCCTCATTACGCCATTTGGGACGATCATGATTATGGTTGGAACGATGCAGACAAAAGTTATCCATTAAAAGAAACTAGTAGAAGTGTTTTTAAACAATTTTGGGCCAACCCAAGCTATGGAGAAAACAACCAAGGTATATATACCAAATTTACTTGGAACGATTTGGATATTTTTTTATTAGATGATCGTTGGTTTAGAAGTAACGACGAAATGCCAGATAGCATTAATGGACAAGTAAACCAACACAAAGAAATGTATGGTAAACAGCAATTAGAATGGCTTAAAAATGCTTTACTACAAAGCAAAACCAACAAAAACATTAACTTCAGAATTATTGCTACTGGTAGCCAAGTACTTAACCCTATGAGCCCTTTTGATTGCCTAAAACACTTTACAAAAGAATACAATGAACTCTTGAATTTTATACAAGACAATGAAATTAAAGGTCTTTTATTTTTAACGGGTGATAGGCACCATAGCGAAGTAATTAAACAGGAGAGAAAAGGAGCTTATACCTTGTACGACATTACCTCATCGCCACTTACATCAGGCTCTCATAAGTTTGGTGGCTCAGAAAAAAATAATCCTTATAGGGTAGCTGGTATAGACGATATTCAAAATTATTCTAGAGTAACTTTAACTGGTACCTTAAAAGATAGAACACTAAAAGTAGAGTTTATTGATGGTAAAGGCAATGTATTAAGCAACTGGAGTATTAATGCAAATGAATTGAAGTAAAAACAAACATAAAATGTACAAGAAAATACTATTTGTTTTTTTGCTATTCATGGGTTTGCAAACCCATGCTCAATCTACTATCCAAAATGATGTTTTAATTCAAAAAGTAAAAAATTTTTATAGCTGGTATAAAATAAATTATAGCAAACTAGACAATTTTATTTTATACAAAGGCAATGGAGAGTACGATGACCCACCTTATAAAATTAACTGGAAAACAGTTGAACAATATTTTGCCTTTATAAGAAAAAATGTGCCTGCACTTGGCGAAGCATTTATTACTTGGCATAGAAATGATTTCAAGCGTATTGATGAAGACTTTAAACTATACCCTACCGAAGAAATACCCATAGGGTTTGATTACGACAGAATTGTTGGTGGCCAGGTGGGTGTTGAAGAAATAGTAGATTACGCATTTCCATTAACAGGTAAATGGAAAGTAGTAATTAAGGGAAATACTGCCATGGTTATTTGTACATTTGAAACATTAGATTACGAAACCAGTAAAATGGTGGAGGCAAACTCTAAAACAGAATTAAAAAAAGAAAATGGTGTTTGGAAAATAGCTAGAACCATTGGTATGATTGAGGTAGATGAATATAAAGCAGCACAGAAAAAAGAAATAGGTATTACCATTTAAAGCTATATTGGTTTTTACTTATACACCATATTATTATAAATTATTTACCATGCAATTTAGTTTTAGTTATGATAAACAGAAAACCATACAGGCATTACGCTATCATTTTATTGCCAAAAGCGATATTAGATTTATGCTAATTTTAGTGAACGTTTTTGCCATTGTAGCAGCCATTTTATTTTATAGCAAAAAAATAAGACCCGAACCTTTTTTGCTAGGCTCTGCCATTTGGATATTTATGATGGTAGCCATTTGGTATATTTTACCTTACAGCATTTATAAAAAAACAGACAACTTTAAAGAGCAGTTTATTGCCAACATTAACGAAAACTATTTAGTATTTGAAAACGAAAATGGCCAAGCAAGTTGGCAATGGAAACAGTTTGAAAAATTTATTGAATCGCCCAATTTTTTTCATTTTTACTTTAATAACAAAGCATTTTTATTATTACCAAAAGATGAAATAGGCGACGAAATGAGACATGAAATAAGGGGTATATTGAACAGAAATATTAAAAAATAATAGATTGATCAGTTTATTTAAAGGTCTTTTTGCATTTCAAAATGTGGTATGGTTACCTCTAAAAACTCGTTACCAACAACACTATACCCCAACTTTTCATAAAAACCAACTGCATTTTTACGTGCATGCATCGTAATTTTTTTAAAGCCCTTATCTCTTGCGATATTTTCGGCAAAGCTTAATAAAACCCTGCCAATGCCTTTGCCCTGTAAACCACTAGTAACAGCCATTTGCCTTAGTTTTACAGTATCTTTATCTTGCTTGGTTAATAAACAACAGCCCTCAAGTTTATCTTCTTCGAAACAACCAATTAGGGTATCCTCTTTTTCTCTGGCCAACTCATCATCAGCAAAACTTAAACCTAATGGTTTACGCAAAATTGCATAACGCATTTCTACCATTTTCTGATAGTCGTTAGACCCGTGTGTAATTATTTTTAGTGCCATAAGCTTTCGTAGTGGCTACAATATACTACTGATTCATTAGAAATAAAAACTAAAGATTGTTCTACTTTACTTGTTCAATAAAATTTAGGGTTTAGCAAAGACATTCTACCCACCCGTCCCATTTATAGAAAAACTACATTTTATTAGATAGTAAAAATACCATGTGTTATAGTAAAAACCGCTGAAATGCAGCCCCAGCAACACTTTCAGAAAAATAATTTAAAA
>JANOZK010000101.1:0-28207 GCA_031429335.1 Chitinophagaceae bacterium | reverse complement strand
AGTCCTCAGAGTAGTGGCCGTAGTGAAAAACAAAACCCCATATGTGAATAACTGTGAAAAAGCCGCCTAAAATGATAAGAAAATACCTAAAAAAATATTTGGAAGTTCCATAACAATCAACCCGAACGGATAATAACCCCATTTTACGTAACTCAAGCCTGTATAATTTTTCACGTAATTCATCTATGCCATAAATTTAGTAAAATATGTTTAAATAATACAATTTTAAACATGATTTTATGCAACTTTTTGTGTTAAATTTTCTTCACCCAATAGCAATTTTATATGTGCACTTTTTACTTGTGCATTTAAGTAATCCTGCACAATAATTACATATCTATAAAATTCTTTGCTACCTGCTGCATGACCCGATATTTTTCTAACTGAATTTTCATCGACACCTAATAAAAGTAATGTTGTAATAGCAGTTCGTCGCATAGTATGTACGGTAATATGCTCGTAAAATTTATACACTTCTCCGTTGGTGTTTTTTATTTCTACCGCTTCCCCCTGTCGTTGTTTTATTTTAGGCAAATTATAATTCCAACCTGCTTTTTTAATCACTTCTTTCAACTGTAGATTTAGGTTTGTGCCAGAAAGTCTGGGCAATACATAGTTGCCAGCTTTTCTTTTGTATTTATTAAAAATCGCTACAGCATAATCTGGTAATGGAATCTTTACTTCAGTTCCTGTTTTTTGAGTATGTAAAACTATGTTTACACCTTCATAGGTAAACTGAATATGCTGTTTTTTTAATCGCATTAAATCCTGATAGCGTAAACCTACTGTACAACCAAAAACAAAAATATCTTTAGTGCGTTGTAAGTGTTTTGGTAAAGAAGCTTCAAAGTTTGTATCTGTAATTAAGTACTTTAATTGAGCAGGGGATAGAACTACAGGGTTACTATGCTCTGCAGGTATTCTAAATTGCCTGTGAAACTCACCAACAGGTAGGCACTTTTCTTTTAATAGGTAGTTGAAAAATGTTTTTAATACTTTAAAAACAGAACCAATATACTGATCAAAACATTTTTTCTGTTTATACAAAAAGGCAGAAAAATTTTTGAAAAAACGAAACCAGTATAATTTTTCTTTTTGAATTAATCGTAATGAATTTCTAGTTAATAATTGAATACGTATTGGTACTACTTGTAACTCTTGAAATTCTTTTAATAATAAATAGACGCAATTGTACTGTTCTAAAGTACCTTCTCTAACTTTTTTGCCAGATGGCATTAAACGACGACCTGTTTTAGAAGCAGTAATAAATTTTTGAAATTCTGAAAGCAGTTCAATTCTTTTTAATTTAGTTGTCATTGCATTATTTTTAATAGTACTAAGTAACAATCTTTTTTCCTAGCAATTTCTTATACAGGAATCATCAAACTGAAGCCCTTTCCAGTCATCTTATATTTGAATATCTTTGTTCCTTGGTCAAAAAAAGGTGCGTAATTTAGTATAAGCCCCAAAAGAATACACTAATGATTTATACCATTTAAAAAACAAATAGCCTACTGCATTGGTATTTACTCCATCACGTTTACCCGTACCAATTGGTACCGTGAAATAAGCAATGGTTAGGATTGTGAGTACAATTGGTTTAATTACCTTAAGTAATGTGGGCATTATATCGTTGGTTATACCATCATGCCCAATCATGTAGGTGTTGTAATTGCATTTAGGAATACTGGAAAATTTATTAATATAATTATTGGTAATGGCAAACGGTTTATTGCATACGAAATGGTAAAACGTTTTTTGCATTTCTGCACTGTCTACCAAAGCAAATCATCAAACCTTAGAATTTTCAAGCATCTTCTCTTTGAATAGCCTTGTGTGTTGGTAATAGGAAGATGCGTTAATTAAAATTTTGCTTCGTAGAACGCATCGTCCTTTGGCTTTGCAGAGGTCTTGTAAGGAGATGATGCTGGAAAAAAGGTTACGAAACCATGTTCTATTTTACCAAAACATTGGTTAAATACAAATCTAACTTTATAACTAATTTGTCTAATTCAGAGTTTAGATTGTTTAATGAATTCGATATTCAGCCAGTTTTTGCTACAAAAGAAAGCACGGCACCCATCTATTTAGAAAACAAGAAACTCTATTTTATTAAGAAGCAGGATGGGGTAATAAAGTCATGGAATTAGTATTGGGTGCAGCTGCTGTAATACCAGAAAAATTTATATAGCTATAAACTCTTGCCATAAACATTATTTTTTAAGAAGTATAAAAAAAGCCCTGCAATTGCAAGGCTTTTTAAAGAAAAGTAATTTGTTATGGAAAAATTCCTAATTCAGAATAGCTTGTAGCAACTTTATTGATTGCACTTACATAAGCTGCGGTTCGCATATCTGGTATCTCTGGATTTGCTCTCCATATATCCATAATTTCTTTAGTGGCTGTGATCATGGTTTCTTCTAATCCACTATGCACTAAATCTACCTCATCGGCACCATGCATGATAAAATCTCTCTCTTTTTCAGTTACTTTTTTACCACTCAACTCTTCCATTTGATTAAGAATATGTGTATTCATATTTTCCGTAAAACGCTTCTCCATTCTTCCATAGCGTACATGGCTTAAATTTTTTAGCCACTCAAAATAAGATACTGTAACACCACCAGCATTCAAGTACATATCTGGTACAACTAATGTTCCATTAGCAACCAATATTTCATCTGCATCTGGTGTTAATGGTCCATTAGCTGCTTCTCCAATAATTTTTGCTTTAACCCTTGGAGCATTGTCTTTATTAATAACATTTTCTAAGGCAGCAGGAATTAAAATGTCGCATGCTAATTCTAAAGCATCTGTATTTTTTGCTAAATTGGTAGCTCCAGGAAAATTTAAAATAGATCCAGTTGCTTTTCTGTGCTGAAACAATTCTTCTTCATTAATGCCATCTTCTTTGTAAACAGCACCTTCATATTCGGCAATACAAACTACAATCGACCCATTTTCTCTAAAAAATTTGGCACTATGATAACCCACATTACCTAGCCCTTGTACCACAATTTTTTTACCTGCAACCCCAGTAGTTAATCCTAATTTACCCATCACATCTTGCATATTGCAAACTTCTCTTATACCAAAAAAAACACCTAAACCAGTAGCTTCTTTTCGTCCACGAACACCACCTTGAGTAATAGGTTTACCAGTAACACAACCTGCAGCATCAATTTCGCCTGGTTTTAAAGATTGATAAGTGTCTACAATCCAAGCCATTTCTCTTTCACCAGTTCCGTAATCTGGGGCTGGCACATCAATACCAGGACCAATAAAGTTTTTCTTTACCAATTCAGAAGTATAACGTCTGGTAATTTTTTCTAATTCATAAACGCTATATTTTTTGGGATTAATTTTTATACCCCCTTTACCACCACCAAATGGCACATTTACAATGGCACACTTGTAAGTCATTAAAGAAGCAAGAGCCATAACTTCATCTTGATTAACCTCATCGCTAAAGCGAATACCACCTTTACAAGGGCTTTTGTGTTGGCTATGTTGCACTCGGTAGGCTTCAATAACTTCAATTCTACCATCATCCATTTTTACAGGAAAACGCATGCTGTAAATACTGTTACAAGCTTTAATTTGTTCAAGTAAGCCCTTATCCCATTTGGTTAATTTAGCTGCTTTATCAAAGCTTCTTTCAACACTTTGAAAAAAACTGTAGGTTTGATTTGACATGTGATTTTTTTTATTTTAAAATGAGCAATCGTTTAATTTTTATGTAGCCAGTAGCACTACTTCGATGGGGCTTTACTGGCGTCGTTTAAAATTCTGTTTCTTGCAGGACACTCTTTTAAGGGTTCTGTACATTATTCAACCACAAAAACAGCTATTGTTATTTTTCTAGCTTACTAATTTTTCTGTCTAAACTAATTAAATATAAAAATAATCCAACTACAATGGTAATTACCACTGCCATTACAATGTACAAACTTTGCTGTGTTCTTTCAGCTTTAGCTACATCATTGATTGCATCTGCATTAGTTTGGGCATTCGCAAAAACAGCCATTACAAATGCTCCAAAAAACAGAGCAACTTTTTTTATTTTATTCATTATCTAATTGCTTTGCGTATAGTTTTTTATGTCTAATTAATAAAGTAGTTATCCAAACACCCAATAAAGTAAAACCTAAAACAGCAGGCCAAAAAACCACCCTCATTTCTGGGCTTAAATCATTACCATTTAAAGCTGGGTTTCCACCAGTACCTCCTTGCCCACCTGGGTGTAAACTTTCGACTAACCTGGGTAAAATCCAAATTGTTGGAAAAAGCATACAGTAAGCAAATATGTTATAAACTGCACCTATTCTTGCCTGTTTTTCTTCTTCGGTTAAACTGCCCTTTAACACAAAGTAGGCAAAGTATATGAGTATGGCAATAGCTGCCCCATTTTGTTTTGGATCGCTGCTCCAAGGTGCACCCCACTGAAAATTTGCCCAAATTGCACCTGTAATTAATCCTAAAATACCAAACAATAACCCAGTTCTAGCATATTCGGTAGCATAATATTCGTACTTCATTAAAGGATTACGTAAATATTTTATTGAGTTTACCACCGATACAGTAAACAAAACCATCATCCCAAACCACATAGGTACATGAAAAAATAAATTACGAATTGAATGATACAATGGAACCCCAGGTAAGGCTTGTGGAATTTTAACCATAAAACCCATTGTACATGTGTACATTAGTAAAACAAAACTTAATATTTTCCACCAATACTTTGAAATCATAATTGCTTTTTACTACCAACTGTTAGTGGGTGCAAATGTAGGATAAAGGGCTGCAACAAAACACAGATTAACCAAAAATTTACAAAGGCTTTTACAGTATAAATAATGGAGAATAACCTACAGTTTAGATGAAATTATAAAAAAATAGCTTTAATTAGCACATGCAAAAACCATTACTAAGCATTCAAAATCTTTCTATTAATTTTTTGGTCGATGGTAAACTAAATAAAACTTTGCAAAACATAAATTTAGAAGTTGCAAAAGGCGAACTAGTAGCCATTGTTGGCGAAAGTGGTTCGGGTAAATCTGTAACCTCTTTATCCATTTTACAACTTTTGCCACAACCACCTGCACAATACGAAACTGGCGAAATTATTTTGCATAATAACGACCTTGATTTTAATATTTTACAACTAACCAATAACCAACTACATAAACTAAGAGGCAATAAGGTAGCAATGATTTTTCAAGAGCCTATGACCTCTTTAAATCCTGTAATAACATGTGGTGAACAGGTAATGGAAGTAATTTGTTTGCACAAAAAAATAAGTAATGAAGCAGCCAAAGAACAAACCATCAACTTATTTAAAAAAGTACAATTACCAAACCCAGATTTGTTATACAATAGATACCCACACCAAATAAGTGGTGGACAAAAACAACGAGTAATGATTGCTATGGCCATGAGTTGTGAACCAGATTTATTGATTTGTGATGAGCCTACAACTGCCCTAGACGTAACAGTGCAAAAAAATATTTTGGCATTAATTAAATCATTACAAGTTGAAAATAATATGGGTGTAATTTTTATTACCCACGATTTAAGTATAGTTGCCGAAATTGCAGACAGAATAGTTGTGATGTATAAAGGTAAAATTGTTGAAACTGGTTTTAACAAACAAATATTTACCAACCCTAAACACCCTTATACAAAAGCATTGCTTGCCTGCCGCCCAGGTTTATACCCCAAAGGAGAAAAACTACCTGTAGTAGCCGATTTTATGAATGAAGATGGAACACCCGCCAGTCAAGTTAATTTCTCTTCATCATCCCCAAAAAGTGTAATACAGAGCACAACTAAAAGAAATGAAACACCGATATTAAAGGTAGAACATTTAAAAGTGTACTACCCAACCAAGAAAAATTTATTGGGCAAAGTATTAAATTATACCAAAGCAGTTGATGACGTTAGCTTTGAAGTAATTACTGGTGAAACCTTAGGGTTAGTTGGCGAAAGTGGTTGTGGTAAAACTACTTTAGGCCGAGCTATACTTCATTTAGTAGAGAAAACCGACGGTAAAATATTTTTTGAGCAAGAGGAATTAACCACTAAAAATTCTGGTAGGCTTAAAACCCTTCGAAAAAAAATGCAAATTATTTTTCAAGACCCCTACTCTTCCTTAAACCCAAGAATTACAATTGGAGAAGCCATTTTAGAGCCATTGATTGTACATAATATTTTAAGCACTACAACTCAAAGAAAACAACGTGTAATTGAGCTATTAGAAAAAGTAAATTTATCGGCCGATCATTACAATCGATATCCACATGAATTTAGTGGTGGGCAACGACAAAGAATTGTAATCGCTAGAGCCCTGGCTCTTGAACCAACCTTTATTGTTTGCGACGAAAGTGTAAGTGCACTAGACGTAAGTGTGCAGGCACAAGTATTAAATTTATTAAACGATTTGAAACAAGAATTTGGATTCACGGCCATCTTTATTTCTCATGATTTATCGGTTGTAAAATATATAAGCGATAGAATAATGGTTATGCAGCAAGGCAAAATTGTAGAAATTGGTAACGCAGAGGATGTTTACTATCACCCCCAAAATGAGTACACAAAAAAATTAATTGCCTCTATCCCAAAGGGATTAGGAGTTAAAAATGTATAATTTGAAATTTCTAATTCGTAATCTGTAATTTAACCTAATAGTCTCCATCGTTGTAATTATACCTTCTATTGTTTTCAAAAAAGTTGGCTGCACTGCTTCGTTTTGCAAAAATCATTTCCTTTAATTTTTGCTGAAACTGATCCATAATGGGCTCGTCATTGGTTATTTTTTTACCAGATAAACTCACTAAATCTGTATTGCTGCTGGTAAGTTTTAAATTATTTGGCTGAATACCACTGATACCAATTTGCCATTCATCGTCTTTAGCAAATTTGTATTTAAAAAAATAAACATAACCCTTCGTATTTTTTACTTCAACCAATTGTTTACCCATGGGTACAATTTCAAAAAACTTTTCAAGGTTATCATAATTTAACAAAAGTGATTTAGCCAACCAATCTTGTATATTAAATAAAGTAGGAAACTTATTTAGCTGTTTTATTTTTTCTAAATCTTTGTATAAACTACACCTAAATTTGTCTTTAGCTGCCAAATGCTCAAAAATAGAATCCTCTACTTTTTTGTTATTTCTAAGCATTAAAATTGCTGTACTCATTTTTAAATTTTCATCTTTACTTCGTAATAGTTTATCAAAATATTTTTGAATTACTGGGTTTTTATCGTAAAAAGGCATAAGCAAAATGGCATAGTCGTTTATTACAGACGAATTGTTATAGTTATCCTCTTGATAGGCAGAAACAGCTTCGCCATCGTCTTCCTTATTGTTTTCTTTTTCAATAATTTTTTCATCTCTGCTCTGTTGTTTTTTTAATTCAACTTTGGCATCAAAGTATAATTTACTAAAATATGTTTCATAATCATTTGATTTCAAATATCCACTATCTACCAATACTCGTAATAACGAAGTAACGGGTTGTTTATAATCATCTAAACTGGTTAGTTGTAGTATTTCAGGAAACATTGTTTTTGCTAGTTGCAAGCTGTCTTCAATTAACTCAAAAATATCGGTATACCTATAGTCTCCTTCAAAAACTGGAGGATCTTGTAACAATAAATCTTTAACTACTTTAAAGGAGGTAGCGGTTTTTAAGTTAACTAAGGAAGTAATAATAGGGTTTTGAAAACTACTCGTATCTGCTGTTAGTGTATATAATTCTTTTAAATAATCAACAACTTTATCGGTGCAACAAGAGTCGTTGATATAGCCCAATTCGTAAATAAACTTTGCTTTAATATCAAAATAGTCTTTATCGCCAAGTTTTAGCTGGCTAATCGCATGTTTAACTTTGCTAAACCCTTCAAAGCCAAAGTAAATATGAGGTATAGCAGATATGGCCATTTTTTTTATAGAAGAATCTTTGCTATTATAATCTTCAAAAAAATGGTCAATTTTATTTTCAAAGATAGAAGGCCCAAGCTTTTTTTGTTGAGGCCTAAATGTTGCATAAAATTGTTCAATAAAACTACTTTCTTTGGTTAATGTATCTGTTAAACTTAGTAACTCAAAAAGTTTATTATCTTTTAGTAAAGTGAGTATTTTTATTTTTCTGCTAGAGTTTGTATCCAACAAAGTGTAAGAGTAACCCGTTATTGAATCGGGCAAATGAACATATTCTTTATTTTTTACAATAAACTCATCTTGCCAATTGTTCCAATTAATTTGATTTTTCCAAAACTTGGCAGTATCCTTTGCATAAAAATATTTAGCAAAAGTTTGTACCGAAACAACAACACACTCCCCGGTAGTATCATTTTTAAAAGTTGCTATTTTTTCTTTGGGTGAATAATTATAAGTATCATCTTTTATGCCATACAAATTTTCGTTTTTAGCTGCAGCTTCAAATAATTTTTTTAGTTCTATATCAATCGTTGGAAAAACGGGAGTTTGTACAGAAAAATTATAGCCTGTATCCGTAAATTCAATTGGCTTTTCATAGATAAAATTATTTAAAGTGAATGACTTAAAGAATGGGTCGGTACTTGCAATATTGCCTTTTGAACTTGCCGCTAGCAAATAATAGTTAGGCCCTTTTATAAATGCTTTTGCTTTTATAACACCACCAGCTTTTAAGGAAAACTGCATTTCTAAAGCTGTATAACCGTTGACAGTAGTTTTTTTTCTATTAATTTGTTTCTCAATAAAATCGCTTTTTTTAAAGCTTTCTTCAATTAGGCTAATATCAAAAGTATCTTCCTCTAAAAAGCTATAATTGTTTACACTTTTTTTCCAAACAACATATGCAGCACCTGAATTTTTATCAACGGTTGCATACTGCCATGTATCAATATCATCAACTCTCGTTGTTGAAAAATATGTATATGGTGCATGTGGAAAATCAACTTTAAATCCACCTTTTGCAAACTCATACTTTTCCCAACCATTTTTTTGTTCGTTTAATTGAATCGAGTTAAAAAAATCATCCCCTTCCTTTCCACTAACATAATCATCGTTACCACTCATTTTAAAAATTAGCACCTCGAAAGGAGCTATTAAAATAGTATATCGTTGTAAATCGCCTCGTCTCGTTCTGTTTAAAATATTATATCCATTATAATTATTTTTTGTTACACTTATTTTTTTAATAATTTTTCCAGGAATATTTTCATACAACATACTGTCGATTTTTTTTAATACAGCAGCTTCATTTTGTAAAAGCAATCCTGCATTAGTTTTAACCCTACTTAGCATATAGTAAGTACCATTTTCCATATCTGCATATTGCCAACTTTCGCTGGTTTTACTATCGTTTCTTTTATACAGTTTACCGGGTAATCGCAATTGTACAAACCCGTCGTCTGTTGTGGTATTATACATTTCAACAGGCACTTTAAGTTTATCTATATTTTCTTTTTGTTCTGCATCTCTGTCTATCATTTTTACAGGTCGTAGCGTATAACCCATTTTACGCAACAATTCAATAACACCCCTATTTCCTGGCAAATGTGCAGCACCAACTCCTACAAAAAGTGATTGTTTTTTTATAATTGAATCAATTGAGTTTGCTTGAATTTCGTTGCGTTTATACAAAAATTTTTCGTTAAAAGCTTCAGAAACCACCGTTTGTTTTTGTAAAGAATCCATTAAGTCTAAATCGCCTTTTTTATACGCATCTTGTATTTTTTTAAACACCTCATATACCCCTTCTTCATTATTGGTAGTTTTCTTTTTCTTTTTTTCTTTTGCCATATCCGCATAAGCTTCTATGATGATCTTTTCGGTTTCAAAAAAATTTTCAACCCCAGCAGCTGTTTTTCCTAATTTTCTGCCAGTTTGGTAAATGTATAAATCGAGATAGGTATTTTCTTCAAAATCGGCAGTTGGTGTGTAACTCCTGTAGAGCAGTGAATTTACTTGGGCTGGTGCTTCACTTAACGCATTTTTCAAATCTGTTTCATACTCTTTTAACTTAAATGAGTTTTGGGTTAAATAATTATTGGCTGTATTGGTTGTAAATTTAGAATACTTTTTTTGGGCTTCTTCCATTCTAAACATCTCGGGTTGCCACTCTTGAGGATTTAATTCTAATGCAATTGCATCACAATTTTTTATAGCTAAATAAAAAGAATCACTCAAATGAAAAGCCAGCTTACTGCTTACATGCATAGTACCAAATAAGTAAGACGGTTTTGTCATTTTTTTTCCAGTAATTTCCCACATTAAACTTGGGTATTTGGAAGATTGATTTTTTTGAGCAGAAGAAGAAAATAGGAGACTTAAGTTTAAAAACAGTATACTTAAAATTCGAAACACATGCATATAATTGATTTGTGTTCAAATATATTTCTAAAAAAATTAAATACTACTACAAAAACAATTTACATTTATAATATATAGTTATTCATTTTATAATCTAATTGAGCATGTATTTAAAACAATTTTTGCAGAGAAATTTATCATTCAAGGGCTTAAAATCAAAGCTGTTAAACTTTTCGTTAAGGGGCAACGAAGTAGAATGTGTATGTTGCGGTGGTAAATTTGTTACATTTTTACCTGCCGGAATTGAAAAAAGAGCAAATGCCAAATGCCCAAATTGTGGATCGCTTGAAAGACATAGAATTTTATGGCATTTTTTAAAAAACAAAACCAACCTTTTTACCTCACATCTTAAGCTTTTACATCCTGCTCCTGAAAAACTTTTTTACCTAAAGTTTAAAAAAATGGATAGTATAAATTATACGTCGATTGATTTAAATCCAGACAAGTACGACTATGGAAATACTACCATAAAAATGGATTTAACAGATTTAAAATTTGAGGATAATTCTTTCGATGTTATTATTTGTAACCATGTTTTAGAACACATTCCAGACGATGGAAAAGCTATGCAAGAAATGTATAGAACTTTAAAAAAGGGTGGCTGGGCTATTTTAAATGTACCAGTAGACAATGCAAGAGCAGTAACTTTTGAAGACATAACCATAAACGATCCAATAAAACAGTTAGAATTATTTGGCCAACCAGATCATGTTAGAATTTATGGTTTGGATTATAAAAACAGGTTAGAAAATGCTGGATTTTCAGTAGAAGTTATTGATTATACTGGCCAGTTTTCCAATAACCAAATGTTTAAATATGGCATGAAACCCAATAGAGATATTTATTACTGTACAAAAAATTAGCAGTAGCATTAATTTGTAGATTAATTATCTGTGAATACCTTACTTTTGCAGCATTTCGTTCACACATAAAAAATCATGCCGTAACATGAAACTATCTCAATTTAGGTACGATCTACCTTTAAATCTCATTGCTCAAAACCCAACAAAACGCAGAGAGGACAGCCGTTTACTAGTTGTTGACAGAAAAACTGGTAACATGGAAAACAAACATTTTCGTGATATATTAGATTATTTCGATGATAAAGATGTATTTGTAGTAAATAATACCAAAGTTTTTTCTGCCAGAATGTATGGCCGTAAAGAAAAAACTGGAGCAAAAATTGAAGTTTTTTTATTGAGAGAATTGAATAAGCCCAATAAACTATGGGACGTAATCGTTGATCCCGCAAGAAAAATACGAGTTGGTAACAAATTATATTTTGGAGAGAGTGAAGAATTGGTTGCCGAAGTAATTGATAATACCACAAGCAGAGGAAGAACCATAAAATTTTTATGGGATGATGATGATGAGAGTTTTAAAAAAATGTTAGAGGTTTTGGGCGAAACCCCGTTGCCTAAATATATTAAGCGTAAGCCAGACGAAGAGGATAAAGAAAGATACCAAACCGTATATGCAAAGTATGAAGGTGCAGTTGCAGCACCAACAGCTGGCTTACATTTTAGCCGAGAACTAATTAAGCGTTGCGAAATAAAAGGTATTCGTTTTGCAGAAGTAACATTGCATACTGGTTTAGGTACATTTAGACCCATAGAGGTTGAGGATTTAAGCAAGCATAAAATGGATGCTGAATACTACAATATTCCAGAGGAAGCTGTAAAAATTGTAAACAAAGCCAAAGAAAACGATCATAGAATTTGTGCAATTGGCACAACTACTATGAGAGGGTTAGAAACTAGCTTTACTGCACAAAAATTATTAAAGCCAAGTGAGGGTTGGACGAACAATTTTATTCATCCGCCATACAACTTTAATATTGCCGATAGCTTAGTAACTAATTTTCATTTACCAAAAACTAGTTTATTAATTATGACCTGTGCTTTTGCAGGCTATGATTTAACGATGGCTGCATACCAAAAAGCAATTAAAGATAAATACCGTTTCTTCAGTTACGGCGATGCATTGTTGATTATTTAAGTAATAATAGTAATTTATTAGAAAAGCCATGATGTTATATTTCATGGCTTTTTTTATGGCATAGTTTAAACTATTTTTCACTGGAGATACAAAGCCATTTCTTGTTGGTATTGCATGGCAATTTCTTGAGCATCAAGCGTAAATGTTTCACTATCACCAGCATAAATAATGGCTCTACTGGCATTAATTAATAACCCACATTCCTCGTTTAACCCATACAAACTTACCTCTCTTAAACTGCCTCCTTGAAAGCCTACACCAGGAACAAGAATAAAATTATTTGGAATAATTTTTCTAATGTTGGTTAACTCTGCTGCTTGGGTTGCACCAACCACAAACATTAAATTTTCGGCTGTACCCCATTTTGCAGTTGTTTCAATTACTTTTTCATATAAATATTGGTTGCCTAGTTTTTGTAACTCAAAATCGTTGGCACCTGTATTTGATGTTAAACCTAATACGATGGTAAACTTATTTTCATATTCTAAAAAAGGCCTAATACTATCTTCTCCCATATAGGGTGCAACAGTTATCGCATCAAAGGGTAGTGTTTCAAAAAATGCTTTTGCATATTGAGAAGAAGTGTTGCCAATATCACCTCGTTTTGCATCGGCAATTTTAAAATGAGTATCAGGTATATAATGCAATGTTTCTTCCATTGCTTGCCAACCTTTTAAACCATAAGCTTCATAAAAAGCAGTATTTATTTTATAGCTAACACAATAATCTTTTGTAGCATCAATAATGGCTTTATTAAATTCGACGATTGCATTTGGATGCTCTTGTAAATGCTTGGGAATTTTAGTAATATCAGTATCTAACCCAACACATAAAAAACTTTTTTTCTTATTTATTTGCTGTACAAGATTGCTTTTATTCATACTGCGAAACTAGTTGCTTTCTAACAAAAAGCCATTACAATTTGCAATGGCTTTTTGTTAGAAATTTTATTTTAATGTTTAATTTTTAATACTCGTAAACAGCATAACCCCAAGGCTCCATTTGCCAAGCTGTATTTTTAACTTCCTCGGTTTTGTCTAAAAATAAATTGTTTATTTTACCCAATAAAGTAGCATCTTTTATTTGAATGTTTTGTGCAACTGCACTCAAGTTTAAAATTACTAGTACTTTTTTATTGTCTTTTTCTCTAACAAAAGCATACACAAATTTATCATTACCAACAGATACTTTTTTAAATGTAGCATTAGCACTTAAGGCTTTATTATTGTTTCTTAAATTTAATAATTTTTTATAAAAGTTAGCCCGATCGTATTTACTAAAAGTAATAGTGTCTTTATAAAAAAAACTTAAACTATCTAAAAAAGGTTCTTCTTGTCCGCTATAAATTAGTGGAATAGAATTTTTCATTGTTTGTGTTAATACAGCAAATGGGGCATGGCTTGCACCTGGCATCGTTGCATAATCAGCCTTATTCCAAGTATTTTCATCATGGTTACTTGTAAAATACATTCTAATTGCGTTTGATGGGTATAAGGTATCGCCTTTATTTACAACGCTATCAAAACTTGCAATAGTTCTAGTTCCATTTGCAATTTGCTTTAATACCGAAAAATTGTTCCAAGCATAACTAGCGTCAAAACCACTTTCGTGTAATCCTTTTCTATCGCCTTCGGCTAGCATGAAAATATTTTTTTCTTTTTTCAATGCTGTTATACATTTTTGCCAAAATTGATCTCTCACCTCTCCTGCAACATCACACCTAAAACCATCAATATTTGTTTCTTTGATCCAAAACTTCATTTGCTCAATCATAGAATCTTGAAGAGCCATATTATCAAAATTCAATTTTCGAGCATCCGTCCAATCGAAAGGCGAAATTGGTTTTTTTGTTGTACTATCTAATTCATAAAAATCAGGATGTGTTGTTAGCCAGCTATGATCGGCTCCTGTATGGTTGGCTACCCAATCAATAATTACTTTAAAACCCATTTCATGGCATTTTTTTACCAAATCTTTCCAGTCGTTCATAGTACCATATTCCGGGTTTATTTCAACATAACTACTAACTGCATAGTAACTACCCAAAACCCCTTTTCTGTCAACTTTACTTATAGGGTTTATTGGCATAAACCAAAGGGTTTGCACACCCATTTCCTTCAAACGATTTAGGCTTTTTTCAAATGCTTTAAAGGTACCTTCTGGCGTATACTGTCTAACATTTACTTCATAAATATTGCCTTGCATAATCCATGCAGGATGTTGGTCAATTTTTAAAGTATCAACGTCGGCTTTTGTAGTTGAGCCATTGTTACACGAAACCAATAGGTATGCAATAGATAAACAGCCTAGTATTTTGTTTATTTTCATTACAATCGTTTTAGAGAATAAAAATAATAAATTAATGTGTAAAAATGACACATTTAAAAAAAAGGTTTGCCTAAACCTAAACTAAATAAAAAACGAATTAAAGAAAACCTATTCGTAAAAATATGAAAGCAGGTAGCAGTTATCTTTGTTTTTAATAAAAAAAAAGACGATGAAGGTTTTTAAGTTTGGAGGAGCAAGTGCCAGCAGCATTGAAAGAATTGAGAACATAGCGAAAATTTTAAAAGTATACCAAGGAGAAAAAATTGTACTTATTATTTCTGCCATTGGCAAAACAACCAATGCATTAGAAAAAGTGGCTGATGCTTTTTTTATACATAAAAATGAAGAGGCTCTTTTACTTTTTAATCAAGTAAAAGACCAACATATTGCTACAGCTAAACAACTAATGACAACACATTACAATATGTGTTTGAACCAACTGAACGATTATTTTACAGAAGCCGAATGGTTGTTACATGATAAACCAGTAAGAAATTACGATTACTATTACGATCAAATAGTTTGTATTGGTGAACTTTTAAGCACCTGTATTATTAGTTATTATTTAAATGAAGTTGGTGTAACAAATAACTTGTTGGATGTTAGAGATATTCTTAAAACTGATAGTAATTTTAGAGAAGCCAATATAATTTGGGAAAAAACCAAGGCCAATATTAATTTGATTTCAGAAAATAATAACAACTTAATAATTACGCAAGGTTTTATTGGCTGTACCGATGACAATGAAAGCACCACTTTGGGTAGAGAAGGCAGCGATTACACGGCAGCAATTATTGCCAATTTATTAAATGCAGAAAGTGTAACTATTTGGAAAGATGTGGCTGGTGTTATGAATGCCGATCCTAAGGCATTTCCAGATGCAACGCTCATCAAAGAATTAAGTTTTACTGAAGTAATTGAAATGGCCTATTATGGAGCACAAGTAATACACCCAAAAACAATTAAACCGCTACAAAATAAAAGGATACCATTATATGTAAAATGTTTTTTAGATCCCAATTTACCTGGCACTATTATTCATGGAAAAGAAGTAAAAAACTTACCAGCAATAATTGTGATAAAAAACAACCAAGCATTAATTCATTTACATAGTCAAGATTTTAGTTTTGTGGGAGAAGAGCCACTTGCACAGTTATATAAAATGTTGGCCCAATTAAATATTAAGCCCAATCTTTTACAAACTGGTGCTATTAGTTTACAAATTTGTTTGGATAACAGAACCGATAAAATTGAACAACTGGCCAATGTTGCATCTGAAATTTTTGATGTGCATGTAGAAACTGGTTTAGCCATGCTTACCATACGCCATTATACCCTTGAATTGTTTAGTAAAATGAGTAAGGGAAAGCAAATTATATTAACGCAACAAACCAAAGAAACGGTGCAGGTTTTATTCAAAGAAACTAAAAGTATATAAAATGAATAAAAGAGATAACTATATTTCTTGGGATGAATATTTTATGGGTGTTGCAGTTTTATCTGCCAAACGAAGCAAGGATCCAAGCACACAAGTTGGGGCTTGCATTGTAAATAGCGAAAATAAAATTGTTGGTGCTGGATACAATGGAATGCCAATTGGTTGTAGTGATGATGATTTACCTTGGAGTAGAGAAGGCGATTACTTAAATACAAAATATCCCTACGTATGTCATGCAGAATTAAATGCCATTTTAAATAACGTTGGAATGAGCTTACAAGGTTGCAAGATTTACACTGTTTTATTTCCTTGCAATGAATGCACCAAAGCCATCATACAAGCTGGTATTAAAGAAGTTATTTATTTATCGAATAAATATGAAAAAGAACCAATATTTATGGCTTCGAAAATTATGTTGAATAAAGCTGGCATTACTTGTAGAAAAGTATTTACCAATTTAAGAGAGTTGGTATTAGATTTTAAATAAAAACGTCTCAATTACTTGAGACGTTATAAATTATTTTTCGCTTGGATTTTTTTTACCTGCAATTAATTTTTCAACAACTGCATCTAACCTTCTATGTCGAGTATCTGATCTTTTAGCTCCAGAAATCCAGTTTACGTATTCTTTTTGATTAACCACAGAAAGAGAAACAAAAAAATCTTTAACGGTTTTATGTTTGGCAAAAATTCTTTCTAACTCAATGGGTAACATTACCAAACTTTTATCGAATGCAGCTTTAAGTTCAACCTTTGGTTCTATAAAAACAATAGGCATAGCAGTATTGCGTTTAAAACGCATTGCATTCCACATATGATCTAATGCAACTAAATCTAACTTCTCGTAGCCATTGTTTTTTAAAACATCCCAGCTACTTTCTCTGTTTAAATCGCTTACTATTTTACTAGTTTGCTTAGGAGAAGCCACCCAAAGCTTACTATTTTCGTGCAAAGCACTAAAAATTTCTTTTAAAACATTATTTAATTGATTTTGGTTAACAGCAAAAACTAAAGCAAAGTCAATTTTCTTTGTTTTTAGAAGGGGAGTAACATTTTTTGCGTATGACAATTTGGCAAACTGTTTTTCTATTCCCGATGGTAAACCTTGTATTAAAAGGTTTTTTTCATCTATCAATTCTAATTTCTCGAACAATGTTTGATTGGACATGCCTAAAAGGTATTTTTCAGGTGATGTATTAGTTAAAAGAGAGCAAAGTTACCAAATTATTACCAACTAAAGCATAAAAAAAGCCGTAAAAGTAAATTTTAACGGCTAAATATGTTAAGCTACTGATAATCAGTACTATTTTATTATTGGGCGATAATAATCTCGTATCGTTTCATCTATTATTCTACTCAATTCCTTAATTCTTGTTTCTTCAGCTGGGTGGGTACTTAAGAATTGTGGTGGTTTTTGTCCGCCACCTAATTGCCCCATTCTTTGCCACAATGGTATTGCTTCTCTAACATTATACCCTGCTAATGCGGCAAAACGTAGCCCAAATTTATCGGCTTCTAACTCTTGTTTTCGGCTATGGGGCAAGGCATAACCAAGTTGGCTACCTATACCATAAGCATTCAAAAACATATCTTGTGTTTCTCTGGGTTTATTGGCTACGGCAACAGCTATTGCTACTCCACCCAATTGCTGTGCTAAGCCTTGGCTCATTCTTTCACTTCCATGTCTAGCTAATGCATGTGCTACTTCGTGCCCCATTACTACAGCTAAAGCAGCTTCATTTTGGGTAACTGGTAAAAGCCCAGTATACACTACTATTTTACCCCCAGGCATACACCAAGCATTTACATCTTTGCTATCTACCAAATTATACTCCCACTCGTATCCATCTAATTCTTTAGCTAAACCTTGCTCGGCATAATATTTAGCAATTGCCGTAGATATTCTTGTACCAATTCTTGTAACCATTTCAGCATCTTTACTTGCTTTACTAGCCACTACCCTATTTTGTGAAAGAAAAGTTCTGTACTCGGTTTTAGCCATAGTTTGCACTTCATTTTCAGAAATTAAGCTCAATTGATTTCTTCCAGTAATGGCATTGGTATGGCAACCAGCAATAAAAACAATTAAAAACAGCACACCAGAAAAATACTTAGTTTTCATAATAATTTAATATTTTGTACAAATGATAAATACATAAAGTAAAAACTAAGATATATCAATATAAAAAACGTTATTCAACTTCCACCTGTTTTGGTATTAATGCACCTTCGGAAGCTTCCATGATAAACTTTCGTTCGTTTACTAAATAACCATTTCCGTTTTCGCAAAAATGAACCTTTAGGTTTTCGACACTAATTGGATTGCCTTCTGGAATATCTGCAATGTTGCAATGCCTTAACTCGTGTCCATCAATAATTATTACTAGCCCACTACCAATCACTTCCATTTTATTACCTACTGTAATAATCATGCCAGTATCTTCTCCTAAACCAATACCAATACAACTGGGGTTTGTTGCAACAGCTTGAGCAAGTCTTCCAAAACGGCCTCTTTTTTCGAAATGAGAATCAAAAATTACATTATTCATAAATGCCAACCCCGTTGTTAACTTAACTTCTCCTTTTAAATGAGCTTTTGTTGCACTACCTTCATAAATCATGGTATTACTCATGGCCATTGCACCAGCACTAGTTCCTGCGATAACAAAGGATTCATGGATATATCGGTGAATAATGGTTTTTAAAAAATCTGTTCCCCCAAAAATGGAGGTTAATCTCAATTGATTACCTCCACTAAACATAACTCCATTGCAACTATTAATTCTTTCAAGGTAATCTTCTCTTATAGCATCTTCTCGATTTCTAATATGCATTAATCCAATATTGGTACAGCCCATTTTGCCAAAAGCATCTAAATAATTTTCGCCCACTTCATAAGGAATCATTGAAGCAGTGGTTACCACTTCTATTCTTTTTTCAACACCACCAACTTCTTCAACTATTCTTTTTAAAATACCTAATGCAAAAAAATTTAGATTACTCCTTATAATTTCTCCTTTTTCTAAATCTGTGCCTTTGTCTTCGGCACCACCAATAGCAATTAATTTTCCAAGAGGTTGTATCATGCAAATAATTAATGTTCAAAAACAAATATAGGGTTTCATTTTTTTTGAAGAATACTTAAGATTTCACAGTTGTTGAAAAGCCTATCCCCCAAAACTAACTACACCATTTGTACCACATTATAGTTGGATGATATGAAAAATTAAAAACTTAACTAAATATATTCTTTCCTAATTTTAAACCATAAAACAAATAAATTGAGTAACAAACTTTTTGCACCGCCTTTTTACATATTTTTTTTATCGTTACCGTATGGCATAAGTGCTGGTTTTGTAGCCATTACCTTACCTTTTATTTTAACACAAAATGGTATGCCAGTTGCAACTACTGCGTTAATTGTTTCTGCTGGCATATCGTCAAATTTTTGGCGTTTTTTATGGGGACCTATTGCAGATTTAACCCTTAGTTTACGAAAATGGTATTGGATTGGTATTATAGCATCGGTTGTAACCCTTATATATTTATGTGTTATGCCTTATAATATTAATAAGCCTGGCATTATAACATTGGCAGTATTTATTTCTCAAGTAGCCGCAACCTTTATAGTGCTTCCACTGGGTGGCATAATGGCTAATAGAATAGAAGAAACTAAAAAAGGTAGAGCTGCTGGCTGGTTTCAAGCTGGTAATTTGGGTGGTACAGGTTTGGGTGGTGGTGCTGGCATTTGGTTAGCAACTAATTACAGTGTTTATACAACAGGTATAATACTATCAATTTTAATGCTTGCTTGTGCAATTGCAATTCAATTGATAAAGGATGTACCAAGTAATAATCAAAATGTACCAAGTAATAATCAAAAAAAGATATTGCAAGAAATTGCACAAATAGGAAAAGATATAGTTGGCATGTTTAAAATACCCATTATAGTTTTTATTATGTTTTTGGTATGTACGCCTATTGGCAGCGGTGCTACTGGCAATGTTTGGAGCTCGATAGCAATTGACTGGAAAGTAAGTACCAATACAGTGGCTTTGGTTACTGGCGTTTTAAGTGGCTTAGTTAGTGCGTTGGGTTGTATTATTGGTGGTTGGATAACAGACAAATGGGGTGTTTTTATGGCTTATTTAGGGTTTGGAGTTATTTGTGCTTTGGCTGCAATTTTTATGGCTGTATTACCTTATACCCCAAACTCATTTATTGTGGGTGTTTTATTGTACTCGTTAAGCACTGGAATGGTTTATGCAGGATATTCGGCTGTTTTACTGTATGGCATTGGTAAAAATTCGGCTAGTACAAAATACTCCTTGTTATCTTCTTTGGGCAATGTACCTGTTATTTACATGACAGCATTAGCAGGTTGGGCACATGATTTTGGTGGCAGTAAATACATGCTTTTGTTTGAAGCTGCACTTGGCTTATTTTTTGTATTTATATGCTTTTTAATAATACAATGGATGAAAAAAAGAAATTGGCTTACTAAGCCAGTGGATGCCATCGTATAGTTTAATAAAACTTTATTGTCCAGTTGAAATCCATATTCTCTTTACGAGAAGTTGGTTTTTGTTTGCCATTGGTAAGTTCACTTACACGTTTGTTTACATAATTGGAAAGCTCTTGTACTGAAATTTTTCTATCATCATTGCCTCCATAGTACTTATCTGCATAGCCATCAAAAATTCCTTCACGTATGCAATAGGTAAAAACCCCATTATTCCATTTTGCAGATTCAAATGCATATTCCATACCCCCTGCAGCAGAAATGATTACTGCACCATTTCCATTAGATAAATCACTAAATAAATTTTGCATCAACTCAAAGCTGCTGTTAGCACTAACTTTGGCTGTTTTATTTTTTATATTTATGCTACTACGGCTTGCAATACCTTTTACATTTTTTTGGTCACTCTTGTTTATTACAATATTATTTTTACTATTTTTTATTGCTAGTATTTCATCCTTATCCAATGCACCACTGTGGCATGCATCAATAAACATTATTTTTTCTTGTGCAGGTACATCATTTAGTAAGCCTTCTATTTCGTCATATTGCAAACCCCTTAATTCTGGTTTAGCAAAATTTATATCGTAAGTAGCATAGTAAAAATTTAATGAGTCACTTAATAAGCCATGCCCAGTAATAGCAATTACTACTCTATCATTTGGGTTAGTTTGTTGTAATCGCTTTTTTAATTTTAATATATTTTCTTTAGTAACATTTTCATTCAATAATGTATCAATTATTACCTTAAAAGCTTTACCATAAAGCCTAGTAAAATCTGCTGCTAAATCTCTTATATCTTTTGCAGAATAAGTAAGGTTCATGCTACTATCCTTATACTTGGCTACACCAATGCCTGCAAAATATAAGGTGGTCAAACTGTCATTACTAAAAGTACTTAAAACTGTAAAAGATTCTTTTAATGAAGTGGCTCCTTTACTATTGGTACAATATATTTTAATAGCGTTGTTGCCCTTTGCTAAAGGAATAGTTGCTTGTTGTATTGTTTGTTTAGTTTTTAGTTTGCTTAAATCTCTTCCACTAACACCTAATACGGGTGAGTTATTTACCAATACTTGTAAGCTTTGAAGTGGATATTCTGTATCAATACATTCTATATTTAGTACATATTCTTTTGCTTTTGTAGAAGTTTGTATGGCAAACTTATTTTTTATTTTTATACTAGGTAAATGCCCATTAGTTGCTGTACTATTTTCATTGATACCTAATTTTTTTATTCTTTTTTTATAGGCATTTGCGTAACTTTTTATTAAAGAGGTATCGCCCCTGCCTAATTTTTTTAATACAATATCAGGTCGATTTAACTGTACATCAAATTGATCGTAGCTGTACACATTATCGTTGTAAGCAATATTGATGGCTTCTAAAGTATTTTTTGGAGCTAAGTAATGGTTTTCATCATCTACAATAAAAGGCTCTCTTCCAAAAGGCATATTAATAGTTGCCTTTTTTTTGCCAGTTTCAGTTTCATAAATAAAAATTGTTCCTTCGCCACCAGCAGTTGCAAACTCTTTGCCACTATGGCTCATAGCAATACTCCAACTAGTATAAGGATGGTCTGGTATAGTATATAAAAACGAATCAATTTGAGTATCAAAGGCTGTAATGCTATTAGGCGTATTTTGAATAATTAGATATTTGTTATTGGGCGATAAAACCATTTTTGCGGCTGCTTGATTGGTATAGTTTACATTCCAAGTAGTAAGTTCCTGAAAATTTTTTGCATCGAAGATTGTTAATTTTCCATAACCAGTTGAAATATAAATTTTTGTCTTAGTGTTGATAATTTGCCTTGCACCTCTTACAACAATAGTATCAGTAACTATTCCATTTTCAGGATTTATAATTACAACATTGTTGTCGTTAATTTTAGTAAATAATCTATTATTAAAATTATCATAATACAAAATCATAGTAGTTGATGTAGTATCAGTTTTAATCTTATTACTAAAAATTTGTTTATTGCTAGCAATATCCCATCCAACTATTACACCATTAGTGCTGCTTGCAAAACAAGTAGTATTGTTGGCTGTGGTTTCAAAAGAAGTTACTGTTTCGTTTTCTGGTAATTGTATTGTTGCATCAATTGAACCTTTAGTAGAAATAAGGAAAACTTGGTTATTAATTGATTTAAGTTTAATCACAGCTAAACTATCTTCTTGCAAAAAAACATGGTTGGTTTCTAGCGTAATATCCATATCACTTAACCGCTCACTACTGCTTCTGCCATTGCTTAAATCTATTCTGCCTAAGTCAGGACCATATTGAAAAAAATATAATTCTTTATCATCTTTTTTATATTGTACTGTAAATATTGAATTAGAATAAAATTTTATACTTTTATCCTTTAGCTGATAATTTTTTTTAAAATCATATTCTCGCATGTTCAAAAGTGTAATATCATAGCCATTATTGGTAATCATTAAGTCATCACCATCTTTACTAAATAAGGAATGCCTAATAATGGATTTGGTGTCTAGTTTCATTCTGTATTTACGACTATAAAAATCTAGTAAATTCACAATTTTAAAACTGTCTTTGGTAACTGGGTATACTAAATATTTACTATCGGGAGAAAAAGATTGCGTTGCATACATAGCTGGAAAAGAATTTTTCTTGCCTGTTGCTTCTAAAAAAATCTTCTGTGTACTTACTGTTTTAGCTGTAAATAAATCTATAACTCTTATAGTTGAATCTTTAGATACAGTGCATAAAAATTTACCATCCTTACTAACTTGTATATTTTTTATTTGCGTAAATTTAGTGTAGGTATAAAGTAAAATGCTATCCCTAATATTCCAATGTCGCATTTCATTATCACTGCTAGAATATATAATATTGGCATTGTTTACAGCAAACTCAAAATCGTTAATATTATCATGGTGCAACACTATTTTTTTAACTAATGAAAAAGTATCAGAAAATGGATTAATAATAAATAAAGTAGAATCTTCTGCAGCAAATAATAATTTACTATTAGGTGAAAATTTTGCAACATAGCAGGGTGCGTCAGTGGTATAGGTAATTAATTCCGTATAGTTATAGGCATTCCAAACGGTTACAGTTTTGTCTAAAGAAGCACTTACCAAATACTTGCCATTTGGGCTATAATGCAAGCTAGTAATAATGTTCTTATGTTTATTTAATGTAGCTATCTCTTTGCCTAACATTTTATCCCATATTTTTATTAAATCGTCTGCACCACCTGTAGCAAAATATTTTGGGTTGGGTGATTGTGCTACTATATAATTGGTAATATGCCCTGCTTGCGTACTAATACCTATGGTATTGGGTTTTAACCATTTTTCTTTACTAGCTTTTGCCCAAGCCTTACCTTCTGTATTATTATAAATTTCAAATTTATTTTGAGCAATAAGTAAGTACTTATTTGCTTCATTTATATTTTCATTTTTCTTTTCTATAGAGGCCCACAAATATTCTGCCCATCCAAAATTTGCGGAGTCTTTTGTTATGCTTGTAACCTCATCAATTAAATTGGCTGTAAGTTTTGCTGCTTCAATATTTTCATCATTAACTTGTTGCATACCTTCACCCAGCCATTCTTCAATAAGTGATTTTTCTTTTATTTGTTTATATAAATTAAATGCTTGAGTTTGCCTTTCTTTTTTGTTGGTAATACCCAATAAATAAGGTTTTATAGAAGGTGGATACAATGTTGAGGAAGTTCCAATCCATGATGCATATTCTATTGTAAAGTGTTTATTATTGCCCATCACATAAGCTGGTACATTTATTATATAATCAAAATAAAGTTGTTGGTGTATTGGCTCACTAATTAGTATAGATTTCCATAAACTTTTTCCTGAAAAAACACCTCCAGAGAATTTATATGCTAAATCTGAATTGGTTAAAGTGTCTTTTGCTACGAGAAGAGCAGCAGACTTGGCATCACGAAGCATAGCTTGCATTACTTCATTTTCTAAAGTAGTATCTCCGAAATAATAAAAATGTCGATAACCATACATATTGTTTGTTGCATCAGTAAAAATTATATTCTTTTGCAAGAAATTCTTCAATTGCAAATTGTTCCAGCTTACAGGTACTTGTGTATTGCAAACAAAAAAATCTTTAGGTAAAATAATAAAGTTAGAATCTTTTTTTACATGAAGTATGGTGTAGTTGTCTGCTAACTTATAAACAATTGCTTCTGAAATGTATTTTACACTATTGTGATGAGTCGAATCTTTTGATATAATTCTTGTATAAATTCCTCCAACTTCTGTTGTGTGTACAATGCCATCTAATTTACCTGCACCAACTACAATTTCTAAAGAATCTGATGACAGCGATTGTACTGATTTTATTGAAAAATAAACTTGGGTGGTTTCTGTTTCATCAATGGTAGGATAGACAAAGGGTAAATTTTTTTCAGCAATATAATCATGCAAAGCAGTAAATCTTTTAATGATGGCTAGTTTAGAATTTATATGATTGTATTTTCTTGCATTGTTTAAGGCATTGGTGAGTATGCCATGTGCCAATTCTACTTTATTTTGCAAGCGATAACACCTACCCATTACACTCATTAATTCTGTTACAGCTTTACTCGTGTCGAAAAATGGGTTTTGTTTACTCCAAGTATATGCTTTCTCATAATAAAACATCGAACTATCTATTTTGGTTGCATTGTGCAAAATATTTCCTTGCTTATAATTTTGCATAAAATAGGCGGTATCCCTCTGCGAAGAAGCATTGGTAACAAAGAAAATTTGAACAAAAAGAAAAACAGCGTACTTAAATAAATTTCTCATATTTTAAAACTCAAGGGTAAAATTATTCGTCCACCTAATCAAAATTTATATTTGATTAAATAAAATTACATAATAAAAAGGGCAAAAAATATACCCACTAACCACATATTTTTTAATAGATTATTTTTTTGATATTGAGTGAAAATGAAATAAAAAAAGTCCTGCAAAATTGCAGGACTTTTTAAGAAACTTACCAATACCAATATGATGTCTGTAATAGTCCAAATAAATTGGTCTAACACCAATTTTAGAATCTATAAGTAGCAGCTAAAATAAAAGAAGTAACAGATTTTGTAGCTACGCCAGTTGCATTTTTAAAAATTGCATTATCTGCATTATCTATTCTCAACTCAGGAATAATAGTTAAGTTATCTATTTTAAAATTGCCCGACAATGTAGATGCAAACACACTGCCACCAACACCTGCAGCTGTTAGCATTTTTTTATCGTTAAATAATTCGTTTCTCCAATTTAAGCTAAATTTACTGCTAGCATCATAACCCAAATACACAGCACCGCCCGACCAACTTTCTTTACTGCCCCATTTGCTAGCAGTTTTTTCTTGTAGGGTTTGATTGGTAACATTTACACCAACATTTAATTTTGAAGTTGCCGCATAAGTAACAACAGCATCTATTTGACTTAATCTTGTATCACCATCGGCATTTCCACCTTGATAGTTTAAGTATACTTTTAGTTTATCGTTTTTTGTAGCGGTTGCAAACTGACCAATTACAAATTTATTAAGCCCTGTAGCACTTTTTAAATCAGTTGGATTAGCCAAACCAATCATTAAAACACTTTTAGCACCAACTGCATATTCTGCTTTAATACCTGTATGAAAAAATGGGCCATAAGAAAACATATAGCTCATGCTGTAATTTTTATTGGCATAAGCATCTACCAATTCGTAACCAACATGTGTGGCCCAACTTCCTGCTGTTAGCTTTAACTTAGAAGTAGCTTGATAGGTTAAGTACAATTGCTTAATTGCAAACATTGTATTTGCATCGTTATAAGAAAACTCCTCGGCACGACGACCAAAACCTAAATCGGCCACCATACCAACTTTTCCAATAGTATGCTCTGCCTTTAACGAGGCCATTCCTAACTCGAAAGAGTTTTGAGAATTCGTAAAACTGGTTTTATTATTGGTTACATCTTTATTAAAATCGTATCTAATATAAAAATCGGCTGAACCAGATAATAAAAAACTTGATTTTTTTGTTGAATCTGCTTGACTAAAAACACTAGAAATTACTAACAATGCAACGTTTGTTGCTAAAATTTTCTTTAACATTGTGATGGTTTTTATGATTAATAAATGGAAAGGGTATAGCCTTAACTGGTGTACGAAACCAGTTTCACATATGGCTATACCTTTTCTTATTTTAGGAAACTACTTAAGAAATTTAAATTGACTATTTATTTTATAGCATGTGGCTCTTCAACTAAAATACCGCCCTGCTTTACCAACAGAGTGCCTTGCACATAATTTTCATCGTGCTGGCTAGCGTCTAAACCTTCTAACTCATCTTCTTCACTTACCCTTACCGGTACAATAAAGCCAATGAATTTAAAAATTAAAAAAGAAACGGTAAAACTATATGCCACCACAATAGCTAAAGCTTTTAATTGTGTAAAGAAGAAGGCTGCATTACCATAAGCTAAACCATTATTACCAGCTGCATTAACAGCTTTGGTAGCAAATATGCCTGTTAAAACCATACCTACCATACCACCTACGCCATGGCAAGGAAATACATCTAAGGTATCGTCTAATTTACTTTTAGATTTTAACATTACAGCTAAATTTGATATGAGTGCAGCAATAACACCAATAAAAATACTTTGTGGAATTGCAACAAAACCTGCACCCGGTGTAATGGCAACTAAGCCAACCACAGCACCAATGCAAAAACCAACAACAGAAGGTTTTTTGCCTTTTAGCACTTCAAAAAACATCCAACTTAATCCAGCAGCTGCAGCAGCGGTATTGGTAGTTGCAAATGCCGATACAGAAAGTGCATTTGCTCCTAAAGCCGAACCAGCATTAAAACCAAACCATCCAAACCACAATAAACCGGTACCAATTAATACATAAGGAATGTTTGCTGGAACTGTTTCTTTACTAACAAACCAAGATTTTCTTGGTTTTAATACTAATGCACCAGCCAAAGCTGCACAACCTGCAGAAATATGAACTACTGTTCCTCCTGCGAAGTCTAGTGCACCCATTTTGTACAAAAAGCCCATTGGATGCCAACTCCAATGTGCCAATGGTGCATACACCAATAAAGAAAAAAGCACCGTAAATAACAAATAAGCTGTAAATCTTATTCTTTCAGCAATGGCACCTACCACTAAACCTGGAGTGATAACGGCAAACATTAACTGAAACAGTGAAAACAATAACAGAGGAATCGTTAGGGCTGTACCACCTTGTAAAATTGGGGCACCCGATAAAACATTTTTGAAGAACAAGAAAGTTGTCGGGTTACCAATAAACCCTCCAATAGAATCTCCAAAACAAAGACTAAAACCAACCACTACCCATAAAACACTAACAACCCCTGCGGCAACTACACTTTTCATCATAGTTGATAATACATTTTTACGATGTACCATTCCGCCATAGAAAAATGCAAGTCCAGGAGTCATTAAAAAAACAAGAGCTGTGGCAACTATAATCCAAGCAATATCTGCAGGAACATACGTTGCAGCACCATCGAAAATGGTACCAGTAGGAATAAAAAGGGCA
>JANOZK010000100.1:0-3610 GCA_031429335.1 Chitinophagaceae bacterium | reverse complement strand
TGATATTATGACACGTAAGGCATTTGAAAATGCTATTACAGTGATAATGGTTTTGGGAGGAAGTACAAACGCAGTATTGCACCTAATAGCTATGGCAAAAAGTGTTGGTGTAGAGTTGACGCAAGACGACTTTCAAACAATTAGTAATAAAATCCCTGTATTGGCCGATTTTAAACCCAGTGGTAAATATTTAATGGAAGATTTACATAAACATGGTGGCGTACCCAGTGTTATGAAATACTTACACAGCAAAGGTTTACTGCATGGAGATTGTATAACCGCTACCGGAAAAACAGTTGCTGAAAATTTAGCAGAAGCCAAAGATTTAGATTTTGAACAACAAAAAATTATACTTCCCTTAGAAACCCCATTAAAAGCAACAGGGCATTTACAAATACTCTATGGCAATTTAGCAACAGGTGGAAGTGTGGCAAAAATTTCTGGTAAAGAAGGAGAAAAATTTGAGGGCCCAGCTAAAGTATTTGATACAGAAAAAAGTTTAATTGCTGGTATTTCAAATGGAAAAGTAATAGCAGGAGATGTAGTAGTGATAAGATACATTGGCCCACGTGGTGCACCCGGTATGCCAGAAATGCTAAAGCCTACAAGTGCTATTATTGGTGCTGGCTTAGGCAAATCGGTTGCATTAATTACCGATGGTAGATTTAGTGGTGGTACACATGGTTTTGTAGTGGGGCATATTACACCAGAAGCATTCGATGGTGGACTAATTGGATTGGTTGAAAATAATGATATCATTGAAATTGATGCTGTAAATAATACAATCAACTTGAAAGTAAGTGATGCAGTTATTGGAGAAAGAAGAAAAAATTGGCAACAACCAGCTTTAAAAGCAACCAGTGGTGTTTTATATAAATATGCAAAGCTGGTAAAAACAGCAGCCGAGGGTTGTGTAACAGATGAATAACTTTTTAAATACTTAAAAGCAAGTACTTTATAACTAGTAACTATTAAATTGGTTTTTTATGAGTGATCCATTGACAACTGAAAAAATAACATCCGATACAATTCTACGAACAGCTGAATCGGTGACATCAAAAGTTCTTCCATTCGAGGGAACTAGAGAGGCTTCTGGCTCACAAGCTGTGCTAGAAGCCTTAGTAGCCGAAGGTGTAGAAACTGTTTTTGGTTACCCAGGTGGTGCCATAATGCCCATTTATGATGCCCTATACGATTATCATGAGAAAATTAAACACATTCTTGTAAGGCACGAACAAGGTGGCATACATGCTGCACAAGGCTTTGCACGAACCAGTGGCAAAGTTGGTGTAACTTTTGCAACAAGTGGCCCAGGGGCAACCAACCTTGTTACTGGTTTAGCTGATGCTATGATTGATAGCACACCTGTTGTTTGTATTACTGGTCAAGTATTTGCTCATTTGTTGGGTACCGATGCTTTTCAAGAAGTAGATGTAATTAATATAACAACACCAGTTACAAAATGGAATTATCAAATAACCGATGCAGCCGAAATTCCAGCAGTTTTAGCCAAGGCATTTTACATTGCTGGCACTGGAAGACCTGGGCCGGTATTAATTGATATTACAAAAAATGCTCAACTACAAAAATTTAATTATGCAGGTTATAAAAAGTGTGAGCATATAAGAAGTTATCGTCCAAAACCAATTCCCAGAATATCATATATTGAGCAAGCTGCAAAACTTATTAATGATGCCAAGCAACCCTTTGTAATTTTTGGCCAAGGTGTTATATTAGGTAAAGCAGAAAAAGAGTTCAAAACATTTATTGAAAAAGCTGGGCTACCTGCTGCATGGACAATTCTTGGATTAAGTGCTTTAGAAACCAACCATCCATTAAATGTAGGTATGTTGGGCATGCATGGTAATTATGGCCCCAATGTTTTAACAAACGAGTGTGATGTATTAATTGCAATTGGTATGCGTTTCGACGATAGAGTAACAGGTCGTTTAGATAAATATGCCAAGCAAGCAAAAATTATTCACTTAGATATTGATCCTTCCGAAATTGATAAAAATGTAAAAACAACCGTACCTGTTTGGGGCGATTGCAAAGAAACTTTACCACTGCTAACCGAACTCATTGAAACTAAATTTTATCCTCAATGGATACATCGTTTTAATGAATTTAAGCTAAAAGAAGAGACTTTATGTATTAACAAAGAATTGAATCCAACTACTGAGGATTTAACTATGGGCGAGGTTATTAATATTTTAAATGAACTTACGAATGGCAACGCAGTAATTGTTACAGATGTTGGTCAACATCAAATGGTCACCTGCCGTTATGCAAAATTCAATCAATCAAAAAGTAATGTAACTAGTGGTGGTGCAGGCACAATGGGCTTTGCATTACCTGCCGCTATTGGTGCAAAATTTGGTGCACCAGAACGTACTGTTATAGCTGTAATAGGCGATGGTGGTATACAAATGACGATTCAAGAATTGGGTACTATTATGCAAAGCGAAATAAATGTAAAAATATTAATATTGAATAATCGTTTTCTAGGCATGGTTCGCCAATGGCAACAATTATTTCACGACAAACGATATTCCTTTGTAGATATCGAAAGCCCCGATTATGTTCAAGTAGCAAAAGCATATAGAATTGAAGCACAAAGTATTTCAAAAAGAGAGGATATTAAAACTGCCCTTTCAACAATGCTTAACCATAATGGTGCTTATTTATTAGAGGTAATGGTTGGTAAAGAAGACAATGTTTTTCCAATGGTACCTCAAGGAAGAGGTGTTGCAGAAATTGTGTTGAGTAAAGAAGAAATATAAGCCATTCGAAGTATCTGGTTTCGTAAGTAAAATGTTAGCATAAACCAGATTCTTCGAATAACCAATAAATATAAAGTGTTTTTCAAAAAAAGTGTAGCATTATGAGTCAGTTAAATACAACTAACAATCTTCAAAATATTCCTTTAAATGCTGGAGGTTATCAAGAGTTTACAATTACCGTTTACACCGAAAATCAAGTAGGTTTATTAAATCGTATTGCCATTATTTTTTCACGCAGAAAAATTAATATCGAAAGTTTAAATACATCTCCAACAGAAGTAGATAGTGTACATCGGTTTACCATTGTTATTACAGAAACAGAAGATGTTGTAAGAAAACTATGCAGACAAATTGAAAAGCAAGTAGAAGTATTAAAAGCATATTATAATACCAATGAAGAAATTATTTGGCAAGAAATGGCTTTATACAAAGTACCAACCGAAGTAATTGCTGCAGAAGTAAAAGTTGAACGTTTGTTAAGAGAACATGGTGCAAACACAGTTGTTATTAGAAAGGATTATACCGTTTTTCAAGTGTCTGGTCATAGAGAAGAAACAGAAAAATTAGTGAGGGTGTTGGAACCATTTGGACTGATAGAATTTGTAAGAAGTGCAAGAGTTGCAATTATAAAAAATAGTAATGGATTTCATGAAAAACTAAAAGATTTTGAAGCACTTGCACCTGGAGAAGAAGCAACAGAAAATAAATATTTGAATGAAGGAGAAACTGTATTTAGTATGTAGTTATATAGTTTAGGAGATTATGGGTTTGATAGTTTATAGAAAACATAAAGCCTTAAACCCTAAACCTTAAATCTTAAACCCCAA
>JANOZK010000099.1:0-7319 GCA_031429335.1 Chitinophagaceae bacterium | reverse complement strand
GTTTTCTTTACTCATATTGTTCAGATGATTTTGCACAGATGTCATTATACCGGCAGTGAAATAATAAACTCACTTCCCGACTGTTCGCCGGGCAGGCCTTCACCTTCTTTCGTCTCTACCTTTAACTCTCCTCCATGTGCTTTTACAATATCATAACTTAACGATAATCCCAAACCTGTTCCCTGTCCGGTGGGTTTTGTAGTAAAGAAGGGTTGAAAGATTTTATCCAGTACTTTTTGAGGAATGCCGTTACCATTATCTTTTACTTTCACTTCTACTTTATCACCATTCTTTTTTGTACTCACTGTAACTGTTGGTTCATAGCCAGTGGGGTTTTGCTTTTTCTTTTCATCTACCACGTAAAATGCATTGGTAATTAAATTCAAAATAACCCTTCCAATATCCTGTGGAATAATATTGATGTTACCAATCGTTTCATCAAAATCAGTTTTCATTGTTGCGTTAAATGATTTGTCTTTTGCTCTTAATCCATGATATGCTAATCTTATATATTCATCGGCTAAAGCATTGATATTGGTTGGTTCTTTTACTCCACTACTACTGCGGCTGTGCTGCAACATTCCTTTAACAATATCAGCAGCTCGTTTTCCATGGTGGTTTATTTTTTCAAGGTTTTGTACCACATCATTAGCAATGGCTTTTACTTCTTCTGTATTTCCCTTATCAACTTCATCAACCATTTCCTTTATCAACTCTGTACTCACTTCACTAAAATTATTAACAAAATTCAACGGGTTCTGAATTTCGTGTGCAATGCCTGCAGTGAGTTCACCAAGGCTAGCCATTTTTTCGGATTGAATTAATTGGCTTTGCGTTGATTTTAAATCGTTAAGTGTTGACTCTAAAACTGTATTCGCTTTCTGCTTTTGCCGATTGTTGCGATAGAGTATTATTGCTACAACCAGAATGCCACCCAGCACAGCAAGTAAGGCAATTAGTTTTAAATTATTGGCATAGGCAGTTTTTTCTTCATCCATCTTTTTTAAACGCAGCTGTTCATCGAAAGATGATTTTTGATACTTAGTAAGGTTGCCAATTCTTACATTTTTAAGGCTGTCGTTTAATTTATTGGCTAGTTGCTCATACTTAAAGGCACTATCTATTTTACTGTTTAATTGGTTTGCGATGGATAATGCTCTATATCCAACTAGCAAAGAACCAGACTGTCCAGTAATACCTGCAACTTCTAATGTTTTTTTTGCATAAAACAAGCAAGAGTCAGGATTCTTTAGATGTTGATGAACTCCGACCATCGCCCTATATGAGCTTACCAAGAGCCGTAAATTGTTTTGTTCCAGGTTTGCTTGCATAGAAGCATAGCAATAATGCACAGATGAATCATATTGCTTTTTATTGTAAAAGATTCCTGCAATACCCAAAAGATGATTTCCTCTATTTTTTTTGTAGCCTGATTCATCTTCGTATTTTATTGACTTCTTATAATACTGAATCGCTGAATCAGGGGACAAACGCCCAGCCATATTGCCATAAAAGGTTGAAAGAATTTTTCCATTTTGTGTTAGTTCCCCAAGTCGTAAACCTTCTTTTGCAGCATCCATGCTCTTTGTCTGATCACCCAAAAAATTATACAAGCCGCTCAGGCCATTATAGTTTATTGCTAATATAGACAAACGGGCATCATGCAGGTTTTTCGAATTTGAAAAAACCCAGTGATGCCAGTTGCTCAACTCATTTTTTTCATCCTCAGCAATTTTTTCTGCTTCCATAAAATTGTTGTACCCTTCTATTGGATTTCCCGTAAAATTAAAAAGATAGCCAACCTGGCTGTACGCATCTGCCATCCACATTTTAATGGCTAATTTTGTAGCAAGCTTTAATTGTTGTTGATGATAATATAGCCCACTATCCAGTTTTGTTTCCTGGTAATAAAAACCTAAACTGCGATTGGCAGCCATTAATAGTGTATCGTTCTTTTCTGTTTGTAACGAACGTTTCAAGCTATCGGCTTGCTGATCGGTTACAAATCCCCATGTAGGGTCTGTTTGTGCTATTGTGCACAAAGGCATTACACAGAGCAGGAATATTTTTAAAATTGTTTTCATTATTTAGTTGGTTGGTATTTGTATGATGAAAGTTGAGCCCTCGTTTTCTTTTTTAATTACTTTTATTTCTCCACCATGTGTTTTTAAAATATCATAACTCGTCTGAATCACTGATTTAAATGGATTTCTGGATTGCACTGATTATTGATTTCGTTTTATCATGACAATGTATTTTATTAGTGTAATTTTCTAATCCAATTAATTTGTGATTCAGACAATTAGTAATATAGCGTATTTATTAAATAAAGTATTACACCGAAATTGATTAACTACATCTACAATTTGCAGTAGTTTTTGGCAATAATAATTTTGGAGTAGCCTTTGTTTAGGCTTAGATACAACAATTTTTTTTAATTGTTGCTTACTTTGCATGTGCGTTGTGCTTTAAAATTCCACCAGCTGCTTCTTTAATGCATTTCATGGCTAAAACTGCAAGGCTAGTACCTACAAGAATTAGCAAAATATTTTTGGGTGCAAGTACTGTAATCCAATCTACTGTGTCTGCTTTTGGTTTCCTTTTCATAAATGCTAGTAGCTAGGTATTTAGAAACGGAAGTTATGGGATTATTTTGAATTTTACAGGCTAATTTTTGTAATTTTTATTATTCGTAAAATTAAATAATATGATCAAATTTAATTCTAGTATCACTTGAAAATACTAGTAAAAATAATTGATCATTTTAATTTGATTTAACCTATTAATAAGGTGGATTAATTCCTACATAATTAGCAGGTGTTATGGCTTTCAATTCTTTTTTAAGTGCTGCATTTACTTTTAAATTGGAGATAAAATTGTGTATAGCTGTTTTATCTATTTTATGATTGCCTCTGGTTAAATCCTTCAAAGCTTCGTAGGGGTTTGGATAGTTTTCTCTTCTTAAAATGGTTTGTATTGCTTCGGCAACTACTGCCCAATTGTTGTCTAAATCTTCTTTAATTTTAGTATCATTTAACAACAACTTTCCTAACCCTTTTTCTAAAGATTTAATGGCTAATAAAGTATGGGCAATAGGTATTCCCAAGTTTCTAAGCACAGTACTATCTGTTAAATCTCTTTGCAAACGGCTAATGGGTAATTTGGCTGATAAATGCTCTAATAAAGCGTTGGCAATGCCTAAATTTCCTTCTGCATTTTCAAAATCTATTGGGTTTACTTTATGTGGCATGGCACTGCTACCAACCTCACCTTTTTTGGTTTGTTGTTTAAAATAATCCATACTAATATAAGTCCACATATCTCTACACAAATCAATTAAAATGGTATTGATGCGTTTAATAGCATCTAATTGTGCAGCCAAATTATCGTAGTGTTCTATTTGTGTGGTAAACTGCATACGCTCTAAACCTAAAACATTATTTACAAATTCATTTCCCAGATTTATCCAATTTCTTTTGGGAAATGCAATATGGTGGGCATTAAAATTACCAGTTGCACCACCAAATTTTGCTGCATAGGGCACCTGGGTAAATAAGTTTATTTGGCCATACAATCGCTCTGTAAAAACCATTAACTCTTTGCCTAAAATGGTAGGGGAGGCGGCTTGCCCATGTGTACGTGCAAGCATAGGAACTTTGCTCCATTGTTTGGCTAAACTTTGTATAGCATTATGTGTATTTACCACAGCAGGTAAATAATCATTTTCCATACAATCTTTCCAACTTAAAGGTATGGCTGTATTATTTATATCTTGGCTGGTTAAACCAAAGTGTATCCATTCTTTTAAATGATTGGCATTGGCTTTATGGAGTTGCTCTTTTAAAAAATATTCTACCGCTTTTACATCGTGATTGGTAACGGCTTCTATTTGTTTAATTTGTTGTGCATCGTTTAAACTAAAATTATCTTTAAGATCGGTTAAATGTTGCTTTAACTTGGGAGTAATTTTAAAAAACTTCTTCTCGGCTAAAAATAAAAAATAATCAACTTCTACAATTACACGGTATTTAATTAACCCAAATTCGGAAAAATAAGTATCTAAATTGGCTACTTGTTTTCTATAACGCCCATCAATGGGAGAAATGGCTGTTAGTGTAGTAAGTTCCATGCTTTATTGGTTAATTAGTTAATTGGTTAATTAGTTAATTAGTTAATTGGTTAATTGGTTTGTGTTGAATAGATGAGTTGTAAATTCAACCATTTAAACTTTTAGACTCGTAAACCATATTGAACTTATCATGCTGGTTAACCAAAAAATGTTTTCTTTGCCGCAAATGTAATTGAATTGAATAAGATAAAAGTTGGGGCGGTTAGTTATAAAAATACCAAACCATTATTGTATGGTATTAAACGAAGTGGTTTAATGGATAAAATTGAATTGATAGAAGATTATCCTGCCAATATTGCGGCCATGTTACTAAATAATCAAATTGATGTAGGTCTTGTGCCAGTTGCAATTATACCTGCACTTAAAGATGCTTATATTGTTACAAATTATTGTATTGGTGCCGTACAAGCTGTTGCCAGCGTTTGTATATTTAGTGAGGTTGAATTAGGAAAGGTTGAACGTATAATGATGGATTATCAAAGCAAAACATCGGTTAATTTATGTAAGATTTTATTAAAACATTATTGGAAAAAAGACGTTGAAATTATTGATGGTGGTAAAGATTATTTAAACAATATTAATGGTACAACTGCAGGTGTGGTAATAGGGGATAGGGCATTAGAACAACTTTCTATTAAGCCATTTGTGTACGATTTAGCAGAGGCATGGATAGCTTTTACAGGATTACCTTTTGTTTTTGCCGCTTGGGTTGCGAATAAAAGATTACCTGATGATTTTTTAGATGGCTTTAATATGGCCAATGCTTATGGTTTAAAACATTTGGATGAAGTGGTAGCCGAAAACCCTTTTACGCCTTACAATTTGAAGCAATATTATACACAAAATATTAGCTACGCATTAGACGAACAAAAACTAAAAGGAATGAATTTATTTTTAAGTTACCTAACAGAATTGTAGTTGTATTAATACCAAATTCTTGCTTTGGTTTGTTGTAAATATTCTAATGAACTTCGTTTTAATGGTGTTCGTTTTTCGGTTTTTAAGATAGCAAAAACTTCCTTCGAGCCTTTAATAAATCCTTTGAAATTAAAGCCAGTTTCTTTTAAAAATTGTACACTCCATAGGATGGATGTTGTTACAAAATAACCTTTGGGTAAATAGCGGTAGGCAACTTTGCACTTGTTTACCCACATCATTCTTAATTTTTCTTCTTTTGGTTTTCGCCCTAGTGGGCTTTCTTTATGCAGCATCACAATACTATCGTCGTATTTAATGCAATAGCCTTTATCAATAACTCTGTAGCTTAAATCGTATTCTTCCATACCATAAAAAAATTCTTCTGGTAAGTTGCCCACTTCGTTTAATACTTTTCGTTTTATTGCATGTGCACCACCTGCAAAGTAGTAGGTAAAAAAAGTAGCTTTATTTTTATAAGCATCAAATTGCTTGTGTGGTAGTGCATTTACCTGCATTTGTAAATTGCTATAATAAAGCACTTTGAAAGATACAATGGCAACTTCTCTTTTGTTTAAACCCTTGCTATTAAAGCTTTTTAATACGTTTTCTAATGCATCTTTATTTTGCAAAACAGCATCGTCATCTAAAAAAATACATATTTCTCCTTTAGCAAATTGAAGTGCAAAATTTCGACCTTTGGTTACCCCTAAATTATTAGGTGCATCTATATAATTGAATGGTATTTGAGTGTTCTTACCAATAAATTCTTTTACAACATCATAATCATCTATAGATGCATTGTTTACCAAAATAACATCTTGTAGCAAACTTGTTGCGTTGTTTAATCCACAAATATTTTGTAGCAGTTCTAGTGTATCTGCACAACGGTTGTAAGTGATGATAATGAAACTAATGGGCTTCATAGGTAACAAATATAGCAGACGACAGCTGTTTGATTCATAAAAAAATCCCTTTTTTATCGAAGGGATTTTTATTTATAAATATATTTAATATGTTAATCGTAATTTTTATTAGAACCTGCATTAACCCATTGTGTGTTTAAAATGCCATTTTTTATTTGTCCATCACCATAAGTAACAAATGCAACTACTTGTAAATTTGCAGCCACTAAACCTGCAATATTAATGCCAAATGACGTTGAACTTTCACCATTTTTAACTTGTGAACTAACCGGAATACCAACACCTAAAACGGTGGTTGGAGAATTACGGTAAACTTGATTATGTACGAAATTTGGTATGGGATTAGCCAAATTAAAATAAGGATTTCCAGGATAGCTGGTGTTTGCACTATAAAAATTAGCTTGAGGTGCTATTACACCATTTTCAACCACCATAACTATAAGCCTTAAACTATCGCTAATGGTTGCATCAAAACCAACTTTTGCAGTTACGTTTAATGTATTACCTGCAATTGATGAGTTGATGGCTAACCCAACAACTGGTCTTACCTTTAAAAATTGTACAAAATCGGCGGTATCTGTAAAATTAAAAATATCGCCATTTTCTTCAAAAAATTTACTCCGGTTTAATAATACTGTTGGTACCGAAGTAATATTATATCTTGTTCGTAAGGTAGAATCTGCAATACGATTAGTGAAAGGGTTATTTACACCATTGTGGTAACGGACAGTAAATAATCGATTGTACCTCTGCAAATAATTAGCCATTTTAGTGGTCATTCTTGGACACCAACCAGCCCAATTAGCTGTAAAGTCTTCGGCCAATACTTTAGCTGAATATTTTGCTGCACCAGGAGCTGTGGATGTAATGGTCAAAGTATCACTCATTACACCAAATTTGGTTCCAAAAACTTTGTAGGTACCTACTTGAGTTGCTTCAAATAATATTTTGTTTGTACTAATATTGTTATCGTTTACATAAAATAATGTGCTTGTAGTAATATCGTTTCCATTTTGATCTTTCGCTGTAATGGTAGCTCTATCGTTGCCATCGGCTAAAACAGTTAATTTATCGGCTGTAATCGTAATTTTCGTGGGAGCTGGATTTGGATTTATTTGCTGTTGATCCTGGGTACAAGAAGAAAATATACATACCGTTGTAATAACCAAAAATAAAGAGTAAAGAAGTTTTCTCATGAACATTAAATTGTATTGCTGTATTTTAAAACGCAAACTTAATTGATTATCAGTTTAAACATACAGCTTGACAAAAGTTTCACATTTTTTTGAAGTTTTAAAGAACTACTGAAATGTGGCCCACTTATTATCCTATAATTAATATTATGTTAA
>JANOZK010000098.1:0-9181 GCA_031429335.1 Chitinophagaceae bacterium | reverse complement strand
TAACCTATAATAATTACTGTTAATACAATTTTATACTTTTTAAATTGCTTAACCATATTACTTATTTTTTTGTAGCATTTTTTGTATAAAATTTTTATTAGAGTTGGTTAAAACATAACTAAAAGATAAACCCACCAAGCTACCATTGGTATTAAATACGCCATTTTGTATGGTTTGGGTAGGTAATGTAAACTGATAATTGGCTTCAATAAAATTACTTGTGGCAATTTGAGTATTCAAATTCACCTTTACTAAATTATTGTTTTTAAGAATAAATAATTTGCCTATACCTAAGCTGAGAAAGATGGTTGGTTTAAATGCATTTTGCCATTCCTCGTCTAATGAAACAATTGTGTAATATAGTCTGTCACTGGTCAGGCTTGATTTTGATGTTGATTCGCTAACAAAATTTAAAGGAAATTTTACATTACACCCAATTTGAAGAAAAGTACCATTTTTTTCTTTAAACCATCTATGTTCATAAATAATAGGTATAGCAGCATAAAACAGGGGCGATAGTGCTATATAATCATCGCCCCTAGTTGTTGTTGAGTTAATTGGGGGATTTCTTAAATCTACAAGTGGTATTTCGTATGCAAATTCTCTAGCTGCAATGCCAAAATTTAAACCTACTATTAAGCTGTTTTTGTAATTAAAGTTTTTATAATAATCTATACCTGCCTCTCCACCAAAGCTAAATTTACCCTTTACTGTATTAGGGCTTTGTGCCCCTGTTACTGTGGCTTTATTAAAAATGCTTGGGGCAATTTTAAAACTGAGGTGGTTGTTTGAAAATATATCTTTTGCTTTAACATGTTTAGTTTGGGCTAAACATGTTGAAGCAAAAGATAAGAGTATAATTAATGAATAGAAGCTCTTAAGCATTGTTAAGTTTGGTTATTTAATAAATACAATGTGGTTTGTAACTCCATCGGATAATTCAAACATTGAAGCTAATCTATCTTTTTTAGTTTTTTTGCCACCTGACAAAGGCTCCCACCATCTAATTAATTCTCTTATTTCACCCCTTTTCTTAAACCCAGTTTCTGGATTTCTTCGCCCTACATTCTCTTTTTCACCACATTGTTTATTGTAAATTTCGCCAAATACTGAAACTGCCATATCAGTTCTGCTTCTTCTCCATCTACCATTACTTTTAAGTCTGTAGTTTACTACTTTTGCTTTTGCAGATGATCGCACAAAAAAGGAACGTATCGCAACTTTATTTTTAATCATTCTACCAGATGCATACACAAATTCCTCTTTTTTGCGTTTGTTCGCAATACATTTATTTTGGTCATCTGTAGTGTAAGTATTTGAGTTGTTTGTTTCCATATCACTTCCCTCCTCATAATTGGCTAAATCTACCAATCCATTCTCAGTCATTCTGTAAGTATTACAGCCAATTTTCACTTCATAATTTTGATTAAAAAGTGTATTTTCTGAATCGTCAAAAGTAAAATCAATATCATCTGGGTCAAGTCCTGTCATACCATTATATAACCATGAGTTTTCAGTTTCCTCTATAATAGATCTTTTAGATGTAAATCCAGAAAATTGATGTTCTAATTGCTTGTAAGTATAAAATGGATCAAATCCACTTTCATCATCCATTCTGTCCATTTCTTCTTCTGTGGTTCCGATGGGAAATTGGGCATCTCTTTCATCGTGGTGTTCATCGTAAACTTTATCTAATTGTTTTACTGCATTATCATAATCTTCCCAATTTGAAAAACGTAGAATGTTATTGTCAATCTCATAGGCAATTGGTATTCCATAAAAACTATACTGGAGTTCGTTTTCTGTTGCACATTCACTTTCTGAAGCATTTAGAATATTTACTTCATTTTTATTTTGTTCGTTTTCGAAGGTCGTTTCTTTTTTACAAGAGAAGAGAAATACCGAAAAAATTAATACTAAAAGGAGTTTACTAAACCTAAGAACTAGATTTGGTGATTGGTGATTGGTGATTGGTGATTGGTGATTGGTGATTGGTGATTGGTTTCATAATTATTTTTTTGTAAATTTAAATTTACTTTTCATATCAGATATTGTTTTATATACTTTGGTTATAATAAATAGCTTTAAGGTATACTATTCAATAGCTTATAGTTCTTTACAATAATAATTTTCAGGAAAATTCAGTTCCATGTTTTCATCTTTCTTAAAAATACCAAATACAGTGCTGCCGCTTCCACTCATACTTGCATAAACTGCTCCTTTGGTATAGAGTTCTTGTTTAATATTATTGATAGCAGGATAAGCAGTTGCAACAGGTAATTCAAAATCGTTTACCAATTCATTCTTCCAAGTTTCAATAGGCTGTGCAATCATTTGTTGTATAGATTTTGTTGGAATTGTAGGGGTTATTTGCTGAAATGCCCAGCCAGTATTTACATGAATACCTGGGTTTACAATTACTATTTTATAGGAAGATAAATCAATATGTATTTCAGTTAATTGTTCTCCTCTTGATGTTGCAAAGCAAGGTTTATTGAGGATGAAAAAAGGACAATCGCTACCCAATTGTAAAGCATAATCAATTAACTGCTGTTGCGTTAAATTTAAACTAAACTGCTCATTTAACATGGTTAAAATAAAAGCCCCATTAGCACTGCCACCTCCTAAGCCTGCACCCATAGGTATGGCTTTGTGCAAGTGCATTTGTATTGCTGGTATTTGTGGAAAATCTTTTTTTAATAGTTGATAGGCTTTAACACAAATATTATCGGTTACATTTCCATCAACAATTAACCCAGAGCTAGTAAATTTTATAGAATTGGTGGGTTCCTCTAAATTATTTGCAGGTAAAATTTCTAGGACATCTTTAATTTGAATGGGATAAAAAACTGTTTCTAAATCATGAAAGCCATCTGCTCTTTTTCGAACAATATTTAAGCCAAGGTTAATTTTACAGTTGGGGAAAGTTATCATTAATAAATACGAGTTACGAGTTGCAGGTTAATGATTACGAGTTGTAGGCTAATAATTAATAATTATTAATCAATAATCAACAATTACTTCCGTTTATTTATTTCATCTCTAATGGCAATAGCTCTCAAATAATCTTCATGCTCTAAAACATCGGTTAAAAGTGTTTGTAATTCTTCTAAACTTAACCCACTTAAATCGTCGATTTTTGCATCTGGTTGATCAAAATCAATGGCTTCATTTTTTTTCTTTTTATCGGCACTATCTTCCATTAAAATACCAGCATTTGCAATAATATGTTCGTAGGTATAAATTGGGCAACCAAAACGTACAGCTAAGGCTAAAGCATCGCTGGTTCTACTATCAATTTCAACGGTATCGTTATCTGTAAAACAAACCAACTTGCTATAAAAAATACCTTCTTGTAAGTCGCTAATAATAATTTCCTGTAAATTAACATTAAACGCATTCATGAAGTTTTTCATTAAATCGTGTGTTAATGGTCGGCTGGGTTTCATATTTTCGAGGGCAACGGCAATTGCTTGTGCTTCGAAACCTCCAATAACAATTGGTAAACGTCTTAAACCGTTTGCTTCGCCTAAAACTACTGCATACGACTGTGTTTGAGTAATACTATGACTTAAGGCTATTATTTCTAATTCTATCTTCTTCATAAACAAAAACTACTAATCTTTTAAAAGTAGGTTGATTAACAAAAATAAGCTGTTATAGCCTTTAAGTTGCAACAAGCTGAATATTATTTATGTACAGCTTGTTCAGTTTTTAATGTAGCATCAAAAATAAAAGTTCCAAATGGCAAAAAAGCAGCAATGCATGCAGTGGCCAATTTTTTAAAGCTCCATTTATTTTCAACTTTTACAATAACTGCCAAACCAACATAGCCCATAAATAATACACCATGTACCCAACCTACATATTTAACTGGTAATGGGTTATGCCAAATATATTTCATTGGCATTGCATAACCCAATAATAGTAGCCATGATAAAGCTTCTGCAAAACCAATAATTCTTAGCCGCCCCAAATTTGTTAATAATAGTTTCATGAACCAATGATTGTTGAACTACAAAGATAAGAGATAGTCCATAGTTGATGATCCCTGGACTATCAACTATCGTCCATTGTCCATAGACTATCACCCATCAATTTTCTTTTCGTCAAATAACATAAATCCTTATCTTCCGCATACCAAAACTTATTTAATATGAAATTATCTATTGCTATCATGCTGGGATTTATTGGAGTTTCTTCAATTTCTATCGTTGCAGTAAAGAGTATTGAAGAAAGTAGTTTATCTGCCTATAACATTTTTGCAGATACTACAAAAAAGGATACTGCTAAATATCAAGTGTATAAAAGCTTGCCATTAAAGCCAGCCCGAAAAATAGATTATAACACCAAAGAAGGATCTTGGATGAGTGTTGATATTAGTCCTGATGGTAACACATTGGTTTTTGATTTAATGGGCGATATTTATACCATGCCTTCTACTGGAGGGAAAGCTGTACCCGTTACCAAAGGCTTGGCCTATGATGTGCATCCAAGATTTAGCCCAGATGGTAAAAAAATCCTTTTTATTTCTGATAGAAATGGAGCAGACAATGTTTGGTTTATTGATACCGAGAAAAAAGATACCACACAAATGACTTTTGATCAAAATCAATATTTTCCAAGTGCCTGCTGGACACCTGATGGAGATTATATTATTTATGCAAAAGGCAGAAGAACCCATAAATTATATATGGTGCATAAAAAAGGAGGAAGTGGAACACAATTAATTGAAGCTCCAAGTGGTTTAAAAACTATTGACCCAGCAGTAAGTGCAGATGGAAGATTTATTTATTACTCTCAACGTGTTGGAGCATGGAATTATAATGCTCAACTTCCTCAATACCAAATTGGTATGTACGATAGGAAAAATGCAAAAACTACCACCATCACCTCACGCTATGGTAGTGCCTTTACACCCACTTTATCTAAAGATGGAAAGTGGCTGGTTTATGGCTCTCGGTATGAAGATAAAACGGGTTTAGTATTAAGGAATATTAAAACCAGCGAAGAAAAATGGATGGCTTACCCTGTTCAAAGAGATGAACAAGAATCAATTGCACCATTGGGTGTATTACCAGCAATGACCTTTACACCAGACAGTAAATTTTTAATTGCTTCTTACGGAGGTAAAATACATAAAATTGCTATTGACGGAGGTGTGATTACAGAAATACCTATAGACGTTGATGTGAAACTAGAATTAGGGCCACAATTGGATTTTAAGTATCCTATTTCTGATACTGCTTTTCAAAAATCTACACAAATAAGAGACGCTGTGCCTTCGCCTGATGGTAAAAAAATGGCTTTTACTGTATTGAATCGATTGTATGTGATGGATTATCCAAATGGTACACCAAAAAGGGTAACAAAAAATGATTTTACCGAAGCACAACCAGCCTGGAGCCCTGATGGAAACTCTATTGCATTTTGTACATGGACGGCAGATGGTGGGGATGTTTACAAAGTAAATATTTCCACATTAGCCATACAACAATTAACCAACCAAAAAGGGTTGTACCAACATTTAACGTATAACCTAACTGGTGATAGAATTATATTTATTAGAAGTAATGCCAGAGTTTTTAAAGAGTCTTTTGGTCCAGGTTATGATGGTAGTGAGGAAGAAATTGCTTGGGTTTCGGCTAATGGTGGTAATGTGAATTTTATAGAAAAATCTTTAAATAGATATAATCCACATTTTGTAAAAAATCAAAACGACATAATTTATTTAACTTCAGGAAACGGGGATTTAGTTTCGATAAAATGGGATGGAACTGATGAGAAAAAAATAGTACATGTAACAGGTATTACAACATATGGTTCTATTCCAACGAGGCTTGGAAGACCCGACCCAGAAAAATTGAAATGTATTGTTCATGAAGATGAAGAAGCAGATAAAGAAAGAGAAATGAGCAGGCCATCGCCAGCCTCTTGGATTACTATTTCACCCAATGGAGATCTTGCTTTGGTTCAAGTAAATAATGATATTTATTCAATAACTATTCCTCAAACAGGTAAATTAGAAAATATTTCAGTTGCCGATGCGAGTGGTGCAGATTTTCCGGCTAAAAAAGTAACAGAAATGGGTGGCGAGTTTCCATATTGGCAACAAGATGGAAAAACCATTCATTATAGTTTAGGTAGTACCCATTTTACTTATGATGTAGAAAGAGCTAACTACTTAGAAGATAGTACCAAAGAAGCTAAAAAAATAGAAACAAAGCGTATAGAAGATTCTACGATAAGAATTAATGCCGATTCTGTTTTGAAAAAAGCAGCCGATGCCGAAAAGAAAATTAGAGATTCTATTGCAGCGAAAGATACCACCGCAAAAAAAGATATTAAGAAAGATGCTGTTACCTATAAAGCCAATGAAGTTGATGTAAAAGTATATTTTAAGAAAGCCACTCCTACGGGAACAATTTTATTAAAAGGTGCAAGAATTGTAACCATGAAGGGAGATGAGGTAATTGAAAATGGAGATATATTAATTGAGAATAACAGAATAAAAGAAGTTGGCAAAAACCTAAAAGCACCACCCGATGCCAAAGTAGTAAATGTAAATGGTAAAACTATCGTGCCAGGCTTTGTAGATCCACATGCACATATGTGGCCAAATTGGGGGATTCATAAAAACCAAATTTGGATTTATGCAGCCAATTTAGCTTATGGTGTAACCGCAACTAGAGACCCACAAACAGCTACTACCGATGTGTTAACTTATAGCGATATGGTAGATGCTGGAATGATGGTTGGCCCTAGAATTTACTCAACTGGACCAGGAGTTGGTTTTTGGTTTTACAACATTAAGGATTCTGCCCAAGCCGAAAGTATTTTAATGCAATACAGTAAATACTACAATACAAAATATATTAAAATGTATTTAACTGGTAACAGAAAACAAAGGCAATGGATTATTGGTGCTGCAAAAAATCAAAAAATTATGCCAACAACCGAAGGTGGCCTAGATTTTAAATTAAATATGACACAAATTTTAGATGGATATCCTGGCCACGAACATGCGTTACCAATTTATCCTTTATATAACGATGTGTTTAATTTTGTAGCAAAATCAAAAACCTTAATTACGCCAACCTTATTGGTTGCTTATGGTGGGCCATTTGCAGAGAACTATTATTGGGAAACAGAAAGCCCTTACAACGATCCTAAAGTACAAAACTTTTTTGCTTATGAAGAGCTAGCTGCAAAAACTAGAAGGGTAGGTGCAGGTTGGTTTATGCCAGAAGAACATGTTTTTCAAAAGCATGCAAAAAACATGAAAAATTTAGTTGAAGCTGGTGGTATTGTAGGTGTTGGAAGCCATGGTGAGTTTCAAGGTTTAGGCTATCATTGGGAGTTGTGGAGCATGCAAAGTGGTGGTATGCGTAATATTGATGCATTAAAAACTGCTACTATACATGGTGCAATTGGTTTAGGATTAGATAAAGATTTAGGTAGTATTGAAAAAGGTAAATTAGCCGATTTAGTGATATTGGATAAAAACCCGTTAGATAATATTCGTAATACCAACACCATTAAATATGTAATGAAAGATGGTCGTTTATACGATGGTAATTCATGCAACGAAATTTTGCCTACTCAACGAAAATTAGATAAGAAAGAGTGGGAATATGACAGACCAAAAACTACTACAGATATCAAGGAATAAAGAAATTGCTCATAAAAAATCCCTTCTAATTTTTTAGAAGGGATTTTTTATTATTGATCTTGCTGTTAAGTTTAATTTTTGTGGTACCAGCTTGAAAGTAGATGAAACATTTTCTGAATACAATTTTTGGCTAAAATCATGCTTCTACAAATAGAAAGACATTACAAATCTGCACTAAAAATAGTTAGGCTTTCGCCTTCTTTTTTGCAGTTTTTTTAACCGCTGATTTTTTAACTGCTGATTTTTTTGCAGTAGCTTTTGCTTTTTTTGCAAATGCATCAGGTATTTGGGTTTCAATCATTTTCTTCACCTCATCAAGACTTATTACAGCCAACTCTTCGGGTGTGTATTTTGTATCGTCGGCCTTTTTTGTAATCTTCAACATTTTTTTGCCAAACTTAATGTAAGGTCCCCAACGCCCATTTTCTAACGATATTTTTTCACTGGCCCAATTTTGAATATATCTGTTGGCCTCTTTTTCAACTTTGGTTTCTACCAATTCATTAATTTCTACTTGACTAAGATTGTCGAAGTTAAAACGCCTTGGCACATTAATATAAATGCCGTTCCATTTAATAAAGGGTCCAAATCGGCCTTTACCTTTTGTAACTGGTAGTTCTTGAAAATAGCCAACAGGAGCATCGGCAGCACTTTTCTCATTGATTAATTGCTCTGCCCTTTCTATAGTTATTTCAAATAAATCTTCACCTTTTGGAATAGATATAAATTGATCACCCATTTTAATGTAAGGCCCAAAACGACCTACATTCACAGTAAGTTCTTCTCCATTTAATTCGCCAATCACTTTTGGCAAAGCAAACAATTCATAAGCCTCTGCTAAAGTAATTGTTTCGATACTTTGTGTACTTTTCAATTTTGCAAAACGTGGTTTTTCTTCATCGGTTGCATCGCCAATTTGTACCATAGCACCATAACGTCCCATACGTGCAATAATTTTTTTACCAGTAGCTTCATCAATGCCCAATTCTCTTTCGCCTTTTGCACGTTCCGCATTTTCTAAAGTGTGTTCTATGTTTTCATGAAAGGGCTTATAAAAACCATCAATCATACTACTCCATTTTTTCTTACCTTCCGCTATTTCATCAAACTCTCTTTCAATACCAGCAGTAAAACCATAATCCATTACTTTATTAAAATATTGTTTCAAAAAGTCGGTAACTACCATTCCTAAATCGGTTGGAAATAATTTGCTTTTTTCGGCACCAGTATTTTCTTGGGTAATTTCTTTTTCTATATGGTTGTTAATAGTTAAAGTAAATATATTAACCGTTCTTTTAATAGCTTCTTTGTCTCTTTTTTCTACATAATTTCTTTTAACGATTGTAGAAATTGTTGGGGCGTAGGTACTAGGGCGACCAATACCCAATTCTTCTAATTTTAAAATACGAAAAACGCAATCGATAAGATGATGACTGAGCTTACAGAAGCTAGTAAAAACGATAGGAATATTTATTTCGTTCATATTTCATGTAACAACTTTTGCCAATT
>JANOZK010000097.1:0-19778 GCA_031429335.1 Chitinophagaceae bacterium | reverse complement strand
ATTAATGTCCATACTTTTTAAATAAAACAATGATTAACAAATGAAAAAAATCACACTGTTATTATTAGCATGGCTGCTAACAGTACATGCACTACATGCAACTATACGAAGGGTTGGCTACACAGCTACTGCACAACCTGTGTCAAATTTAGACTATGTAAACTTTCAGGCTGCACATGATGTAAGTAATGCAGGAGATACTATACAGTTGTATCCTAGTGCAAGTGGCACAACTTACACAGGCACTATTAGTACAAGACTTGTTGTATTAGGCACTGGCTATTTAAACAATAGTTTTTATGTAACTGGAGCGGAGGTTGCCAATTTAAATCTTCAAAACTTACCAGGATTTATTGCTAGTTGCGACTTTACTGTAAATCTTGGTAGTGCCAATACTGTTTTTCAGGGAATTAATGGCTTAACAGTAAGAACAACCAACAGGCAAGAAGCATTGCCAAACATTACTATTAATAGATGTAGAAATGTGTTTATACAATTTGATAACTCCAGCATTTGCGACAATTGGGTAGTATCTCAATGTATGGGCTTTTTTCTAACACAGAACAATGCTAGTGGGTCTTTTACTGGTAACAGAACAATTACCAATTTGCTTATTCAAAATACAATAATTAATGGGGCACTTACTTTAAGTACATCTCCTGTAGGGAGCTATACAGGTAACAAAATATATAATTGTATTGTAGCAAGTGGTGCATCATTTAGCTTAAACAATGCAAGTTTTGCATTTCAAAATTGCATTTTTGAAACGCAAAGTTTTACCAATTATACCAACCTAACTTTTGTAAAAAACGTTACAGCACTTTCCGCAACGGGCAATAGCATAACCAACACAGGTGCTAACTCTGGCAACCAGTATAGTGCTGTATTAGCCAACGTATTTAATGGTTACCCAAGTTATACGCAAACGGCTGGTGTAAATAACCAAACACCAGATAACCGCTTTATTTTAAAAACAGGAACCAACCCAGCCATTAATGGTGGCTTTTTACCAGGCACAAGTACGGTAACCAATTGTGGCATTTTTGGAGGCAATGCTCCATATATTTTATCTGGTATGCCAGCTATGCCTGTATTTATAAGATTTAACGCACCTAATGCAATTGTAACAGGCTCCACCTATACCGTAACTTTTAGTATAAACAGTAATAATTAAAATAAAAACTCAAAAAATAAACAGTATGAAAAAAATATTCATTACACTATTAGTAACTAGTTGTTTTATAGCAACTGTACAAGCAACCATTCGTCGTGTTGGTTTTACCGCAACCACTTCGCCTGTTGCCAATATAGATTTTACTGATTTGCAAGCCGCCCATAATGCATCGGTAGCAGGAGATACTATACAAATTTACCCTAGTACAGCACCAACTGGTTACAGTGCCACTTTAAATAAACGGTTGGTAATTTTGGGCCCAGGTTATTTTTATAATGCGTATAACATTCCAACAGATTTGCCAAATGCTGGCCTGCAAAATTTAGCAGGTGGCGTAAGTAGTGTGAGCATCACCATTGCTGTAGGCAGCAGCGGTAGTGTTTTTGCTGGGCATTATAACTTATACGTTGGTACTTCTAATGTACCTGATTCCTTAAATAATATTTCTATTTTACGTTCGAGAGGTGTTAGTGTTAATTGGGATAATTCGGGTGTTTGTAACAATTGGTTGTTTTCTCAATGTATAGGCGTTTCTACAACACAAACTGCTTTTGGGGCCTCATTTACCGGTAATAGAACCATTACCAATTTTAGAATAGAAAATTGTATTAGTGAACCTAATATAGGCATATCTATCAATCTAAACAGATCACCTGTTGGTGTTTCTAGTGGTAGTATATTAAATTGCACAGGTGTTGGTCCATATATTTTCAACCTAAGTCTAAATAATCAATCGGTTGTTGTACAAAATTGCATTATAGAAAACCTAGGTAACAGTGCCCTAAACACATTTTCAGGTGTAGCTAACACTATTTTTATTAATAATATTACCTCGTCTGCTTCATTTAACAATGCAGTTTTTACAAACCCAGGTAGTACTGGAAATGTGTTTGGTGTAAGTTTTGCCAACAATGCATTTTTCTTAGGTTACCCCAATAACACTAGTGGTAGTACAACTTTAAATAGCCCGGATGCACGATTTCAGTTATCAGCAACTAGCCCAGCAAAAAATGCAGGTATTATACCAGGTACAGCTACTGTAACCGATTGTGGTGCTTTTGGTGGTACCAATCCTTACAAACCATCTGGTATACCAGCTGTACCATCTTTTTACCGATTAAATGCAGCATCTAGCAGTGCGTCAACTGGGCCTTACACCATTACATTTAGCGTAAGAAGTAATAATTAACGTAAACCTATTACAGGTGCTAATAATATAGTACCACCATGCTTAAATATATTTTATGCAACCAATTTTTAAACAATTTAATAGGCTTAATAAGCTTTTGCAGCTAGTAGCAATATTGCTTATTACTTGTAATATTCTAGTACCTTTAAGCAGTAGTGGACAAAGCCCTATTAATTATGTAGAATATTACTTGAACCAAGACCCAGGTTTGGGTAATGGCATATCAGTTCCGGTAACTGCTGCTACCACTATTACCAATGCTACGTTTAATGTTGACGTAAATGCTTTACCACAAGGGGTGCATATATTGGCTGCAAGGGCAAGAACTACAAGTGGCATTTGGGGTATGGGCCATTATTGGTTTATTTTTAAACCTTATACTGCTATTACACCTGCGGCTGTTACCAATATTACTAGGGTTGAATATTTTATTGATACTGACCCAGGTGTTGGTAGTGCAACTGCAGTTACCATAACACCAGGAGCAAATTTAGCAAATGTTGCTTTTACCATAACACCTTCGACACTTAGTAAGGGTAGTCATATAATTGGAACAAGGGCTTTAGGTAGCGATGGATTATGGAGTTTTACTAACTTTTGGCTGTTTTACAATCCTTTCGATAATACCATGCCTGGTGTAACATCAAATATTGCGGCAATGGAATATTATATTGATTTAGACCCAGGTGTTGGAAATGGAACGGTTGTTTCAGTTCCGTCATCTACCAATGTGCAAGACAATAGCTTCAATATTAATGTTACCCCATTAACTACGGGTACGCATATTGTTGGTGCAAGGGTAAGAGATGCTGCGGGTAAGTGGAGCTTTACCAATAATTGGTTATTGGTAAAACCTTTTTCTAATACCATGCCAACTACATTACCAAATGTAACTGCTATGGAATATTTTGTAGATTATGACCCTGGTGTTGGCAGGGGTACAGTTGTACCTATAACTGCTGGCACCAACTTTACAGATTTAACTTTTAATGTAGATGTTACTACCCTAAACCCTGGTAACCATTTTATTGTGGCAAGAACAAGAGATGCCAATGGTAATTGGAGCATGGTAAACAACTGGGCATTTACAAAACCAGGTGTGCCAGCTACTATGACAACTATTGTTAGTACCACTACTTTATGTGCTGGTGCAACCATTAATGTGGGGTATCAACTATCATCTACAATAGCATTAAATGCAAACAATCAATTCATTGCACAATTAAGTAATGTAAGTGGTAGTTTCGCAAATCCTGTAACCATTGGTACTATTAATTCTACCAATAACACCACCAATTCTTTCAATTGTATTATCCCAGCAAATACTGAACAAAGTGGCGGTTATAAAATACGAGTAATTAGTACCAACCAAAGTATTGTTGGTAGTGATAATGGTACAAATATGACTATTTATTCGTTGCCTCAAGTACCAACATTTGTATCTCCATTGGCAGATACCACTGTTTGTCAGGGTAATCAATTACGGTTAACTACCATTAACTCGTCTGGCAGTTACCAGTGGTTATTAAATGGCAGTCCAATAGCCAATACTGCTGCTAATTCAAGTACAGCAACTTCCAATAGCCTTATTGTAACAAATGCTACAACTGCCGATGCAGGAGCTTATAGCTTACGTGTAAATAATGGTTCATCTACAACTTGTAATGTGGTTTCTGCAGTAAGAACTATTGCCATTAATACAAACGTAGCAGCCATACCAATTTTATCGCCAAGTGGCAGCGTAGGTGTTTGTTTAGGAAGTACTAGAACACTTACGTCGTCTGCTGCAACTACTTATCAGTGGAGAAGAGATGGTGTAGATATTCCGGGTGCAACCTCTGCTACTTATGAAGCAGCTTTAGCGGGTACATATACAGTTGCAACAGGCAATGGTTCGGGTTGTTTAATTAACTCATCCAATAACGCAGTTGTAACCATTGGGTTGGCTGCTATAAAGCCAACTATTACACCAGGCAGTGCAACAACTTTTTGTTCTGGAGGTAGTGTAACACTTACTTCATCTGCATTTACGGGTAATCAATGGTTTCAAAACGGACAATTAATAAGTGGGCAAGTTAACCAATCGCTTTCTGTAACACAAACTGGTTTTTACAAAACCCTAGTAAGTGGTGGTGGTTGTTCTATATTAAGTGACAGTCTATTAATTACAGTAAATAATAATGTAGCACCTACGATAGTATTAACAGCACCAGGTACAACCATTGCAAGTGGTAGTAACTTAACGGTTACTGCAACACCAACCAATGGAGGATTAAGTGCACAATACAATTTCTTTGTAAATGGGGTGTCTGCTCAAACAGGGTTCTCTAATAGTTTTACTACTGGTAATTTAACAACTGGCGTTTCTATTTATTGCCAACTAATTAGCAGTGCTAGTTGTGTAAGCCCAACCACTGTAAACTCGAATACGCTTAGTATTGCTATTGCACCAAACATAACAGTAAGTGGAAGAGTTTATCATCCTACGGCTGGTTATATACCAAGTGTAACTGTTAGGGTAACCAATGGTTTAAACGATAGTATTTTAACCGATATAAATAGTAGGTATAATTTAAATTTGCCACAGCAAAGAAGTTATGTATTTACACCCAATAAAAATAACGATGTTGTTAAAGCTAGTGGTGTAAATGTGTTAGATGTATTGCAAATACAATCGCATGTTGTTGGAAGCACTTTATTAAACTCTCCTTACAAAATAATTGCAGCAGATGTAAACAGTGATGGTGCTGTAAATATTTTTGATGTAATTGGAACCAAACGTTTAATACTTGGCATTGATACAAGTTTTGCTGGGGGTAAATTATGGAGCTTTGTTGATAGTGCTTATGTGTTTCCAAATGCTTTAAATCCATTTCCATATACTAGTACAAAAACGTTCAGTAATATCACTAGTTCGCAAACCAATCAAAGTTTTATTGGTTTAAAATTGGGCGATGTAACGCAAGATTGGGCTTCTGTTACTGGTGTAAATAGGGTAACAGAAACACCAAAAAGAATGCAATTGTATTATGATACCGTAATTGCTGATAAAGGTGATGTTGTTCGATTAAAAATAAGGGTTCGAAACTTTAGCCAATTAAAAGGTATGCAATTTGCACTTTCATTTAATAACCAAGTATTCGAATTTGTGGGTATAGAAAACCGACAAGTACCTATTGAATTTACAAGCCTTCGTGCAACCGATGGAATACTATCATTCTTATGGGCCGATGCCAATAGCACACCAAAAACAATGGTGGATGGAAGCTTATTATTTGAAATGGTTTTACTAAAGAAACAATACAGTGGCAGAGATGATATTAGTATTAATAACTCTTACACACCAGCTATGGCTTTTAATAATACCAATCAATCGTTTAACATTGAAAAAGCGGAAGGTATTATTTTGGATAATAAAGTACACCTATTAATAGCTGAAGAAAAAATAGATGTTAGTCCAAACCCAAGTAATGGATTATTTATGGTAAAAATTATTTCGGCTGAGGCTAAAAGAATTGTATTAATCGTTTCAGATATGTATGGTAGAGCAATTTATCAAAAGCCTGTAATGCTTAACCTAGGAACTACGCTTGTACAAATGAATATTAAAGAAAAGTTAGTTATTGCAAGTGGCACTTATTATTTAAAAGCAAGTGGTTTAAAGATGCCTCCTAAGCAGTTACTAATAGTTACTAAATAGTTATTATTAATTGGATAGGTTGTTAAACCAACCTATCCAAATTTTAAATTCAATGCTCACTTATCTTCTATTGGCAAATTATGAATAAGAAGAAATTTAGGTTGGTTTTATGGTCATTTGGCTTATTGCTATTCATTAGCAATATTGGCTATGCCCAAGCACCTTCATTTACTATTGGAAGTGCAGTTAATGTTACAACAACTAACATTACTATTCCGGTTACGGCAAGCAATTTTAATCAAGTGCTTGCATGGCAGGGTTCAATAAATTGGGACAACAGTAAGCTAAACTATGTTAGCATTAGCTCTCCTATAACCCAGTTAACAGGTATTCAATTTAATGCATCAGTAGCCAGTAATACGGGCAGGTTAAGTTTTGTGTGGATTGATAATAATTTAAATGTTCAAACCATTGCATCTAATTCGGTTTTATTTAGTATTACCTTTTCTGTTGTAAATGGTGCAAGTGGAGGTAGTGATCTTTTATTTGCCAATAGCCCAACACAATTATTGTTGTCGAATTCTACAGGCACTGCTGTAAATAATGTTAGCTATAACAATGGTAATGTTAGTTTTCCTGCTTCTGTTTTGGTACCTCAATTTGCCATTGGTTCATTGGTTAATGTTATTACATCTACTGTTGTTATACCTGTAACCTCCAAAAATTTTATACAAATACTTGCATGGCAAGGGTCTATTAATTGGGATAATACGAAATTAACTTTTCAAAATATTTCGAATATTAATGCACAATTAAATGGCTTTCAATCTACCTCATCGGTAACTGGTAGTACAGGAAAAATTAGTTTCATATGGTCGGATGAAAACCTTTTGCCTCAAACCATTTCAGACAATAGTTTACTTTTTAATATTACCTTAAATGTTGTAAGTGGTGCAACTGGTAGTGCAGCTGTTTTCTTTGCTGCTGATCCAACTGCTTTAATATTATCGAATGCCCAAGGTGGTACCATTAGTTCTCCAATTTATAACAGCGGAACAATTTCTTTTCCTGGTGCTAGTTTGCCACCAGAATTTATTTTAGGTTCATTATACGATATCAGTACCTCAACCATAACTGTTCCTGTTACAGTTAAAAATTTTGCACAACTCTTGGCTTGTCAGGGTTCAATTAATTGGGATTTAACTAAGTTGAGTTTTTTAAGTATAAGCAACCCAGTTTCTCAATTAACGGGCATGTTATCTAACGCAACAGTAAGTGGTACAACTGGTAGATTGTCTTTTTTATGGACAGATGCAAACTTAATTGCTCAAACCATTGCTGATAATACGGTCATTTTTACTATTACGTTTAATGTGTTAGGTGGCAATAGTGGATATAGTCAAATTTATTTTAGTAATGTACCTACCACGCTGCTTCTTTCTAATGCAACGGCAAATAGTATCGCAAATTCAACATTTACCAACAATACCACTACGTTTTCAGGAGATCTATGTTTTGGAGGTAGCACTACAGTTACGTCAAGTATTATTGGTGCAGGCTATCAGTGGCAGGTAAATACGGGAACTGGTTTTGTGAATATAAGTAATAATGCAAATTATTCTGGAACAACAACCAATGTTTTAGGACTGAACAATGTACCAGCTGCATGGGCTGGTTACCAATTTCGGTGTATGGTAAATGGAGCAAATAGCAACCCATTTATTTTAAAATTCAGAAACTATTTTACAGGTGCTATAAATACATCTTGGGAAAATATAAACAATTGGAGTTGCACCAGCTTACCAGACGACAAAACAGATGTAGTTATAACAAGTGGTACTTTGGTATTAAATTCTAATGCAACTTGTAAAAGTGTTACTGTTGGCAGTGGAGCTGTATTTAGAGTTGCAACAGGATTTATTTTAAATTTAATTGGACCTTAAAAAAGTTTACTGATAAACTATTTTTTATGATGGTTAAAATATTTATTGTATTAAGTTTATTTATACAAATTACAATTTGTAAAGCCCAATTAACTGTTTCAAGTGGGGGTTCAATTGTTATTGATGCGGGGGCCATAATTAATGTGCAAGGCAATGTTACCTGCAATGCGGCAATAACTGGCACTGGCAAAGTGGTTATTTCTGGTACAAACAGCAAATTAAATACCAATGATTTTGCCATTAATAATTTAGAAATTAATTCAACAGCAAACGTAACACTCGAAGGTATTTCTAGAGTATCTGGTTTATTAAACTTTGTTTCTGGCAAACTACAATTGGGTGATCATTATTTTACATTAGCAAATACCGCTTCAGTTACTGGAACAACTGCTAATACCTATATAGAAACAAATGGTAGTGGTGTATTAAGAAAGGAAGTAAATACAACCGGAACTTACACTTTGCCATTAGGAACAAATAATACATTACTGCTGCTTACTTATACAATAGTTGGTGGAAGTTTTTCTCCTAGTGCTTATGTTGCTGGGCAATTGTTAAATGCAACCCACCCTAATAAGCCAGTACGCAGCGATGACTTTTTAAATCAGTATTGGAAAAGCTCTAACGCTGGTATTACAGGTGCAACAATAAATGCTTCTACCACATATAACGACTTGGTGGGTGTAACAGGTAACGAAATTGGTTTAAGTGGTTTACAGTGGGATGGTGTAACATGGTCATCTGCTAATAGTAGTATAGATAATGGTACAAATTCTATTCTGTTCAATAACTTAAATTCTGGAGTTGATTTATTTGCAATGAATAAATTTATTTTAGCAAAATCAAAAGTGTTTTTACAAGGAGCTTATAATGCTGGCACAGGATTAATGGCGGATAATTTAAGAACAGCACCTTGTTTAATTCCTACAAGTGATCCATACAGAACTGCACCATATAATATTACTGCATTTACTCATTTTAATAATACAATTACAGAAACTGTTAATCCTTCCGTTTTTACTACTCAATTGATTACAAATAACAATATTGTTGATTGGGTTTTTTTAGAGTTGAGAAATGCAAGCAATGTATTATTACAAACACGAAGTGCCTTGTTACAAAGAGATGGTGATATTGTAGATGTGGATGGCGTGAGTGCTGTATTTTTTAAGAATATGGATCCCGGAAATTACATACTAACTGTAAGGCACAGAAATCATTTAGGTATTGGGGCCGATGCTACAACTTATACAAAATCTCTTAATTTGTCAGAACCGGCTCTGTCTTCTATATTCGATTTTACGACCACTTCCGATGCTCAAATGTTTGGAGCTGCAACAGCTTATACAACTGCTTCACATCCAACAAATGGTTCTGTAAATTTATTGTGGGGTGGAAATTCAAACTCAAATATCAACACAAGATATACTGGCCTTCAAAACGATAAAGATTATATTTTAGTTACAACGCTAAGTAATTCATCTTCAACCGTTTTGCTTAACGTATACAGCCCTGCAGATATTAATATGAATAGGAATGTTCGATTTAATGGGTTGGCTAACGACAAAGACTTTTTATACATCTCAGTATTGGGAAGTAACACCACTACTCAAAGAATTCAATCAATACCCAACTAAGCCCTAATAATTAATAAACTATAATCAAATGAAAAAAACAACTTTACTACTTTTATCAACCATTGGCACTTTCAATCTTTTGTTTTCACAACCCTTAATGCAAGCAAGTATTGGTGCTGGGTCAACTGCTAACAGTGTTAAAATTTATATAAGGCCAGCAGCAACCCAAACGCCAGCCAATTTATCTACTTTGCAGTTTAATGTTGGTATTAGTTCAACAATAACCCCTAAGCCTAATTTGGCAGTGGTTTCCAGCACACTTAGTGGTGTTACTTGGGTAATTAGTCAAGCTACAGAAGGTGGTTTTTATAATTATCAAATAACAACTGCAACATCGCCAGTACAACCTAATTTAACAGCTAATGTCGAATTTGAAGTAATGGAACTAGCATTTAGTGGTGGACCTTTAGCATTGAATAATGTATTATTGGTTTCATTACCCGATGGTGGGGCAGGTGCGTCAAGTGGTAATTCTTTATTTTTATGTACTGGTTCTTTGGCATCTGCAGGAAATAATTTGTATTTCACAAGAACCGGAACTACCGTAAACAATCAGTTCAGTTATGATGCTTCAGGTGCAACAAGTGGAACAACCACATCTACTGCAACAGTAGCAAACATTAGTCTACCTTTAGCTTGGCAGGCATTTTCTGTTCAAAAACAGGCAAACGTAGCTATACTTAATTGGAAAGTTAGTAACCAAAATAATAATGATTACTTTACAATTGAGGTTTCTGAGGATGGAATTAGTTTTAATGAAATGGCAGTTATTAATCAATCAATGGTAAATGCGTATTCGTACACCGATCAAAATTTTGCTGCTAGAAGAAATAAGCTTATTTATTATAGAATAAAGCAAACAGATAAAGATGGAAAATATAGTTATAGTTCAATAGCTACCATCGAAAATTCAGGTAAAGTTAAAGTAACTATTGGCCCAAATCCAGCAAGTGAGTTTGTAACGATTAGTGGTAACAACTTACAGTTGGTTGAATTTTTTAATTTGGAAGGCCGTAGAGTAAAATCTATTAATCTTAATAACACATCATCTTCCTTTGTTTTGATAAATAATTTAATAAACGGAATTTATCAATTAAAAATCACAGACATAAAAGGAAATGTTCAGGTAGAAAAGTTGGTTAAACAATAGTTTTTATATAATTAAATAGACTTAATTAAGGTTCTAACTTTTCAAATAATCAATTTAAAAACTAGTCTAAAATTTACTGGACTAAGTATTTAGATACATTCCAGAATTAAATTCTATCATAATGAGCCCGATATTGTATCGGGCTCATTTCGTTTGATTAACCCCATTTTTTCAATCTAAAATATGTTTATAAATCGGGTGTATTTGTTTCATATTTTCAACTTTATTGATAGATTTTTCAAATTTTAGTTTAAACGTTAGCATATTAGTATAAGATTTTCATTTACTATTTTAAAGAGATTGTTTATTAACAGGCTCGGTTTAAGCCGAATTGCCCAAAAAGAGTTTATTCCCCAACAACTAATAAACATAATATTTTTATTTTAATCTTAGGCCTTACTTTTGATTATTATCATTATTATAAAAACATTTTTTTAATTATTTTGAATATACGTAGGTCCATATTAAATTTCATTTTAGTAAGGGAGTCGGAGAGTAAACTTGTTCAATTGTTATTCATCTTCGAATTTTTTCAGGGGTCTGCAATTGCTTTGTTTTTTACATCAGCTATTTCAATTTTTTTGCTTCATACCAGTGCAATTAATATCCCTCAGGTTTATATACTTTCAGCGTTCTTATTGTGGATTACTGGGTTGCTTTATCATAAGCTAGAACATTCATTATCATTAAAAAAGCTGATTTATCTGATAGTAATATTCAATACAGTATTTATATTATTATTCAGGTTATTATATCATTTTTATAATCTCGATACCTGGTATTTGTATTTAGTGCTAGGTGTTTTTAATGTTTTATATCTGTTAAATAATTTAGAGTTTTGGGGGTTAGCAGCACAAATATTTGATGTTAGACAAAGTAAGCGGTTATTTGGTGTAATAAGTTCAGGTGACATACCTGCTAAAATGGTAGGTTATTTTTCGGCTTATCTAATAAGTCCATTTATTGGCACAGAAAATTTATTGTTTGTTGCTGCAGCATTATCATTTACGGCACTGCTTTTTTTAAATTCATTATTCAAAAATATTTATCAGAATAATCCTCAGGTTCATAGTAAAAAAGCCCATGCAACACATAGCGTAAAAAATATTCAAGCTGCACTAAGCGGCGATCGATTAATCAGGAAAATTGCTATTATTTCATTTTTTTCTTTTTCCATTTTTTTAATAGCCAACTTTATTTTTTATGGTTACGTAAAGTCTGCTTTTAAAACAGATCAATCCTTAGTAAGCTTTTTTGCCGTTTTTTTTGGAATAACAAGACTGGTGACTTTAATATTAAAGATTTTTATTGCAAATAAATTAGTTGATTTAATTGGTTTAAGAAATGCCCTCATGGTTTCTCCTATAATATTATTTATCATAAGCTTTAGTGGGGTATTTCTTATTAATCAGTTTGATCTTCAGCATTTTTCCTTTTATTTTTTTGGTGTATTAATTGTAATTATTGATGTGTTACGTTCTGCAATTCAGACTCCTGTTTTGCTTGCTACATTGCAACCTTTACCGGTACAACAAAGATTAAAAGGGCATACCATCATAAAGGGTTTGATGGATCCATTTGCATTTTTGTTAGTAGGGGTATTTCTTTATTTTAGTATAGATGTAAATAATTTAAATTTCGAGTATTTAAACTATTGTATTATTTTATTAATCTTAGCTTGGGCTTATTTTAATTGGAGTGTGGAGAAAGATTATTTAAATACACTGCATACGGCAATTAGGAATAGAAGTTTTACTTCAAGAGATATTGAAATATCAGACAAAGACACACTTAACTTTTTACTTGATAAAGTTACTAAGGGAAATGAAACCGAAGCAATATCTGTTTTGAAATTATTGAGTGGACAAGCAATTGATAAGACAAGCTTTTATGAAGCAGGATTAAATCATTACTCTGAACATGTGCAAACATTAACTTTAGAAATCATCCAACAGGATGCCGAAATTAGCATGTTGCCTCTTTTAAAAGCGTATTTATATGATGAAACAAAAGCAAACCTAACGGCCAAATTAATTCTTGTTATTTCTTCATTGGATAAGGATTTTGAAATGAGTGCATTTATGCACCATTCCAACCCCAATGTTGTATTTAATGCTACCCTGTCCACCTTGCCTGATTTAATAAAAAAAAATCCTGAAGAGGCTGAATCAATCTTATACAATCAGCTACATTTTAGTTCAAAAAAAAATAAAATAAATGCGTTAAAAATTATAGGTAATCTTAAAATAGTGAAATTCGAGTACAAGGTTGTTGAAATGATGTTTCATAGTGATGAGGAAATAAAGTATGCAGCAAGAATGGCAGGTGCAGGTTTAGCTACAATGCCCATTATACATAAATTATTAGACGATTATGTGCATGAGAAAAAAGATAATGATATCATTGAAGCATTAGGGCTCATAGGAAATGATATTATAGAGCATGTAATACCATTAATTATTAGGGCTGAATGCCATGGAGCTAAATCCAGAAAATTGATTACTCTTTTAGGCAAAATAAATACCAACTCTTCTCTTATTTTTCTTGAAGGGGTACTTAAAAAATACCCTGAAAATGTTGATGCTATTTTAAGTAGCTTACATCAAATTAGCGTTACAAGAAATAAGGATAAAAATTACGAAGAAATTAATAAACTATTACGTATTGCAGTTTTGATATTATTCAAAATAAAATTCACTCAACAAACAAATGTTATTGTATCCAAAGCATTGGTATTAGAATTAAATATTATCAGAGATAAGTGTTTATATTGGTTTTCAACTTTCATAGATAAAGACACTATTCAAAAAATAAAGACCGGGTTGATGCTAAATACCAAAGACACTAATGCTAATGCGTTAGAGTTAATACAAATGGAAATAAATAATGAGGTTACCGCTTTATTTGCATTAATTTACGAAAACTCATCTGTCGAGGATAAATGTTTGCAATTGGAAATTAATTATAAATACAGGATTATTTCAGAGGATACATTGGTTAAAAATACGCTATTCGATGTAAATTACTGTTATTCTAATTGGTTAAAAGCATGTGTTTTGTATACTATAAAAGGCAAAAATAATTTATTGAGTAATGAATTTATCAAGCCATTTACAGAGTCAAAAAGTGAGTTGATAAAAAATACTGCGGCATATTTAATGGCTGATGAATAAATAATGTTATCACTAATGAAAAAGAATCATTCACCGAGATTAGTATTAATAGAGCGTATATTGTTATTGAAAGAAGTGTCTATTTTTTCAGACACCCCAGAATCTATTTTGGCAGAAATTGCACATTTAATGGAAGAAGAAGAAATGGAGCAAGATGTAGATGTAGTAATTGAGGGAGATATGGGCAACTGTATGTACATTATTTTTCAAGGCTCAGTTCGTGTTCATAAAGGCAATGAAACTTTAGCTGTATTAAATGAAAAAAACTATTTTGGCGAATTGTCTTTATTAGATACAGAAACCAGATCAGCTACTGTAACTACCAAATCAAATTGTATTTTATATAAAATTAATCAGGAGCCTTTTTACGATTTAATTGAATACCAACCCGAAGTAATAAAAGCCGTTGTTCAAAGTTTAAGCAAAAGGCTACGGGATGCTAATTTGAAAATTTTTCAGCTTTCTCAAAAAATAAAAAACTAAATTAATCGCTTAGCATTTGAACATAATTTTTCTGTTTTACAGGCTCTCTGTAAGTTTTACTAAAGTTTGTATGGTATTGATGAGTAGAAAGAAATTTTTCCTGCAATTTTTTCCAGGAATCTTCATTATCCAATAAGCCCTGCAGCTTCAATTCTGAAAATAATTTGGCTGCAATATGTTTGTAATCCTGTCGTCCTAAATAATCTAAATCAGCATCGGCAATTATTTGTTGCAATTTTGTATTGGGCTGTTGCGGAATTTTTGTTGCCATAATTATACCACATATCAATTCAATTTCATCATTTGAAAAGTCTAACTCTGGCAATTCTTTTCTGGCATACTCACAGCTTTGTAATTCATGGCCATTATATTTTTCAATAAATCCAGAATCATGATAAGCTATTGCAACCCTTAACAAGCCTAACTCGTCATGTTGTATATTTTCCTGCTCTGCAATAAACATAGCAGCGTTTAGTACATCTAGCGTATGGAAATAACTATGATAAATAAGATTATTAGATAATTCTTTCTTTAATCTTTCAATAATAGCTATTTCTGCTTGTAAGTATTTTGGCATATAGATGTATTAAAAGTAATGAAAGTTCAGTTTTATACAAAAAAATGTTTAAATTGTGTAGTTGAGTTAAATAAATTATTTATATTCGTCTTCTCTCCAATTTGTCTTAATATTCTATAAAAGATCCCTAGTAACTATTCATATCCTAAAGAAAGCCAAATTCATTAACCTATTTAATGGTTTTTAAAATTATCTATAAAATGACTACGATGAGAAAATTGTTAAGGGCATATTTTGCTCTAATTCTTTTGTTGGTTACTTCTTCAGCATTTGCACAAAATCAGCAACAACTTAATGTAAAGGACTTTGTGCTGTATAGTGCAAAAGACTTAAAGCTCAATGAGCAAATAAAAATTACCGGCAACGGAAATGTAGGTAGTAAAAAGAATATTAATCTAAAGAAGGAGTCAAATATTGCAGCCAATATTTTTGGTTTAGAAAAAATCGATTTAGACAAAGAATCGATTTTTTTGGGCAACATCACAGCCAACAACTTGTCAAATAGCAGAGATGATATCTTAAAAGGTGATAAATCAATTAAGATAACAGGTAACCTATTAATCAATGGTAAGATTAAACTTACCGCAAGTGGTAGTACTTTAACAGGTGCCGTTAGACAACGAACTGGCTCTACCTATATTGGCCCAACGCCAACAGGTGGCATTACAACGGGTACGCTTAACTTACCCATAATACCGGCGATGCCTACCATCAACTCATTTACAGTTGGTACTATTAATATTAATGGTACACAAACGATTACGCCTGGTGCGTATAAAGATGTGTTATTAGACAAAAATCAAACATTAACGCTAAAGGGAGTTGGAACATATATTTTTAAATCATTAACCAATAAAGGAAAAGATAACATCAAAATAAGATTTGATTTTGACAACAGCACTACGGGTCAAATTAGAATTTTTGTAGAAGGTAAAGTTGAATTAAAAAATGTTACCGCCTCCATCATTAACGGAGGTAGTGCCAATAGAATTTATACCGAAGTGCACCACGAAAACAGTGCTATCAATGACAATGATGATGATGATGTGAAAAATGCTTTTTTTCTTACGGGTGGTTCTGGTGCTAATAAATGTATTTGGTTAGGAACAGTTTGGGCACCATATGGCAAAATTAAAATTAAATCTGAGGGCAACACTACCACAAAACTAGAGGGTGCATTGTGGAGCGGTGAAAAAATATATATTGAAAAGAATGCAGAAATAATTTATGCCCCATTAATTTTTGATCCTAATAATATCTCTCCTTATTATGCTCCGCCAGAGGCAGGTAAAGTACCTAATATAATTGGTGCCGAGCTTACACAATTGTCTACCAATACAGGTGTTATTACTAGTATTCCAAGTAATAATATCTTTTTCATTGAAAATAATACCGTTGTAATAGAAGTTATTGCAGAGCCTGGGCAGTATGCCGCTTTATTGGCTTATTTGTTAGCAAATGGTTTAACAAATATTATTGATAATGGAGCCAATTCTTTAATCATTACAGGTTCATATCCCATCAATAAATTACAAGATTTGAATTTGCAAGATAATTTAATAAGATATTGCCGTCCACTTTATCAGCCATTAACGAAAGCAGGTTTAACAACAACACAAGGCGATATTGCTATTCGGTCAAATATTGTAAAATCTGGTTACGATGTATCAGGAAATGGTGTAAAAATTGGGGTTATTTCTGACAGTTACAATACCATACCTAATAACCCTGCACAAGCAGATGTTGCCAACGGAGATTTGCCGGGTGTTGGTAATCCGAGTGGTAATGTAATTCCAGTACAAGTATTAAGAGATTATCCATACGGCAAAAGAACAGATGAAGGCAGAGCCATGCTACAAATTGTTCATGATATAGCTCCCAAATCTGCACTTGCATTTAGAACTGGTTTTATTAGTGCAGGAGATTTTGGAGTAGGTATTAAAAACCTAGCCGCTGCAGGATGTAAAGTTATTGTAGACGATATTACATATATAACAGAACCATTTTTTACCGATGGTGTCGTTTCAAAAGCAGTTGACGAAGTTGTAGCAGCGGGTGTAACTTATGTTTCTGCAGCTGGTAACTATGGTTCAAAATCTTATGAAAGTACCTTCAATCCAAGGCCTGCACCAGTTGGCGTAATCGGTCAGGCTCATAATTTTGGTGGCAATCAAATAGTTCAAAAATTGTCTTTAACGCCGGGAACATATACTATTGTTATGCAATGGGAAGACAATGTATATTCATTGGGTGGCAATAGTGGTACGCAAACCGATTTAGATATTTATTTAGTAAACAGAGATGGTAGTTCACTTTTTGGATTTAATAGAAATAACCTTAACGGAGATCCAATTGAGGTTTTACCATTTATAGTAAATGAGAATACCGCAACCAATATAATGATTGTAAAAGCTGCTGGAAGTAATGTAAAATTCAAGTACATTATTTTTAGAGGCGAAGGTGTAATTGACGAATTTTCGACCGGTTCAGGAACAATTGTTGGACAAGCAAATGCTGCTGGAGCTTTAACAGTTGGTGCAGTACTTTATACAAACACGCCACAGTTTGGTGTAGTTGGCCCGCCTACATCTGCTTCTTTTTCTTCAAGAGGTGGTTCTAAAGTCAATAATGTTGACAGAAACAAACCAGATATTTCAGCTCCCAATGGTGTAAATACCACGGTTAATATGGGTGGTCAAAATATTGACTTAGATGCGTTTCCAAATTTCTTTGGCACCTCTGCTGCTGCCCCACACGTTGCAGCTGCAGTGGCTTTATTAATGGAGGCTAAGCAAAAATTTTCGAACCAGCAAGTAACACCTGCAATGGCAAAATTAAGCATGCAAAGCACTGCTATTGTTATGAATGGTACAGCTAATAGTCCTGCATCAGGTGCTGGATTAATACAGGCCGATGCTATGATAAAAGCATTTGCAAAGCCCAAGCCAAAATTAACTTCTTTAGAATCTGTTAATAATGCTTCTTTTGTTGCAGGTTCTACGCTAAAAGTAAATGGAGAAAATCTCTCCCCAACAACACAAATTTTATTCAGAGGTGCCATAATAAATACCACTGTAACAAATGAATATTCTGCAACTGCTATAATCCCTAATTATACAGGAGGAAATCCATCTATACAATTAATGACTCCTGCAATTAGTAGTAGTGGCTTAGATGGTGGTGTTTCCGATTCTCTCAGATTCTTTGATAGCTCTAAAAGAGCAATCAAGGTAATAGCAGAAAATAAAACTAAAAAATATGGGGAAGCACTTCCTACTTTCACTTTTACAGTTACAGTAGATGGATTACCATTAGCTTCTACGAATCTTACTTTAGCAGATTTAAAACTGAATAATTTACAGTTCAATACACCAGTTAATAGTTTAACCAATGTTGGGCAATATTTTATTCAGCCTTTATCTCCTTTTGATGAAAATAATTTATCTCAAAGCGATCTTGCACTAAGAGAATTGTACAATTATGAATTTGTAAGAGGAACCATAACAATTAATAGGCTGAAACTAACTATTAAACCACAAAATAAAACTTTGGTGTATGGCGATAAAATTGAAAATATTCAGTTCGATTATACTTTAGACCCAACAGCAAATATTTCAAACCCAACAAATGTTTTCAATAGCATCCAATTAACGCACCAATCAAATTTGGTGAATAATGTTATTGTATTAGTAGATTCAAGAGCATTGGTAAATAGCAGGGCTCTTGTAAATAGCCGTGCTTTGGTAAATTATTCTAATATATTAATTAATAGCAGAGCCCTAGTTAACATGAGTATGTTAATTAACAGCAGAGCCCTTGTTAACAGCCGTGCATTAGTAAATAGTAGAGCATTAGTTAATGGCAATCCTACCGGAGCCCCTGATGATACAACAAAAGTTATAGACCTTGCAGTTTCTACTTTCTTAGAATATGATGATGATCCTAACACCTCTAACCTAACTAGCAGTAGAGCGTTAGTAAACAGCCGTGCATTAGTAAATAGTAGAGCGTTAGTAAATAGTAGAGCGTTAGTAAACAGCCGTGCATTGGTAAATAGTAGAGCATTAGTAAATAGCCGTGCATTGGTAAATGGGGTATATCAAATTACCAATAGCAGAGCATTGGTAAACGGAAGTCCTGCATTGGTAAATTCAAGTGTTGGTATAGACAATGACTCAAGTAATAAAAATGTTGCCATCATTATTGACTCTACAGATGTACCAGATGGTCAAGTGGCTGTTATTGATGATTTGAAATCCATCAACATGATTACAGGTTATGAAGTTGGTGAACATTGGATTATTCCTGGAGCATTAATTGCTGAAAATTTTGAAATTTATTATGAGTCAGGACGATTAACCATAACCCCTGCTACATTAACCATTACTGCAGAAAACAAATCGAAAATGTTTGGTAATAGTAATCCTGCGTTTACATCAAATATTACCGGATTTGAATTGGATGAGATTCCAAGTGATATTATTGCTTCAGGACCAACATACAGAGTGAGAGACAACAATGGTGTTGATGTTACCAATCAACCTCCAGTTGGATTACAAAATATTGTACCATCTGGTGTTGTATTCAATGAGCCACCTACTAATTTGTTTGAAGGAGGTGTAATTGGTGTTGATTATATAGGATTATCTAATTATAATGTATTATATGTAAATGGTACATTAACCGTTACTGCAGCAGCACCATCAATTACTTGTCCTGCAAACATTATTGTAAATAATACAGTTGGTCAAAGCTCTGCTGTTGTTAATATACCATTACAAGCATCAACACCATCTGGTCCGATAGTTGCCA
>JANOZK010000096.1:0-79976 GCA_031429335.1 Chitinophagaceae bacterium | reverse complement strand
AGAGCAGTAGAAAAATTAGTGAAGCAATAAAACAAGTTTAAAAGTTTGAATGTTCAACAAGTTTAAGCGTTGAACATTTAAACTTTAAACCCTAAACCATAAACTTTAAACTCATAATATGAAACAGAATAAGACCCAAGTACTTACATACTTTATACTACTTTATATACTATTCCTCCTACCTACTTTAAGCATTGCTCAAGATGGTTTTGGAGAAGTAATTGAAGATGTTCCAGTAGACGGAGGTCTATCACTTTTAGTAGCTGCTGGCGTTGGTTATGGTGCTAAGAAGTTGAGGGAAAGGAGAAAAAAATTGTAATTGAATAGGCTTTATAAGTTTATGTGGTAATGGAAAACCGTTGATCTAGTAAGCTAAAAAGTTAAAAAATTTTGCTTAGCATTTAGCTGAGCAACAACCTATGCAAAGGTCTCGGCTAAAATAGTTGAGACCTTTTTTAAATAAAATTAGTTCATAGATTTTCAACAGTTTATACCTACGTGATATCTGTAATAGACCAAATAAATTGGTCTAAACATCTACCAATCGGTTATATACCAAACATTCAGAATTATGCATCAAAACTTTTCAGCAAAACAACAAATAGAAAAAGAAGCTGGGATTGTTTTAAGCAACAATTGGGAAAAGGAATTTTATGAATACATTAATCATTTAGCCAATACCAATTTCGAAAAACTGGTGTATTTATTATATAGAATTGATGTAAGTGAAAATAAAATTACTGCACTATTAAACAGCAAACATGCTACAAATGCTGGTGATTTAATTGCAAAAGCTATTTTAGATAGGCTAGAAGAAAAGAGAATTACTAGAGAAAAATATAAACCAACCAACAATGGTTCTAACGAAGAAACTTGGTAAATACATCAAGTTATTTTAACCAACTTTACCAAGTACTACTAATTGGTCTAAATGTGGTGTTGTACTACCGCCTTTATCTTCTAAAGTAATTGCAAATGCCTGAACTTTGGGGGTATTTTTAAGTTTACATAAACCGTTACAATCTTCTAAAAGCCCTGCATCTATTGGTTTACCATCAACCAAGGCCCATAATTGATACTGTTTTCCTTCGGCTGCTTTTGGTAATTTATTTGCCAATAAAAACACTTCTTTTGTTTTGCTATTCCAAAAAACAGTGGTTAAATTATTTTCTTTTCCTGCAACGCCAGGCATAGCAACTTTAACCATATTTGGGTCGCTCATTATTTGCATGTTATTGTACAAATCCAACATTTTAGTTTGGTAAACCCTGTTATCGGCTATAACGCCATTGTTATCTTTTAATAATGCTAAATAATTATTGTTTGCATTTTTATATTGGTTGTACAAATAAAAATTAAGTACACTACTACACAATAGTAAAATAATACTTGCAGCAGCAACATATTTTAAATAATTGCTAATGCTTTTGATGGGTGCTGTTGTAATTGGTACAACGGTACTCGATACAACAGGTTTTGTAAATTCGTTTTGTAATACATTCAACAAATTATTTTTTATAGCCATAGGTGCAGGTACAGCGTTGGCAAAAGCAGCAGTTTCTAATTGAGCTTCGAAGGATTCAATAGCCTGCTTTATTTCAGGGTATTGATTGCTAAGTTGCAACAACTCTGTTACTTCTTGTTCATTGGCTATGCCTAAAACATAGCTTTCAACAATGCCACTTTGTATGTAATCCTGTACATTCACTTTATGCTATAATTTGTTGTTTTAATAGGGTTAAAGCCATTCTTAATCTTGTTTTTACGGTGCCCAAAGGTATATTTACAATTTTCGAAATTTCGTCTTGTGTGTATCCTTGAAAATAGGCCAATTCAATTAACGATTTGTATTCGTCTTTTAAAGTATGCACTATTTTTTTAAGCCCAATTTTATCTATATTCATTTCAATGCTGCCAGCAGCTTCAAAATGATGTTCGGTTAATTCGTTGTTTTTGCTGCTATTTTGAAACGCTTTACTACGAATGGTATCTATGGAAGCATTTCTTGCAATATTCAACATCCAAGTAAATAATCTACCTTTTGTTTCGTCGTAACTATCTATTTGTCTAAATATTTTAATAAATACTTCTTGCAAAACATCAGCAGCTAAAGTTGGGTTGTTTACCACGTTTAATACAATAGTATGCAATGCCGATGAGTAATTATCGTACAAGTAACTAAAAGCCACTTGTTGTCGTTGTTTTAATAACGCAACAAGCTCTTGTTCGCTGTATTTATTTACTGCTTGCAATAACGTGTTTTAAAAATTAAAATAGATGGTTCAACAAGGTACGTTAAATTAGTTATTGTGGTTTTTAATCTGTATTAAATTCTAAAAAATAAAAAACACAGAACATGGTAAAGTTCTGTGTTTTAAAATAGTATTCATCAAAAACAATTATCCAACGGTTGCAGCATATGCAGCACTATCCATTAAAGCATCCACATCTGCTGGGTTATTTACAGTCATTTTAATCATCCAACCTTGCCCATAAGGGTCATTGTTTACCAATTCTGGCTCTTTTTCTAAACCTTTATTTATTTCTAGTATGGTTCCTGCAATTGGCAAAAATAAATCACTAACAGTTTTTACAGCTTCAACTGTACCAAAAACAGCTTCAGCTTCAAGGGTTTCACCAACTGTGTTTACATCCACATAAACAATATCGCCCAATTCGCTTTGGGCAAATTCGGTAATACCAATTGTGGCAACATTGCCCTCAAGGCTAATCCATTCGTGGTCTTTTGTGTAACGTAAGTTTGAAGGAAAATTCATGTTTTTTGTTTTTATTATTGCAAATATGAAATATTTTTTGGCAAGTGCAACGTTTTTGCAATAAAAAACCAGATTGTTTAATTATTTAATTTTATACTGTACACTTAGTTCTGGGAAAAAGAAGGGATAAGTGAACCAAGTTGGATTTCTCCAACAATAGCCCATTTTTACTTGGGTCAAAAATTTACCCTTTTGCCAACCGAAACCTGCCGATGCTGTTGGAAACAAAAAGTTTTTTTCTTCTTTATAATCAATATAATCTGTTACTGTGCTATACTGCCTAATTATTTGGGTGTAGCCTGTATTTAAACCAGAAATACCCAGCCCAAGTAATGCAGTAAACTCATGCTTTTTGCTTTGAAATCTTCTCCCTATTTCTAAATTTAAATCAAAAATTAAGCGTTTATTATCCTTTATTTTTATATCGGGCACATTTATATCTAAAGGCCATTCTTGGTACAACAAATCATACCTAGTAGTTTGTTGAAAATTGATTAGCCATTTTTTATTTAGCTTAATTGTTTGTGTTGTATATAAACCAAGCCCAGATATATGTAAATCGGGTTGTTGAACAGCATTTAAATTACCTCTAACACTAATAACAATACTTTGAACTTGCTTTTGGTGAATTGGTGTAACCCTAAGCTTAACCCCAGCATAAAAATTTAAAAATTTTGATTCTTGTGTATAGATATTCTGAGTAAAAAAAAATGTGATAAAAAATACTTTAATTTTCATTTTTGGTCTTATTTAACTTTATAATGCTGCCGATATTTGACAACATTATAAAGTTAATCGTTTAATTTTTTTTAATGTTGTATCTAATATCGGCTGTTTGAATTGTATGCCCATCATAAAACAAATACTGGAAATTATTTGTTAGTCCACTTGTTTTACCATAAATGGCATAATTTACACTTGGCATGTTTTCATCATGTGCCCCATATGCCTCATCTGCAGAGCAAAAGCTAAAGAAATCTTTATCTGATGAAGGGTTGGGGTTACTTGGTATTTTTGAAGCAGCCGATTTTATTGGTGCTGGCCAAGCATCTGCTTCAAAAATAACGTAAGTATAAACAATTGGGTCGCTGCTAAAGCTAGTTACAGCCCAGTTTTCTTGAATCGAATAATTAACCATTTGTTCAACGCCACACAATACTCTTGCAATTTTTAAAATTTCATGTCCTTGATTACTACTTGTTGTTCTAATGGTATTAATTGATATTTGTGGATTAGTGCTAACTCCCATTACGTTATGATTCCAAGTGGTTGAAAGGGCTTTGATACTAACTTCTGAAGCTCCTGCAAGCCAACTTTCATTTCTATGAAAAATAGTTAAATATTGAATTTTTGCATTGACGGTGCTAGTTGTATTAGTTACTCCGCTTGTACCATAAATAATAGGTTCTTCGGGCCCTTCATTTAATCCTAAAACATACAATGGTCTTGCTACTGCATCAGCCTCGTCAGCAATAAGTCCAGTTGGAACAACGTCGCCATCTTCATTATATGTATAAGTGGGAACTTCTAAAACGGTTTCATTACCATCGTAAAATATCACTTCGATTGCTTCACCTGTTGTTGTTCTTAAATTTTGCCTTGTACTATGTTTGTTAAAATTAGGTATATAAATTTGTGGGTGGTAATTTCTACCATTAATATTATAAAAAGCTTGTAACAATGTATTTACATTTTCATTATTAATTTTACCAGCAATTAGTGGGTTGTTTATTAAGGTTTTAATAAGTACATTGTCATCTCCATCAAACTTTTTTGCTACCTCGCTATATAAAATATTTTTTAAATCTGTATCTAAAAATATAGGTTTTAATTCCTTCATTAATTGTTTAAAGTTATTGCTAAGGTATTGCCTTTGCTCAGTAATAGATTTTTTGGCAATTGGGTTTTCTTCAATTAAAATAGTTTGGTCGGTTTTCTTGCAGCTAAATACTAGTGTTGCAAAAATAAAGAGAATTGATAATTTTGATATTTTGTAAGTCATACTTTTAGTTTTTTAAATTTAATAAGATAAATATTTTGGCTAAAAGTAAAATGGCGGAGATTTATTGGGTAAGTTTAATACCGAAATGAGGCAATGAATTCTACCCCCCCCATTATATTTACAAATATATGCATGTGTTTTGGTTAATAACATTTTTTAAATACTATTAAACAAATATATAAAGGTAGAGTTATTAAATTATGGGTACTTTTACTCGTTTTTTAACTGCATAAATTACGGTAACTGCATAATAAAATTACTATACTAATTCAACAACCTTATTTTCATTATTACATCAATGGCGGGTCTATCGCCTGGTTTAGTTTGTACTTCTGCAATTTTATCTATTACATTTAAGCCACTAATTACTTCTCCAAAAACAGTATAGTTTTGATCTAGCATAGCAGTACCGCCAATACGTTGATAAATTTCTCTTTGTTGTTTGATGTATTTAAATATAGGGTTGTTTTGTTTTACACCTGGCTCGTATTGTGTTCTAAGTGCGGCTGTATCTATTTTGTTACCTTGTACAATATAAAATTGGCAGTTGCTGCTTGCTTTTTCTGGGTTACCATCTCTTGCAGCTGCTAATGCACCTTTTTTATGAAAAAAATTATTTTTAAACTCTGCTGGTATTCTATCTCCTGGTGCAGAACCACTACCTAATTGAGCATCGATACTTGCATTTTTACTGGTTGGGTCGCCACCTTGTATCATAAAGCCTTTTATTACTCTATGAAACAATAAACTATCATAAAATTTTTGTTGGATTAGTTTAATAAAATTATCTCTGTGCAATGGTGTGCTATCGTATAAACGAGCAATCATAACACCATAATTGGTGGTAATTTCTATTAATCTTTCTTTAGAAACAATTGGTTTTGCAACAATTGGTACAACTACTTTTTTTGAAGTGGTTGTCGTTTTTTTCACTTGTGCAAATGAGGTAGTACAAAAAATTGAAAAGGATAGTACTGCAATAAAAAATTGTTTCATTAATTAACTTTTGAATTTAAAATTCTTGTTGGTCGAAGTATAATAATATATGATCTTTTAAAAAATTTTCTTGCCCCGGTAAATCATATCCTGGCATTTCTTTTACCTGTTTAAAATGAGGCCAATTATCGGGGTCTTTGCCTTCTAAAATAAAATAACCACTTGGTTGTAACAACGTACAAACAGCCACATGCATTAAATCTTGTTTTTGTTCTTTCGAAATTTTATCGGCCTCAAACCCCGTTTCTTGTAAACCAATTAAAAATAAAATGGCTTCTACATCTGGCTTTTTACCAAATCTTTCTACCAGTTTAGCTTCTAAATTCCACCAGCGTTGTTGTAAATCGTCGTTTTCAAACATGGCCGCAAAAATATAGTACACAAAGCAACAATTGAATAAAAAGTTATTCTATTGCATTTATTTTAAGCATTTTTTTAAAAAATATACTACAATAGGGTTGCAGAGTGTAGTTCAGGTTCGGGATGGTTATATTTGCTAAAATTTAAACAATGTTACAGGTTAGCGTATTAAGGCAAAATATTGATTGGGTGAAAGAGAGATTGGCTACCAAAAATTTTAAACAGCCCGAATTGGTAGATGAAATTGTTGCCCTTGATGATGAAAGAAAAAAAATACAAGTTCATTTTGATACTACACAAGCTTTAATTAATGCTGCCAGCAAAGAAATTGGTAAGCTTATGGCTCAAGGCAATAAGGACGCAGCCGAAGAAAAAAAGTTAGCTGTAAGCAATTGGAAAGTTGAAGTTGCTACTGCTAATGAACAGCTTGCAGCGGTTGAACAAAAATTGTACAGTGCATTGGTATTATTGCCCAACTTGCCTGGACCAACTGTTCCAAAAGGTACAAGTGCCGATGATAATGAAGTAGCAAAAGAAGCTGGCACAAAACCAACATTATATGCTGGGGCTAAACCTCATTGGGATTTAATTGAACAATACAATTTAGTAGATTTTGAATTAGGCTCTAAAATTACTGGTCGTGGTTTTCCTGTTTATAAAGGCAAAGGGGCAAAATTGCAAAGGGCTTTGGTACAATATTTTTTAGATTATAATACCAATGCTGGTTATACAGAATATATACCACCTTACATGGTTAATGAAGCTAGTGCTTTTGCTACTGGTCAATTGCCAGATAAAGAAGGACAAATGTATCATGTAACTGCCGACAACTTATTTTTAATACCCACAGCCGAAGTGCCTGTTACCAATATTTATAGAGATGTTATTTTAAAAGAAAGTGAATTGCCCATAAAAATGACGGCCTATTCGCCTTGTTTTAGAAGAGAAGCTGGTAGCTTTGGTAAAGATGTAAGAGGGTTAAATAGGGTTCATCAATTCGAAAAAATTGAAATCATTCAAATTGTTCAACCAGAAAATAGTTATGAAGTTTTAAATGAAATGATTACACATGTAGAAGGCTTATTACAAAGTTTAGAACTACCTTATAGAATACTTAGGCTTTGTGGTGGCGATATGGGTTTTGCATCGGCACAAACCTACGACTTTGAAGTATGGAGTGCTGCACAAGAACGTTGGCTAGAAGTAAGTAGCGTAAGCAATTTCGAAAACTTTCAAACCAATAGAATGAAATGTAGGTATAAAAATAGCGATGGAAAAACAGTTTTAGCACATAGCTTAAATGGTAGTGCCTTGGCTTTGCCAAGAATTTATGCTTCGATACTCGAAAATTTTCAAGCAGCCGATGGAATAAAATTGCCAAAGGTTTTGCATCATTACTTTGGTGCCGAAATGATATAACACCAATCTGAATTTTGATTTAAAAACTAAAACACGTAACATGAGAAAATTGATTGCCTTTGTTTTACTTGCTTTTGCTAGCTTAAACACTACAACTGCACAAACCGCCTTAAAAGAATATAAAGCAGGGCATGTATTCTTTGTTAGTTTACCAGAATATATGACCAAAACTGGGGGCATAAATAGTTCGGCAACTATACAATTTAAAAATGTTGTGAAAGATGTGGCAGGCTTTATTATTGAAGACAATAAAGAAGAATTGAAGTTGGTTGAAATGAACTATACCTCGTTAACAGAGTTCTATGATGATTTCATCAAAGATTTTCTTAAGGAGGAACAAAAAAGAGTGGTATCTACCCCCATTAGCAAAAAAGTGGGAACTGCTAATATTATAGAATGTGATGTTACTTATTATGATGCAGAAACCAAAACTGACATTTATTATTATGTTGGCATTGTAGAAACAAGTTCAGTTTATTACAAGGTTATTTGTTGGGCATCGTTAGAAAATAAACAAAAATTTAAGTCAGATTTTCAAAAAATAGCAGCTAGTATCAGGGATTAAAACCGAAGAAGTTTTTATAACACACATCAATTATAACTACTCGAACAAATTGTACATTAGCATTCTTCTGATTTTATTGGGGGTGTATAATTTTATGAGGATATAAAGTATAAATTAATTTTTACTTCACTGTTTTACATGTAGCCTTTAATAAAATTAATAGGCCCAACCAGTACTTACAGCGATTATTTAAAATTACATTCCGCCCATACTTACTCTTGGTTGACCATTTCCTCTAAACATTCCCTTCATAAATGGTGGCATTTGTTGTTGACCTTTACCAGCAAATTTTCTTAGGTTATACGTAAAAGTTAACATTAAATAACGTGTTAATACTTGTGTACGTCTGTCCTCAATGTAGTTTTGCTCCACCGTACGGGTAATGCTTTGGTTTTGATTCAACATATCAAATACACTCAATTTTAATTCACCATCTTTCTTTTTAAAGATAGTTTTAGCAATACTTGCATTTAATAAAGGTACAGTTTGGTTAAAGCCTGTACTTTGTCCACGGTTCATGGTTAAATCAAAATCGGCACCAATAATCCACCCTTTTTTAGTTGAGTAAGTAGGCTCTACAGAAAATATTTGCGTAAAGAAATCTCCATTTTGACTACTGTTTAAAGTGTATCTAGCTAATGTATAGGTTGATAAACTAGAAAAATTTAAATCGAATTGTTCTTTAATATTCATGTTGTAACTAATTCTTTGTCCTAGAACATAGTTATTGGTTATATTTTCTAAATTGTTAAACAAGTTAATATCCCTTGTATAAGCAACGGTTGTAGTTAAATTAATATTTGCTTTTGGTCTTTTTGTAGGAAAACCATAATTAATAAATCCAGTAACATTCATTGCTCCATCAATATTAATGGGTTTAGTGTATTGTGCACCAGGAAGCAACAAAACCCCATCTGTTGTAATAGGAGAAGTGCCGGTATTTTGAATAACACTGTTACCAATTTTATTTTCTGTAAAGCTTCCATTAATACTGGCAAAGAAATTTTTAAAGGTTATGATATCAAATTTTGAGTAAAATAAACTAAAGCTATGTTGAAACTCTTGTTGCAAAGCAGCATTACCATTTCTAATGTTTAAAAGGTTGGTGTTGTCTAAAACATCTTGTAATTGATTAATAGATGGTGCATTTGTTCTACCCCTATAACTAACACGTAAATTTTGGCTACGACTTTTGCTATATTGTAACTGTACTGTTGGAAAATAATTGGTAAACTTATTACTTAAATTAGTTGCTTTTGTTAAGTTGTTGCTGATTAATTCTGCAGCTTGCACACCCAAGCCAATTGTGTAACTCCAATCTTTTGTTACCTGCTCTCTAAAGCTAGCACTAACTCTATTTGATATATTGGTATTTTCGAATTTATTGGTAAGGTTGGCTACAACTATATCAAATAAACCAGTGGCTTTGTTAAAACGTAAGGTCTGTTGATCAGAATTATTTTTATTATAATTATTGGTGTATGATAATTCTAGTTGTCCTTTTTTACCAATGGGTTCGGTATAAGAAATATTGGTAGCCAAACTTCTACCATCTCTGTTGGTGCTGTTAATTTGGTTAATGGTATCTTTTTTTAATATTCCTCCCGGATAAAAATCATTATACGAAATATTGGTTCCATTTATTTCTGTATTACTCAATCCAGGTGTAAAGTTTGCAGAAATGGTACGACCACGTTTTTTAAACCTATGCCTCAATAAAATGCTGGTACTAAAATTATATCCATTGCTTATATTATTGATTATTTGTTGAACATTGCTTAAGTTAGTAAGCTTTCCTTTTGTGGTAAATGTAAGCGTTTCGGTAGATCTGTTGCTTTGCTGATTACTAAATGTTGGACGAATTAAAACAGAATTAAAAGAGTCTATTTTATGATCTATTTCAAAATTAAATCGGTGGTTGCCATTTTTATTTCTTGAAAAAGTTTTACTATTATTTAATTGCGATGAGTCGTTTTGAACAAAGGTTTCTCTAAAGTTTTCATTGTCGTTATTATTGTTCACATTATTATAAAAATAGCTACTACTAACCGATGTTTTTTTACCCCAAACATCATTATAGTTTAATCCACCAGCCCAAGTAGTAGAAATACCAGCTTGGTTTTGGGTTAAAAAGTTTCCAATAGATCCGCCACCACCGCCACCAAACATTCCACCACCTCTTCCACCACCACCATTTCCACCAGAATTCATCGTTCCTAATAAATCTTGTATAGAAAAATTTTGTTGGTTAATATTATTGCCTTGCCCAATAAAAGATATTTGTTGGTTGCCTTTGAACTTATTAAAGCTTGCACTGGTAGCATAAGTTTTGTTTTCGCCTGCACCCACACTCATTTTACCAAAATAGCCTTTACGCATATTTTTTTTGGTAATAATATTGATGGTTTTTTCTCTATTACCATCATCGAAACCACTAAAAGAACTTTGATCGCTTTGGGCATCATACACCTGAACTTTATCAATAATATCTGTTGGTAAATTTCTGGTAGCAGTTTTTGGGTCATCGCCAAAAAAACGCTTTCCATCTACCAAAACTCTGGTAACATTTTGACCCTGTGCTTTTACAGTTCCATCTTTTTCTACTTGTACTCCAGGTAATTTTTTTAATAAATCTTCTGCAGAAGCATTAGGTTTTGTTTTAAAACTTCCTGCATTGAACTCGGTTGTATCGCCCTTAATTTGTACGGGAGCCGATTTTACGGTAACGCCTGCCAATTCGTTTTGAGATGGCTTTAGGTAAATATTGCCTAAATCAGCCATTGGATTGGCTTTTGTAAAGTCTATTTTTTTAAAGTAAGCTTCGTAACCGTTAAAACTAATTTGAATGATATACGTACCAAACGAAAAACCCTTTATTTCAAAAGCCCCATCTGCTTTGGCTAAACTAAAAGATTCAACTGTTGAATCCTTAGCTTCTAAAATACTAATGGAGGCATCTTTAAGTACTTGCTTATTAACTGTATCAATTAATTTTCCTTTCAAAACTGCTCCATTTTGGGCAAAAGAAGGAACAATAAAAAGTAGTAAGCAAAAGCTAAGTATAACTTTAATCATGGTAGTGTAATTGGGCTTAAACGAAAAAGTTATTTAGTATGTTTAAGCATTTTTAATTTGAAACAACAGCAAGCTAACTTAATTGTTTAGTTTGCTGTAAAAATTTCGGTGAGGCAGCAATTACCAAAGGCAAATGGATGAACGGCTGCAAAAATCAACACTTTTATGCTGCATTGGTACGGTATTTACCTTTTCTAAAAAACAACATTTCTGTAATAAAAATAAGTAGCAAACTCAATGCAGTGCTGCCAGCAACTTTTCCTAAAAATAAAATGAAGTTGCCAAATTGTAACCACTCAATTAGTACTAAATAACTGTGGTGTATAAAAGTTAATAATACTATGTATAAACTATAAGGTGCCATACCCATACTTTTAATACTAGGCTCTATATAGCTTTGTTCTGTGGTTTCTTGCGGTATTAATAGGTTCAATAAAAATGGTCGTAAATAGGCTATTAGTAGGCATGGTGCCGTGTATAATCCATACCAGCCAGTAAAACTATCAATCGTAAATCCAAATAATAATGCAACTAGTAAAAGAAAAAGTCTGTTAATGGTAAAAGGTAGCCATAAAATAAATAAAAATGCTATATATGGTACAAAATAATTATGTAATGGGGGTACTTGATTTAATACAAATACTTGTACAAGAACAAATAAAACAAAACGAATAATATTTTTTATTACACTATTCATTAATCTTAGGATCTTTTTTTTGAGTTAAAGTTATTTGCTCTTGGTAACCAACATTTTTTATAATGTTTACGTATTGAATATTAAAAAAATTAGTGGCGGTTTTTATTTTAAGAATGTAAAAACTTGCTGCAGGATCGTTTTTTATTGCAACTACTTTACCCACCATTTCGTTTGAAGGATAAGAAGCAGAATAGTTGCTAGTAACAACAGTGTCTCCAACTATTACATTGGCACTTTTACTTACTTTACGCATGGTAACAAAATGTGGGTCGGTGCCATCCCATTCAATATCGCCACTGGTATTATTTTTCTTAACCATTGCACTAACCCTTGTATTGCGGTGCAATAAACTCATTACTTTACAATAATTTTCACTTACCTCTGTTACTACACCAACTATTCCATTGGTAGAAACAACACTCATATCTTTTTGAACCCCTTGTTTGCTACCACGATATAACATTAAATAGTTGGTATTTGAACCAATGGTATTGCCCACCACTTTTGCAGGTAAATAGGTAAACTTTCTAAATCTATTGGTAGTGTCTTTTGTTAAAGTATCTATTTGAATAATCAATGAGGTATCGGGGGCATCGAAATTGTATTTTAGTTGGTTTTTTAATCTTGCATTTTCTTCAGCCAATTCTTTGTTGGTTTGTTTTAAACTAAAATATTCTCTAAAGCCATAATACTGGCCATTTATTTTACCTGTTACTTCGTTAATCCTCGATGCAAAGAAAGCTTCATGAGTTTTGCTACTTCTGCTCAGCATAACAAAACAGATTATCTGCAAAATAAAAAAGCAGATAAGTACAAAATAACGCTGAATAAATAGAAAAATATTTTTCACCAAAAAAGGTTTAAGGTTTAAGGTTTAAAGCTCAAGGTATGAGGTTCAATTTTTAACCTTATGCCTTTACCCATTCACCTCTCAGCCTTTGCTTATTTCATAATAAATGGAAAACGTTGATAATTTTTTAAAGCCAAACCTGTGCCTCGAACAACACTTTTTAAAGGATCGTCTGCAATATGAACGGGCAATTTAATTTTAGCACTCAATCTTTTATCTAAACCCCTTAATAAAGCACCACCACCCGTTAAATACAAACCACGTCTGTAAATATCAGCAGCCAATTCTGGTGGGGTAGTTTCTAAAGCCTTTAAAATTGCTTCTTCAATTTTAAAAATACTTTTATCTAAAGCTTCTGCAATTTCTTGGTAGCTTACCATAATTTGTTTTGGAATACCAGTAACCAAATCTCTACCGTTTACAGGCATATCGTCGGGTGGGTTTTCTAAATCTTTCATAGCTGCACCTACATGTATTTTAATTTGTTCGGCGGTACGCTCACCAATTAATAAACTGTGGTAACGGCGTAATGCTTCCATTATATCGGCAGTAAACTCATCTCCAGCAATACGAATACTTTGATCGCAAACAATACCTGCCAACGCAATAACTGTAATACCGGTAGTGCCACCCCCAATATCAATAATCATATTGCCCACTGGTTCTTCAACATCAATACCAATACCTAATGCAGCTGCCATTGGTTCGTGAATCATATAAACTTCTTTTGCCCCAGCTTGCTCAGCACTATCTCTAACAGCACGTTTTTCTACTTCTGTAATCGAAGAAGGAATGCAGATTACCATTCTCCAACTTGGAGGAAACAAAGGTTTTTTAGGATAAACCAACTTAATTAGCTCACGAATCATTAATTCGGCTGCATTAAAATCGGCAATCACACCATCTTTTAAAGGCCTAACCGTTCTTATACTTTCGTGGGTTTTTTCATGCATTAATAATGCTTTTTTACCAACGGCCAATACTTCTTTAGGGTTGTTACGGTTTAAAGCAACAATACTTGGTTCATTTACTACTATATCATCATTATGAATAATTAGGGTATTGGCTGTACCCAAATCCATGGCAATTTCTTGTGTAAAAAAATTAAACAGTCCCATTATAGCTTAATAATTATCTTTTTAAAATTAGTGTGCAAAGGTGGTAGAAAAAAATGGATTAACAAAGCTTAAAATTATAGATTTTTTAAAGCTTTCAACCAATTTATGAACTATGTTAACAAACAATTGTAAGTAGCGTGTTTTTTTGGTTTATGCACAAGCAGTGGCAATGCACAATTAACCAATTGGTAAATAAATTTTTTTTTAATAAAATGATGAATAATTTTTATTGTTTCATTATAAAAAGCCCTGTAAACATTGCATTTGAAGAAGTTTTATGAAAACTACAATTTTCATTTTGAATTGTCATTTTTTAGTGTAGGTTTGCACAATTTGTTTTTTTAAAGATCAATATAGTTTAAGGTGTACAACTGTGCCCTGCAATAAGCAGGATTTGTAACGACGCAACCACGGCCACATGTACATTCTAAAAGCTGGGTACAAAAAAATTATTATGCCTAAAGACAATTCTATAAAAAGTGTATTAATTGTTGGCTCGGGTCCCATTATTATTGGGCAGGCCTGCGAATTCGATTATTCTGGCTCTCAAGCTGCCAGAAGTTTACGTGAAGAAGGTATTAAAGTAATTTTAATTAATAGTAATCCTGCTACTATTATGACAGATCCTATGATGGCCGATAAAGTATATTTATTGCCATTAACCATTGAAAGTATTGAACAAATTTTAGAAGAAAACCAATCCGATGGCTATCGGATAGATGCTGTTTTACCAACCATGGGCGGACAAACAGCATTAAACCTTTGTAAAGAAGCCGATGAACTAGGTATTTGGGAAAAATACAATTGCCGAATGATTGGGGTAGACGTGGCTGCAATTAATACTGCTGAAGACAGAGAATTATTTAGGCAATTGATGGTAAAAATTGGTATAAAAGTTGCCCCAAGCCATGTTGCTAACAGTTTTTTAGAAGGTAAAGAATTTGCACAACAAATTGGTTTTCCATTGGTAATTAGAGCATCATTTACCCTTGGCGGTAGTGGTGGTAGTTTTGTACATAGTAAAGACGAATTAGACGAAGCCCTAAAACGTGGTTTAGAAGCTAGCCCTATACATGAAGTATTGGTAGAAAAAGCAGTATTGGGTTGGAAAGAATTTGAACTAGAACTTCTGCGTGATAAAAACGATAATGTTGTTATTATTTGCACTGTTGAAAACCTAGATCCAATGGGCGTACATACTGGCGATAGTATTACAGTTGCACCTGCTATGACTTTGAGTGATACCAGTTACCAAGACATGCGTAACCAGGCTATGCTAATGATGAGAAGCTTGGGTAATTTTGCTGGTGGTTGCAATGTACAATTTGCACAAAACCCCGAAACAGAAGAATTAATTGCTGTAGAAATAAATCCAAGAGTTAGCCGATCGAGTGCTTTAGCAAGTAAAGCAACTGGTTACCCCATTGCTAAAATTGCTGCTAAATTAGCTATTGGTTATACATTAGACGAATTAAAAAACCAGATTACGCAAACCACAAGTGCTTATTTTGAACCAGCATTGGATTATGTAATTGTGAAAATACCTCGTTGGAATTTTGATAAATTTAAAGGTGCCAACGATACCTTAGGCTTACAAATGAAGAGTGTTGGCGAGGTAATGGCCATTGGCCGAAGCTTTACAGAAGCTATACAGAAAGCTTGTCAAAGTTTAGAAAATAATGCAGTTGGTTTGGGTTACTACGGCAAAAGTTTAATGAAAAGTGAAGAAATTATTGAGTACATAAAAGTACCTAAATGGGATAGAATTTTTAGAATTAAAGATGCTATGATGCAAGGGGTAACTGTTAAAACCATTGCACAAGCTACTGGTATTGATAAGTGGTTTTTGTACCAAATACAAAAGATTTGTTCTATAGAAAAAGAGTTAGGTAAGTATTTTTTAGAAAGCCTACCCGACGATTTATTTAAAGAAGCCAAACGCAATGGTTTTGGCGACGAGCAAATTGCCAAAATTTTAAATGGCAATTATACCGAAGATGAAGTGTACGAAAAACGTAAGAGCCTTGGTATTACCAGAGTATATAAAATGGTAGATACTTGTGCTGCTGAGTTTGAAGCAAAGACACCTTATTTTTATAGTACTTTTGAAGGGTAGTTTTTTAATTATACTACCCTCTTAACCTAAAAAGTAGTTTTAAATTCTAAGTATTTTAAAAATTCAGATTTCCTATTTTCATCTTTAAAGGCACCACCATAAAATGCAGTAACAGTGCTACTGGTATCATCTTCAACGCCACGGCTAGATACACATAAATGCTTGGCATCTATTACAACAGCAACATCTAAAGTGCCTAAAATATTTTGTAAATCTTTACCAATTTGCATGGTTAAACGTTCCTGTACTTGTGGGCGTTTGGCATAATACTCCACTAATCTGTTTAATTTACTTAAACCAATTACTTTGCCATTGCTAAGGTAAGCAATATGGGCTTTACCCATAATTGGTACAAAGTGATGTTCGCAATTACTATAAAATGATATATTTTTTTCAACCAACATTTCATTGTACTTGTATTTGTTTTCAAATAAAGCCATCGAAGGTTTGTTGGCAGGGTTTAAGCCACTAAAAATTTCCTTAATATACATTTTAGCTACACGTTTAGGTGTGCCTTTTAAGCTATCATCGGTTAAATCTAAACCCATAATGTTCATAATACTTCTAAAATGTTCTTCAATTTGCAATATTTTTTCTTCATCATTGGCATCAAAAGCACCAACTCTCATGGGTGTTTCAACACTAGTGCTTATGTGATTGTCTCCCATATCATCAATTAAAATATCACTCAATTCTATTCTGTTGTTTCCATTAAGCTGGATATTCAACAAAGTTTCGTTCTGTTTCATATAGTTTTATTTGTAGTTCTAAATCAGCGGCTAATTTGGGTTTAAGCAAATTGTAAATTACAATAGCAATATTTTCGGCCGATGGATTAAGGTTAATAAATTCTGTTGTATCTAAGTTTAAATTTTTATGATCAAATCTGTTTAATATTTCTGTTTTAATAAGTTCACTTAAAATCTTGGTATCTAACACGTAACCTGTTTCTTGGTTTGGTATGCCAGTAACTTTAACAATTAAATCATAATTATGTCCATGATAGTTTTTGTTATTGCATTTGCCAAATACCATAGCATTTTGCTCATCACTCCAGCTAGGTACATGAAGCCTGTGAGCAGCATTAAAATGTTCTTTTCTATAAACTGCAACTTTATTCATGATACTTAATACATATTTTTCTGCCATCAGTAAATCTACATCAACCGTTTGGTTGTGTCGTTACAAATCCTGCTTATTGCAGGGCACACTTCAAATTAGCAACATTGATTAAAAATTGAAATTTAAATTAATTGTTAACTGTTTACACAGAAGCAAAAGTGTGTTGCTCAAGCGTATAACATAAGAAGCCTCTATTAACAATTTTTCTAAACAAAACAATATTTATGCCATTCATTAATATAGTTTCAATATAATAAACGAAATAAAAATAAATAAGTTCAATCCAATTATATAATTATCCAAAATACTCTACATAAATTCTTGCAGTTTCGTACAATTTAATACAATGTAATTGTACTGTGGTGGGTAAATGTGGCTGTAAGCGTTGCCAAATAGCAATTGCCAAATTTTCGGTACTGCACATTTTATCTTTCATAAAATCTACATCCAAGTTCAAGTTTTTATGATCCAACTTATCTATTACTTCTTCTTTAATTAGTTTACTTAATTTTTTTACATCGAATAAAAAACCAGTTTCTGCATCTGGCTCACCTTTAATAGTTACAAACAAATCGTAGTTATGCCCATGCCAGTTTTCATTGGCACAAACGCCAAACATTTGCTCATTTTTTTCTTTAGTCCAATTTGGATTATATAATTTATGAGCAGCGTTAAAATGTTCCTGTCTTGTTAAATACACCATTGTTATTAAAAAGGTTAAGATGGCAAAGGTAAGGAAGCTGATAAAAATGAAAGTTTTGAACACCTGTTTTTATCTGAAAACGTAAAATTGTTATGGCATAGTCATTCATCAGCTAAATGGGGTATAGCTTAAATAATTGAGAAATTATTGTCAAAATAGGCTAAGTTTATATATTCCATCGCTTAATCAATAATAAACCCTTTAAAAAAAATACTATTTCTCCCACCAAATATTTAAAAAACATTTCTACTTTATCATTTATTAAATCTAAAATAAAAACCATGAAACAAAGCATTTTACTAGTAGCTATTTCAGTTTGGGGCTTCATTGCATGTGATAATGCAAGCGATCAAAATGCTGATAAAAAACAAACTGATACAATTGCCAATAAAGTAGAAAATAACAATGAACCAATTGTTTATGACAATACAATTTTTCCTGACCAAGTTGCCATGACTACAAAAGCGTTAACAATAGGCGTTTTTCACGAAGATGAAGTTTGGCCAAATGCCGAAAAAGTAAAATGGTTTGGGATTTTTAAAAATGCAACTAGCTATTACACTGCTGAAACGGTATTAAAAACTAAAAGGGTAAAAGACCAAATGGTAGATGAAAATACCAACAAAAAAACCGGATGGGAAGTTTCAACAACTAATAAAGACAGTTGTTTATTTCTTGTTGAATCACTACCTATTTTATCAGGCAGAAGCTATCAAAGTTCATCTTTGTCTACAAACCAAATTTTACCTGGAAATGTTGTAAAGTTTAAATATTTAGGCATTGATTATGAGTTAATGGCAACTGGTGATAAAAAGCCAAATCAAAATGACCCCAATACATTCGAAATTTCGAATTATAAACTTTATTTAAGTGCTACAATTAAGGGTCAATTACATAAAAGTCTTCTTTCGGCACAGCAGTTTTTTGATGGGACAATGATTACCATAATTTTTTCTGGCGATATCGATGGCGATGGAATTGTAGATTTAATTATAGATAATTCGAATAAATATAGTTCAAACATTCCTACGCTTTATTTATCTAAATCTGCTACAAATGGAGAAGTAGTAAAACCAGTAGGTGCACATAGAAGGGTGGGTTGATAAAAGCAATAAACTATTAATAATTTAAGATTTTCTACTAAATTTTTTTTCAATTTATCGGCATAGATTATACTGTGCCGATTTTTTTTTGGAAAAAATAGGGTAAAATAATTTTTCTGTTCTTTCAGAATTTCTATGAATAGCCAATTTTGCTGGCAGGTCTCTGCGAAAACACAAAATAAAAAATTAAGAATTGCAAATAGTTACAGACAATCGGTTTAGGGCTTTTGAAACTGTTAAGAAATAATCATTTTAAATTACGCATCTTCCCTAACCCACCACACAATAAGCAGCAAGGAGAAGATGCTGTGAATTTCCTTTATTGTGGCTTTATGCTTGATGACGTTGTTCGCAAAAAGCATTGAGACTGAGGTTTAACATTACTTAGTAATACTGTTGTATTTTAACTATACAACAAATAGATTTAACTTGCTTTAAAGGCATTTGTATGCAACGCATGATAAGCCACAAACGAACTTGCCAACATAAAAATTGCCCCCAATAAAAATGGTGCTCCTGGGAAATAAATGGTATTTGCTTTATTGGTAAAATAGGCGAAGGTATGGGTCATTAATAAAGGGCCAATAATGGTCGATACACTCATCAAACCTGTTAAAGAGCCCTGTAATTCGCCTTGTTCATTAGCTGGTACATGTGCACTCATTGTTGATTGTAAAGCAGGGTTACTTATTCCACCTAAACAATATGGTACTAGAAAAGCAAACATCATCCAAGTAGTTGAAGCAAAAGCAAACAACAACATACCAATTGCGTATAACATTAATCCAAGGTATATGCTTTTTTCATTACCCAATTTTGGGTTAATTACTCTGGTTAAACCTGCTTGAACTCCACCAACCAATAGTCCTACAACCGCTAAAGAAATACCAATCATTTTTGGAGTCCATTTAAACTTTTCGATGGTAAAAAAACTCCAATTACTTTGTACTGCATGTGAGCCCAAATACACCAATAATAGTGCTACAATTAAACCAGTTAAAGCTGGATATTTTTTTAAATTATATAAGCTAACGCCGGGGATTGCTCTTTTCCACTCAAATTTTCTTCTATTTTCTTTTGGTAATGATTCTGGCAACACAAAGTATCCATATAAAAAATTCAATAAGCATAAACCAGCTGCAACCATAAACGGAACTCTTGCACCAAACTCACCCAATAAGCCACCGATCATTGGCCCAATAACAAAGCCCAAACCAAAAGCTGCACCTATCATTCCAAAATTTTTGGTTCTATTCTCAGGTGTGCTAATATCTGCAATGTAGGCTGTTGCTGTTGTAAAACTTGCCCCAGTAATACCTGCAATAATTCGCCCTACAAATAACCAAGCAATTGAAGGTGCAAATGCTAAAAACAAATAATCAATTGAAAATCCAAAAAGCGATGCCAATAGAACGGGGCGTCGTCCAAATTGATCACTTAAATTACCAACCAAAGGGGCAAAGCAAAACTGGGTAATGGCAAATGAAAACAATAACCAACCGCCAATTGTAGATGCTTGACTAACATTTACCTTACCCATCTCTTCAATTAGTTTGGGCATTACAGGAATGATAATTCCGAAACCAATAACATCAATTAATAAAGTAATAAAAATGAAACCTATTGCAGCATTGGGTTTGGGGGCCATATTAACGGTTTTGGCTTACAAAGATGCAATAATTGAATCTTCGACCTACTATTTTATTAGTGTAATTGAACCACTAAGGGTAGATTTTAAAAAATCATCGTTTAATTGTATCATGTAATAGTAAATAGCAACTGGAAGATTTTTACCATTTAATTTTCCATCCCAATTGGTAGTATATCCTCTGCTAGAATAAACAGTTCTACCATTTCTGTCAAATACTTGAACTGTACATTTGGGAAAAGCGGTTAAAGCAGGAATTTCCCAAATATCGTTGGTACCATCTCCATTTGGGCTAAAGGCATTGGGTATCTCAATTTTTGGTAATACTTTTATTTCAACATCATCGTTAGCAAAACAGCCATCGCTGCTTATAACAGTTAATTTATAAGTGGTAGTTTGTTGTGGTGTAGCAATGGGGTTTAAAACAGTATCAAAAGATAGTAAATAATTAGGTGTCCATAAAATTGACGCAGGTGTACCAACAATATTTCCATTTAAAATTGTACTACTATTTTGAATAATAGTTTTATCAGCTCCTGCATTGACAATTGGCGTTTCAAAAACTTGAGTGGGCTGTTCCTTAAATGCTACACAACCATTGTTTGCAGTAAAAGCAAATTTAATTAAATGGTTACCAACACCTGCATTTGCTGCATTAAATAAACCAGTTGCATTTATACCATTACCAGTAAAAACTGAGTTACCTGCAAGACCAGTTGTTTCAAAAGCATTTATTTGAACAACCGTATCGGCAGTGCAAAAACTGCCCAAGGCATCGAAGTTAATAACTGGACTTTCCAAAACATTTACAATAAAACTATCAATTGCAGAACAGCCATTATTACCGGTTACCAATAAATAATATTTGCCTGAGTGAATGAAATCAATATTAGTGATGTTTACATTCTGTTGTGTGCTTGTAAAATTGTTAGGGCCACCCCAATTATAACTAGCTGGCAAAATTGTATTGTTATTGTTTAATGAAAGATTCGAAAATTTACAAAAGAGTAAATTTCCAGTTATTTGAGCAGATGGTTTTGGCTTTACAGCAACAACAATTGTATCTAAATCGATGCAACCACCACTAGATGTTTGTAAAATATAATTACCTGCAGATAATGTGCTAATATTATTTAATGTATTGTTTTGATTATTGCTAACATAACCATTTGGTCCTGTCCAACTAAAAGTTGCACCAACCGATGTTGTAGTAGCTAAAAGATTAACAGTTTCGCCAGCACAAACTGGGTTAATTGTATTTACAAATGCTGTGGGTTTAGTATTGATAATAACCGATGTATTTGCACTAACAGTAGTACAACCAATTTTTGTAGCAACAGCCGTATAGGTGCCAAACATATTGGTTTGGATATTTGGAATTACTGGATTTTGGAGGCTACTAATAAATCCATTTGGACCTGTCCAGGAAAAAGTAATTCCTTCGGCTGCCCCAACGTCACAGAATAATTTTAATGTATCTCCATTACAACCAGGGTTGTTGTTAGTAGCATTACTAAAACTCACGGCATCAAATTTATTAAATCCTGAAAAATACCCATATCTACCACCGGTAGCTGCATCTCCATGAATAATGCTTAAATGAAAATCTTTGCTGCTATTTTTTACAATGGCTGTTCCACCAGCATCTATTTGCGAAGTACTTAGTTGTATTCTGGCATACTTCCAAATACCATTTGTAAACGGTACAGTTGAAAATTGAGTTGCATTAATGATGGTAGCATCTCCATTAAAAGTAAAATCAGTTTCTCCACCATTAGGCACTAAAATATTTACATATAATGGCGATATTAAAGAACGGGTAAACCCAACTGTTCTTGAACCAGAACATTCTAGTTGAGGTAACAAAGCATGCCCAACTTCGCAACCAAAACCAGATAAATGTAATACATATACCGGCTTGCTAGCTTCAATATAAAACACATCATTAAATGAGTTTTGCATAAAAGTTTGCCCTTTATTTAAAGTGGTTACTAAATTATTATTAAAATGAACAGTAGTATTGTCTTCGGTTGCTAAAATAAAAATATTATCTGTTGGCCTGCCTGTTGGAACATTTAAATACCCTGGTAAGGAAATATATTTTGTACCAATAACCGTAATTGGTACAATTTGCTCCCCTGCTAAATCAGAGCATGACCCAAATGAGCCGCCACCAATTGAATCATCTTTTATGGTTATGGCAATGGGTTTATTTGAGGTTACAGTACTACCAGTTAAATGGTTGGCAACTAAATTGCCTAATGCAATTGCTGAGTAGGTTTGCCCTTTATTTAAGTTTAAAGTAATTGGGGTATTACCTGCATTGCCCACAATACTTTGTGTTGGGGTAATGGTTACTGTAGTTCCATCTTCGGTGGCAACAATCTCAAAGCCCGACAGCGAAGCCGGATTATTTGATAAACTATTATTTAATAATGTTTGTGTTGGAATAAAAAAACTTGTGCCCAAAGCATTTCTTCCTTTTAATGCAAAAATTTCTGGATTATTTACAGATGCTGCTTCATAATAGGCAGTAATAAAAGCACTACTTCTAATATATAAACCAAAATTTAATATTTGGTTGGCAGGCTTATTTTCAATAGCATCTATTCTAGGGGTTAAATCATACGATAAGGAAGTATTACTAGGTATTGTAATGCTTATTGGTGCAAAACTAGCATTGGCTGGTTGTGTAATGGTTATGTTAGCAGGTTGATTTAGGGTAGTGAATCGTAAATATATTGGTCTATCGCCATGTGAGCTAGTAACTTCTGGTGCTACAAACCAAAAAGCAGTATCGGTTTGTGCATTAATTATGTTGCTTGTACAAAAGAATAAAATTGTATAAAAAACTAAAGTCTTTATTTTCATATGATGTACAAAAGTCGGTAAAAAAATAATACCTAAGTTATATCTGTAATAGCCCACATAAATTGTATAAATAGCTTTCTAATTGGCATTATTCCACAAAATTTTGGTATAAATTAAATTTCACATTGGTATAATAACATAATTCTGCAGTGATGGTTCGCTAAAAACATACTAATGCTAGGATTCCTATTCATTCAAATTTGCTGTTTTTAAAACAAAAAAAGCACCAAACGGTGCTTTAAATATTTAAAACGGTTGTTCTTCAAATCCATCATCAAAACTACCAGTATTCATTTTACTACCTTGTACAAAAAATTTACCTCCATTGTCTGATGCAGGTGCACTACCTGATGGTGTTGGGGCAATGGGTTTCCAATTTGAACCTGGGGAAGTAAAACCACCACCACCATCATTGGGATCCCAAACTTCAAATTTTTGAATCGATAAATTAGCCCTTAATTGAATGGTATCTAAAGAGCCATTTCGATGTTTGGCAATTTTTATTTCCGTTAATCCCCTTGTGTTTTCGCCCTCTGCGTTGGCAGTTACATCGTAATATTCGGGGCGATAAATAAACATTACCATATCTGCATCTTGTTCAATAGCTCCAGATTCACGTAAATCGCTTAACTGTGGCATTTTACTTTCTTTACGTGTTTCTACAGCACGGCTTAACTGAGATAAAGCAATTATTGGCACACTTAACTCTTTTGCAAGTGCTTTAAGGTTTCTTGAGATGGATGAAATTTCTTGTTCACGATTACCACCTTTATCGTTGGATCCACTCATTAATTGTAAATAGTCAATAATAATTAAGCCTACTTGATGCTTATTTACCAAACGCCTAGCTTTAGCCCTAAATTCAAAAATGTTTAATGCCGCAGTATCATCTATGTATAAAGGTGCAGTTTCTAAACGCTTAATACCTTTAGCATGAAGTTGTGCATACTCATGATCTTCTAATTTACCACGAGAAATTTTTTCTAAAAGAATTTCACTTTCGGCACTTAAAATACGTGTTACTAATTGGCTTGCACTCATTTCTAAACTAAAAAAGCCAACTCCCACAGGTTTTGTAGGATGCAAAGCTGCATTACGAGCTAAGTTTAATGCAAATGCTGTTTTACCAACAGCTGGCCTTGCAGCCAAAATAATTAAATCGGTAGGTTGCCATCCAAAAGTTATTCTATCTAAATTGCTAAAGCCACTTGGAATACCACTAATTTCATCGGTTTTAGTTCTTAAGTAATCTATTTTATTAATGGTTGTGGTTAAAATACCTCCAATATCCTCAAAATTTTTCTTTAAATAATTATTGGTGATATTAAACATTTTTGTTTCGCTTTCATCCAACAAATCAAAAACATCTGTACTATCTTCATAAGCATCGCCAATAATTTCCCCACTAATTCTTATCAATTCTCTTTGTATAAACTTTTGTAAAATTATTCTTGCATGTGCATCAATATTTGCAGTACTAACAACGGTGTTGGTTAGTTTGGTAACAAAATATGGGCCACCAACTATATCTAGTTGTTCTTTCTTTTTTAATTCTTCTACAACCGTTAAAATATCTATAGGCACACTGCGTTGCTGCATGTCTTGCATGGCCTTAAAAATAATTTGGTGTGCTTCTACATAAAAACATTCTGCCTTTAAATTGGCATCGGTCACACTATCAAAAGCTCCTTTTTCTAGCATAATGGCACCCAATACTGCCTCTTCTAATTCTCTTGCCTGTGGTGGCACTTTGCCATACACCATTGTACTTAAATCAATACTACTTTTTCTTCTTTTTTTATCTCTATTTAGGTTCGATACAATTTCCATTCTAAAAATTCCTTGTTGCGATGGTTAGTAAAATTTGCTCTTTGTTCCATTTTTTGCTAAATAACAATTGCTGTATTAAGAAATTGTTACTAGAAATGGTGGGCAACGAATATGGACTACTTTATGGTGAACAAAAAATATTTTTTCAAGAATATTAGTTAACAGCTATTAACAACACGATTAACATAAATACAATAGCTATTATCAACATTTTTAATACTTGTACACAAGTTACAAAAGTTATTAGTTAAAACAAGCAGTTTATTAACAGAATTTGTGCAGAAAAATTTTTTGAGACAATAGTGGAAAATTTGAGCGATAATTCGTAACTAAAGGGGCTTAAAAATGGAATTTTTGTGCCATTTTATGCAAATTTTTAATCGAAATTGGCTAAGAATAAGCACTACTAACCATTTCAGTTCCTATCTCTCCATAAAACCGCACTTGCGTCGTCTATAAATATTTCTTTTTGTCTTGGGTTCCAAACAAAACACTTAAAAATTGTATTCGGGCTCACGTCATCTTCAATTTTCATAGTAAAATCAACTGGCACCCAAGTTTGTTGTTTACCCCACCAAAATGAGTAACCTCCTGTGTCAGGGTTTTTGTTTTCTACCCTAATTGAGTTCCATAACTCAGTTTTACCATATGCTTCTTTAGTAATTACCATTAAAACATTCTCATATAATCCATGATTTTCTGGCAACCACATCCACAGCTTAAATTGTAGATACATTCCTTTTTCTATCACTTTTTCTGTACCATTAATACTAAATGTTATTCCAAATTCTTGTGTAGTTAAATGTTGAGATTTTTTACCAGCATACACTTTTACAGAATCTGCAAAAGCTGCATCCTTTTCTTCAAAAGAAGTGAAATCAATTGTCTTTAGCTTTTCTTTACCTACAGTATCTGCATAAGGTAAATTATTATCGTAAGCATACATCATTTTTCTAGTACTCGTAAATTTACCTAGGCTAGCTTTGTACAAATTGTATGTACCATCTTCAGTTAATAAAGTACCAGCTTCCATTTGTAGTAAATGAACCCAATTTAATACAGTACAAATCAATATAAATAATACAAAAGGTAATTGAATAAACCATTTTTGCTTACTTACCATAGCAATAACAGTTGCTAAAGCAAAAGATAACAATGGATAAATTTGTATCATAGGCCTACTACCATAACCATTTACATATTGCCAACTCCACCAACAATAAATGATATAAACGTGTAATACAAAAATGATAACTATTGAATAAGCCAATTGAGGCACTTTCTTTTTTATAAAAAACAAACCTACTAATGCCATTAACATGATAGGTGTATAAATAAGCCAGCCATTTTTAAAGCTGAAAATTCCATTTAAAATTTCTGGACGTAAAAAATTAAAATGCTCAATAGGGTAACTATCGTATAGCCAAAAACCTGTTTGGTATTTCCAATACAAAAATTGCGGAAAAGCAATAACAATAGCTATTACAGCCCCAGCCAATACCCATTTAAATTTTTTTAACCAAAAAGTAAATCTAATTTTTACTTCAGGCAAAGTACCACAGCCGTATAAAAAAGGAATAAATAAACACAATATTTCTGTGGGTCTAATTACAACTATTAAAGAGCATAGTATTGCCAAAACACTTGCTTTTTTAAAATTAGGTTTTGCATAAAATTGTATGGTACTAAATATCAGCAAAGCATACAAAAAAAATAAATACCCATGTACCATACCAGTATTAAATAAACTAAAGTAGAGTAAGTTGGTAACTAGGGCAATAAGCAAAACTGTTACTAAGGATTGCTTTTTTGTAAACCATTGTAGCAAAGAAGCGTACAATAATAACAAGCCTGTAAGTATGTATAAAAAATTACCTACATGCAATGCAATAATATATGGCATGGAGTAACCATCTTGTTTTGTATGGGTAATCTTTGCAAATATATGACCCATAAAAAAGAAAGGACTTTCTAACAATGCAATGCCGTAAGTATATTTAATTACTGGCTTACCTTTTGGCCCAATGAGAGCTTCTCGGTAATAAAATGGATCTTTTTTATCTAAGATAGCTAATCCTGCATACTTAGATCTAATAACATGCGATGAATCTAAATTCTCTAAATCTTGATGTATAAATGTAGCTGGCAAATATGCATAATACCCCCAAGCATCGCCCATTTTAAAGCTATTGGTTTTCCAAAAACTAAAATAAAACATACTAAGTATAAGAACCATTAGCCCAATAAAATAAGTTAGCCAAATTTGCCTTTTTGTGATCATTTTAGATTTTTATACCGTTTAAAAGTAATAAATAACAACGCATACCATAGCTTGTAGTAAAATATTATCTTCGCCCTTAATAGTAAGCATATAAGTATGACAATTAGTTACAATTGGTTAAGTGAATACTTGCCAGAAATTATAGAGCCAGAAAGGTTATCGAAAATTCTTACCTCAATTGGTTTAGAGGTAGAAAGCATGGAGCATTATGAAAATGTTAAAGGTGGATTAAAGGGGCTTTTCATTGGCGAAGTGCTAAGCTGCGAGCCACACCCAAATGCCGATAAACTTAAAGTTACCAAAGTTAATATTGGTGCTACAGAACCATTACAAATTGTTTGTGGTGCAAGTAATGTTGCAGCAGGACAAAAAGTAGTGGTTGCCACTTTAGGTACTACTATACACCCAATTACAGGCGATCCGGTAACCATGAAAGTTGCTAAAATACGAGGTGTAGAAAGCTATGGAATGATATGTGCTGAGGATGAAATTGGTTTAGGAACAAGCCACGATGGCATTTTGGTTTTACCAACTGATGTTAAAGTTGGTTCCGAGGCTGCTGGCTATTTTAAACCATATAATGACATAGTTTTCGAAATTGGACTAACACCCAACCGTATGGATGCCATGAGCCATTATGGTGTTGCAAAAGATGTTTGTGCTTATTTAACTCACCATAATAACAAAGAAGTTAAAGCAAAAAATATTTTCAATAAAAACCCAAAACCCAAGAATAACAATTTACCCATAGAAATTATTGTTGAAAATAGTAATGCTTGTCCAAGATACACAGGCGTTAGTATTAGCAATGTTTCTGTAGCAGAAAGTCCAGATTGGTTAAAAAATAAACTAGCAGCCATTGGTGTAAGAAGCATTAACAATATTGTAGATATTACCAATTTTATTTTACACGAATCAGGTCAACCTTTGCATGCTTTTGATGCCAATGAAATAAAAGGAAAAAAAATACTGGTTAAAAACTTAGCTGAAGGAACTAGTTTTATTTCTTTAGATGAAAAAGAGAGAAAATTAAGTGCAACCGATTTAATGATTTGTGATGGAAACAATAACCCAATGTGTATTGGGGGTGTTTTTGGGGGCTTAAACAGTGGGGTAAAAGCTACTACCACTTGTATTTTTTTAGAAAGTGCTTGTTTTAGTGCCATCGATATTCGCAAAACATCTTTACACCACGGACTAAGAACAGATGCTGCAACTCGTTTTGAAAAAGGGGTCGATATATCAAACACACTTAATGTATTGAAGCATGCTGCGTTACTAATTGTTGAAATAGCAGGTGGTGAAATAAGTAGTAATTTTATAGATGTTTATCCAAACCCAATACAAAAAACTGAGGTAGCAATTAAATACCATTACATTAAAAAATTAAGTGGCAAAAATTATCATCCAGATGCTACAAAAAGAATTTTAACTAGTTTAGGCTTTGAAGTGATAAAGGAAGGTATCGATGAGTTAAGACTAGCAGTGCCGTTTAGTAAACCAGATATTAGCTTACCTGCCGATATCGTCGAAGAAATTTTACGTATAGATGGGCTAGATAATATTGAAATACCTGCAACCATAACTATTTCGCCAGCAATAGATGAAATGGGTGTAAAGGAAAATTTAAAAGAAAAAATTGCCAATTATTTGGCAGCACAAGGCTACAATGAAATTTTTACAAACTCCATTACTAATAGTAACTATTTTACAGCTGAGGTACTAGCAACATCAGTAAAAATGATGAATAACTTAAGTGCCGATTTAGATGTATTAAGGCCAAGTATGCTTGAAACAGGGTTAGAAACCATCGCCTATAATTTAAACCGTAGAAATACCAGTTTACAATTGTTTGAGTTTGGTAAAACCTACCACTCAAAAGCTATTGGTAGTTATAGGGAAGATGAACATTTGTGTTTGTACATTACTGGTGCAAACCATGAAGATGTTTGGAACGAAAAAAGCAAACCATACAATTTTTATAGCATTAAAGGCATAGCTCAAGCAGTTTTGCAATTGGCTGGTTTAAGTAAAATTTCATTTGAAAAAGTAGATAAGCCTACACTTGTAGTAGCTGTTTATAACAACAAAAAGCAAGTAGCGGTTATAAGAGAAATTACACAAAATGAGTTAACTGTTTTTGATATAAAACAACCCGTATTTTTTGTTGATGTTAATTTTCAATCTCTTTTACAATTGGTATCTGCAAATAAAATCACCTACAAAGAAGTTACCAAATTCCCTTCTATACAAAGAGACTTAGCCATAATTGTTAGCAGAGCTACTAGTTTTGAAGTAATTGAACAACAAGTAAAAAAACTAAATATTGCTAAATTACAACAGATTCGATTGTTTGATGTTTTTGAGAGCGATAAATTTGGAAATGACAAAAAATCAATGGCCATCAACTTTACTTTTTTAGATGAAGAAAAAACTTTAACCGATAAAGAGATTGATGTTATGATGCTTAAATTAATTCAACAATTCGAAAAAGAGTTAGGAGCAGAAATAAGAAAGTAGTATTTTGACCTAGTTTATAAATTTCTTTAAAGCCATATGCAAACACAATTAGATATTCAAATTACCAGTATACAAGCAAAACTTCAACAATTGTTTAAGCAGTATCAGGCTTTGCAAAAAGAAAATGAACAGTTAAAAAAACAATTAACTCAAGCCAATACTAAAACACTTGTACAAGATAAAGTACAACATCTAAACTTTGAAAATTTAACTTCAACCAATAATCAACAAGAAAAAGAAATATTGCAAAAAAGAATTGATAAATATTTACAAGAAATTGATAAATGTTTGTTGTTGCTAAACGCAAATTTATAATTGACTAAATTGTGTAACACATGTCAGAATTAATTCCAGCCAATATTGTAATTGCCGATAGAACTTATAGGTTAAAAATTGAGGTGGAGGAAGAAGAATTGGTGAGAAAAACTGCAAAATTAATAAACGATAAAATTATAGAGTACAAGGAAAATTTTGCAGGCAAAGACATGCAAGATTATGTAAGCATGGCGTTGCTTTGGTTTGCAACCGAGCAAAATAAAACTGGTGAAGCAATGGTTAAACTTGACGAAACCTCCAAAAAAATACAATTATTTGAACAACAGTTAAATAAGTTTATAAATGAAATAAACCCTGGATAGAACTTCCAGGGTTTTATTTTGGGCAGCCAAGTTGCAGATTAAACTGTAACATAACTTAGGTTCGTTTCTTAGTTTGAAACAATCAATTTGTATATTTTATTAATAATTTTCAGTAAAATGATTAACAGTTTTAAGTTTTGGTAAAATAGAGCTACTGGTTAGTAGCTAAAATGTTCTTATTTTAATTAATTGCAAATGCAATGCCAATAAGTTTAAGTCCAGCTCTTATATTGTAATTAACTAATTATCAGCTTATTAAATTTAAATTAAGCTATTTTCGGCATTCTCTTTTTGGTTTATTGTCTACATTTTAGAATTACAACTCCCAAATTGGAAACATACTTGCTACTTTTCTAGTAAAAAAGCTTTTGAAGTTGGTAGAATAACTGTTGCCAAACATATGCTAAGCTTAAACTTAATAAACTATAAATAGCTGAAATTTTTGACTGCTATTCAATTATCTTCGCAAGCAGTTGCCCAAAAATAATATTTGATGGGTTATCTAACGAAACATTTGATTTTGAACCATTTAAAAAACATTCAACAACATGGACCCATTAGTCGTATCCATAATAATAGGTATTATTTGCTTAATTGTAGGTATTTTAGTAGGTAAGTTTGTTTTTGCAAAAAACACCAAACAACAACTAGAAGATGCCCAATCTCAAGCACAATCCATTATTAAAGAAGCAGAATTAAGAGTAGTAACACTTAAAAAAGAAAAAGAATTAGAAGCCAAAGAAAAATTTGTTCAATTAAAAGCCGATTACGATAAAGAAGCTTTAGAGAAAAATAAAAAAATTAATGAGGCCGAAAACCGAATTAAACAAAAAGAGGTTTCAACCAACCAAAAAGAAACAGCACTTGATAAGCAAATAAAAGAAAACGATGCCATCAAGGAAAATCTTAACCGTCAAATCGAGGTGGTAAACCAAAAACGTACCGAGTTAGAAAAACATCAGGAAGAACATATTCGTAGGTTAGAAAAAATTGCTGGTTTAAGTGCCGAAGAAGCAAAAAATCAATTAATCGAGAGTCTTAAAAACGATGCACATACCCAAGCATTGGCCTTACAACAAGAAATTATTGAAGATGCAAAGCTAAAAGCTAATAAAGAGGCTCGTAAAATTGTTATACAATCCATACAGCGAACAGCTGCTGAACAAACTATTGAAAATACAGTGACAGTTTTTCAATTAGAAAGCGACGAAATTAAAGGACAAATTATTGGTCGTGAAGGCCGAAATATTCGTGCAATAGAAGCTGCAACAGGGGTTGATTTAATTGTTGATGATACTCCAGAAGCAGTGGTACTTTCGTCTTTCGATCCTTTGCGTAGAGAAATTGCACGTTTAAGCTTGCAACGTTTGGTTGCCGATGGCCGTATTCATCCTGCTCGTATTGAAGAAGTGGTTGAAAAAACCCGCCGACAATTAGAAGAGCAAATTATGGAAATTGGTGAACGTACCGTTATAGAATTAGGTGTACATGGTTTACATAAAGAGTTGGTACGAATTGTTGGTAAAATGCGTTTCCGTAGTTCTTATGGTCAAAACTTACTAATGCATAGCCGAGAAACTGCAAACATTTGTGGCGTTATGGCTGCTGAGTTAGGCATGAACCCTAAGTTGGCTAAACGTGCTGGTTTATTACACGATATTGGCAAAGTACCCGACGAAGAAACTGAATTAAGTCATGCTTTATTGGGGGCTAAATTAGCCGAAAAATATGGCGAAAATCCAGCTGTAGTAAATGCAATTGGTGCTCACCACGACGAAATGGAAATGCTATTTGTAATATCTCCAATTGTACAAGCCTGTGATGCCATTAGTGGTGCAAGGCCAGGTGCCAGAAGAGAAATTATGCAACAATACATTCAGCGTATAAAAGATTTAGAAAATTTAGCCATGGCTTATACTGGTGTCGAAAAAGCTTATGCTATTCAAGCTGGACGTGAGTTACGTGTTATAGTTGAAGCTGATAAAGTAACAGATGGCGAAAGTGATAAATTAAGTTTTGAAATTGCACAAAAAATTCAAACAGAAATGACTTACCCAGGGCAAATTAAAGTAACAGTAATCCGAGAAAAGAGAGCAGTTAATTTGGCCAGATAATTTGTTATTTTTATATAATTCTAACGAAAATCCCAATTGCCAATATTTTGTCATTTGGGATTTTTTATAAAAGGTAGTTTTCGAATTTTTTTGTAACCAACAGTATAACATTAATTATACACCTGTTGCGTCGCACACTTGAACTGTATAACAACTATCAACAAGTAAAGTAGAATTACAACTGTTGAAGTGTGCGACGCAATCAACTGTTGATTAGTTAACCAAAAGCTATTAAAATAATTTTATCGATTATCATCAATAACCCATTACATAAAAAATTTGTATGAAACAATTTATTTCTGTTAATGATGTACTTACTCCATCATTCGATGGTATAAATCAAGCCATTAATCATTTAGCAGAAAAAGCTTTGTGGTACAAAGCAAATCCTTTTGCCAACAAGCATTTGGGTGCTGGTAAACGCATTGGTTTACTATTTTTAAACCCCAGTTTGCGTACACGTTTAAGTACACAAGTTGCAGCCAGTAATTTAGGAATGGAAGCAATTGTGTTTAATGTAGACAAAGAAGGTTGGGCCTTAGAATTTGAAGAAGGTGCTATTATGAGTGGAACAACTGTTGAGCATATTAAAGATGCAGCACCTATTTTGGGCAACTACTTTAATATTTTAGCTATTAGAACATTTCCTTCATTGGCAAATAAAGAAGATGATTATAGCGAAATGTATATTAAGCAGTTTATTAAATATGCTGGTGTACCTGTGGTAAGTTTAGAAAGTGCAACCCTACATCCACTACAATCGCTTACCGATATCATAACTATACAAGAACATATGTTGCTTACTCCTCCTCCTTTGGAGGAGGCTGGGAGGAGGCCACCAAAAGTAGTGCTCACATGGGCACCTCATGTAAAGCCCTTGCCACAATGTGTTGCCAACAGTTTTGCACAATGGATAAACGCATGGGGCAAAGCAGATTTTGTAATTACACACCCCGAAGATTATGAATTAAGTGAACAGTTTACGAAGGGTGCTACCATAACACATAACCAAAATGAAGCTTTAATAAATGCAGATTATGTGTATGTAAAAAACTGGAGTACATTTAAAGATTATGGTAAAATGTATGAAAACGATCCTCGATGGATGTTGACCAACGAAAAACTCTCCATCACAAACCAAGCAAATGGTGGAGCTAAAATAATGCATTGTTTACCTGTACGCAGAAATGTTGAGTTGAGTGATGAAGTTTTAGATGGCCCAAATAGCTTAGTAACAAAACAAGCTAGCAATAGGGTTTGGGCAGCACAGGCGGTGTTGAGTGAAATTTTGACCTCCCCAAACCTCTCAAAATAAGGGGTTAAAAAAAAGAAAATGAATACAAACATAAATATATATGAAGCATCGAAGAACCCTCCTTTGGAGGGCAGGGAGGCTTTATATGTCATAAAAATTGGAGGAAACATCATTGATGATGAGCAAAAACTTGCTTCATTTTTACAAAATTTTGCAGCAATTGAAGGAAGAAAAATATTGGTGCACGGTGGTGGTAAACTTGCCACAAAACTTGCAGAGGCAATGGGCATACAACAACAAATGATTGATGGAAGAAGAGTTACCGACGCCGAAACCTTGAAAGTAGTAACCATGGTGTATGCTGGTGTTATTAATAAAAATATTGTTGCACAATTACAAGCCAATCACTGCAATTCTATTGGGTTAACAGGAGCTGATGGTAATGTAATTCAAGCTCACAAACGTGGTTCTAACTCCACTTTAGGGGCTGGGGGTGTAGATTATGGTTTTGTGGGTGATATAGACATAGTAAATACAGAATTATTAAATAGCTTTTTGCAAAATAATTTGGCTGTTGTAGTAGCCCCAATAACCCATAATATGCAAGGACAGTTATTAAATACCAATGCCGATACCATTGCTCAAGAAATTGCAAAAGCTATGAGTAACCGGTATACAACCACTTTAATTTATTCTTTTGAAAAAGCTGGTGTATTATTAAATGTTCAAGATGAAGCAACTGTTATTAAGCAAATCAATGCAACTTCATATAAGCAATTGAAGGAGGCAGGTGCTATTTTTGATGGTATGATACCAAAGTTAGACAATGCTTTTGCAGCTATTGAAAGCGGCGTAAATAAAGTAATTATTGGCAAAGCAGAACAATTGCACGAATTAATTAGTGGTACTTCTGGTACAACAATAGTTAATCAATAAATTGTTTTAAAGGCTGCTATCCACCATTAAAAAAACTTAAAAACTAATTGTAGTAAAATGAAAAAATATGATGTCAACCTCTCTTGATCACTTATTTATAGAAGCAGTTAAACTTTTAAAAGAGCTAATTGCAACTCCATCTTTTTCTAAAGAAGAAAATGATACTGCAGATATTATTTCTGCTTTTCTGCATCGTCATGATATACAACATGCAAGGGTGGGCAATAATATTTATGCTAAAAATAAATACTACGATGTTACTAAAAAAAGCATTTTATTAAACTCACATCACGATACCGTAAAACCTAATAAAGGCTATAGTATTGATCCATTTATTCCATTAGAAAAAGAGGGTAAATTATTTGGTTTAGGTAGCAACGATGCTGGAGGTTGCTTAGTGGCTTTAATGTCAACTTTCTTATACTATTATCAAAGAAATGATACAAATTACAATGTGGTTTTTGCTGCCAGTGCCGAAGAAGAAATTAGTGGAGTAAACGGAATAGAACTTGTGCTTCCATACTTAGGTGCAATAGATTGTGGTATTGTGGGCGAACCTACAAAATTAGAAATGGCTGTTGCCGAACGTGGTTTAATGGTAATTGATTGTATTGCAGAAGGCCGTGCAGGCCATGCAGCTCGTAAAGAAGGTGAAAGTGCTTTATACAAAGCTCTAGATGATATTAGTTGGATACGAAATTTTAAATTTGAAAAAGTAAGTTCCTTATTGGGCGATAGTATGCTTACTGTTACAGTTATCGAAACAGAAAATAAGCAACATAATGTAGTACCATCGCAATGCAAATTTGTAATTGATGTTCGTGTAAACGAATTATATACGTTCGATGAAATCTTGGAGCAGCTTACCCTAAATTTAAAATCTAAATTTAAACCTCGAACAACCAGAATGAAATCAACGGCTATTTCCTTACAACATCCATTGGTAAAAGCTGGCATTCAATTAGGCAAAGGTTATTATGGCAGCCCAACTACAAGCGATAAAGCATTGATGCCTTTTTCTACCTTAAAAATGGGCCCTGGCGATAGTGCAAGAAGCCATACTGCAGACGAATATATTTATTTAGATGAGATAAAAAATGGAATTGAAACGTATATTCAGTTATTAGGAAAAGTTGTTTTATAAATTAGAAAAAAGGTTTAAGGCCTAAGAAAAAGGTGGAAGCACCAAACCTTAAACCTTATACCTTACACGTTAAACCTTTAATCATGAAACTCTGGCAAAAAGAAATAAGCTCCACATTAAATAATAAGGGTAAAGAAGTAGAAACTTTTACCGTTGGTAAAGACCGTGAGTTTGATTTAATGCTTGCACCTTTTGACGTTCTAGGAAATATAGCTCATGCTAAAATGTTAGCAACAGTTGGCTTGTTGACTGATGAAGAGGCTGAACTTTTAGTGAATGAATTAATCAGCATTTACACTACAACACTACCCACTCACCACTCACCATTCACTATTCACTCAAATGTAGAAGACGTACATTCACAAATAGAGTTTTTACTTACCCAAAAACTGGGCGACATTGGTAAAAAAATTCATGCTGCCCGAAGCAGAAACGACCAAGTTTTAGTAGACATAAAACTTTTTTTAAGAAACGAAATCGAAGAAATAGTTAACGCCATTCAACCATTTTTTCAACTACTACAACAACAAAGCGAAGCATATAAAAATCATTTATTACCCGGCTATACACATTTACAATTGGCTATGCCAAGTAGTTTTGGTTTATGGTTTGGAGCTTATGCCGAAAGTTTGGTAGACGATGTAACCACTTTGCATGCAGCATATAAAGTAGTTAATAAAAATCCATTGGGTAGTGCTGCTGGCTATGGTTCATCGTTCCCAATTAATAGAACATTAACTACACAATTATTGGGTTTCGATAACTTAAATTATAATGTAGTATATGCACAAATGGGTCGTGGAAAAGCCGAACGAATTACAGCACAAGCTTTGGCAAATGTGGCAGATACTTTAAGTAGGTTAAGTATGGATATGACTTTGTATTTAAATCAAAATTTCGATTTTGTTTCTTTTCCTGCAGAATTAACAACTGGTAGCAGTATTATGCCCCATAAAAAAAATCCAGATGTATTCGAGTTAATACGAAGCCATTGTAATAGAATTAAAGCTTTACCCAACGAAATAACCATTATGACCACCAATTTACCAAGTGGTTATCATAGAGATTTGCAATTGCTTAAAGAACATTTGTTTCCAGCATTTCAAACGTTAAAAGATTGTCTAAATATGGCCTTCCTTATGCTCTCCAATATTTCTGTAAAAGAAAATATTTTAGGCCACGAGAAGTATAAATATTTATTTACCGTAGACGAGGTAAATAAGTTAGTAATGCAAGGCATACCTTTTAGAGATGCATATAAAATTATTGGCAAACAAGTAGAAGATGGTGTATTTGTAGCTCCTGCTTTTGAGCAAGCTAATATGGGGCTTCACGAAGGCAGTATTGGCAATTTATGTACCAAAGAAATTACTGATATGATGCAAGATAATATTCAACAATTTGGTTTCGAAAAAGTACATACAGCCATTGCCAATTTATTGAAATAAATTTTAAAAAATTATAATGGATACACTTCCAAATTCCGACGAATATTTTATGCAACAAGCCATAAAAGAAGCTCAATTGGCTTTTGATGAGGATGAAGTGCCTATTGGTGCTGTGGTTGTGTTAAATAATAAAATAATTGCTCGTGGCCATAACCAAACAGAAAAATTAAACGATAGTACCGCCCATGCCGAAATTTTGGCCCTTACCAGTGCTTACAGCCATTTGGGTACTAAATATTTACCAGAAGCAACATTGTATGTAACGGTAGAACCATGTTTAATGTGTTGTGGTGCTTTGTATTGGGGTAAGTTGGGCAAAATTGTATATGGTGCAAGCGATGAAAAAAGTGGCGGCTTACGTTTTTTTACAGATGATGATGGTTTAATTATTCCCGAAAAATGGCCTTTTCACCCTAAAACACTATTGGTAAAAGATGTGTTGGCAGACCAATGTGGCATCCTCATGAAAAGTTTTTTTAGAAGCAAGCGATAGTAATTTTATGGGCCATCAACATTTGTACACCACTCAACACCAGTTCCATCTTTCGCAAGTAGTCCTGCTGGCTAGCAGGAGCTACTTTGCTTAATCTGGCAGCCCTTCCTCTAAAAGAATATTATTCAACAATAAAAATGTATTAATTACTCCACAAAGCCAATTACCCTCCTGTAAAGGGGCAAGGTGTGGTAAAAAAAACTTCTAACATTTTTCAACCCCATTTTTCGAGTTAAGAAACAAAAGCTATTTTAATTTCTAGTTTCATTAATCATGGTTTACATTTGTTTTCTAATTTAATAAACAAGTTAAAATAAATATTTATGGCATTCACATTAGGGGCTTTGCCCTACGCTCACGAAGCATTAGAACCACATATCGATACTTTAACCATGCAAATACATCATGGAAAACACCACCAAGCATATGTTGATAATTTAAACAAAGCAATTGCTGGTACCGAACACGAAAATAAAACCATTGAACAATTGGTTGCCGTTGCAGGTAGCATTTCTCCTGCAGTTCGCAACAATGGTGGTGGCCATTGGAACCATACTTTTTTTTGGGAAAGTTTAGCACCCAATGCTGGGGGTGTACCAACTGGCGATTTGGCTGATGCCATTAATACTGCATTTGGCAGTTTCGATGAATTTAAAACCAAATTTGCAGCAGCAGGGACTACTCGTTTTGGTAGTGGTTGGGCTTGGCTAATTGTAAAAGAGGGTAAATTAGAAGTAAGTTCTACCCCAAATCAAGATAATCCTTTAATGGATGTTGCCGAAGTAAAAGGCACACCTATTTTAGGTGTAGATGTTTGGGAGCATGCTTATTATTTAAAATATCAAAACAAACGTCCCGATTATTTAGTAGCTATTTGGAATGTAATTAATTGGGCTAAAGTTGCAGAACGTTTTACCGCAACAAAATAATTGTAATAAAAAGTTTACTTTTAAATCCTCATCCAAAAAAAGATGGGGATTTTTTATTTATAAATTAAACACATGAAACTAACTGTAACGTATTGCTTGATTGCCTTAGTGCTATTATCTGCTTGTGCTAAAAATGAGAAAAAAATTATGGTGCTTAACCGAGGTACTGCCAAAATTGATATTGAATCTAAAACTGTTACCATTAAAGATGGTGCAGGCAGCGAAGAAAATGAAATGCTGTACAACACAGTAGAAAAAATTACCATTAAAGTAATAAAGGATGGTAAAGAAACCACGGCCAATGTTGATGAAAATGGTTATTACATTTTAAACACCAAGAAAGATACTATTGTAGGAAGCTTTTTAAAGTTTTCAGAACAAAAAGAACTAAGCGATACTTTTTTGTTTACACAAGATGTAATTAAAAAAAGTATTGATTCGTTAATTGCACTCACCGAAGGAAAAAACATTAGTGCAGCCAACAGAAATTTTTTCATACCGCCAAATACTGCTGTTAAAATAACAGGCAATGTTAATGCAACCATTATTGCTCCATTTCATAATATGAGAAGCATAGAAAAAGAAGGAGACAAAGAACCAGAAGTTTACCGATTTTTTACTAATACAGAAATGAGAGAAAAAATTGCCAAGCAAGTACTTTTAACCAAACCTAAAATGCCAGAACCAATGGGTAATGGTGGTAAAAAAAGTTAGTTGTAAGATTGACAAAGACATATTTTGTTTCTTTCATCTTTTCTTGAATGGCTAGTTAGTTGGCAAAGGGAGATGAATCAATCAAAACAAAATGCAATGTCACTAGCTTTGTCCTCATTCGCAGGCGAGTGTCGTGTAGGCAATGAGCGTTGGTTTTGTGGCACTCGCCGTATATGTATCTAACGGCACTATTTTTTCTCCAGTAAGTCTTCCAAGACAAAACATAAATTGGACAAATTTTCCAGCATCTTCTCTTTACATTGCTAAAAGAGTTTGGCAAAGGAAGATGCGTTAATTAAAACAAAACGCAATGTCCTTAGCTTTGTACCCGACTCTTAGGAGACATTGCTAGGTAAATTAAAAACAAACAAATTGACCAATGCTTTTAAAATATTTATCTAAAAATAGCGACAAAAGAAAACGCTTTGCACACATAGGTGCAGGTATTGTTATACTTATTCATGCTTATGAAAAATATGAGAGTGGACACAACTCTTACAAATTATTTGCATTAGCAGGAATTGTATTTTTATCAATCGCTTTTTTTCACCCAATCATCGAGAAAAAGATACCTTGGGTCGACGGTCTATTTTTTATCATTGAAGGTATTTTGTCAATCATTGTAGCAGTAGACTATTTTCATTTAGGAAAAAAGGCACTTCCAATTACTTATGTACTTCTCGGACTTTTTCAGTTCTTTATAGCTATCCGAAAAGGTAAAAAGGGAATTGAGCATCATAAAACAACAACCTAAAACTTTTGTTTCTACTTATATGCAGTGGCTTAAAATTTTACATCAGCCAGCCATACTTGTATACAAACCTATTATTCTACTATATTTGCATTTCATAATTTTAACATAAAGTATGACCAATAAAATCAATTTACAGTTCGGATTTTTAGTAGCAATTATCTTAATTGTGGCCTTTAGCCGTATAATTCCTCACATGCCTAACTTTTCACCATTGGCAGCTATTGGGCTTTTTGGAGCAGCACATTTTGACAAAAAGTGGAAAGCATTCTTAATTCCAATAGCAGCAACTTGGGTAAGCGACTTGTTTATCAACAACGTTATCTATGCTCAATATTATCCAAAGTTTACATGGTTTTACGAAGGCTTTTATTGGCAGTATGCTAGTTATCTTTTAATTACTATAAGTGGTCTTGCAATTTTTAATAAAATAAATACATTCAAAGTATTAAAAGGTGCAGTCGCTTCTACATTAATCTTCTTTTTAGTTTCAAATTTTGGCTGTTGGATAGGTTCTACATTGTATCCTCAAAATTTAGGTGGACTAATGTCTTGTTACGCAGCTGGTATTCCGTTTTTAAAAGGAACTATTTTGGGCGATTTATTTTATTCAGGTGTTTTATTTGGAGGTTATTATTTTCTACAAAGTAAAGTTTCATTCTTTAAGTTGCAGAATGTAACCTACGCCTAAATTGTATTAAAACACAAAGATAAATTTTCTAAGAAATAGTTTTTTCCTTGTTTTGTTAGAAGCATTTTGTCTGGCAAAAATTACTAGAACTTTACTATTAATTATTAGTTATTGCGAAGCCACATTTGCAAATCGATTGTGAACACTGTGTGTGTTTAAAAAAGTACAATGAGCATCAAAAATCAACTTCAAAATAAAATAGATTTTAAAACAAAACCACTTGGTGCATTAGGCATACTAGAAAAATTGGCTTTGCAAATTGGAGAAATTCAAGATACGCTTTCACCTGAACTTACCAACCCAACTATTGTAGTTTTTGCAGGCGATCACGGCATTGCCAAAGAAGGCGTAAGTGCATACCCACAAGAAGTAACCTACCAAATGGTTCTAAATTTTTTACAAGGGGGAGCTGCAATTAATGTTTTTTCGAATCAAAATAACATCAATCTAATAGTGGTAGATGCTGGTGTAAATTTTGATTTTGAGCCAAGTAATTATTTAATAAATACCAAAATTGCAAACGGAACAAAAAGTTTTTTAAGAGAAAAAGCAATGACCGAAACCCAATTGCAGCAATGTTTTGATAATGGCAAACAAATTGTAAACAAAATTTTCGAGAGTAATTGCAACGTGATTGGGTTTGGAGAAATGGGTATTGGTAATACCTCATCAGCATCAATGTTAATGAGTTATCTGTGTAATTTACCCATTGAAAAATGTGTTGGGCGAGGAACTGGCTTAAACGATGTTCAGTTAAAAAATAAAATAGCAGTTTTACAACAAGCTAAAGAATTTCATGGCGAAATTAATAATCCTAGAGAAGTACTGCAAACTTTTGGTGGTTTTGAAATAGCACAAATGTGTGGGGCTATGCTTGCAGCTTTCGAAAAAAATATGCTGATTTTAGTTGATGGATTTATAGCAAGTAATGCTTTTTTAGTAGCTCAAAAAATACAGCCATTGATAAACAAGAATGCAATTTTTTGTCATTTAAGTGATGAGTTTGGGCACCATAATTTATTAAATTATGTAGGAGTGGAGCCTTTACTAAAATTAAAAATGCGTTTGGGCGAAGGCACAGGTTGTGCAATGGCGTATCCAATTATTAAAAGTGCGGTTTCTTTTTTAAATAGTATGGCAAGTTTCGAAAGTGCTGCTGTAACTAATAAAGATTAAAAAAATGAAGGAGGAAATAAAAATATTTTTTACCGCATTAATGTTTTACACAAGAATACCTTGTCCAAAAAATATTGATCATTCACCAGAGTATATTAATAAAGCAACAAGATATTTTCCTTTAATTGGGTGGATTGTTGGGCTAATTTCTTTTGTAACATTTTGGTTAAGTTCTTATTTATTTGATGTTAGTATTTCGATTTTGTTTTCGTTAATTGCAGGAGTTTTAGTTACTGGTGCTTTTCATGAAGATGGTTTGGCCGATGTGTCTGATGGCTTTGGTGGCGGCTGGACAAAACCAAAAATTTTAGATATAATGAAAGATAGCCGTGTTGGTGCTTATGGAGCTATTGCTTTAATTTTTCTGTTTGCTTTAAAATTTTATTCTTTAAGCAATTTACTAACCAAACTACATATTGAAAACTATTTTTTCATTGCTTTACTGTTTATCTCATATCACTCATTATCAAGATTAACAGCCATTAATATTGTGTTTACATCGCAATACTCAAGAGACGATGAAACAAGCAAAGCCAAGCCCATAGCTAAAGCCCACAGCTATAAAGAAATTATTGGAGCCTACTTTTTTGGACTTATTCCTTTAATTGCAGTTTGCTTTTTTAAGATAAAATTTTGCTTCGTAATTATTCCCTTAGTTATACTTTTTTATTTTTCAAAACGTTATTTCAATAAATGGATTGATGGCTATACAGGCGATTGCTTGGGTGCTGTTGAACAAATTGCTGAATGTGTTTGCCTTTTAACCTTTGTAGCATTATGGAAGTTTATATAATTCGGCATACTGCTGTAGCAACAGGTAAGGATACTTGTTATGGACAAACCAATGTACCATTAGCCAACACTTTTTTAGAAGAAGTAGAACAGTTTAACAATCAATTACCCAACAACTTTAATGCTGTTTATTGCAGCCCTCTGCAACGCTGTAAAGATTTAGCCAATGCCCTAGAATTCGAAAATATTATTGTCGAAAATGCATTAATGGAAATGAATTTTGGCGATTGGGAAAATAAAAAATGGAACGACATTAACCAAGATGAGCTAAATAATTGGATGATAGATTTTGTGAATGTAAAAACCCCTAATGGAGAAAATTTACTTGAATTATTTGAAAGAGTACAATCATTTATGGAGAATCTGCAACAAGAAAATCACACAAAAGTGTTGCTCATAGCCCATGCAGGGGTTATTCGTTGTTTGTGGGCCTATCTTTTAGAGATACCCTTACAGAATATTTTTAAAATACCAGTTGGGCACAACGAAATATTTATCTTGAATTTAACCAACAATAAATCAACAAGTAGTATTGTGCGAACAAAATAAAAACTGTATGCATCGAGCAGGGCCATTGTTGGGGAATTTGAAAAACTTCCGCCTGGAACTAAAGTAAATTGAAAACCAGATGTTACACATAAAAAAATTGAAAAGCCTAGCCCTAACAACTGCTCATGAAAATACCAACGCCTATCCCCAATATCGCCAACCCCCCTTGTTGCCTCCTTTGCTACTTTCTTAAAGTTAGATTATTCATACATAAAGTAAAATAAATTTGTCTTAATGTAAAAAATACCATACATTTACTAAAATTAAAAATATATGTCAAGCAAATTATTGTTACCCAATATGTATAAGTTTATCGGGTGGTGTCTATTGATACCTGTTACTATTTTAGGTCTTATTCTAAGTTTTAGAGACATGGAGACTTTCCGTGTCAATTCAAAAGTATTTGCAATCTTTAATGAGCAACTAATGGGTCCTACTGAATTCTTTAAAGTAATTAATGGAAATATTACACCAACAATTGTTGGGGCTTTATTTATTGTTGGAGCATTGATGGTGGGGTTTTCAAAAGAAAAAAGAGAAGATGAATTTATAGCAAAAGTTAGATTGTCTTCTTTGCTTTGGGCTGTTTGGTTAAATTATATTTTATTGTTTTTAAGTTTTGTATTTGTGTATGGTCTCTCTATGATAACAGTTATGATTTATAATATGTACACTGTGTTAATAATTTTCATTGTCCGGTTTAATTACATTTTGTACAAAAATACCAAATCCATATCCGATGAAAAATAATATTAAGGTTGAAAGGGCTATCAAAAATTTGACACAAGAGGAATTGGCAAATAAAGTGTCTGTTAGTAGGCAGACGATTAATGCAATGGAAGCAAATAAATATGTGCCCTCCACGGTCTTAGCTTTAAAAATTGCAAACGTTTTTACTAAGTCTGTTGAAGAGATCTTTTTCCTTGAAAAAGATGATTAATTGTCCGCAAACATTGTATGCAAACTAAGTAATTGTTCAACTGGCCCATACAAAAGTATAAAATAAGAGAAGTCGCTAAATTTAAAAACGAATAGTTTGATTGCTTTATTTATCTTAACAAACCAGCTGCCCATTCAATTGCATAGCTTGCTTTAAAGTATTTAATTCTTAACTCTACTTGTTTTTGTAAAGTTTCGATTACTTTATTTTCCCGAGAATTAACCACAAATAAAGAGCTCTCCCCATTATTAAATTTCAATACTTCTATTCTAAGTAAGGTATTAAAATTGTTGTACATGCTACTGGTATTCACAATTTGTTGTTGCAACAAAGTTGCTTCATTAAAATAGTTACGTACTTTATTTTCTGTTTCCCACCGTTTGTTATTTAACTCTAAATTAATTTCTGAAATTTTTAATTTTGTTTTTTTGTACTCGCCTCTTCCTTCTCTTAGAAAAATGGGTAACTTAAAGTCTATACCCCATTTATAATTGTTTTCTAATAAAGCACCATTAAAGCCTTTTAAAGCGTAATAATCTTTATTCAAAACATTTGCTTTAAAGTTTACTACTGGTAATAAATTTTGAAACTTTAATCTACGCTCTACTTCTAAAGCATCTAACTTAAAGTTGTAACTTCTTAACGAAGGGTTTTGAGTAACAGCTTGTGCAATAATATCGTTTAAAGATGCATTGTTCATGCTCATTGCAAACCTAACCGTATCGGGTAAATAATTATTTGGAAGCAAAAAAGCACTATCGTTTTGTTGCCATAAATAATTGCTTACATCAAAAACCGCAGTGGTTAATTTTATTTGAGCTTCGGTTTGTAATAGTTGAAAATTTTGTACTTGTGTGTAGGCTTCAATGGTATCGGCCCAAGCTCTATCGCCATTGTTGTATGCAATTTTAACCAATCTTAATCTATCGGTTGAGACCTGCAAAAATTTTGAATAAATACTGTATAATTGATATGTACCAGCCCATTGCCCATAGCTTACATAAGCATCGAACAACAAATCATTCACCATTCTTAAACGTTCTTGTTCACTCTGATTTCTAAAAATTTTTGCTTGTTGTAAAGATGCTCTTCGCTTATCAATTAATAAACCTTTTGCCAATGCAACTTCAATACCAGCATAACTAGATCGGCCATTGGTAAGCTCAGAAAATAAATTATTACCTCCATTATTTTCAATACCTGTTTTAAAATCTAAACCAATAGGTGTTGGAACTTTTATCTCAGGATTGGTTCTAAAATAATAATTTTTTCCATCAAAGGTTTTTCTATCTGCTTCTAATGCAATTACAGGATCAAAGCCACCTTTTGCAGCCAATACATCAGCATCGGCCTTTTGTACTTGAATATTCGCTTGCTTGGCAACCGGATGATTTTGTTTAATCAATTGAATAAATGCTTCAAGTGTAAATACTTCTTTTTGTGGTGTTTGAGCAACAACCATATTAGCGATAAGTACAACTATAAATAACCAGAATAATTTCATTCTACAATATCTTTAATTTAAATTATTTTTTAGAGCCATCTTTAGCATAACTGGTTTTATAATACTCTGGCGGAAAGCCATTAATATTTCGCCAAAGCTCGTAATAAATAGGTACATCTTTCAACAAAGCAATGCCATTAGCACCACCACCCATTCTTAATAATCTTGGCCAAGGTTTATCTTTTGGATCTTCGGCAACTAAAACTCTAAATCTTCCATTTACACTAACACTAGTTTCTACTGCGGTTACTAAACCACCAAAAGTACCATAACTGCTATTTGGCCATCCACTAAATACAATTGCAGGAAAACCATCAAAAATAAAACGAACTTTTTGGCCTTTATCAATTAAAGGTAAATCCATTGGCTCTACAAATAATTCAATAGCATATTCAATTTTATCGGGTACAATTTCAACAATCATTTCTCCTTCTTTCATAAACTCGCCAATACCAGCTTTTTTAGCCTTAGTAATTTGCCCACTTTGTGGTGCAGTTATATAATATAATTTATTACGCACATCGTAACTAGCATAAATACTTTGCAATTTCGAAATATCTGCTTGCCCTGTTGCAGCATTGGATATTGATGAAAACTTATCACCTTCTGCTTTAGAAATTTTATCGGTATATTCTTGTATAGTACTATTTTTTTCTATACGTAAATTAATTAATTCTTGTTTGCCTTGTAAATATTTATTTTGTGTACCAATTAGTTTTGCAGTTGCATTTAGATAAGTTACTTTTCTTCTTTCAAAATCTACCAAACTAATTGCACCACTATCTAGCATTAATTTAGCAGCTTCTATTTGGCGTTTGGTTACAATAACTTCATTGTTAACTGCTAACACATCGGTACTATCGCTGGTAACTTTTAGGTATTGCTGTAAAATTTTATTATCGAGAGATTGTAATTTTAGTATTTGTCCCTCAGCTAAAGCACCTACTTGTAAAGTGGCAGTTGCTGCTTTATTTTCGTAACCTTTTACTGCAGCGGATTTGCCATCTATTTGTTGTTGGGTTCTTTCTAATAATTTAGGGTCAAAATAATCTACCTTAACCTCACCTAATTGCAAAATGGTATCGCCAGATTTCACAAAATCGCCTTCTTTTACATACCATTTAACTACCTTACCTGCAATAATGGTATTTAATTCTTGTGGCCTTTCTTCTTGACGTAAGGTGGTTACCAAACCTTTGGCTCTTATGTTTTGTGTCCACGGTAAAAACATTACAACCAGCATTATAATAAGTATGCCTAATGCCCATTTTTTAACATTACTATTTTTATTAATTCTATAAATTTGGCTAAAAGATTTAACATCGTTGTTGTTAGCCAACTCATCTTCAATATTTGAGTTTGTATAGGTTTTATTTAATATTTTATTTGCCATAATTTAATTTTTAATTAGTCTACCATTTTCTAATTTAAACACAACATCACAATCATTAGTAAATTCATTTCGCTCGGAAGTAATAATAATGGTTGCGGATTTGTCGTTTTTTAAATAACTCATTACTCCTTCTCTTTGGGTACTATCTAAATGTTCAAATGGTTCTTCTAGTAACAACATTCTATGATTGCCAATCAATGCCCTAATTAGTAAAATATCTTGCCTAATTTTTCTCGATAATTTTTTACCCAATGGGTCCAAAATAGCATCAAAACCTTCTTTATGAGAGTTTACAAAATCGCTTAACCCTAGTTTTTGTGTAAAATTGGTAACTTCTTTTATAGTAATATCTGGGTTGCCCATGGTAATGTTTTCCAACAATGTACCATTAAAAATATCTTGTTGGCTTAATAAAATGCCAGTTTGAGACCTAACTGTATTTAAATTGTAATTACCAATGGGTGCATTATCTAGCAAAATACTTCCATCAAAGTTTTTAAATGCTCCTGTAAGTAATCGTAATAACGAAGATTTGCCAGAGCCACTTGAACCAGCTATACAAACAAACTGACCAGGTTGAATACTCATGGAAATATTTGATAAAACTGTTTCTTGATTGTGATAAGAAAAAGTTACATCATTAAATTTAATAGCCACACCTTCTTTAATATCTTGTAATGCTACAGTACCAGTTGTTTCAATATCGCTATCTAATACTTTACTTAATTTTTGAATAGATGTTAGTGTGTCATACACTTTATCTAATGAAAGTATTAATTTTTCGACCGAGCTAATAATAGCCAATATCACAATGTCGGCAGCAATAAATTGCCCCACATTTATTTGTTGATTAACCAATAATATAGCACCCATAATTAACATGGCAGCTGTTATTAATATTTTAAAAGCAATGAATATCCAATATTGAGAGAGCAGTATTTTAAAATGCTTGGTTCTAGAAATTAAATAATTGCTCAGCAGTTCATCGGTCTTCTCCATATGCAAACTGGTTTGTTTGCTGTACTTAAAAGATTTGATTACTCTAGCAATTTCTTCTATCCAAGCTGCAATTCCATATTTATAATCGCTGGCAACTATACTGGTTGATAAACCTTGTGGTGAAGTATATCTTATAATTATTAAAACTAAAATAATTAATAAAGTACCAAATGCAATAAATATGGGGTGATAAAATGATAATAATATTAGTCCAAATAAAATTTGAATTACAGCCGCAGGTATATCTAACATTATTTTTTCGATACCCTTTGTTAATGAAGGTGTGTCGAAAAAACGATTCACCATTTCGGGCAAATAATACTTATCCAGTTTCTCTATATCTAGCTTTGGTAATCTATTGGCAAATTCTAATGAGTATCTTGAAAAAATCTTTTGTTCTACTTTTTCAATTACTTGTATTTGCCTTACTTGAATTAAACCATTTAAAAAAACGCCAATTACAACAATAATAATTAGCACAATAAGAGAAGCCGATACTACATTGGTTTGTACAAACGTAACAATAGTTTGTATGCCCAATGGTAAACTTAACGATATTAAACCTGCAATAATTGCAAAAGTATAAATAGATGAAATATCCCTTTTATCTAACTTCAATAACTTAAATAATTTTCTCAATGCCTGAATCAATGAATCGTTTGCAGAGGTTTCTGTTGCCATAATTTTCCTTTTTTAAAAGAATTAATTTCTTGGTAATATTTATTTTGTAATACTATCTAATCGCTTTAACCAATACATTTACCTTTTATTTTCAATCTTATTTCTTAAGCCGTTAGGCTTCATTTATTCAACAAATGATTCGATGTGCGAATGATATATTTAATAATCTAAATTTTTCTAAGCCCTAATTTTATAAATCATCGAATTCGTATAGCGAATCTATATGGGTACCAGCTTCCATTTCAAAAATTGGTTTAATAATTCCATCCTGTAAATCATATACCCAACCATGTAAATGGGGGGCATTATTTTCTTTCCAAGCTTTTTGAACAATAGATGTTTTAGCTAGGTTTAAAACTTGTTCTTGCACATTTAACTCTACCATTAAGTTTATTCGCTCATCTTCATTTTTAATGGCATCTACTTCTTCTCTATGAAACCTATGTACATCTTTAATATTACGCAACCATTTGTTTATAATTCCAAACGAATGATTGCTCATTGCAGCTTTTACACCACCACAACCATAATGACCACAAACAATTATATGTTTTACTTTCAATATCTCTACTGCATATTGTAAAACACTTAATAAGTTTAAATCGGTATGTACAACCATGTTTGCAATATTTCTATGCACAAAAATTTCACCAGGTTGTGTGCCAGTAATTTCGTTCGCTGATACACGGCTATCGCTGCAACCAATCCATAAAAAATCGGGGGTTTGAATGTTCATTAACCTCACAAAAAACATGGGATCATCTTGTATTTTTTCAGATGCCCAAGCTTTATTTTCGAGTAATAATCTTTCGTATATTTTCATATTTGGTGATTTAAGAACAATTAATTTTAAATACAGTTTAAAGAATACTAGTTGTTTGGTTGATTAAATAATAAGTGCATGGGCTTATGTAAACTTTTTTTAACTTCTACCTTAATTCTTTTGGTTGGAGCATTTACTAAAAAATTGTTTACCTCTTCAATAATGTCTTTATCTATAAAATCGGCTCTTGTAGCATCAATTATTAAATAAGCTCCATTTGGAATTTGGTCTAGTTTTCGTTTAATAATTGGTTTATTTAAAAAAGAAACATCTTTTCTTAACCTAATTAAATAATTATTTTTATCATTGACTACAAAAATCGATGATCTAAAGTTACTTCTCATCATATAAAAAAGCCCAACAAAAATACCTATGCCAATACCTCTTAATAAATCGGTAAATAAAATTGCTAAAATAGTAACTGTAAAAGGTACAAATTGATCCCAGCCTTTATCAAAAAACGCTTTGAATAAAGAAATTTTTGCCAATTTATATCCTGTATAAATTAAAACTGCTGCTAATGCACTAAGTGGAATGTGATTTAAAATAAAAGGAATAAACAGTACACTTAACAATAACAATACACCATGTAAAATAGTACTCATTTTAGTACTTGCACCTGCTGTAACATTCGCAGAGCTTCTTACAACTACTGATGTTATTGGCAAACCACCAATTAAACCAGAAACTATATTACCTGTACCTTGTGCTATTAATTCTTTATTGGTTGGTGTTATTCGCTTTTTGGTATCTAATTTATCAACTGCTTCTATGCCTAATAAAGTTTCTAAACTTGCTACAATAGCCAGTGTAAATGCACTAGTCCAAACATGAGGATTGTTTAATCCTTTTATATCTGGAACTTTTAAAAAAGTGAAAAATTCCTTGGCATTTGCAGCAATGGGCAAGCTTACTAAATGTTTTTGTTCTAACGCATACATTGGTTGAACACTTATAAAAAATTCATTAATAAGTGTACCCAACAACACAACAATTAAAGCCCCAGGTAAAGCTCCAAGTATTTTAATTGATTTAATAAATTTTGTTTCCCAAAGCATCATTACTAGTAAGCAAACTGCTCCAATAATAGTTGCTGATGGTGTTAAAAATTTTACAGCATACCACAAAGAGGTAAATGTATTTTGTTTATTAGGTTGTATAAATGTTTCATCGCCTGCAGGATCCAAATCTTGCCCCAATAAATGTGGTATTTGTTTTAGTATTAATATTAAACCAATTGCCGCTAACATACCTTTAATTACCGAATTGGGTACATAGTCGCCAATGATACCTGCTTTTAAAAAGCCCATAATTATTTGTATAACTCCTGCAATAATTACACACAATAAAAAGGTTTCGTAACTACCCAATTGCCCAATTGCACCACCAACAATGGCTGTTAAGCCAGCAGCTGGGCCACTTACACTTAATTGCGAACCACTTAAAATACCAACTACAATGCCACCAACAACACCTGCCAAAATACCCCCAAGCATGGGTACTAAATTTTGACCTATTGGGTTACTTGCTTGAGCAACACCTAAACACAGTGGCAATGCTACTAAAAAAACAACCACAGAAGCAGGTATATCCGCAACTGTTTGTTTAAACAATTTTTTCATATTTTTTTTGTTGGGCGAACTAAAAGGATTTAAACTATAGCAAATCGTAAATTATGAATAGTTTCAAAAATAAACGAAGTATAGAATTAAACGTGTAGTAAATTATGAATTGGGTGGAGGAACCAATACTTCTGCTACTATTTGGGTTGGCTTTTTTGTAAAAAAAGTGCTGTTATAATTGCGTAATAATTTAAAAAATTTAATGGCAGAAATAGATGAAAAAGATAAATATTCACTGGTTGAAGAAATTTTCTTTATGCCCTCAGGTGCAGTATCTATGTCGGTAGAAACTTCTTCGGTGAATTGATTATTGAATAAAGCCTGGCCAATTTGTTGAATTGGCAGTACTTGGGTAAGCAGTACAGCAATTAGAAATAAATTGACTAACTTTTTTTTCATTTGTGCAAATGTAAACCACCGAAAAGTAAAAATCGTTTATTAAATTATGAAGTCGAAATTACTTTATACCCTCTGAAATGTAGGACGTGGTTTGCAATAAGGCCATAATTGCCCCATATAATTTATTGTCTTCTTCTTTTTTAAGTTTTATACCATGCTGTAAATCATGTAAATACATAATTATATCTTTTCTATTAACCGTATCGGTATTTAAATGATGAGGTTTATGAATTTCAAAATCGTCTCTTAACAAGTCTATAATTGGAACATCTAAAATGGTGGAAATATGTTTTACGTGTGTTACCGTAAGCTGTGTAATATTGTTTTCAATTTTGCTGTACGCATTTTGAGAAATGCCCATTTTTTTTGCAACATATTCTTGCGAATAATTTCTTAACTCTCTAAATTGCTTAATAATGTGTCCTGGCATTAAGGGTTGTTTTGAACGAATTTCAGTAATTTCTCTAAATAAACTATTTTTTATTTTAAAAAGTAGGCTATTGGTTTTACCTGCTGCTTTTTCTAATTTTTCATTTACCGCAATTCCAATGCCAATTTCTGGTAATTTTTCTACTATTATTAAATCTAGCCCAATTTCGTCCATTTCATGTAAGGCTGCATATATATTTTTTGCAACTTCTTGCAGGTTACCACTTTTACTTAACACAATTTTATGAAATACATTTATTAATGAGTATTCGTTTTTAAAACTTATTAACCCAATTTTTTTATTTTTTAAAGCAACTGTAGTGCCTGTAACTAAATCTGTTACTAATAATCTTGTATTGGGGCTGTAATGGTACTCAATCATACCAGGGCTAACGGGTGCAATATTATTTACTTCTTTTTTTAGTAAACAAGCCCCAGTTACGTCAATAATTTGTTGTTGGCTAATTGCACCTATTCTGTAAATTATGGGTGTGCCAGTTTGTTTATCAAAACCAACTACCGTGCTTTCTATACCAGTACTACAATTGCCTCCATCTAAAATATATGGAATTTTATTTTCGAGTTGTTTAGCAACATGTGCTGGTTTAGTTGGACTTATATAGCCAAACAAATTAGCACTTGGTGCAGCCAATGGAAAACTTAATTCTTGCAACAATGCTAATGTTAAAGGATGGTTTGGAATACGAACTGCAACATCTGGCAAACCTGCAGTTACAATATTGGGTATTATATCTTTTTTGGGTAATAGAAGCGTAATAGGCCCAGGGCTGAAGGCTTTAAACAATTTAATAGCATTTGCAGGAACGGTTGTTACAATGTTTGCCAATTGATTTAAATTGGCTATATGAACAATTAGCGGATTGTAGAGTGGCCTGTTTTTAACCTCAAAAATTTGCTTTATTGCATTTTCATTGAATGCATTTGCTGCTAACCCATACACTGTTTCTGTAGGAATAGCTACCAATTGGCCTTTTTTTAAATGCTTTTCTGCCACTTTTATAGAAGTGCCAATCGTTGCAACCTTTTGTACAATATTTTTTAAAGCAATTATTTCTGGAACCATTTTAACGTATTGTGTGGTGCAATTTATTATTCTGTTACGCTATATAACAATTAAAATAGCCCACAATAATAAATATATCCAAGGGCTATAAAAAAGGCCGCCTTCTTATTGAAAAGCAGCCTTTTATTATTTTTATTGATTCGTTTAATCGATTATATGTTAAGCCCACCACAAACACTAATAACTTGACCTGTAACATAACTACTCATATCGCTGGCTAAAAAAAGTGTTGTATTTGCTATTTCTTCTGCCTTACCAAAACGGCCTAAAGGTATTTTTTTCAAGAAATCTGTTGCCGCATCTCCATCTTTTAAATAATGAGTCATATCGGTTTCAACAAAACCTGGTGCAATGGCATTACAACGAATATTTCTACTACCCAACTCTAGTGCTACACTTTTAGTAAATCCAATAATACCTGCCTTACTTGCTGCATATGAACTTTGCCCAGCATTACCTCTTATGCCAATAATACTGCTCATATTAATTATGCTACCTTGTTTAGCTTTCATCATGGTACGAATTACTTGCTTGGTCATGTTAAACACACTTTTTAAGTTGATGTCCATTACATCGTCCCATTGTTCTGGTGTCATTCTAAGCAACAAATTATCTTTGCTAATACCAGCATTGTTAACACAAACATCTATAGCTCCAAATTCTTTTAAAACATCGTTTACAAAAGTTTCGCATTGTGCAAAATCGCCAGCATTACTTTTATATGCTTTAGCTTTTACGCCAAACGTTGTTAGCTGGCTTTCTAGTGCTGTTGCTTTTTCTGCACTACTATCGCTTACATAACTAAATGCAATATTGCTGCCATGTTCGGCTAATTTTAGTGCAATTGCAGCACCAATACCCCTAGCAGCACCAGTAACAATGGAGGTTTTACCTTCTAATAATTTCATGGGTCCTTGTTTTTAATGATTTAAGGAATTTAAGACTATGGCAACTTATTATTATATAGTCTTTTAAATTGCAAAGAAAGGTTACCAAAATTAATCAACAACCCTATTTTTATTTTTGCTGCTTCTAAATAATTTAAACCCTGTGCAAGATGTACATCATCTAATTGGCTTACAGCCCTCAACTCAACCATCACAGTATGCTCAACAAACAAATCAACATACCTTTTTCCAATTGGCACACCACTATAAAAAATATCCATTTCTTGTTCGCTAGTAAAACTCAAGCCAGCTTTTTTAAGTTCTATTTCCAAAGCTCTGTGATATATTTTTTCTTGAAAGCCAGATTTTAATTCTGCATGTACCTTCATTGCACAGCCAATAATTTTATGGGTCAACTCTTCATGAGCCATCATGTTAATCTTTAAATCTATTCAATCAAGGTTTTCATTTCTTCAATATAAATTCTTTCGTTACTTAGCCTTGGTACTTTGTGTTGCCCACCCAGCTTGCCTTTGCTACGTAACCAATTGGTAAATACGTTTTTATTTACTGCATGTACAACCGGCATACGTAAAGCAATATCTTTATGTCGTTTGGCTTCATAATCGCTGTTTAAATTTTTTAATGCATCATCTAACTCAAATTTAAAATGTTCTAAGTTTTGTGGGTTTTGTTCAAACTCAATTAACCACTCGTGTGCACCATTACTATTGTTACTAAAATAAATGGGGGCAGCAGTATAATCGTTTACCACTACCTTACACTTTTGGCTTGCAATTGCAATGGCTTGGTCGGTATTATCAACTATTAACTCTTCGCCAAATGCATTGATAAAGTGTTTTAGCCTTCCGGTAACTTTTATTTTAAAAGGGTATACATTAGTAAATGCAATGGTATCTCCAACTAAATATCTCCATAACCCTCCATTGGTAGAAATGACCAATGCATAATTTTTATTCAATTCTACCTCTTTTAATCCAATGGTTTTAGGCTGGGGGTTTCCATATTCTTCTATTGGCATAAACTCGTAAAATATGCCATGTTCTAAAAACAATAACATTCCGTCATCGTTGGGGTCGTTTTGTGCTGCAAAAAAACCTTCGCTGGCATTGTACACATTTAAGTATGTGATGTTGCCCCCAATTAATTGTTTAAATTGTTCTTTATAAGGCGTAAATGAAACGCCACCATGCAAATACAGTTCTAAATTTGGCCAAACTTCTTTAAGGGTTTGTTTACCCGTAATTTCTAAAATGCGTTTAATTAAAACCATTGTCCAGGTGGGTACACCAGATATGGAAGTTACGTCTTCATGAATGGTTTGTTGTGCAATTGCTTCAATTTTTGCTTCCCACTCGTTCATTAAAGCAATGGATAATTCTGGTGTACGAACCCAATTAGCCCACATTGGTGTATTTTGAAATAGCACAGCACTTAAATCGCCATATTGTGCTTCTTCATTTAATTGGTTTATTTGATGGCTGCCACCAATTAATAAACCTTTTCCTGTTAATAAATCGCTATCTGGGTTTAAAAAATAATAGGTACTTAAAACATCTTTACTACCTTGAAAGTGGCAATCTGTAAGGCTTTCTTCGGTAATGGGTATAAACTTACTTTTATCGCTGGTAGTGCCACTGCTTTTTGCAAACCATGTTACAGGCGTATTCCATAATAACTGTTGTTCGCCTAACATTAAACGTTCTATATAAGGTTTAACATCATTGTACTCATGTATTGGAACCGTTTTTTTAAAATCGCTAATGGTAAATAAATTATTGAGGCCATATTTTCTGCCAATTTCAGTAAACTGGGCATGGGTAAACAAATCTTGTAAAACCTCACGTTGGGTTGCAATAGGGTTTTGCATCCATTGCTCAATACGCAAATAACGTAAACGAGCCAGTCTTGATATAGCTGGGCTTAACAGTTTCATTTGAGGTTGCTGCAAAATAAGCAATGAGGAGCAAATGAAGAAAGGTATTTTTAAAAAGTGCATAAAATGATCTTGTATATAAGACAGAAAATATATTTTAAAAAAATAGAAAAAAATTTGGTCATATCAATTTTTTTTTATTTCATTTTTAAAATCAGAAATTATGAAAAAGATATTGAGCCTCTTATTGTTTTCTACCAGTAATGGTAATGTTAGTTAAATGTACTCCAGATGGACCACCAAAGCCAACTGGGTTCACTCTTAAGTCAATAGGATATGGACTTGATGGAGGCTCGCCGTTACCACTTGGGTTTTATCTTAAATGCGACCTTGGAGGTACTAATTGTCAAGATATTAGACTGGGAAGTTCAGATGGTTGTGCAGGTCCATTAGGAAGAGTTGCTGACAGTTTATATAATCAGTTCTATTTATCGTATGCAACGGGAACTGAAATAAATTTTCTGAGTAACAATGATTGGAGCATAATTTTTCCTGATCTTGATCTAAGAGAAGATGCTATTCAAAATGTTCTAAATGGGATTTATTCAATAAAAGTGTTACCAGATAGCTCTATAATTATTGTGAATAATAGTTCAAAAAGCTATACTTTCGATGATAATATTGTAGTTGGCTATTCTTATAAAGCAGCACCATGTAATAACTAATATTTAAATAATAAAACCACTACTGACTAGTGGTTTTATTCCTCATATTTACATGAAAATTAATAAATTTCATTCACTTTTTTTTTATTTACTAATTTTTTCTTGTAAAGAAGGGAAAAATCTCTCTTGTGATATTGGTAAAGAAAATGCTCAAATAGCCACTATTAATACACAAAATGGCTTTAATGTAAGTAAGTTTCATTGTCCATCTATAATAAACCTTTTTTTAAGCCCTGATATAACAACGGATATAGAACCACAGTTTACCGAAATTTCTGGGAAGCCTTTTTTTTGTTACTTCACTAAAAAATTAGAATTAAAATGTAAAAATATTCTTGACACATTGGAAGTTTTTACATTCAATACGTCATCATTCTTAAAAAATAGAAAAAGAATAATTTTTTTGTTTCAAAAAGATACGTTGCATTTTATTGATATGTCTTCGCTAGAATACCATCAGTTTAAAGTGGAAAATAATTCCCTCAAAAACATAAGTACACATAACTTCACATCCGATTTAGAAAAGAATAACTTTTTTATTTTTAGAAACACACTATCAAGCTCAAAATTTACTTTCTCTTACCCATTTCTAATAATACCATACGGAACAACAAACCTTAAAATAAGCCCATCTTATATGGACTCCACAGCTTTTTTATCCTATAATTTATTGTCAAAAAAAATAGAAAAAATTATCAAGATACCGTGTGTATATAAAAATAATTTTCTTTACACGACTGATAAAATGCTCGTTCAATTGAATAATGTGATTTATACAGCATTTAGTGAAAGTGACATAATTAGTAGCTTTGATCTTGTAAAAAAGAATGAACAATCAGTGCTCATTTCACATAAATGTAATTTTCAAACATTTAATTTAAAAAAAGAACAAGATTTAGCCTATGTAAGAAAGTTTACAAATACTAATGAGCTTAACACTAATTTACTAGTGGATAAGAAAGAGAACATAATACTACTCAAACATAGTTTTAAGAAGAGATTTTCAGATACTTCCGGGTTTCAAATCTTTTGTTACGATAAAAAATTAAATCAAACATTTCAAGATACAATTAGGCATAGTGTTTTTACTTATGGAGTATTTCCTTACAAAGCAGGGTTTGCCATAGTTGATGCAGGGCTTAAAAACTTTTATTTTTATGAAGCTAAAAGTGAGTAAAATCAACATCTTATTATGCTTAACATTATTTTTATCATGTAAAAATTCTTATCAAGTTAATAATAATGATATTACACTTTCAAGAGACATGCTAAATAAGTGGAACACAAAAAAATTTATAGTTGTATTCCCTTGTACTAGATGTAGCTGCTTTCTTGCAGTATTAAATAACATAAAAGGATTAGATAGTACATTCATTGCTAATGAGACTACTCTTATAACAGATTCATCTTGTAATAAAACAAAATTTAAATTTAATCATCGTGAGCAAAAACAAATTGATAGCTTAAGCGATGACATATACAATATAACCTTAATTAAAAAAAATGAAATAGGAGTAAAAATTCGAATTATTAACACTACCGAAAGTGACCAAACAGTCAAAATATTTCGAACTTTTTTTGGATATTAGACCCGTTTCACATCCTTCATCCCCATTTCAATAATCCAATCTTTACGTTTAAGTTCAAAATTGGTACCTAAGTATAAACGTTTTACTTGTTCGTCTTCTGCCAATTCCTCGGCTGTGCCATGCTTAAATATTTTACCATCAATTAACAAATAAGCTCTATCGCAAATACTTAATGTTTCGTTTACATTATGGTCGGTAATTAAAATGCCAATATTTTTAAATTTTAATTTAGCTACCACACTTTGAATATCTTCAACTGCAATGGGATCTACACCTGCAAAGGGTTCGTCTAGTAAAATAAACTTAGGGTCAACTGCCAATGCTCGGGCAATTTCTGTTCTTCTTCTTTCGCCACCACTTAAACTATCTCCATTGTTTTTACGAACATGGTGCAGGTTAAACTCGTCTAATAAACTTTCCAATTTTTCTTTCCGATTTTTTTTGTTAAGCTTAGTCATTTCTAATACAGCCATAATATTATCTTCTACACTTAGTTTTCTAAAAACACTGGCTTCTTGCGGTAAATAACCAATACCCATTTGTGCACGTTTGTACATGGGTAGCTTGGTAATATTTAAATCGTTTAAAAATACATCGCCTTTATCGGGTTTAATTAAACCAACTACCATATAAAAACTAGTGGTTTTACCAGCACCATTTGGCCCCAATAAACCTACAATTTCACCCTGTTGCACACTTACACTAACGTTGTTTACAACGGTTCTGTTTTTGTACGATTTAACAAGGTCTTTGGTATGTATCGTAAGGCTCAAAGTATTTACTATTTTAAACAAAAATATGTGCTATTGGTCTTTAATCATACATCTATTAGTTAATGTTGTATCATTTGAAGCGATTTAGGTATTTTTTAAACTATTGTAAACCATAAACGTTATAGATTAAATTAAGTAATTGAACATTTTGGGGGTATTAAATTATCAAAAATAACTGTTTCTTTATTTAATACATACATACATATTAAATTTGCAACAATAAAATTGTTTTAATATTTTTAGTACTTTTTTCACATTCCAACTTATATTTTTTAAAACTTTCTTAATAGCAAAAAATGAAAGAAAAATTTTTGTTCCTAACCTTGTTTATTTACTCTACAACTTTTAGCCAAACGAACATTAATTTATTTGATGTTACTTTAATAAACGGAAACCCAACGGTAAATTTTGGGATTGAACAGCAGTTTAATAAATATCAAGCAACATTACTCATTCCTTATTCCGACGCATTGTACACTGAAAACAAAGAAGCCGGTGCAAAACGTTTTTTTAATGCAAGGGTTGGCTATTTTATTATGAAAGAAGAAGGTGATTCCAAAACAAAAACTAATACCATTAGGTATAAAGTTAAACACATAAAATCTGGTAGAATTGAAAATAGAACAGATAGTTATAATTATGAAGTTACCCCTGGCTTTGCTGTACTTTGTGGAGCAGATTATTACCAAACTTTTGTAGAAACAGACAAAAAGAAAACCAACTTAATTGCCAATGACAACTTAACCGTAGGTAGCATTTTTTCTAAAATATACTACACCGCCACTACTGAAGCAACCACTACTAGATATTTTATAGATTTGAGTTATGGGTTATTGATGAACCTCTCTAATTCAATAAATAAAGACACGGATTTTAGAAGATTAACTCTTAGGCTAGGTGTTGATTTATACTTGTTTGATTTCTTTAGTGTAAAAGTTTGTGTAGGCAAAGCACCGGGCATAAATGGTAAAAACGGTTGGGCAACTTTAGTAAATATTGGAATTCCACTAGGCTTTTTTTAGCATTTATTAAATTTCTTGAAGTTTAATGATTTTGTTTACTCAACTAAGGTTTTTGGAGGTTTAATCATTTTAAATAACATATTTTCTATTAAGCTTTATAATAGCAATTCCATTTTATACCAAGAGGATGATGTTGCCTCAGTTGTAGTATGCTAAAGCCCTTTTTAAGGGCTTTTCTTTTATCAGTATGTTATTTATATAATCTGCTTAACTAAATTTGCAACAATTTCGAAATAACATGAAAGTAATAGAACACATAGAACAAGCTAAAGACACATTGGTTTCTTTTGAAGTATTACCCCCATTAAAAGGTAAAACTATACAACTGGTTTATGATCATTTAGACCCTTTAATGGAATTTAAACCAAGCTGGATAAACGTTACTTATCACAGAAGTGAAACTGCTTTTAAAAAGAAAACTGATGGCACTTTTGAAAAAGTAGAAATAAGAAAACGCCCAGGTACAGTTGGTATTTGTGCTGCCATTATGAATCATTACCAAATTGATACAGTACCTCATTTTATTTGTGGTGGTTTTAATAAACGTGAAAGTGAAGATGCTTTAATTGATTTAAGTTTCCTAGGTATTGATAATGTTTTAGTATTACGTGGCGATGCGGCTAAAAATGAAGCAAGTTTTGAACCAGAAAAAGATGGACATGGCTATGCCATAGATTTACAAAAACAAGTGGTTAACCTTAACCATGGTATTTATTTAGACGAAGACATTCAAAATGGTGGCAAAACTAATTTTTGTATTGGAACCGCTGGTTATCCTGAAAAACATTTTGAAGCACCCAATTTAGAAATTGATTTGCAAAGATTAAAAGACAAGGTTGACGCTGGTGCAGATTATATAATGACACAAATGTTTTTTGATAACCAAAAATATTTTGATTATGTAAAAGCTTGTAGAGATATGGGAATTACTATACCTATTATCCCTGGTTTAAAGCCTTTAACTACTAAAAAACAATTAACTATTTTACCACGAATATTTCATGTTGATATACCAACAGATTTATCGAATGCGGTAATGAAATGTAAAACCGATGCCGAAGTAGAAATTGTTGGCACCGAATGGTTATTACAACAAAGTAAAGAGCTGAAAGCCTTTGGTGTGCCTGTTTTGCACTATTATACTTTGGGTAAACCAAAAGTAATTTATAATGTAGTTAAACATTTGGTATAGCCTGTTGTTTAACTACAACTATACCCTAACAAAGTACAAAACGAGGGTTAAGTATTCCTTCTTTTTTTAAAAATATTTTTACTTAAAATACTAAAATTAAAAAGGGTTTGAACAAACGTTCAAACCCTTTTTAATGGCTGCTATTCAGCTAATTAATCTATTTCAAATATTTTAAAATTTCTTCACTATCGGGGGTTACTTTACTTGGAAAGTAAGCCAACATATTACCTGATTCATCAATTAAAAATTTATTGAAATTCCAAGAAATAGTAGCATCTAAAACACCATTTTCTGCTTTACTGCACAACCATTTGTAAATAGCGGTTGCATTTTCGCCTTTTACTTCTACTTTTTCGGCTAAAGGAAAAGTTACACCAAAATTCTTCTTACAAAATTCTTGAATTTCGGTTGCAGTTCCTGATTCTTGGCCACCAAACTGATTACAAGGAAATCCAACTACCACTAATTTGCTTTTGTATTGTTTATATATAGAATCCAAGGCTTTATATTGTTTTGTATAACCACACTCAGAAGCTGTATTTACGATTAGTATTTTTTTGCCTTTGAATTGTGCAAAATCTATAGTCCCACCATCTAAGCTTTTAACCTTAAAACTATGAATACTATTTGATGGGGCAATGGTAAATGCTGTTAACATAATAATGAATAATAGGAAGATTAATTTTTTCATGAAATTTTTGTTTTATATTGAACAAATGATTGTGTAAAAAGTTGTTGGTATTGTTTTATTGTTTTTCGTAACAGCCCAAATCTGGTAAGCCAACGTTACGGTTATTGCCATCTATATCTAACAATATATTGGTATTAATACCTTTGTTAATGGCTGTTGAACTTGGTCTTAATCTAAAATTAAAATATCTATCTCCAATATTAATACTATCGAAATTGGGGGCAATGTTTCTTAATTTATTGCCTGTAAATGTTGCAGCTGCTGGGTCGTTGGCTTTTAATTTGTACAACACATTATCAAAACTTACTGCAAAAGCAGTGGTTCCTTGTTTGTTAATAGCTATTTCATCTTCGACCAAACCACCTTCTCCATAAAAAATACTGTTTCTAAAAGTTGCATTCAAGTTATTAGTTGTAGTTGCACTTGCAACATTGCTTATGGTTAATACTGGGTTTTTATGTTGTAAATAGTTGTTGCCGTAGCTGGTAACAGTACAATGGTTAAAATTATAATTACCACCAGCCGCAAAAAAAATATTGTAACCACAATTACTAATTAAACAATTGGTGGCATTAATGCTGGTGTTTGTGCCACCAACAGCGACGTCATAAATATTATCTAAAATGCATTCTTGTAAAATTAGCTTTGGGTTTGTATTGGTTGATGGGTTTTGGGCTATTGTTCCCTGATAAGCATTTTTTATTATGCAGTGTTGCATAACATTGTTAATGCTATTGTCCATAAAATAAATACCAGGCCAGCTGCCAGGAAAATCTCTGTAATAAGTATCTAATCTATCTCCAGCAAAGCGTATTTTAGTGCTATCGTATTTTTCGCCAATAGCTCTTAGCGTTCCTCTTACTACCATTGGGGCATTTGCATTAAAATATACTTTAGTTCCTTTTTGTATGGTTAGGGTTTTTCCTGCATCAACTGTTACACTTCCTAATATTACAAATGGTTTGGTATTGGCCCAAGTAGTATCTGTAGTAATACGCCTGGTTCTTAAAAAATTTGCATTTTGCCCAAATGCATTTAATTGTACAAAACGGGTGTTGCCATTATACATTATTTTAATACTATCTTGTACAATAAAAGGGAGGTTAGCAGCAGTGGGATTAATAGTTACCATAGCAAAAACATAAATACTGTCGTTGGCATTAATTTCAATTTCATTAAAAATTGTACCTGCCGTACCATCTACATTTATTTTAAAAAAAGAACTATTGCCGCCCATTAGTTGAATGCTACTTAACCTCAATTTTTTATCGTTAGCATTAAAAATTTTAAATGATTGAGTAATAGAACCAACGGAGGTGAAAACTGTGTCGTAATGTAATGTATCTGTAGATGTTCGTAGCAAGGCATCGCCGCTAGTAATAAAACTTTCTTTATTGCAACTAAACAAAAAGTAAGTTGCTATAAATAATGTACATAAATATTTAAAGTAATTCGATGCATTCATAGAACACCAAATGTACTACTAATTTGAATTTTTATGTAGACCAAAATTTTCTGGATAATGACGATTGGACAGCTCTAAAAACCATTTTTACATACCCTAATGGTTAAATTATTTTATTAAACTGTATATGCAACTGAGGCAATGCTTAATGATTTTGGATGATGATCAAGTATAATTCTGCCACAAGCCTCAAGGGTGGCACCTGTTGTAATGATATCATCAACCAATAAAACGTGTTTATTGATTAATAAATTGGCATTTTCTATTGTAAATGCATCAATCATATTTTCTAATCGGTTTATTCTGTTGTTTATAGTTTGTGTTTCGGTAAATAACTTTCGGCCAACTGCATTTTCTATCATTGGCTTTTGAACAACTTCTGCTATGCCCTCACCAATTAAAGCTGCTTGGTTATAGCCTCTTTTAAATGCTCGTTTATGGTTAAGTGGCAATGGAATTATTATATCAATTTCGTTAAACCTATTGCATTGTTTTAGCTGAAACCCCAGTAGTTTACCCAAATAAACACCCACGTCTTTATTTCCATTATACTTTAATTGATGTATCAAATGCTGAATTAAGCTGTCTTTTGTAAAATAGAAGCCTGCAGTTGCTGCAGCAATGGGTAATCGGCCATAAAACATTTTTTCTACCGTATTTTCTACAATGTTTTCAAAATTGGTTATAGCCAATTCAACAAAACATTGGCTGCACAACAGTTGTTTTTCTTCCAAAATATCACTTCCGCATCCTTCACAATAATGCGGATATAGTAATTGTGCAAAGTTTTTTAAGTATGATTGGATACTTTTTATCATAAATTGAATAAATAAGTAAAAAAGGGTACAATTTAGAACAATGCCTTATAAACTTCATGCACTTGCCCCACCATTGACACTTCAATCTTAAAATTTTTGGTATTAAAGCTCTTTTTATTGAATTTACTGATAAAAATTTTTTCAAAACCCAGCTTTTCGGCCTCAGCAATACGTTGCTCTACCCTGTTAACTGCTCTAATTTCACCATTTAAACCTACCTCTCCAGCAAAGCAAATATGTTGTGGTAATGGTACATCTTCATAGCTAGAAAGCAGGGCACAAATAACTGCTAAATCTATAGATGGATCTTCTACTTTTAATCCTCCTGCAATGTTTACAAAAACATCTTTTGTACCAAACATAAAGCCACCACGCTTTTCTAAAACAGCTAACAATAATTGTAATCTTCTTAAGTCGAAACCGCTTACTGTTCGTTGTGGTGTGCCATATACACTTTGCGTAACCAATGCTTGAACTTCAATTAAAAGTGGTCTCATTCCTTCTATAGTTGCAGCAATAGCACTTCCACTTAATTGTTCATCTCGTTGTGCAATTAATATTTCGCTGGGGTTACTTACAACCTTCATTCCATCGCCAGTCATTTCATAAATACCTAACTCGGCTGTACTACCAAATCTATTTTTTAGGGTACGCAAAATTCGGTAAGCATAGTGTCTATCTCCTTCAAATTGCAATACGGTATCTACCATGTGTTCTAAAATTTTTGGCCCAGCTATTGCTCCATCTTTGGTGATATGACCAATTAAAAAAACGGGTGTATTGGTTTCTTTAGCATAACGTTGAAACTCGGCAGCAGTTTCCCTTATTTGCGAAACACTACCAGCACTAGAATCAATTAAATTACTTTGTAAAGTTTGAATACTATCAACAATAACCAATTGAGGTTTTAGTTTTTTAATCTCTTGAAATATAATGTGGGTGCTAGTTTCGGTTAATAAGTAAAAATTATTATTGGCTTGTTTTAGCCTATCGGCTCTCATTTTTATTTGTTGTTCACTTTCTTCTCCACTAATATACAACACCCTTAAATTTTTCATCATTAATCCGTGTTGCAAAAACAAAGTACTTTTACCAATGCCTGGCTCACCAGCAACTAAAACAATGCTGCCTGGTACAATACCACCACCCAATACTCTATTTAATTCTGCATCATCTGTAACAATTCTTCTCTCTTCTGCAACGCTTACATCTTGTAAAGCAATTACCTTGTTTGTTTTTTTATCGTCGGTATAATCATGCCAATTTTGTTTGTTATTTCCTTTATCTAAGACTTCTTCTACAAAAGTGTTCCACTCGTTACAACTGGAACACTTGCCCAACCATTTTGCACTTTCGAATCCACAGTTGCTGCAAAAAAAAGATGTTTTAGTTTTAGCCATATTGTAAAGATAATTGTCGGCTTTTAAGAAAGAGGTTTTTGAATTATTGTTGTTCGAATATTTTTAGCACATATTTTTACCAAAGAAAAATGCTTGACTATCAATTAAAAAATATGGGTGCACAAAAAAGTATCAGAAAGCATACAATTAAAAAAGGAAAGCAATATTTTGAAGTTAATTAGAACGAAAATTTATTAGAAATCTTCACTAAAAACTGGAAGCATATTTTAGTTTTAAAAACATAAAAGGGTCAACATTTCTGCTAACCCTTTTACTTACTAACCCATTAAATTCCATTGCTAAATTACAATTTTGAGCCAAATTGCAAAATTAATTTTTAGTTATGTGAAAAACTTCGTCAACTACGAATCTTTTTGTAGGTGTATTTGTAAAGACATATAAATAATTTTTTCGAAGGTCGATAAACAAAAAAAGCATTGATAATCAATGCTTTTTTTGTTTATTTTTAGTTTAGAATTTTATTTCTTCTTCATTATGGTCAAAAAAGTGAAACTCGACTAAGCCATAACTAGTGTTTGCAATTACATTTAGTTTAATATGATGTTTTCGTTTCCATTTTCTTACGATGGTATTAAACCAACCTTTGGTTAAATGAGAGTAAACTATTGGGTGAATGGTTAAAGTGAGCATTTTATGGCCATGGGTAATTAAATACACCAAGCGTTTCTCGATTTCGTCTTCTAACAGTAAACTACTACTTATTTTACCAGTTCCATTACAACTTGGGCAGTTTTCGGTGGTGGTAATGTTCATTTCTGGCCTCATTCTTTGTCTGGTAATTTGCATTAATCCAAACTTAGAAATAGGTAAAACAGCGTGTTTTGCCCTATCGGTTTTCATAAACTCATCCATTGCTTCTTGCAACTTACGTCGGTTATCGGGCAATTTCATGTCTATAAAATCTACAACAATAATTCCACCAATATCTCTAAGCCTTAATTGCCTTGCAATTTCTTCAGCAGCTTCCAAATTGGTTTGTAATGCATTTTCTTCTTGATTATTACTAACGCTTTTATAGCCACTATTTACATCAATAACGTGTAAAGCTTCTGTATGCTCAATTATTAAATATGCCCCACTATTTAGGTTTACAGTTTTGCCAAAAGCACTTTTAACTTGTTTGGTTATTCCAAATTGGTCGAAAAGAGGGGTACCATTGTTTACATAACTAACGATATCGGTTTTTTCTGGTGCAATACGTTGTATGTAGTTTTTGGTGTCGTTGTAAATATTTTTATCGTTTACTACAATTTTATTGAAGTCTTCGTTCAATAAATCCCTTAATATGCTGGTAGTTCTTGTTTGCTCACTTAAAATTTTAGCTGGGGCAACAGCACCTTTTACATTTTCTTTAATGGTATTCCAAGTTTCAACTAAATCCAACAAATCTTTATGCAACTCTTGTGAGCTTTTGCCTTCGGCAGCGGTACGTACAATTACACCAAAATTTTTGGGGCGTATGGCTTCAACAATTTTGTGCAATCTTTTTCTCTCGTCGGAGGAGTGTATTTTCTTAGAAACGGCTACAATTTCGTTAAATGGAGTAACAACAACAAAACGACCTGGCAAACTTAATTCGCAGCTTAATCTTGGCCCCTTAGCTGCAATAGGTTCTTTTAAAATTTGTACCAATACATTTGGTTTGCCATTCAATACCTCATTAATTTTTCCTGTTTTTACTATTTCTGGTTCAATTACAAACTTAGAAAAATCAAATGGTGTGGTATTGGCACCCATTGCCAAATCGGTAAACTTTAAAATAGATTTTGCAAAAGGCGATAAGTCGGTGTAATGTAAAAAGGCATCTTTTTCGAAGCCAACATCTACAAAAGCAGCATTTAAACCGGGTATCAATTTTTTTACTTTGCCTAAATATAAATCGCCAACACCAAAATTGGCATCAGCTTTATCGTTGTGTAGTTCAACTAATTTTTTTTCTTCCAAAAGGGCAATTTCTACACCTAATGGGCCTACATTAATTATTAATTCTTTATTCACAAAAATTTGCAACTTTTAAATACACAATCACTACCCGATTAATTCAGGAATTTCAATTTCACTTTTAGTAAATGCCACAAGGAAAAAAGGAAGGGAAAGGTAAAGTTGCAGCTTGAAGAAATGGCAGTTACTGTTAGTGTTTCTTACTAGTAAAAAACTTGCTGAAAGTATAATAACCTTCAGCAAGTTTATACAAGTAAAGGCTTATAAAGCCTTAGTAAAATCATTTATGAAGAACTATTTGTTCTTTTTCTTATGACGATTCTTTCTTAAACGTTTTTTACGTTTGTGTGTAGCGATTTTATGACGCTTTCTCTTTTTACCACAAGGCATAACTCCAAGTAATTTTATCTGTTAAAAAAATATTGTTTTCAAAATCTCTTTTTTGGTAACCCAAAAAGAAGAATATTTTATTTTGTACTGCTATTCAGCAGGTTAATTCTTTCTTGAATTTCTTTTTTTGCTTCTGGATTTGGTATAAAATTCTTTACAATCTCGTACCATTTTATAGCTTCTTTCTTATCGCCTTTCATGTCAAAACACTCAGCTAAATGTAAAATAGCCCCCATATTATTGGGTTCTTTCTTTATTATTATGCTAAAACGTTCTACAGCTTTATCTAATTGACCACTTTTTTTACCACCTAAACCTAAAACCCATTGTGCATATAGATTATTAGGATTTTTGTCTGCAATCGCTTTTACAGGTAAAATGCCTTGCATTGGTTGATCGGAAATGTTGCCTAATATAAAACAAGCACCTAATCCAATCTTACTACTATCATTGGTAGGATTTATGATTAAAGCTTTTTCTAAAAGATCTTTACCGTTGTTTGCTAACCAAGTTTGCATAGCAGGATTGCCTTCATCAAACAGGTTATCTATAAACAGTTGGGCGGCAAATGTGAGGCTTTTTTCTGAATTATCCAACTTTGCTGCTTCGGCAGTATAATATGCATAAGGTTCAAACACCTTTGCACTATCTTTCCAATATCTTGCCAATTGATGAAAAACGTGTAGTTGTTGTTCTTTTACATCGCCTCTTACAACACTATTTTCTAAGGCATTTAAATACTGAACCTGAGTAGCACTAAGCCTTTCCTTTGCTTTTTTTAATAAATCGGGGGTATTAATTACCGAAGCTTCCGAATGATCGTTATGATCTGGGGTATTTGTTTTATTATTTTTAGAAGCAACTGTTTTTCCGAAGAAAAAGAGTGCAACAAACAGCAATAAACCACCGCCAACTACAATTAGTTGCTTATTTTTCACTTAATGTTTAATTTATTGCAAATTTACTGCGGCAAGTGTTTGCTTTTAACTTCTGCAACAAATTCTTTTGCTGGCTTAAATGCAGGAATAAAATGTTCGGGTATATGAACTGCAGTATTTTTCTTAATATTTCTACCAATTTTGGCTGCTCTTTTTTTGGTAATAAAACTGCCAAAGCCCCTTATGTAAATGTTTTCTCCAGACGATAAAGATTCTTTTACCTCTTTAATCATGGTTTCTATGGTTACCATAACATCTACTTTTGGAATACCTGTTTTTTCTGAAATGTTGTTAATAAGGTCTGATTTTCTCATGGTTATTTTTTTTCATTAAATGCAGCAATCATAAATTTACTCATAAAGGAAAAGAAACAATTTGGTAAATACAAGAAAAAATGGTTATTTTTTTTCTCTTAAGGCTTGATATTTAAGCTGTTGAACTAATTTTTTAGTGATTTTCTGAAATAAAAGGTTAGGTATACCAACAATTTCTTCAATTTGTTATTCAATGAAAATAAAAGCTACCCAAAAATTCACCGGTTTACTAATGCAATGGCATGCCACTCAAAATAATAGAGTTATGCCATGGAAAGGTATTAAAGACCCCTATAAAATTTGGTTAAGCGAAATAATTTTACAACAAACTAGGGTTGAACAAGGGTTAAGCTACTACGAAAAATTTGTACATAATTATCCAACAATACATGATTTGGCTAATGCCAACGACGATGTTGTTTTTAAACTATGGGAAGGTTTGGGTTACTATAGTCGCTGCAAAAATTTGCTATTAACTGCAAGGTTAATTGTACAAAAACATAAAGGTGTTTTTCCCAATAATTATGATGAGTTAATTGAGTTAAAAGGTATTGGACCATATACTGCTGCTGCCATTGCTTCGTTTGCTTTTAATTTACCTTATGCAGTTTTAGATGGTAATGTATTTAGGGTTTTGGCCAGATTTTTTGGTAACGATACTGCTATAGATAGTACCAAGGGCAAGCAATTATTTGCCGAAATTGCAAATAAAGTTTTAGACAAAAACGAGCCTGGCTTATTTAACCAAGCCATCATGGACTTTGGAGCAACAATTTGCAAACCAGCGTTACCCAATTGTGGTAGTTGTGTACTAGATAAAAATTGTGTAGCATTAAAATCTGGTACAATCAATAAGTTACCCATTAAAGAAAAAGTACTTACAAAAAAAAATAGGTGGTTTTACTATTTTTTGATTGAACACAATGACCAAATTTTAGTAAATAAAAGAACCGGTAACGATATTTGGCAAAGCTTGTACGAGTTTTATTTGGTTGAAACAGAAGTAAATATTAATTGGAACGAACAGCTTATAAAAAGTTGGTTATTAGAACAGTTTGGTATTAAAAAAGTATCGATTACATTAATTTCTGGCACCGTGCAGCAACAATTAACACATCAAAAAATTAAGGGTCAATTTATAAAAATACAAATACCACAAAAACCATTGGTATTAGAAAATTATGAGTGGATATCAGTTTCAAAATTAAAAAATTTAGCCTTTCCAAAATTTATAAACCAATTTTTAGAACAAACTATGGTACAAAAAAATCTATTTTAGAATTAAACAACTAATCAAGCACCTATTTTCATAAATCAAAGTATAAAAAATTGAATTTTATTTTGATTTGTTTGATAAAAAAATTATTTTAGGTGGAGCAAAATTTCATTGGCCACAAAAAAGTAAAATTTATGAGAGGCGTAAATAGGGTGATACTAATTGGTAATTTGGGTAAAGACCCACATATTGACTATTTAGAAGGAAATATTTGTGTAGCTAAATTTCCGTTAGCCACCACCGAAACTTTTAAAGATAGAACTGGTAAATTAATAAGTCAAACAGAATGGCATACTGTTGTTTTATGGAGAGGATTAGCAGACTTAGCCAACAAATATTTACATAAGGGTAGTTTAATTTATATAGAAGGAAGATTAAGAACAAGAAGTTGGGAAGATAGAGAAGGCAATAAAAAATTTGCAACAGAAGTAGTTGGCGATAACTTAATTATGTTAGAAAAAAGAGGAGATGGGCAACACCCAATAACAGATGCAAATGAAGGGTTCCCAAATAGTGAGTTACCGACTTTACCAGACCTAGATGAAACATTACCATTTTAATAATTTGTAAAGAGTACTTTTATTAAATAGAAATACAGTGTAAAAGTATTTTGCATTGTGAGTGCTTACTTAAAAAAAATATTTTGGATTACCATTCGGCTTTGCTTCAAATTTATTTTGAAGCCGTTATAAATACAGAAGGCACAACAGTTTTAATGGTGCTGCTGCTTTGTTTACTAATTTTTTCGTTTGTGGTTAGTGGAGCAGAAGTCGCCTTTTTTTCGCTTAATTATAAAGATATAAATACCCTTAAAACCAAACAACAAACTCAATACAAAAGAATTGTGAGTTTACTCGAAAATCCAAAAACTTTATTGGGTAGCCTGCTTATTGCAAATGGTTTTATAAACATCTCGATTATCATAATTAGCAATTTACTAATAGATAGTTTAATAAATTTTAATGCCACTTTAGAATGGGTTGAATTTTTAATTAAGGTTGTTATTGTTACAAGTATATTGGTTTTGTTTGGAGAAGTTATGCCAAAAGTTATGGCAACTCAAAATAATATTCGTTTTGCAAAAGATGTTGGACCAATGGTTGAATTTGTAAACTATCTTTTTGGCAGAATGAGTAGGTGGTTGTTAAAGTACAGTGATGTTATTGAAAAAAAGTTAGCCAATAAAAATAGAGGGTCTCATACAAACGATGAACTGTATCATGCAATTGATATTACCCATACTGGCTCTAACGAAAACGAAAAAAATATATTAAAGGGAATTTTAAAATTTGGCAATACTTCTGTTAAACAAGTGATGAAAACTAGGCTAGATGTGCATGGTATTGATTTTAATATAAGTTTTGATGAATTGCTGAAAAGTGTTGCTGATTTACATTACAGTAGGTTACCAGTTTATAAAGAAGATTTAGATGAAGTAGTTGGAATGGTGCATACCAAAGATTTAATTCCTTATTTAGAACATGAAACAGATTTTGATTGGCATACTATTATACGATTACCATTTTTTGTACACGAACAAAAAATGATTGAAGATTTACTAAAGGAATTTCAAAGTAAAAGAATACACTTTGCTGTTGTGGTAGACGAGTTTGGTGGAACTAGTGGTATTGTAACCATGGAGGATATTTTAGAAGAAGTAATTGGTGAAATAACAGACGAGTTTGATGAAGAAGATACAGGCTATAAAAAAATTGATGAGAACAATTTTATTTTTGAAGGAAAAACCATGATTAATGATGTTTGTAAATTCATGCAATTGCCATTAGATACTTTTGAAGCACTAAAAGGTGAAAGCGACTCGGTAGCAGGGCTAATTTTAGAAATTGCTGGAGAAATACCCCATGTTGCTCAAGTAATACCATGTGGCGATTTTGAGTTTACAGTTTTAGAAGTTGAAAGAAACAGAATTAATAAGATTAAATTAACTATTAAGCCGCAATTGGCAGAATAACAAGATGAAGCAAAAGAGATGTTCAATGGTCGATAGACGATGTTCAATGGTCGATAGACGATGGTCAATGGTTGATAGACGATGGTCTATGGTCTATGGTCTATGGTCTATGGTCCTTCTCCTCTTAATCGCATCATGCAATAGCCCTTTTACACCCAAACCCAAAGGGTATTACAAAATTGATTTTCCTGAAAAAAAGTATAAAATATTTAATACTTCGGGATATCCATATTCATTCGAATATCCAGCATATGCAGAAGTGATAAAAGACAGTTTATTTTTTGGTGAAAAAACAGAAAACGATTGGTGGATTAACATCAACTTTCCTAAGTTTAACGGAAAAATTTATGTAAGCTATAAGCAAATTGGGAATAATAATTTTAATAAGTTGGTTAACGATGCTTTTAAATTAACCAATAAACATGCTCAAAAAGCTTACTCTATAGAAGATTCGATTATTGCAACTGCAAATGGTGTACATGGAATTTTTTTTAAAGTTGGTGGCGATGTAGCCACAGCTAATCAGTTTTTTTTAACAGATACTGCTAAACATTTTTTAAGAGGTGCACTTTATTTTGATGCAACCCCCAACGAAGACTCACTAGGTATTGTTAATCGTTTTTTAATGGACGATGTAAGGCATTTAATTAATAGTTTTAAATGGACTGAACAGAAGAACAATTAATCTTTTTTAATTACAAAAAAGTTTAATTTATTACATTCCATTTTGCATGGCAATATTGTATGCCATAATAAAAATGGCTCCTAAATTTTTATGTGGTGGTACATAATCATCAAATTTTTCCTTACTATCAAGTTTAAAAGATGGTTCAAGGTTTTTCCAAATTAATGGCCAATCTAAATCTTTATTGGCTCGTAATGTGCTGGTAATTGCATTTATCAAAGCAATATTTATAGAACCTGTACCTGTTTGTTTTGATGAAATGATATGAGCACCTTCACAAATATCTAGTACCTCATTTAGTCTTTGATAGCCACCACAACTACCTAACAAAATTACTTTTGCAGAGCTTGGCAATTGGTCTATTGTTGAACCCACAAAATAACTGTGACCCCTATGAATAACCACTGTTGGGTAAATTTCATTTTCTTCTAAATATCTGCCTAAGGCCTTTTGAGCTTTGGCATCCAAATCTGTTTCATTGTCGAAAGGCTTGTTACAATAAATGGTAATGGGTATTCCTGTTTTACTACTTAATTCAACCCATTCTTCTTTATCAACTTTTTTCCATATTGCTGGTGGGTAGTTTCTAAAAAAAGAGTTAAAAACGCCCTTGCCATCCTTATCGCCATAAAAAAATTGCTGAATAATAATTCTGCCAGCCGAATCTTTTAATTCTTTAATGGGCATTTGATAAATGCCATTTATACCCAACCTAGCAGCTACATCAATTCGCTTAGATGAGTCCATTGAAAGAAAAATAATGTTCAATAAATTATAAATAGTTTGGCCACGTTTATTTTGTTTCAGTTCGCTTTCTTGTAAGTTTAAATCTATTTGATTCAATATTAATTTTCTTAAATCTGGGTTATATATACTTGAATAAGAGTTGGCTACATCTACAGCATCTTCTAAAGATTTGGTATTTTCTAATCCACTAACAAAACTTCGCATTAATTTTTCTGCATTGGCTTTATCCATTCTTTTTAAAAAATCGTTGAGGGTATTATAATTGGCAGCAATTTTTATAAATTTTTTATAAAAGTCATATTTCATTAAACCCAATAAAGTATCGGCATTTGGGTTTTTCATTTTTTCGAACATACGTTTATAAACCCCCAAATAACTACTGGTATAAATTTCCTCTTCACCTAAAACAGCTACATAGTACAAATCTTGTGGCGATAAAGGGGTTAAACATTTAAATCGGGTACTCTCTAATTTTTCGCTGTGTAAATTATTTATTTCTGTTATGTAAAACTCTTTAGCTTTCGACATTAATTTTGCTGTAAGCGTTTTCATTACAAAAGGGGTATCATTATATTTTGCTCTTTCGGCATATTCTATTTGTGTTTTTACCAATAATTTAAAATAGCCAGTACTATCATTTATTACTTTTGCAATCGAGTCGAGTGTAATTTTTTCTTTATATAAATTATCTAAAAACGGAAAATACATTCTTCCAGTTTTCATTAATGCTAGTTTACTAATCATTTTAACTAAGGGTTGGCTACAAGCAATAATTCTTTTCCCCAAAGCGTCGGGTGCTGCAGCAAAATTGTACAATTGTTCGGGATCTCTGTAAGCCAAGCTGGTAATAATGCTATCTGCAAAAGAAGCTTGCGGATTTTTTGCCAACAAAGTCATAGTGCGTTTTGGGTAACGATAAATTTTTTTAAGTAACAAAACATCGCTGCTTTTTGCTATTCCTTCATTGGTTTTAAGAGCATAATTTTGAGTGAGTATTTCTCCTACTTCAAAATCGTATTTTTCAATTATTGAAAGGATAGATTTGTTTTGCCAATCTAGTTCCATGGCGTCGTTATAGCCATTCACTAAATCAATTAATAAAACCCCTTTAAATAATTTTACTTTATAGCCCGAAATAAAAGAAGAAAGCATATCGTTTACACCTCTAAGCCATTTATACTTATTGTTGTCTCCAATTTCTTTATTTAGTTCAATTTTTGCTTGTAAATTATTTACAATTATGGTAAGTGCATCGTTGGCTATAAAATTTAATGAGTCATTGTTCGATACAGTGAAAACGGTATCTTCTTTACCGTCTAATTTGGCAATTAGTTTTTGATTATTATCAATATAATCGTGGTTTAACATTCTCATTGCCGGTACTTTCGGCATTTCTAATTCAGTTGTTTTTACTGGTTGTGCAATACCAAATACACAAATTGAGATAAATAATATCAGTAAACCGTACTTCCTCATCATAATTAAATTATAGACCAAAAATAGTTGCAATTTGTTGCTTTATTGCAACAAAGCCATTTTACAGTTAACAATTACATAATACCCTTTCTGTGATTTGTGAAATGTGAAGGTTATTTTTGTGTGAATTTAAGGTTAATAACATGGAATCTAAGCCTAAACGTATTTTAATAGCAGACGATGAGCCTGATATTTTAGAAATTGTAAGTTACAATCTTACAAAGGAGGGCTATGAAGTTTATACAGCCAAAAATGGAGACGAAGCAATAGACAGAGCTAAATTATTAAACCCCGATTTAATTATTTTAGACATCATGATGCCTAAAAAAACAGGCATTGAGGTTTGTACAATTTTAAGAAGCCAATCGTTATTTGCTGAAACTTTTATTATTTTTTTAACAGCATTAAGCGATGAAACATCGCATGTAAAAGGGTTAGAAATTGGAGCAGATGATTATGTTACTAAACCAATTAGTCCTAAGGTTTTAGTTAGCAGGGTAAATGCTTTGTTTAGAAGAATAAATAAAGAAGAAGGTAAAAATTTACGAATTGGAAACGTAGTGATAGATCCCATAAAATTTATGGTAACGGTAAACGATTTGGATGTTGTTTTAGCAAAAAAAGAATTTGAATTGTTGTATTTATTGGCAGCAAAACCGGGAAGGGTTTTTTTAAGAAACGAAATATTAACCCAAGTTTGGGGCAATGATGTAATTGTTGGCGACAGAACAATAGACGTACACATAAGAAAAATTAGACAGAAATTAAATCTAGATTGCATTACTACTGTTAAAGGAGTTGGCTATAAATTTGAGTTATAATAGCACCCTGCTATTCGTATAATTCTACTTATTCTTGTTTTGCAAAAAGCCAATAGCTTTGCAATATGTTTACTACCAAAAATCTTTCTCCAAAACAATTATCGGCACTTACTGCTTTAATTGTTTCTGTGCCTGTTGGTTTGGCATTTTTATTTATTGAAAATAATGTTTGGATTGATGTTGCAGCTTTTGTAATAATGTTTTTGGGGAGTTATTTATTAATAAGTTTTGTTTTAGAATGGTTTATCTACAGAAAAATAAAGCTGATTTATAAATTTATTCATCAAACAAAAGCAAGTAAACGAGAAGAAACCTACTACAAATACATTTTACCCAAAAAAAGTATCGACGAAGTAAAAGAAGATGTTGAGCAATGGGCACAGCAACGCAAAGCCGAGATTGAGCTACTTCAAAAAAATGAGGCATATAGAAAAGAGTTTTTACAAAACTTAGCACACGAATTTAAAACACCCATTTTTGCCATACAAGGTTATGTAGATACTTTATTAGATGGTGCAATTAATAACCCTGCTGTTAATATTAGATTTTTAGAAAATGCTGCTAAGAATGTAGATAGAATGGTAGGTTTGGTAAACGATTTAGACGAAATATCAAAGCTAGAAAGTGGCGAACAACCTTTATATAAAGAGGCATTTGTTATACAAGAATTAATACGAGAAGTGTATGAATCTTTATCTATTAAAACTGCCAAACGCAATATAAAAAGTAGCATTAAAAAGGGCTGCGAAAATCCAATATTTGTTTTTGCCGACAAAGAAAAAATACGCCAAGTAGTCATTAATATTGTTTCCAATGCCACCAAATATGGAAAGCAAGATGGTAATATTACTGCTGGAATTTATAGAACAGATGGTAAAAATATTTTAGTTGAATTTAGTGATGACGGTATTGGCATTGCAGAAGAACATTTAGACCGAATTTTTGAACGCTTTTACCGAACCGATAGAGGACGAAGTAGAGACAAAGGGGGCACTGGTTTAGGGCTTGCCATTTGCAAACATATTATAGAAGCTCACGGACAAATAGTACATGTAAGAAGTAAACTTGATATTGGTACTACCATTGGTTTTACAATGGAAACAAAGTAGGTTATAAAGTACAGTTTATAGTTAGCCTAATTTATTCGCTCCCAATATTTCAATTTAGTTTTACAAAAATAATCCATTAAAAAAGCCTCACTACAATTGGTAGATGAGGCTTTTTAGTGGTTGGGGGTTTCTTTTTGTTTCATTGTTTTACTTGGTAAGTATCATTTTTTTAGTAATAATTTCTTGGCCATTTACCAACAAGCTATATAAGTACATACCAGCTTGTAATGTGCTGCCATTAATGGTAATTTGAGATGCACTTTTTAAATTAGGAAATTGCAATAACATTTTACCATTTAAATCAAATACAGCAATCATAGCAGTTTTATTTTCTGGTATAATGTATTTAATGATGGTGCTACTGGTAAAAGGATTGGGTACATTTTGAGCCAACATATAGGCTTTACTAGCCATTTCTTTGGCTTCTGCTGGGTTGGCTGTTTCATTAACTACCAGTACTTGGTTGGTGCTTTTTTGAGTTAGTTGATTTCTTAATTCTTCAATTTGTACTTGCTGTTCTTGTATGGCTTTGGTTAGTAATGCTATAAAGCCATCATAGTTCAAACCCTTGTAACTTTCGAATCTTACTATTTTGCCATTTTCTTTAACAGGATGTTTAGCTTCTTGTACCAATTCTGGCAATACTTTTTCTACCTCTTGAGATATAAAGCCATGTTGTTTTTTATTGCTTAATACAATCCATTTGTTATCAACTGTATTAAAATTATAGCTTACAGGATTTAGTCTATTTATAGTAATTAAAGCATTCTTTTCAGTTTCTATATCCTTTTTAAATCTTCTGTCGGAAACATTCCAAGAGCCACTCGTATTCCAAGTAGAACCATTAAAATATGCTGCTGAGTTAAACAGACCATTTGTACCTTCATTAGCATAGATCGAATAATTAAATTGTGCATCAGACCCAAAACCTTCTACACCAATTGCTACAGTGCCAGACAGCCCTACTCCTCTTACACCCCAATTACCTTTATAATTAGATACAGTAGCATCATTTGCTATAGCATTAACACCAAAATTTTGATCGTCTGCTCCACTAACTTTACTCCAAAGCCCATAGGCTTCACCTTGATTATTTGTACCTTGTACAACTGTTACATCAATACCTGGTCTATCTTTCACCAACATTTCTATTCCAGTACCAGCATCAGTTTCAATTGCTAAGCCAGTTCTAAATTGCTGTCCATTTAATTTCAGTTTTGGGTCAAAAGAAAAACTAGAAATATTATCTCCCATCTCTATACATCCATTGGGTCTGTATTTTACTACATTAACAAATAGGCTTGGGTTTGTATTACTTGGAAAAAATCTATGAAACATATCATTGCCTGGGCCCCAACCTGTTACAGCTTCTCCATTATTGGTTAAATTTGCAATGTAACTATTCCCGTCTCTTTGTACCCTTAAGCCATAATTATTGTCATTTAATACACTTCCAATTCTGGCTGCACCAATACCAATCCATCTTGCATTACCTGAAATATCTCCAAAATTACCAGTTTGTAAATGACCAAGGATGCTTTTATTAGTAGCTAATACATTGGCTTCTTGATTAACTGGATTACCAGCTGGTTGTAAACTAAATACGGTAGAAGCTGATACATTTGCCCCACTCGAAATAGGATCAAAAGCTAATCTGAAGTTTAAGTTACCAGATGGGATTCCTAAGCCAGGAAACGAGCCACTCCATTGTATGAATGGATCAGAGCTCGGATCATTACCGTCATATGTATAACCCAAATAGAGACCTTTCCCTTTAGACTGTGATCTAAAACCCGAGAAAGTTCTTAAAGGAGTGGTGCCCACTAATTCAAAACTTCCCATTGAATTCCATTCTGCAAGAGGTCCAAAACTACCAGTTGCCCTTGTGTCAGTAATTCCAGTTGAGAGAAATTTGTTTTGGCTAATTAACCCACCTACAGTTTCTAGTTTACTTAGCCCCGGAAAAAGAAATGTTTGAGGAGTTCCAGGATTAGCACCTCCAACTACAGTAGTTGGTTGCCTAAATCCACTTGCAACTACCCCAGTTGCCAATGCTAAAATCATGATTTGTTTTTTCATAACTTTTTGTTTTTTTAATTGTTAAATAATATAATTTAAGTGTAATCTATTTTTTTTTTTTCTACATTTACAAGCAAATGCACAACAAAAGTTATCCACATATAACATTTTATTGCCAAAGGTTAAACAAGATTATAGTTTGTTTAATATTTATATTTTTTTTCTTAAACAAAACACAAGCTCAACAATTT
>JANOZK010000095.1:0-14375 GCA_031429335.1 Chitinophagaceae bacterium | reverse complement strand
AGCTTATTTAAAAGACAATGAAACCAATGAGTTAATCGAAATTAAAGACAACACCAACTACAGCTTTACAGTAAGCAGTACCCAAAACAATTACAATAGGTTTAGCATTGTATTTAATGCCAAAAAACAATTACCAGCAGTAAGCACAGTAAGCAGCTTTGATCTTAAGCTAAGCCCTAACCCAGCAAAAGATATGGTAACCATAAACTTTAGCAATGTACAGCAAGCCAATACTACTATAACATTTGTAAATGCAGAAGGTAAAACAGTAAAAACAATACAAGCTGGCAATGTACAAACAGGTGTACAAAGAGTAAACGTAAAAGATTTAGCAAAAGGCATTTACTATGTAACGCTAAACAATGGTACCGATAAAAAAACAGAAAAATTGGTAATACAATAGAGTCAAGCCAAGTTTAAAAGTTTAACCACAGAGGTAAAAGAGTTAAACACAGCGTTGCAGAGAGCAACAATTAACACTCAAACTTTGAAACACTTGAACTTTAAACCTTAAACCTTAAACTTTTAAACTATTTATAATGAGACGTAAAATATCAACTACCAACCTTATCTACTTAATACTACCTTGTATACTTTTTGTACTACCTACCATCCTACATGCCCAACCAGGTTTTGGCGATGATGTTGAAGATGTACCCATTGACGGAGGTCTATCGCTTTTGGTAGCAGCAGGTGTTGGCTATGGTGCAAGAAAGTTAAAAAACAGAAAAAAATCTTAATCCCCTTGTAGTGGCTAACAGCAAGTATAGGATATAGAGCCAAAAAGTTGATGGAGACTAAAAAGCAGCAGCTTTTTTACCTATCGGTTGGCGTCCTCACCAAACGAAATAATATGCTTTAAAACATAGTTGGTGAGGATACCAACCATTAGAAAAAGTTTAGGTTGATTTAATAACTATTGATAAAATTATCTCAACGTTGCCTTTTTCAGTTATTTTTCAAAACTAAATGGGTGGAACTAAAAACCCCATTTAACCAAAGTAGCACCCCAAGTAAAGCCACCACCAAAGGCCGCCAACACTAGGTTATCGCCTTTTTTTAATTGGTTTTTCCATTCCCATAAACAAAGTGGTATAGTAGCAGCCGTTGTATTGCCATATCTTTCAATATTAATCATCACTTTTTCTTTGCTAATACCCATTCTATCGGCAGTTGCATCAATAATTCTTAGATTGGCTTGGTGTGGTACCAACCAGGCAATATCATCGCCCGTTAACTGGTTTCTTTCTAATAATTCTGCACTAACATCAGCCATGCCCTTTACTGCAAATTTAAACACGGTTTTACCTTCTTGAAAAGCATAATGTTCTTTAGCTAAAACGGTTTCCATGGTTGCAGGTTTTAATGAGCCTCCAGCTTTCATATGTAAATAATCTCTACCACTACCATCGCTTCTTAAAATACTATCTTGTATACCATAGCCTTCCTCATTTGGCTCTAATAAAACTGCTGCAGCAGCATCCCCAAATAAAATACAGGTATTTCTATCGGTGTAATCAATAATGGCACTCATTTTATCAGCTCCAACAACAATTACTTTTTTATAACGTCCACTTTCAATTAAGGCTGTTCCAGTTGTTAAGGCATATAAAAAACCACTACATGCAGCACCCAAATCAAAACCCCAGGCATTAATGGCACCAATTTTATCAGCAATAATATTTGCTGTTGCCGGAAAAACCATATCTGGTGTTACTGTTGCACAAATTATACAATCAATATCGGTAGGTAGCAGTCCTTTTGTAGTTAATATTTCCTGAATAGCAGGCACCGCCATATCGCTGGTAGCTTTACCAGGTTCTTTCAAAATTCGTCTTTCACTAATTCCTGTTCTAGATTTAATCCATTCGTCATTGGTATCCACCATTTTTTCTAAATCGGCATTAGTTAGTTTAGTTTCTGGTGCATATCCCCCAACAGCTGTAATGGCAGCAGTAATCTTGCTCATATATTAATTTTCAAATTGGTTATTAAATGGGTTACAAATATCAGTAATTATGTTTCAGAAATACAAAATCGGCATTTTTGAACTATTTTTTCATCAAATTTAATGTTTACATATTATTTAAAGCCCTATTTTTGAATTCATTGTAATTATGATAGCATTTGTAAGAGGTAGCTTTATTCAAAAACAACCAGCTAGGGTAGTGGTAGATGTTAATGGTGTGGGTTACGATTTGCACATAAGTTTAAATACTTATAGTGCCATTGTAAATAAAGAAAGTGGGCAATTGTTTACTTATTTGCACATTACCGAAAATGCCCAAACTTTGTTTGGCTTTGCCGAGCAAGATGAAAAAGAAATATTTTTACATCTTATAAGTGTTTCTGGTGTTGGTGCAGCTACTGCAAGAATGATGTTGTCTGGTATGAAGCCAGAAGAAATTACAAAAGCAATTGTTCAAGGCAACACCAAGCAATTAGAAAGTATCAAAGGAATAGGTAAAAAAAGTGCAGAACGCTTGATTGTTGAGTTAAGAGATAAATTAGGGAAACAATTTTCTGATATTTCTTTTTCTGGATCAACCAATTCTATATCTGGTGGCGATGCAGTAAATGCATTGGTATCTTTAGGAATAGCAAAACCCGCAGCCGAACAAGCTGTAAAAAAAGCAATGACCTTAAACCCTGAGGTAATAGCTTTGGAAGATTTAATTAAAAACGCCCTAAAAAATTTATGATTTATTGAAATTGACCTCTACTTAACTAAGGATTCTACGTTTTGAACCGATCACTCAATTATTACACTTCGTTTTTTTTAATTTTCTCTATTGCAACTGTTTGCATGGGCTACAATTCTTTTGCCCAAAGCTCTACCGACTCTCTGCGTTACCCCATTAAAGATAGAAGAGGAGACCGATATACTTGGCAAAATAAAAATCCCTTCGACATTCGTGATACTTCTTTAATAAAACAAGATATTCAGTACGACCCCGTTACCAAACAATATGTAATTATTGAAAAAATTGGAGGTAAAAGTTATAGAAAGCCTACCTACTTAACTTTTGAAGAATTTCAAAGAATTGAAGCCAAAAAAGCAGAGGTTGATTATTTTAAAAAAAGATCTCAAGCTTTGGCAACTTTAAACAGAAAAGTTGCTCGCCCTAAAATGAAGGTGTTTGATAAACTTTTTGATAGAATTTTTGGGGTGGGAAAAAATGGTTTTAAAGTAGATATCAAGCCCCAAGGTTCTGTTGACATTTTAGCTGGTTACCAAGGACAGGTAACCAAAAACCCAACCTTGCCAGAAGCTGCCAGAAGCAATGGTGGATTTGATTTTGATATGAATGCCAATTTAAATGTAAATGCAAATATTGGCGATAAATTAAAGCTACCTATTAACTACAATACCCTTGCTAATTTTGATTTTGAAAATCAGTTGAAACTAGATTACAAAGGCATGGACGATGAAATTTTGAAAAGCCTAGAAGCTGGTAATGTTGCTTGGCAAAGTAAAGGAACCTTAATACCTAGTACTCAAAATTTATTTGGCTTAAAAACACAATTGCAGTTTGGTAAATTATTTTTTACTGCAGCATTGGCTAACCAACGAAGCCAACGCCAAAGCCAAAATTTACAAGGTGGTGCAGCTACTACACAGTTTCAAAAAAAGTTAGACGACTACGAAGAAAATAGGCACTTTTTAATGGGGCAGTATTTTAGAAACAATTACAATAAAGCAATGAAAAATTTGCCTTTTGTAAATAGCCAAGTACAAATACAACGTATTGAAGTTTGGATTACCAACCGAACTGGTGCTACCACCGATGCAAGAGATGTTGTAGGTTTAGCAGATTTAGGCGAATCGGTGCCACAAAGCCCTTCTGTATCGGTTTTTACAAGCGATCCAAGGCCAGACAATGGAACCAATAATTTGTTTCAAAATGTAAAAAATTATAGAAGCCCATCGTTGGTAACTGGCCAATTACAAGATTTAGGTTTAAAACCGGTTGACGATTTTGAAAAAACGTATGCAAGAAAATTAACAACCAACGAATATTATTTTAATCCTCAAATTGGTTTTATTTCTATCAATACACAATTGCAACCCGATGAGGTTTTGGGTATCGCCTATCAATATACCTACAATGGTAAAGTGTATCAAGTGGGTGAGTTCAGTCAGGATGTTGCTCTAGATTCATCTCAAGGCGTACAAAAAATATTGTACTTAAAACTCTTAAAAGCTACTTCAGCAAGAACCAATTTGGCTATTTGGCAATTAATGATGAAGAATGTGTATTCTTTAGACTTACCAGGAATTAGCAGAGAAGATTTTAAACTAAACGTTCTGTATGAAGAACCCAGTGGAGGTTTAAAAAGATATTTACCAGAAAGTTCAACAGCAACCGAAGGGCAACCACTATTGCGTATTTTAAATTTAGATAGATTAAATAATAGAAACGATCCACAGCCGGATGGGGTATTTGATTATGTAGAAGGCTTCACTATTTTATCTCAACAAGGAAAAATAATTTTCCCTGTTTTAGAACCCTTTGGAAGAGATTTGGAAGCACTTGCTTTTAGCGGTGTAGCTTCTACTATAAAAGATAAATATTTATATAAAGAATTGTACGATAGTATTAAAGCCATTGCACAAACCTATGCCAATAAAAATAGATTTGCCATGCAAGGCCAAGCAAAAGGTACTGGCGGTAGCGATATTTATTTAGGAGCATTTAATATACCACAAGGCTCTGTTAGGGTAAATGCTGGTGGGCAAGTTTTAGTAGAAGGGCAAGATTATACAGTAGATTATAATTTAGGGAGTGTAAAAATTATAAATCAAGGGTTGTTAAATTCTGGTGTGCCAGTTAGTGTTTCTTACGAAAATAATGCAGGCTTTGGCATGCAACAAAGGGGCTTTTTAGGTTTGCGATTGGATTATTTGGCCAATAAGAAATTAAGTTTAGGAGCATCTATGGTACGTTTGGGAGAAAGACCCTTTTTTACTAAAATGAATTATGGAGAAGATCCAATTCGTAATACCATGTATGGTGTTGATTTTAGTTATCGTTCTGAAGCACCTGGTATTACAAGATTATTAAATAAACTACCTTTTTACTCAACCAAAGCAAAAAGTACGATTACTGCTTATGGGGAAGGTGCATATTTAAAACCTGGGCATCCAAAACAAATTGGTGAAGGTGATCAAGGGTTAATTTATGTAGATGATTTTGAGGGCACCAGAAATAGTTTAGACCTACGTTTTCCATCTATTGCATGGACCCCAGCATCTACACCAACTGGTAGTTTTGCAGAAGGCAAATTGAAAGATTCAATAGACTATAATTTTAATAGAGCAAAAGTGGCTTGGTACAATATTGAGCCAAATATGCAAGATAAAAATGCTGCTAATAATCCGCTTAGAAGAAGTTTAGATGAGTTGAGCGACCCAAGAGTAAGACAGGTTTATACCAATGAGTTGTTTCCTAATTTAACCACCAATATTACCAACGTACAAGCTTTTACTTTCGATTTGGCTTATTACCCAACCGAACCAGGGCCTTATAATTTCGAAAGTAGACCAACCGAATTAAATGCACAAGGAAAACTATTAAATCCAAGAAAACGTTGGGGTGGTATTATGCGTAACATAGACCAAACCGATTTTGAAACAGGCAACGTAGAATATGTAGAGTTTTGGGTTCAAGATCCTTTTATTAAAAATCCAAACTTAAATGCAAAAGGAAAGTTTGTTTTAAACTTTGGAAATATTAGTGAAGATATTTTAAAAGATGGTAAACGTTTTTACGAGAACGGACTTCCGTCGCCAAATATTCCTGCAGTAGTTGATAGAAGTACTTGGGGTAAACAACCCATTAATCCTATTCAGGTAACACAGGCGTTTAGCAATAATCCAGATGATAGACCTTTTCAAGATGTTGGTTTTGATGGTATGACAGATGATAGTGAAAGAGTAGTAAAAGATTATTACATTAGAAGATTGGCAAATAATTTTGGAACAGCATCACCCTTGTATCGAAAAGCAATAGCCGATCCTAGTAATGATAATTACAAATGGTATAGAGATGCTTCATTTGATGCCACCAATTCTGGTATATTAGAACGGTATAAAAATTTCAATAATCCACAAGGCAATAGCCCAATTGCTACAACTGATAATAGCCTTTCTGCAGCAGCAACCCTTTATCCAGATAATGAAGATTTAAACCGAGACAATACCTTAAACGAAACCGAAGCCTATTATGAATATGAAATAGAGCTTACCAAAAATATGAATGTTGGTACAACCAAATATGTAACAGATAAACGTACCATTAATGTTAATTATCCAAATGGAACAACTGGCCAAGAAAATTGGTATTTATTTCGAGTACCAATAAAAGATTACACAAGAAATGTTGGAAATATAACTGATTTTAAATCTATACGTTTTGTACGTATGTATTTAACCGATTTCGAAGAAGAAGCAGTATTAAGATTTGCTCGTTTCGATCTGGTGCGTAACCAATGGAGAAATTTTACTTATAATATAGACACAACAGGAAGTTATACACCCATAAATACCTCAGCCACTACCTTTAATGTGTTAGCAGTTAATTTAGAAGAAAATAGCAACAGAACCCCTGTAAACTATGTAATACCACCTGGCATAGAAAGGGTTCAACTATTAAGTAATAATGGGGTAAATCTCTTGCAGAATGAGCAAGCAATGAGTTTACGAGTTTTGGGATTGAAAGATGGTGATGCAAGAGGCGTAATTAAAAATTTGAATTTGGACATGCGTCAATATGGTAAACTTTCTATGTTTGTTCATGCAGAAAGCATTCCAAAATATCCAGACTTAAAAGACAAAGAATTAAATGCTGTTATTCGTATTGGTCAAGACTTTTTGAGTAATTATTACGAAATTAAAATACCATTAAAAGTTACTGCACCGGGTAAATATGCCTCTAATGATACGAGTGCTTCCAAAGTTTGGCCCATAGAAAATAACTTAGACTTTAGCTTACAAGATTTGGTAAAGCTAAAATTAAAACGAAACGAATCTGGTGCATCTTTCTCAGCAATTTATAGGCAAGTAATTGGAAATAAAACTTTTTCGGTTTTTGGTAACCCCAATTTAGGAGAAGTAAGGGGTATTTTGGTAGGTGTCGAAAACGCAAAAGATGGAAATACTTTCGATGCATTTTCTGAGGTTTGGGTAAATGAGTTGAGGTTATCGCAATTAGATGAAAATGGGGCCTATGCTGCTTTGGCTAGGGTAGATATTCAATTGGCAGATTTGGGTAACATTAGTGTATCTGCAAACACCTATACACAAGGGTTTGGTACAATAGAACAAAGAGTAAATGAAAGAGCCAGAGATAACCTTTTTCAGTTCGATGCAGCTGCAACTATTGATGCAGGAAAATTAGTACCTAAAAAAGCAAAAATTAGTATTCCAATTTTTGCAAGTATTAATAAAACTATAAAAAAACCACAATACGACCCTTACGATAAAGATGTTAGGTATAACGATAAAATAAATGCTGCATCTACACCTGCAAGAAGAGATTCTATTAAGGATGTAGCTTTAGATCAAACAACTATAAAAACCTTAAACTTCACCAATGTTAGGGTACAAGGAAATGGTAAGCCAAAACTTTGGAGTTTAAGTAATTTAGATTTTAGTTACTCTTACACCAAAACAGAACAAACCAGCCCATTGGTTTTAAAAAATGAAGTTACTAGAGAAAGAAGTGGGTTAGGATATACATTTAATTCTGCATCAAAATATATTGAACCATTTAAAAAATTATTAACCAAAAGAAAAAGTAATTGGTACAATTTAGTAAGGGATTTTAATTTTAATTTAAACCCAAGTTTATTGAGTTTTAGGGCCGATATTAATAGACAATTTGGGCAGTTTGTACCAAGAATTGTTAGTACCGATGGTAGCGGAAAAATTGAACGAGTTGATACCACTTACGACAAGTATTTTACTTTTGATCGATTTTATAATATGCGTTGGGATTTGTCTCGTTCATTAAACATAGATTTTTCTGCCACCAATAATGCAAGGGTTGATGAGCCCGATGGTTTAATAAATACACAACAAAAAAAGGATAGTGTAAATAAGAATTTTTGGAATGGTGGACGTAACACCTTGTACACACAAAAAGCTATAGTGAGTTATACCTTTCCACTCAGCAAATTTCCATTAACCGATTGGATTACTGCTAGATATAGTTATTCGGCTGGGTACAATTGGATTGGAGCAAGTAGGGTAGCTTTATCTTTAGGAAACACTTTAGAAAACAGCCAAGAAAACACCATTAATGGAGAGTTTGATTTAACTAGGTTGTACAGTAAATCTAGGTTATTAAGGGCAATAGATAATATCCCAGCTCCAAAACAAAAACCTGCACCAGGAACAACGGTTGATAAAAAAGGCAAAGGAAAAAAAGACCCAACTGCACCAACTACAAATACAACTGGCATTCAACTTAAAACAAAAGAAGAAGCCTTGAAAGGATTAAAAGGAAAAGCCAGAGAAATTGCTTTAAAAAAATGGCGTCAACAACGCCGTGATGCAAAAATTGCTGCACGGTTATTAAAGCAAAATCAACCCGTAGAATTAAACGATGTATTTAGAACTACTGGTAAATTGGTTACCATGCTTAAAAGGGTATCGGTTAATTATAGCGAAAATTTTAGAAGCCGTTTACCAGGTTTTATGGATAGTACTAAATACTTGGGTAACAATTTTAGAACCATGCAACCTGGGCTTGGTTATGTATTTGGTAAACAACCAGACACCGCTTGGTTAAATCAAAAAGCTGTGCAAGGTTTACTTTCAAGAGATACTTTGTTTAACAGTATGTTTCGACAAAATTTTGAACAAAAACTAAGTATTACTGCCCAATTAGAACCTATTAAAGAATTTATTATTGATGTAAATTTCGATAAAACATTTAGTAAAGAATATACCGAATTATTTAAAGATACTTCGGTAAACCAAACTAAAGGAAGAGAACACTTAAACCCCTACGCAGCAGGCGGGTTTAGTGTATCTTATATTTCTTTTGGTACTTTATTCGAAAAAACAAATCCAAATGAAGTATCTGCAACTTTTAAACGTTTTCAAAATTATAGATCTATATTAAGTAATCGGGTTGCAGAAGGTAATCAATATTGGGTAAATGCAGGCAGGCCAGTAAGTACCGATGGTTATGCAAAAGGTTATAGTAGGTATGCTCAAGATGTTTTGGTGCCTTCTTTTATTGCTGCATACACTGGTAAAGATCCATACTCAGTTTCATTGGTGAAACAAAATAACAGTAATATTCGTTCAAACCCATTTAGTGGTATTATACCAAAACCCAATTGGAGGGCCACCTATACAGGTTTAACCAAACTACCATCTTTGGCAAAAAAGTTTAGTACCATTAGTATAAATCATGCATATAGTGGTACACTAAGTATGAATAGTTATAATAGTGCTTTGTTATTTAGAGACCCGGGAACTTTTGGTGCACCATCGTTTATTGATACGGTTAGTGGTAATTATGTACCATTTTTCTTGGTTCCAAATATTTCTATACAAGAACAATTTGCACCTTTAATTGGTATAGATATTACAACTTTAAGCCAACTAAATTTAAAATTCGAGTATAAAAATAGCCGACAATTAAGCTTAAGTTTAATCGACTACCAATTAAGTGAAACAAAAAGTACCGAATGGGTTTTAGGTATTGGATGGCGTAAACGTGGTTTTACTTTGCCATTTAAATTGCCATTTACAAAAGGCAAAAAATTGGAAAATGATATTAACTTTAAACTAGATTTAGCAGTAAGGGATGATGTTACCAATAATAGTAGATTAGACCAAGCAAATGCTTATGGCACTGGGGGGCAAAAAGTTGTAACCATACAGCCTACTATTGATTATGTGTTGAACAATAGAATTAATATTAAACTATTTTTTGATCAAAGAAGGGTAACGCCATATATTTCTACAGCTGCCCCAACCATAAACACAAGAGCTGGTTTACAAGTACGAATTTCTTTGGCCCCATAAGATTTAAGTAATGCTGCTTAAATAAAACAAGTCCTATTTTTTATTAAAATATATGGCATTTGCTTGTGCTGTGCAAGTAATGGTTAAATCATTAATACAAACATGTTTGGGTAAGTTGGCACAATAAAAAATAGTATCGGCAACATCTTTTGCTTCTAATGCTTTATAACCCTCATAAATTTGTTTAGCTTTTTCTTCATTGCCTTTAAAACGCACCAATGAAAATTCGGTTTCTGCTGCTCCTGGGTGTATGGCAGTTACTTTTATATTATGAGGCAATAAATCAATTCGCATACTTTTACTTAAAGCATCAACTGCCGCCTTGCTGCCACAATAGCCATTTCCTAATTGGTAAATATCTTTTGCAGCTACCGAACCCATATTAATTATATGCCCAGCTTTATAAGGAATCATATTTGGTAAAACAGCTTTTGTAACATACAATAAGCCATTAACATTGGTTTGCATCATAGTTTCCCAGTCGGTAATGTCGGCGTTTTCAAAGCTATCTCTACCCAAAGCAAGACCAGCATTGTTTACTAAAACATCAATATTTTTCCATTCGCTTGGCAAACTTTCTATAGCAGCAAAAACATCAGCTTTAATTTGAACATCAAAAATTAAAGTATATACACTTACGTCATACTCTTTTTTTAATTGTTCCGCTACCTGCAATAATTTTTCTCCTCTTCTTCCTGTAATAATTAAATTCCATTTTTCGGCAGCAAATTTCTCCGCAATTGCTTTTCCAAAGCCAGAAGTTGCACCTGTAATGAGTATAGTTTTGGACATAGTTTAAAGTTGAGATACTAGATACTAGATTCTGGATGCTAGATTTTAGTTTTTAATCAGTTATTTTGGAGAAATATGTTCTTTTTCTACGGTAATAATAAACTTATTTAACATTTTACCTAGTATGTTTAACTTATTGTGAATTGTTTGATAAATTGATTCATTGCATAAAGATTTTGTTTCAAATAGTGTTTCAAGATGGTCAATTGTTTCATCGTTTGATGATAATGCTATAATTAAAAATTTTATCCAATCAGCTTTATATTTTCTTCTCCCATATCCTTCAACAATTGCAGATTTTGTTGTTTTTGATGAGCGTCTAATTTGGCTTCCTTCTTCATACAATTCAAATTTTGGAAGTGTTAAACTCATTGCATGTATTTCAATAACAACCTCCCTCGAAATTTGCCAAATTTGTAAATTCTTATAGCTCATAACCGCAATCAAAATATATTATTAATCTATCCTCCAGTATCCAGCATCCATTATCTAACATCCATTATCTAACATCCATCATCCATCATCCATCACCCAACATCCAGTATCCATCATCCAGTATCCAGTATCTAGCATCAATCATCCAGCATCTACCTAATCAACACACAGGTTCCTTTTTTAAAGATTACTTTACCCGTATAATCAATACCTTGTACCACAAAAACAAAAGTGCCACTGGCTTGTGGGCTTCCATTAAAATTACCATCCCAGCCACTTTCTAGTTCTCTGGTTTCATAAATTAATTGTCCCCAACGATTGTATATTCTAAAATAATCTAATCGGGTAATACCCACTGCAATTGGTTTTAAAATATCATTTTTACCATCATTATTTGGGGTAAATGCAGTAGGCATAAAAATATCGGGGTCGGTACTAAAAACTCTTACAACAATTTCATCTTCGCCAAAGCAGCCTTCGGGTCTGGTTACCCTAACCTTGTATTTAATAATATCGATGGTGCTATTTATGGTGGCAACTGGGTTTCTAAGGGTATCATTATTTAGCCATGTAGTAGGTATCCATTTAAAACTGCTATTGGTTGGGATATTGCTAGTAGCAGCAAATAATTGTAATGGTTGGTTTCTCACAATTGATGTATCACGCCCAGCATTTACTGTTACTATTGGTACAACCTCTACTACAATAGTATCTTTAACTGGTTTAGGGCAACCAATGGTATCGGTTGCTGTAATTACATAACTCGTGGTTTTACTTGGGCCAGCAATTGGGTTTAGAGTAGTTGGATTTAAGAGTGAGGTGGTGGGTTGCCAAAAGAAATTGCTACCTACAACATTGGCATTTAGTTGAACTTTTCCTCCAAAACAAATTGGGCTTACATTGGTGGCACTTACTTGTGGGTAAGGTACAGGCCTAATGCTAACAGAATCTCTATCTTGGCATTTTCCTAAATTGGCTGTTACATAATACTTGGTTAATATTAATGGCCTTACCAATGGATATTTTGTGGCTGCAACAACTTCACCAGTTGTGGCTGTCCAAATGTAACTTAAAGCTTGGCTTATAGGATGCAACCTAAAAGTATCTGTTTGGCAAATGGCAGAGTCTAAACCAGCATCTACCCTAATAAAATCTAATACATTAACGGTTATTGAATCTTTACTTATACAACCTTGGTCATTCACTGTTATTACATACGAAGTAGTGACTTTGGGGTAAACCAACGGGTTTGAAGTATTTGGGTTGATGATATTGTAATTGGGTGTCCAAGAAAATGCACCAATTGAGTTGGCAATTAATGGCAACGTATCAATGCTACATATTAAAGTATCTTTAAATGGAAGATTGAGTAATGGTTGGTTCCTAACAGTAATGGTTTTACTAACGGTGTCTTCGCAACCTTTGCTATTGGTAGAGGTTAGGCGTACAACATAATCAGCACCAGTTGGGTATTTCCAAGCAGTATCTTTACTACGTGCTGTATCGGCAAGGGTGGTTAAATCGCCAAAATCCCATTTCCAGCTATTTACAAAACCATAGGCAGTTATGGTTGCATCTCTAAATTGAATAGGTTGTTGCACACAAGAACCTATTACAGTAATACTTGGTGTGAAGCCTGGAAAAACATAAACGAATTTTGTGGCAGAATCTTGACACCCACCTGTGGCTATAACTTTCAACTTAACTAAATACCTACCGGTATCTGCATAAGTGTGTGGTGGGTTTGGAGAGGTTGATGAATTGCCATCGCCAAAATTCCAGTTATAACTAATAATTGAAGGGTTTGGAGATTGATTTTCAAACATGAAATCAAATCCATTACAAGTTTTATCGTCTGGACCTGCATCAGGTTTTACAGTAGAGCAATTACCTACTTTTAATACAAAATCTTTTCTATGGCTATTAATTCTTTCTCCATTTCTCCACTCTTCTACAATAACACAAATAACATAATAGCCTGGTGTAGCTGGTGAAGTACCTGTTAAAATACCAGTATTAATATTAACAGAATTACCTAAAGGATTCGTACTTGAGTAAGGAGCATTATAGCTAAGTGGTACAAAAAAAATAGTTGCTGGGGGGCCTGCACTAAAGGGGTCTGGGTTTGAAGATGAGCCCCCAATGCCTTCGTATGCTTCTCCAAATTTATATACCAACGAATCTCCGTCTAAATCAGTAGCACTATAATCTAAAGTAAAGTTGGATTCTTTACATATTAAAGCAGTGTCTCTAATAATAAATTGTGCACTACTATTAAAACCATTTGGTAAAACATTAGTACCAGGAATTTGAGTGCTAAAAGCAGCACCGGTGCTAGCTCCAATATTTACATTTTGTACACCAGCTGCCCTTCTGGTATAACGTGTCCAAACCAAAGTGTATCCACTTGCAGTTCTTGGTAATTCAATTTCGGCACTCCATCTTCCAATTTCATAGCAAGAAGTAATTTCGGCTGTAGAACCTGTTAAACATGGGTTTGCAGCTGGGTCATTACTTAAGGTTGGTACTGTGGTAAACTCTCTTATCAACTGTAATTGAGTTGATAAATTTAAACCCGAAGTATTGTATATACCAATTAGGGGTGTTTCAATAGTTAATTGTGCACCTGTTCCACCAGTAGATGCACACTGCCTAAATAAACGCATGGTTATTTTATACCTGTCTGTGTTTGCAGTTGCACCAGGGCCAATTCTTTCATAAAACAACTCACCACCAGCAATATGAGTTGCATTGGCAAGTAAAGATGAAATTGATAGTAAGAATACTAATAAAAATTGCTTCATAATTATAGTTCACAAAGCGTGAATGTACGAAAGATTTGATTTAGACGAAATGCCAATAAAAGGCTATAAAACATCTTCAAAACTTTTCATGTAAGACTAAAATTTACAGTACAATGCTGCTTGGTTTGTAATTCTATACATGTTAATTGTATGCTCATTACCTAATTAACACTACAGTTCCCTTCTTATAAATTAGTTTACCAGTATAATCAATGGCTTGTGCCATAAAAACATAAGTGCCACTAGGTTGTTCTGCACCATTTAGAAGCCCTGTCCATCCTTTTTCAAAATCGTTGGTT
>JANOZK010000094.1:0-6643 GCA_031429335.1 Chitinophagaceae bacterium | reverse complement strand
GTAAGCGAAAAGCTTAAAACCATAACGCTCAATGCAACACCTGCAGTAACTTTTGCAACCTTAATAGGCAAATGTGTGAACGCCAGCATTAGCTCTGTAGCAAATGGTGTTGTTACCAATGGCATTACAGGTGGCAGTTTTTCATATAGTGGTGCAGGTACAAATGTGTTGGGCAATTTCAATCCAGCTCTTGCTGGTGTTGGTGTACACCCCATAAAATATGTTTATACTAGTACATTTGGTTGTAAAGATTCAGCAATATCTGCCATACGAGTTTTTCCAAAACCAAATAGTAAATTTGGTTATCAAAGAGATGTTTGTTTGGGCGATAGTATTCGTTTTAAAGATTCGGCAACCATTAGTTCTGGAAAAATTATTAATTGGAACTGGGACTTTGGAGATGCCACTAATGCTTTAAGATTAGACAGCAATGCATTCTTTAAAACTTATGCAACAGCAACAAGCTACACTGTGAAACTAGCTGTTACCAGCGATAGTTTATGTATTAGCGATACTTTTCCAGTTACGGTAACCGTTAGGCAAAAACCAATTAGTACTTTGGCTGTATCAAATAGATTGTGTGCCGATACATTAGTTACTTTTACACCAACTTCTAGCTTTGGTAGTGGCACTATACAAACATGGTATTATAATTTTGCCAATACTCAAATTATTACTAGAAATAATGCAAACCCAGTTACAACTACTTATTTAACACCCGGTAACTATACTGTTAAACACCTTGTAAATGCTGGTCCAGGATGCAACAGTGATACTACTGATTTACCCATTACCATTTATGCAAACCCAGTTACAAATTTTAACATGAGTAGTGGTTGTTTGCCAGATAGTACAGCAAGTTTTACAGATATTACTACAACCTCCGATGGACAAATGTATAATTGGAACTGGAACTTTGGAGATCCAAGTAGTGGTGTAAATAATGTTTCGGTAATTCAAAACCCAACACATAAGTATTTACAATATAGCAGTTACCCAGTTACATTAAGAACTACTACCACTAATGGTTGTAGCTCTACTAGAACTAAAAACTTTGCTGTATTTGGATATGTACCAAATGTAGTTTACTCAATTGCTAATCAATTGCAATTATGTAGTAATAAGTCAGTAACTATTACTCACCAAACCCCAATAACTGTAGATTCTATTTATAAATTAGAATTATACTGGGACTTTACAAATAACCCAACCGCTTTTATTACAGATAATACACCAACTTTAAACGAAGTTTATACAAACAGCTACCCTACATTTTTTGCACCTGCTTCGCTTGATTATTTGGTTAAAATAAAAGTATTTAGTAAAGGAGGTTGTACAAGCGAATCAACAAAACTAATAACGGTTAATGCCATGCCGCAAATTACGTACAACAACATGTTGGGAGTTTGTGTAAACAATGGCAATACCAGTATTGCAACTGCTACTCTTAACAATGGTTTAATGGGTATTGGCAAGTACTATGGAGTAGGTACAGATACTTTGGGCTATTTTAATCCAATAATTGCTGGGGCTGGTGTACATACCATTAAATATATTTTTACTGCAAGTGGTGGTTGTAAAGATTCGGCAACTGCACAAATTAGGGTGTTCCCCAAACCTACTGCAGGCTTTGCTGTTACCAATAATATTTGTTTAAACGATTCTGTGTATATTAAGGATACTTCCAGCATTATTACCTCAAATATTAAAGAAAGATATTGGGATTTTGGAGATGCAACAACAGACATAAAGTTGAATGGTTTACCGTTTTCTAAAAAGTATAGCACTTTTGATACATTTATGATTAAACTATATGTAGTAAGCGATAGTTTATGTGTTAGCGATACAGCAAAACAAACTGTAATTGTAAATCCATTCCCAGTTGTAGCATTTACGCCACCTACTGGTGTTTGCATGCCATTTGGTGAAGCCAAATTTATAAACCAAAGTAGCATTAATGCTGGTTCAGTTAGCAGTCTAAGTTATGTTTGGAACTTTGGCGATAACACCACTTCGCCAGTAATCAATCCAACACATACTTATACCAACTTTGGACCATTTAATGTTAAATTAATTGCAACATCTTTACAAGGTTGTAAAGATTCAACGACTATTCCATTAACTGCTTTTTACCAACAACCCATTGCCGACTTTGCCATCATTGGCGATACGTTGTGCCCCAATAAACCTATCCTTTTTAGTGATTTAAGTAGTGCACCAAGTAGCACATTAAGCCAATGGAATTGGGTATTTAGCAATGGCGATACTGCAAATACGGCTAACGTTACAAAAATTTTCACTACACCAAATAGCTATACAGCTACTTTGCTAGTAAAAACTACCGATGGTTGTACATCGAACCCTAAAACACAATCAGTAACCATTTATAAACAGCCAGTTGTTGATGCTGGATTAATTAGATATACACCAGAAGGTATTTCTATTCCAATTATGGCAACTATAAACGATACCAGTTTATTTAAGTATTTATGGACGCCATCAACTTATTTAAATAACGATACTTTACTTAACCCAATTTGTACACCATTTTTCTCTACCAACTACAAAATAACAGCAACAGGTTTAGGCAACTGTATTGCAAGCGATACGGTAAGAGTTGTAGCATTTAAACAATTGGCCATACCCAATGCATTTTCACCAAATGGAGATAATATTAATGATAGTTGGGAAATTGCTTTCTTAAACGATTACCCAAACTGTATTATAGAAATATTTAATAGAAATGGTCAACAAATGTATCGTTCAATTGGCTATAATGGCCCTTGGAATGGTACTGTAAATGGTAAACCATTACCTGTGGGTACCTACTATTATATAATTGAGTTAAACAATAATGGCTATAGCAAATTATCGGGTAGTGTAACAATAATTAGATAGTAAAATAATCGTAATTAAAATTTGAAATATTTTTTATTTCAAAAAAATTCTGTTTTTAAGAATAAAATATAGTTAATATAAAATTTCCAAAGCTTTAAAATTTAGGACAAAATTTAGAACTTTGATTTAGAGTAATCTAATACAATCAATTATATTACATGCATGAAAGCCATTAACAAAAGCCTGTTGTATTTTGCTTTTGCTTCAATATTGTTTGTACTAATGTTACTAGTAAATCCATTTGCAGTAAATCCAATTGCTACAAAGGTGTTAGCCATTGCAGTTTTAATGATTACCCTTTGGGTTACTGAAGCTTTACCTATGCCGGTAGTTGCATTACTACCAATTTTACTTTTTCCATTAATGGATATTTGTAAAATAGATGAAGCTGCATCGCCTTATGCCAATCCTGTAATTTTTTTATTTATGGGTGGCTTCTTAATTGGGCTAGCAATTGAAAAATGGAACTTACATAAACGCATTGCATTAAACATTGTACAACTCACTGGTACAAGTGGCAATAAAATTATTTTAGGTTTTATTTTGGCAACTGGCTTATTGAGTATGTGGTTAAGTAACACAGCCACAACTATGATGATGTACCCCATTGCAATGAGTGTGGTAACTGTGATGGAGAAAAGCCATAGACAAGCTGGTAGCATAAAAAATATGGCAATTTGTTTATTGTTGTCAATTGCATATGCTAGTAATTTTGGTGGTATTGCCACAATTATTGGTACCCCGCCCAATGTTGCTTTTGTTGGTTTTCTAGAGAAAAAATACCAATATACTTTTCAGTTTATAGATTGGATGCTTTTGTGTTTGCCAATAGCATTACTACTAATGTTTAGTTTGTATGTTGTTATGACAAAATGGTTATATAAAAATGGTATAAAAAATAATACTGCAACAGCACAGTTAATAAAATATGAGTTGAAAGAACTTGGTAAAGTATCGAAACCAGAAAAAAGGGTTCTCTTTATTTTTATAACTACTGCACTTTTATGGATTACAAAAGACCTAATTAATAAATACCAATCATCTATAAAATTAGATGATACTATGATTGCTTTATTTGGGGCGATTTTATTATTCATTATCCCTTCAAAATCTTTGTTGCCAGATGCAAAAAATATATTAGTTTGGAAAGACACTCAAAAAATGGCTTGGGGGATTTTATTATTATTTGGAGGTGGTATTACACTGGCCAATCAATTAGAGAAAGCTGGATTAATTCAACAGTTAGGAAGCTGGATTGCAGTTTATGCAGGAACAAACATATTATTATTGATTTTTTTAGTAACCATCATTTCTATCTTTATTAGCGAAGTAATGAGCAATGTTGCACAAGTAATTGTATTTGCCCCAGTGGTTGCTGGCATTGCAGATGCACTTCACATTAGCCCACTTTTATTAGGCATACCAATGACTTTAGGAGCAAGTTGTGCTAGCATGTTGCCTATGGGTACACCCCCAAATGCTATTGTATTTGCAAGTGGTAAATTAAAACTGAGCGATATGGTAAAAACCGGCTTTGTAATGAATATTATATCTACTATTCTAATTACTTTATTCAGTTATTTTTTATTACCAATATTGGTTAATCCTATGAAATAGTTTAACAACTGTTCGAGGATTTTTACCAAAAACCTTGGGGTACTTCGTATCCTTTATTGCTTTGTCTGAAATTTTGGTATTCATTGTAGCGTTTGTTTCATAGTGGCAAACTCAAAAGTCTAACTATCTTTACATTGTGCAAATACACAAAACCAAAGGCGTTGTTTTACGAACCGTTAAGTATGGTGAAACAAGTATCATTACTTCGGTATATACCGAGTTATTTGGTTTACAAAACTATATTGTAAAAGGTGTTAGGCAATCTTCTAAAACCAGCCAGGGCAAGGCAAATTATTTCCAGCCCACTGCAATTTTAGATATGCAAGTGTACCATAACCAACTAAAAAATTTACAATTTATTAAAGAGTATCAATGGGCTTTTTTATACGAAAAAGTTTTATTTGATGTGGTAAGAAACACTGTTGCAATGTATGTTATAGAGCTTGTACAACATAGTTTAAAACAGCCCGAAGCTAATCCAGAATTATTTTATTTAATAGAAGATACATTAAAACAATTAGATAAAGGCAACGATACATTAGTAGCCAACCTACCCTTATATTTCACTTTACATTTGGGTGGCGAATTGGGCTTTCGAATTCAAGGTACTTATAATAATACAACGCCCATACTCGATTTACAAGAAGGTTTTTTTGTAAACACTCCTCCATTACATAATCATTTCACAGAAGGTATTTATGCTCAATCAATTTCCGACATAAACAATATTGATTTTTATAGCGACTTAGAAAATATTAAATTAAATAGAACTATTCGTAAAATTGTATTGCAACATTTACAACTATACATTAGTTTACACATAAACGATTTTGGAGAAATGAAAAGCTTGAGTGTTTTACAAGAAGTATTGAGCTAATTTTTTTTTGTTTTGTCATAGAACAATTGACACCGATGATAAAATTCTGCATTCCGGTGGCACAAAAATTAAATCAACCGTTTTACCAAATCATTATTCCACAAAACAACACCTGGTTTTTTTCCTTTTTCAAAACTTCCCAAACTAGCATCTAATTGCAAAGCTTTTGCACCATTTAATGTAGCCCATTGTAAAATTTCGACTAAAGGAATTGTAGGAAAATTTTTTCTAATAGTTTGTATCTCATCAACAATGCTTAAACTATTATTGCTTGCTAAACTATCTGTACCTAATACTATCGTACAATTATTTTTTCGCAACATTTCAATATCGGGTAACCTATTTTCGATATACAAATTAGCATTTGCACAGAGGCAAAAAAATGTGAAATTATTTTGGGCTACCTCAATATTTTGAATAAACCGAACATCTTCATCACTCGTAAACGTATTATGAACCAATATTCTATTTTTAGCCTTTTGTAGGCTTGAATAATAGGTTTGTACACTTGTTTTTTTTGAGGGTTTGTAATCTTGGTTTTCAATATTCATTAATTGATACATAGCAATAAAATCGCCTGTTCCGTTAATAAACAAATCATTTTCTGCTTTTGATTCTTGGTTATGAATGGTAATGGTTTTGCCTTCAAAATCACCTTCAATTTTTTGCCATAACTCTTTTGATACTGAATAAGGTGCATGTGGCACAATAGAAGTTTGTTGATTGTTTTTTACAGTTTTAAATTGAAGTTCAATCTCCTTCACCTGTGCAAACCGTTTTTCTGCAACCTCTGGTAACCATCCACTAACTTCAATAAAATTGTACCATGTTAAAGCAGATTTTAATTTGTGGTTAAAACTATTGTTTGTATTACAAATATCTCCTACAGCAACAATACCATTTTTAAGCATTTCTGCTTCTGCATTTTTTATGGCTTCGTAAATTATTGGTTCAGTATTATTTCTTTGGTTAACTACATTAACTATAAAATTTATAAGGCCAGTATGCTTTGTTACTAAACCTTTCATATGACTTAACTCTATATGACAATGAGCATTAATAAAACCAGGGCTTAATATGCCAGTAAAATTTTGCACCTCATCCCCAGCATCTGCAACCTCAACTATTGCTTCAACAATGCCATCTTCATTTGTAATTAATACAAATTGTTCAGGTAACATGTTTGTTCCAGTAAAAATTTGATTGGCTTTAAATTTTTGATAACTCATATTTACTTAGCTGTAAAAATGT
>JANOZK010000093.1:0-34346 GCA_031429335.1 Chitinophagaceae bacterium | reverse complement strand
GTTCTTTACCAGCATAAAAAAGTTGACGGTACTCGGTAAATAATTTTTCAAGAATTGAATTGTTTAATGAGTATTGTTCTAGTTGATCAAAAATATATTGAGCCATGCTCGTTTCATCATTCCATTGTTTTAAACCATGTTCTAATAAAACCTTTAATACATTTCTTTCTTGTGCCTCATCTTGATTTAATAATGCAGTATTGTAATTTAATACATCCTCAGGCTGTTGCACCAATTGTTGTTGTGCAAAAGCATCATCGATGGGTAGTTTTTTTTCTTCTTTTACAACCTTATCTCTTTTGTATTTATTTACTAAATTGGTTAAGCCACCTTCATCAATTTTTAGAAGGGCAGAGCATTGTTTAATATAATCTTGTTGTTTGGTAAAATCTTCGGCTCGGCTTATTTTACTCAATGTTTCTGCAACCGTATTAACTACTTCGCTCTTTCTGGCAACATCATTACCAGCATCTTTCAACATTATTTCTATTTGAAAAATAATGAAGTCTTTTTTATTGCTCTCAACAAAGCTTTTAAACTCGGTAGTGCCAACTTTGTTTACATAACTATCGGGGTCTTCTTTGTCTGGAATAAGTACTAGCCTTACGTTTAAACTTTCTTCCAAAGCCATATCCAGTCCACGTAAAGCAGCTTTAATACCTGCAGCATCTCCATCGTAAATAATGGTTAAATTATTGGTGTATTTTTTTATGATACGTATTTGATCTACCGTTAACGACGTACCTCCACTTGCAACAACATTTTCGATACCTGCTTGGTGTAAACTAATTACATCGGTATATCCCTCAACCAATAAACATTCATCTGCTTTGTCAATTGCTTGTCTGGCAAAATAGCTCCCATACAATACTTTACTTTTATTATACACTTCATTTTCTGGTGTATTTATGTACTTAGGAGCTTTATCTGCTTTGCCAATTATTCTTGCACCAAAACCAATTATTTTACCACTATTATTGTGAATCGGAAAAATAATTCTACCTCTATAGTTGTCCCACAACTCATCTTCATTTCTTACAACTACTAAACCGGTTTTGGGTAATAAATCTTTATTAAATTGGTTGGCGACTAAAGCTTGTGCCAATAAATTTTTACTGTTGGGGTTGTAACCTAATTGAAATTTAGTGATGACTTCATCTCTAAAACCACGTTCTTTTAAATAGGTTAAAGCAATATGTTGTCCTTCTTGTTCATCCAATAATTGTTTACTAAAAAATTGTTGTGCAAAATTATTAATTGCAGTTAGGCTGTCGGATGTTTGAGCAAATATTTTTTGTTCTGGCGATGCTTCAGTTTCTTCAACTTCAATATTGTATCTGCTGGCTAACCACTTTAATGCTTCAACATAACTTAGTTTATCATGTTCCATTAAAAATGTAATGGAGTTGCCACTTTTACCACAACCAAAACATTTATACAATTCTTTTGCAGGAGAAACGGTAAATGAGGGACTTTTTTCGTTATGAAAAGGACAAAGACCTAAATAATTACTACCCCTTTTTTTTAGTTTCACATATTCGCCCACTACATCAATAATATCAATTCGGCTTTTAATAGTTTCTATGGTTTGTGGTGTAATCATACTTAAGATAACAAATGTAATTGCAATAGAACATTTAATAAAGCAAAGCAGTTAAAAAAATGAAATTTGCAGAAATAACCGTTTACTATAAAACTTTTTATTACTTTCATTTTTTAAAAAATGCTCTATGTTAAAGAAAGAAAGACAAGCTTATATAATTCAGCAAATTAATATTCACAATAAAGTTTTATCGAGTGATTTAAGTACACATTTAAATGTATCGGAAGATACGGTTCGTAGAGATTTACAAGAACTAGACGAGGAAGGTAAGCTTACCAAAGTACACGGTGGTGCATTATCCAAGTCTTTTCATTTTACTATCGAAAATCAAAATATCTATCAACATACCGAAAAAAAAATAATTGCTCACAAAGCAATAGAATTAATAAAGGATGGTATGTTGATTCTACTTTCTGGAGGTACAACTATTAGAGAATTGGTTAAAAACTTACCCGATGATTTAAATGCAACATTTATAACAGTTAGTGTTCCTACAGCATTAGAATTGTTGAATCACCCCAATTCCGAAGTCATTTTTTTAGGTAATAAATTGATTAAAAGTGCACAAATGAGCGTTGGGGCCGAGGTAATTCAAAAATTAAGTGAAATAAAAGCCGATTTATGTTTTTTAGGCACAAATAGTATAGATATAGAACATGGGATAACCGATCTGGAGTGGGAGATTATTGAAGTAAAAAAAGCCATGATTAAGGCAGCACACAAAACGGTATCGTTAGCTATTTCCGAGAAATTAAACAGCGTACAACGTTTAAGAGTTTGCCCAATTGAGGCGGTTAATATACTAATCACAGAATTAAACCCAAGCGAAGAACTACTAAAACCTTTTAAAGAAAAGGGATTATTGGTTATATAAAACCTTGCAAAGACAAGCATTTTTATAAAACGCTGCATTTTTCTGCGGTTTTTTATTTTTTTTAAATTCAATCAAAAATTTAACAAATTTCTTGTCGTTTATCAATACATTTGTTAACAGATTACCAAAATGTTAATAATAAACTGCGTTTTTATGCCGATTTATGATTAATCTTGATTTTAAATTCAAACTTTTTAAACAAAACTAGCATGAGAAGATTGATTGCACTTGGTGTAATGTTTTCATTAACTATTGCACTACTTATTCCAAGTTATGCTTTTGCACAAGCCAGTACCATATCTGGTACCATCATATCAGACGATGATGGAGGTGCTTTATTAGGCGTAACTGTTACCAACAAAAACACCAATAAAAGAACAACTTCTAACGAAGTGGGTTTTTATACCCTTGCTGCTTCAAAAGGCGATGTTATATCTTTTAGCTATGTTGGTTATTCTTTAAAAGAAGTAACTGTAGGTGATGGCAAAAGTTATAGTTTACGTTTGGTACAAACCGATAAAGATGTAAACGATGTGGTGGTTACTGCATATGGTATTAAAAAAAGTAAAAGAGATTTAACTTATCAAGCAATTACTGTTGATGGTGGAGAAATCGCTCAAACTAAAAGAGACAACTTTATTAACTCTTTAGCAGGCCGTATCCCCGGTGCCATGATTACTTCTACTACTGGTATGCCAGGAGCATCTAGTAGCATTATTTTAAGAGGTCCAACTTCTATTGATGGTACCAACCAACCCATTTTTGTGGTAGATGGTTTGATCATCGATAATAGTGCAGTTGAAAGTGCAGATCGTTTACCTGGTGGTAACGCTAATAGAAATAATGATTTTGGTAACAGAGCAATGGATATTAATCCAGAAGATATAGAAAATGTTACTGTTTTGAAGGGGCCAGAGGCAACTGCTTTGTATGGATCTGATGGTAGCAATGGTGCCATTATTATTACTACAAAAAAAGGAACAAAGGGAAAAGCAACCATTTCTTACAGCAATTCATTTAGATTCGAAACTGTTTATCGTTTACCAGAGCAACAAAAAGTGTTTGATCAGGGAAGTTTAGGTGTTACAAATCCACTCTTAAGAACTTTTTTTGGACAAAGAGTACCCGACGGTGTGCCAACCTTTGATAACATCCAGAATTTTTTTGGAACTGGTAAAACCCAAATTCATAATTTAGCGATAGATGGTGGTAACGATTTAGGCACTTATCGTTTTACCATTGGTACATTTAATAACCAAGGTGTTGTTCCATTAACCTCTTTTCAACGTTATAACTTTAGATTGAATACAACTTTTAAGTTGAGTTCAAAAATAAATGTTACAACAAGTATGAGTTATATCAATTCTAGAACTGATAAAGCCTTAAAAGGTAGTACTGGTTTTTTAGTAAGTTTATTAACGTGGCCAGTTGATGAAGACATTAAAAATTTTATTACCCCAAATGGTTCTCGTGTAAAAGTTAGAAACGATGGGGGTCTAGAAGATGACAATCCTTGGTGGGATGTTACGAAGAACAAAAACTTTGATATTAATGATCGTATTCAAGGGAATTTTCAATTCAATTACGATCCTCTAAAATGGTTGAATCTAAACTCAACAATAGGTATCGATTATTATGCTGGTAAAGGGGTTTTATTTGTTCATCCAGAAAGTAACACTGGTATTTCTACAGGTGGCAATATCACCGAATACCGAAACCAACAACGTTTAATTAATGGAGCTTTTAGAGCTACTATTAGAAAGAAAATTGGTAAATTCAACAATACTATTATTACCGCATTTACTTTTGATAGTAGAAAAGAAGAGTTAAATGGTGTTAGAGGAGAACGTTTGTTTGATCCCAACTTTATTAGTTTAAATAATACCGACCCACTTACTGTTGCGACTGTAACTACCAATACCAATTTTAATAGAATGGGTGCTTTCATTAACTATTCAGGTACCTTCAAAAATTATTGGACATTTTCCGTTTCTGGAAGAATGGATGGAAGTAGCCGTTTAATTGATCCATTAGATTATAATCAAGCCGATGCTTTTTACTATTATTGGAGTGCTGGTACAAATGTAATTTTGACCGATGCATTTAAATTTCCAAAAGAAATTAGCTATGCTAAGCTTAGGGTTAGTTACGCAACAACTGGTCGTGATCCTAGTACACCTTATGTTAAGGGAAGAAGATTTATACAATCCAACACCAATGGCGGTGGCTTTCAACCTGCTGTTACACAAGGTAACCCAGATTTAAGGCCAGAGTTTGGTCAAAATCTTGAAGTAGGTTTCGAGTTGAAATTTTTCAAAAACAGGTTAAGTTTTGATTTTGCTTACTACGACCAAAAAGTGGTAGATCAATTAATAGCCCCACGTTTATCGTATGCTTCTGGTTCAATTCTTCAGTGGATTAATGGTGGCGACGTTACCAATAGAGGTGTTGAATTACAAATTAAGGGTAACCCAATACAAAACAAAAACTTCACTTGGAATTCTACAGTGAATTTTGCAAAAAACAGAAATAAAATTTTACGTATGCCTGCTGGGTTACCTCAATTTTATAATTCTGATACCTGGGGCTTGGGTAATGTAAGAAATATTTCTAGAGAAGGTGGAAATATTTATCAATTAGCTGGCAACAGATTTGATAGAAATGCAAATGGAGATTTAATTATATCTGCAACAAGTGGCTTACCAATTAGAATTACTGGTACTGGTGTTTCTACCGGTGGTGGAGGTTTTGAGGTAATTGGGGATCGTCAACCAGATTTTACGATGGGTTTATTAAACTCATTTACGTATAAAAATTGGAGTTTGTCATTTTTGTTAGATATTAGAAAAGGCGGAGATGTTTTCAATGGTACAGAATACTTACTATATATCAGAGGAGCAAGTACAAAAACCCTCGACAGAGAAACGCCAAGAATTATAAAAGGAGTATTGAACGATGGGTTACAAAATACTGCGAACCCTACAGTAAATACAATTGCAATAAATCCTTTATTTAGAAGCGATTATTACACATCTGGAAGTATTGAAGAAGATTTTATTGAAAGAGATATTAGTTGGTTAAGAATGAGAGATATCACCCTAAGTTATAAACTACCAACAAAACTGGTTAAACGCCAAAAAGTGTTTAAAAGTGCCAGTGTTTTTTGTACGGTAACAGATGCTTTTATGATTACCAATTATACCGGTGCAGATCCGTCGGTTAACGGCAACAATGCATCTACAAGAGGTGGTATTGGAGGTATAGGAATGGATACAGGAAACTTAGCCACACCATTAGGTCTAAACTTTGGTTTAAACGTTCAATTTTAATCTAATTAAATTAATAAAAATGAAAAAAATACTCTATTCACTCATCATTGTTACAATTGCTTCGCAGTTTACTGCTTGCCAAAAGTATTTTGATGTGAATTCCGACCCTGCAAGCCCACAAAGTGCTTCCTTGGCTGCTTTATTGCCACCAGTTTATTCTTTAATTCCAGCAGCCTCTTTTTTAGATGGTCGCTTTTCTGGTAATTATATTCAAAACTTTGTCGCAACAACTAACGATAACTATGATTTTCATGGTGGCAACGGCGGAGGTGCTCAAGCTGCTCAGATGTGGAGGACATTCTACCAATCTCAAGGATCATCTTTAAACGTTATTTTTGAAAAAGGGTTAAAGGAGGAAGCTTGGGATTATGTTGGTGTTGCTTATGCTTTAAGGGCATGGGGTTTTCAACAAACCACGGATTATTTTGGAGAATTGCCATTTTACGACGCTTGGAATGTTACTGGTGCCAGTGTAAGTGCAAAATACAGGTACGATAAACAAGAAGTTGTGTATAAAGGTATTGATTCTTTGTGCAGATTGGCAATACAATATCTTGGAAGAACTGATGGAAAAGTACCCTTAAATGATTTACAAAGAGGCGACTTGGTGTACAATGGAGATAGAAACAAGTGGATAAAATTTACCTATGGTATTTTGGCAAGGTTGTACAGCAGAAGCACCAATAAATCTACATATAGTGCAGACTCAGTCATTAAGTTTTGTGATTTAGCCATGTCAAATGCTGCAGATAACTTCTTGGTACCATTCAATGCAACTAGGAATGATGATACAAATCCAGCTGGTCCCGCAAGAAATAATTTTTCGGGTGGATCGGCCGTTGCTACAGTAAGAAGGGCTTCAAGATTCATCACTCAATTATTAGATGGTACTATATTGAATGGTTCTAGCATAGCTGCAAATAGAGATCCAAGAATTAGCAGAATGTTAAGTATCAGTTTTGATACATCGACTATTACAAGTACAATGCCAACCCTAAATGGTGGTTACAGATTTAATATTTTACAAACAACTGGTGTTGGCGATCCAGAGGTTGGAGCTACTGGAGGAACTACTGTTGGCTCTCCAGCATTTAGAAGAAGAGTCAGTCTTTTATATGGAGACAGCACTATTTTAAATAATGGAATAAATGTTTTTGGAGCAAGGTCTGGAAAATACGTTTTTCAAAATGGTGCTCGTTATCCTGTAATGACATTTCATGAATTACAGTTTTTAAAGGCAGAAGCTGCATTTAGAAGGGGTAGAAAAGATATTGCTCTTCCAGCCTACCAAGCTGGAGTAGCTGCACATATGGATTTCGTAAATTTTTATACAACAACTGCTTCTGGTGTAAATGCAATTAATGCTAATGAGAGAACCGCATATTTTTTAACACCTGGGTATAAAAAAACAGAGGCAACTTTATTTTTAACAGATATCATGCTTCAAAAATATATTGGCGACTTTGGTTGGAATTTTACTGAAAGTTGGGTTGATTTGAGAAGATACCATTATTTCGATTTCGATGCCGATACTAATGACCAAGTGTATAAATCATTCGTTATTCCGTTTTATTCAACAAATAATCAGGGTCCAAAACCTGCATACCGTTTTTCGCCAACCAATTTTTCTGAATTCGATTGGAATATTGATGAAATTAGAAAGCTTGGAGGTTTAAATATTGATTATCATACCTATGAAATGTGGTTTAGTCAACCTTAATAACAAAACAATAAACTATTATGAAAAGAATCATTTTTATATTATTAGGTGCAGTTGCCCTTGTTCAAATAACTGGTTGTGAAAAAGCAGGGTTACGGTTAACAGAGTATTCATTGCCCACTGACAAGGCGTTTATAAAGTTAGCTTTGTTCTCACCAGCTACTCCTGCGGTTATGATAAAAGCAAATGATGCAAAATTAAATGGTGCCAACACCTCAGGAAGTGGAGGTTTTTTTCCAGCTACATCAACTTTCCCCGATTTTGCAGCAGTTGCACCAGGTGCAACTATAAAATTATCTTTGCCCAATGTGGGTACTCAAAACGACTCAGTATTAATATTTACTGGTCAATTGGGTTTAGAGGCTAATAAATTTTATTCTGTTACCTTGGCAGATACTGGTATCAATAGATCTGTTTTTGCCGTGGAAGATGCCTTTATTGCTGCAAAAGACAGTTTTCTTTCTGTTCGATTAATTAATGCTACTGTTGGGTCTTCATTGAATTTTATTAGAATTGACTCTGCATCTGCTACTGATGTTGTAAGAGATACTTTGGCCAGAAATATTCCTTATAAAGGTACATCTGGCTTTATTTCTGTAAGAACTTTCACTACACGTCCTTTCATTAGGTTACGTGCAGTAACATCGGCTGGTGTTCCTATCGCAGGTACAGTAATACCTCCACAAACTCTGGCAACAGGAAGTAGAAGAAGCGTAACGGTGTATACAATTGGATTTGCAACAGGCTTAATTCTACCTTCAATGTTTACAACAGCTATTACTAACCAATAAATGAAATGTAATTATGAAAAAAATAATCAATATAACAATTCTAGCTGCTTTGTTTGTAACAATTTTTACAGGTTGCAAAAAAGATGAAGTTGCGGTTGTTAATCCATCTTTCGACGAATATGTTAAGTCAAACGCCAATCTTACCATGTTTGCTGCTGCTGTTGAAAAAGCAGGTTTAAAAGATTTTACAACTGGGCCGGGGCCGTTTACTTGGTTTGCACCAACCAATGCTGGCTTTGCAGCATCTGGTATAACTACAGACTCTTTAAATAGGCTAAGTTCGGGAGCAATTAGTTATTTACTAATGTATCATTTAGTAAATGCTAACTATAGAGGGTTAGATATGATTGCTATTAGTAGTATTAGCAGAACTACGCAAATGGGGGGTGCCATTTTTAATGGTAGTTTCAATAACAACTACTACGTTAACGGTGCTCAAATTTCTACTGCTGATGTTAATTTGAATAATGGTACTATTCATGTTACTGAAAGATTTCTAACTCCACCTCAATTAAGAGGTAATGTTATTTCTATTATAACCAATACTGGTCAACATACCCTGTTTCTTGCAGCACTAACAAGAGCTGGCTTAAATACAACTTTAGCTTCAGCTTCTATTTTTACAGTGTTGGCTCCAACAGATGCAGCTATGACTGCTGCTGGGTTAACAGCTACTGTAATTGCAGCAACACCTGTAGCAACTTTAGCTACTAGAATGCGTTATCATTATTTTTTAAATACCCGTTTATTTACCAATGATTTTGCTGCCGACGTAAATACAAGTGCAACTGCTGGAGGTGCAAGTACTTCTTTACAAACCAGTACTAATGGCACAAAAATTAAAGGGAAAAACAACCCAACTTTTTTCAATATTACACGTTCTGACATTTTGGGAACAAATGGTGTTGTTCATGTAATTGATGGTGTACTTACACCTTAAATAAAATACTTATTCAATATAAAAAAAGCTACCAATTGGGTAGCTTTTTTTATATTGATTTGTTAATGTTTCTAGAAATAAATTTATTTAGTATATGTTTAACTTTACAAATTATAAATTTATCATAATTAAGCAAAAAAATTAAATCAATAATTAACTTAATTCTAATGAAAAAGCATTTTTTAGCCTATTTAACAATTCCGCTTGCTTTTCTTTTTGTTAATACTGTTGAAGATGTAAGTGTAGCTGAAAGAATTGCAATTGGGCTACAAAATTGGTACAACAGCTACCCGCAAGAAAAAGTATTTTTACAAATTGACAAAAAACAATATGTTGCTGGTGAAGATGTTTGGTTTAAAGCTACTTGTATTTATAATGGTAAACCAACGTTTTTGAGCAGAATTATTTATGTTAATTTAGTAAATGAAAAAGGAGTGGTGGTAGAAAAAAAAATGTTTAGGCTAGATAGCTTAGGAGCCTGTAGCGGTAGTTTTCAAATGGATAAAAAATTAAGTAGTGGAAACTATAGTTTTAATGCTTATACCTCTTGGATGCTCAATTTTCCTGAATTTATTACCAAACAATCCGTTTATGTTTATGGATCGGACTATGTAAAAAAAATCTATCAAAAGGGGGAACAAAAAGTATTGGTTAACTTTTTCCCAGAGGGTGGAAATCTAATTGCTGGAATTAAAAATAGAGTAGCATTTAAAATTACCGATCAATTTGGATATCCTTTAAACTTATCAGGTGATATTGTTACCAACTCTAATGCTATTGTAACCACATTTTCCTCAAAGCATAATGGCATGGGTTATTTTGAAATTGAACCAAGTATAAACGAAAGTTATGGGGCAACTATTAAGGCTGCATTTGGAACTACACTAAGTTTTAAACTACCAAAACCAAATTCAGAGGGTATTTCATTAACTATACAAAACACAAAAAATAGATTTTTTGCATTGGTAAATAGAAGCGAAACCAACAAAGAAAAGTATAATAATTTGTTACTAATGGCCCATATTAATGGCCAATTGGTTTATGCTGGCTCTTTCGATTTTAATGAAGCAAAAACAGCAGCAGCAATTCCTAAAAAAAATCTACCGCCAGGCATTATACACTTTACCGTTTTCGATACATTGGCTAATCCGCTAGCAGAAAGATTAGCTTTTAATGAAAATTATAGCATCACTACACCAAATGTAACTTTCCAGAAAAAAAATTTAGAAAAAAGAGGAGAAAATATTCTTTTGTTGAGTATAGACAGTGCATCATTACATAACGCAAGTATATTAATAAAAGATGGAGACATAGATGATCAACTTAATACCGAAAATAATATTGTGTCTAACTTTTTACTTAAAAGTGATTTAAAGGGAAACATCATTAATCCAGGATATTACTTTGCCAACAAGGCGGATACAACCTTGCAAAATTTAGATTTAGTTTTAATGACCCATGGTTGGAGACGATTTATTTGGAAAGATGTAATTACAAAAAAAGAACCTACTTTAAAATATCCAATCGAGTCTAATCTTTCAATAAAAGGAAAGGTTACTAAAAGTGATCGAAAAGATATTGTTAAAGACGGTAAAGTTGCTTTTGTTATTAAAGGTGAGGATAGTTCAAAAATTATTGCTGATGCTTATTTAACTGATAAAGGAGAGTTTATCTTAGATTCATTAAATATTAGGCAAAAAGCAACCGTTTATTTTGAAGGTCAGAATAATAAAAAAGAAAACTTGCAGGTAGATGTTTCAATTTATCCCTCTTATATCGACTCACTGAAAAATTCTGTTTTTGTAAGTAGTGAAAACCTAGATACAGCCGATATAGTGAATAGAAAGAATGCATTTACAGAAAGTATTTATGGACAACTTGGAAAAATAGATACACTCAATTTTGGAAAAACTACATTGGCTAATGTAACAGTTTCGGCTAAAAGATTATCTAGGATCGACTCCCTTCAAAAAGCTTATGTGTCTTCCATTTTCGAAAATAGTGATAATACTATAGATTTTGCTGATGCAAAAGGAATGATAAACATCTGGCAATATTTACGTTCTCAAATATCTGGGTTTGATGTAGATCCTTTTGTAGGGGGAGGTGCTAGTGCAAGGTTTACTCGAAATGATGGATTAGTTGGTTTATCTGAAGACCCAACAGCTGGTGCTACAGGAATAATGTTTATGTTAAACGAAATACAAGTAGATGCCTCTTTTTTAGATAATTTAAATCCCGACGATGTTGCTTTAGTAAAAGTATATAAAGGAAATACAGCTTTTCCGTGGGGAGCAAACAATGGTATGATTGCCATTTACACAAAAAAAGGTGTAAATGTTAGAGCCACTTATGACAAAGCATTTACCAAAATGGAAATACAAGGTTTTGCAGCAGCTTCTAGAGAATTTTTTGCTCCAGATTACGTAAAGTATCCAACTTTATACCTAAACCTTATCGATAAAAGACAAACGCTTTATTGGAACCCTAATTTGCAAAAGCAAAAGGATGGAACCTTCTCTGTTCGATTTTTTAACAATGATACTAGCAAATCATATAAAATTACCATTCAAGGAATAGACAAAAAGGGGAATTTAATTTTTTATGAAGCTTTGGTTAAATAAAAGTTTGGTTGATTTAAATTCTGGTATCAATATTGTATGTCCTATTAAAAATAATAAAATGAAGTTCACCATTCTTTTCGTTGCAAGTTTTTTTTCGCTTTCAATTGTTCAAGCTCAGGGTCTTAAAAACATCATCAAAAAAGCTACTGGTACAACTACTACTCAAACTTCTGGTTTAAGTGCAACAGAGGTTGCAGATGGCTTAAAAGAAGCTTTGAATATTGGTGTAAAAAATGGGGCTGAAAAATTATCGGCAGTAGATGGATTTTTTAAGGATGCTGCCATAAAAATTTTGTTGCCACCCGAAGCACAAAAAGTAACTGCTGCAGTTAGTAAATTACCAGGTGGTCAGCAATTGATTGATGATGCAATTTTATCGATGAACCGAGCAGCTGAAGATGCTTCCAAAAGTGGTGCCCCTATTTTTGCAACTGCCATTAAAAATATGAGCATTGCCGATGCTTTTGGCATTTTAAAAGGGGGCGATAGTGCAGCAACTACTTATTTACGTATACAAACCACCAATCCGCTTACTCAAGCTTTTAAACCTATTATTGAGCAATCATTAGCTAAAGTAAATGCAACCCAATATTGGAATACTTTAATTTCTACTTACAATAAAATACCATTTGTAAAAAAAGTAAATTCAGATTTGGCAGGTTATGTAACCGATAAAGCCCTTACTGGCATGTTTTATCAAGTTGCGGTTGAAGAGCAAAAAATTAGAAAAAACCCTGCTGCACAAGCTACCAATTTATTAAAAAAAGTGTTTGGCGATGGTAAATAACAATTGTACACATTGTTGTTGTTAACCCAAAATTATTATTTTATTAATGCACATTGTTTTTAAGGTATCATGTGTACATTTATATTTATTGTATGAAACGTTCTATTTTAGTTCTTTTTTCTATGCATTTGGTGGTGTTGGTAATTGCACAAGCAAGTTTCATTGATTTTCAAAAAAAATATACTAGGGTTGCCACTGCTGTAAAAACCAAAGAGGATACCATAAAAAAACAATTTGTAAAAGCTGGGTTACAATGGCCACCTAAACAATTGTATTTTAGAAGTTTTAAATACGATTCTCAATTAGAAGTTTGGGGAAGAGATAATGCTAAGGATCAATTTACATTGGTAAAAACTTATAAGGTTTGTGCTTTGAGTGGAAATTTAGGACCCAAAAGAATTGAAGGCGATTATCAAGTACCAGAAGGGTTCTATTATATCAATCAATTTAATCCAAAAAGTGAGTATCATTTAAGTTTAGGAATTAATTATCCCAATGCCTCCGATTTATTATTAAGTGATTCTGCTAGACCAGGTAGTGATATTTATATTCATGGCAGTTGTATAACAGTTGGCTGTATTCCTATAATGGATAGCCAAATTGAAGAATTGTATTTGTTGAGTTCCTATGTAAAAAGTAATGGCCAAGATTTTATTCCAGTACATATTTTTCCCATTAGGTACAACGTAGTTAATAGTACACAGAAACTTAATGATATTACCAAGAGCGATAGAGATTATTTGTTGTTTTCTCAAAAATTAAAAGATGCATACGAGTTTTTTGAAAAAAACAAAAAGCTACCTATTATTTCAGTTAATAATAAAGGAGAATATGTTTTATTATAATTTTTTACATTAAATTCTGTAATAAACATTTAGGTTATTGCACAAAAAAACTCCTTGATAAAAGGAGTTTTTTTTTATATAAAAATTTAATAAGGTCATTTTTCTTTTGTGGAAGTGGAAATAGTAAAATTTACACCCGATTTCCCACTCAAATATTGCTGATATTTAGCAATTGTTGCAGCATTTTGTTTAACACCATCGATGGTTAATTGACCATCTTTAAAAGATACACTTGAGTTGTCGGTTATTAAACCATCCACTTTTAGTGCAGCAATAAAAGCATCAGCTCCATCACCTTTAGAGGCTTCAAACTCTATAGCTTGACCATTAGATCCAGATGCATTTATTCTAATTTCAATATTCTTTTTTGTTGAATCTTTTGTAACTTTTGCATGGTTAAGTTGGGCCAATGATGGTGCAATAACCAAAGAAACAATACTCATTAATTTAATTAAAATGTTCATCGATGGGCCAGAAGTATCTTTAAAAGGATCGCCTACGGTGTCTCCAGTTACAGAAGCTTTATGGGGCTCTGATTTTTTGTAAAACATTTCACCATTTATTTCAACTCCTTTTTCAAACGATTTTTTTGCGTTGTCCCAAGCACCACCTGCATTGTTTTGAAACATGCCCATTAAAACGCCACTAACTGTTGCACCTGCTAAGAAACCTCCTAGAGCCTCTGCACCCAACCCTGGCATAAATCCAATAATTAAAGGTGAAATAATTGCTATTGCTCCCGGCAACATCATTTTTTTAAGAGATGCCTCTGTTGAAATAGCAACACATTTATCATACTCAGGCTTGCCTGTTCCTTCCATAATACCAGGAATAGTTCTAAATTGTCTTCTAACTTCTTCAACCATGGCCATTGCTGCTTCTCCAACTGCTCTAATTGCTAACGCAGAAAAGATAAACGGAATCATTGCACCCACAAATAAACAAGCCAAAACATTGGCTTTATAAATATCAATGCCACTAATACCAGCAACGCCAACAAAGGCTGCAAATAAAGCCAATGCAGTTAATGCAGCCGAAGCAATTGCAAACCCTTTTCCACTTGCAGCAGTTGTATTTCCTACTGCATCTAATACATCTGTTTTTTCACGAACATCACTTGGTAATTCACTCATTTCTGCAATACCACCTGCATTGTCTGCAATTGGTCCAAAAGCATCAATGGCTAATTGCATAGCAGTAGTCCCCATCATACCAGCTGCTGCAATTGCAACACCATATAACCCTGCACACTCATAAGAGCCCCAAATGCCGCCAGCCAAAACCAATATTGGTAAAAAAGTACTTTCCATACCCACAGCTAAACCACCAATAACATTTGTAGCATGGCCCGTAGAGGATTGACGAATGATTGACAAAACTGGGCGTTTACCCATTGCTGTATAATATTCAGTAATAATACTCATTAATGCACCAACTGCTAAACCAACAGCAATTGCACCCATAACACCCCACTTGGTAAAAGGAACACCCCTTAAAACCATTTGCTCTGGTAACAACCAATTAACTAAAAAAACTGCTGCAATACCTGTTAATATCATTGAACCCCAATTGCCCATATTCAAAGCATTTTGAACAGTTTGTGTGCTTATACCAGCTTTATCAGAAATTCTCACAAATAAAGTACCAACAATTGAAAATAGAATACCAACACCTGCTATTAACATGGGCAATATTATTGGCGAAAAACCACCAAAATTATCGCCACCAATTAGTGTTGTTTGTTGACCTAATACGATGGTTGCTAAAACTGTTGCAACATACGACCCAAATAAATCTGCACCCATACCTGCAACATCGCCAACATTATCACCCACATTATCTGCAATGGTTGCAGGGTTACGAGGATCATCTTCAGGAATACCTGCTTCTACTTTACCTACTAAATCGGCTCCTACATCGGCAGCTTTTGTATAAATACCACCACCAACTCGAGCAAATAATGCAATTGATTCTGCCCCCAAAGAAAAACCAGTTAATATTTCAATAGTTCTCAACATTTCTTCAGAGTTCATTGCAGCTTCTGGTGCAAATACTGCTTTTAAAGCAATAAAAACACCACCTAAACCTAAAACTGCCAAACCTGCAACACCAACTCCCATAACTGCACCACCTGTAAATGATACATTTAATGCTTTGCTAAGACTTGTTCTAGCAGCTTGTGCAGTTCTAACATTTGCTTTTGTTGCAGCTTTCATTCCTATATAGCCTGCTAATGCACTTAATATTGCACCAACTACAAAAGCTATTGCAATTGACCAATGGGAGTGAGGATTGGCTTGTGCCATAACTGCCAATAAAACACCAACAATTACCACAAAATAGCCCAATACTTTCCATTCGGCTTTTAAAAATGCCATAGCACCTTCAGCAATATAATTGCTAATTTCTTTCATTCGGTCGTTACCGGCATCTTGTTTTGCAACCCAATTAAACTTAATAAATGTGTAAAGGAGACCAATAATCCCCATGGCTGGAACAGCGTAAAATAATTGTGTACTTGTCATAAGCAATTTTATACTTGTAAGTATTTAAAAATGTTGGCAAAAATAGGGGGTTAAGGTTAATAAATTTAACTTGAACGAACGTTTTTAAAACTTATTTATGTTGATACTATAATTTTGTTTTGAATAAAATGTTTTCAAATTAAGTTATACCGAAACCTGTATATAATTTATTTACTAATTTTTTACCTTTATATTATCAAATTGGCAACAATTGATCGTAAATTTATTAACAAAAAAGTTCTTTTGTGTATACATGATTCCACTTTTATTCGCTTTTTTACCGTATAATTGCACATTATTTAAATAGATACGCTAGTAATTATTATATTACTGAATAGTTATAAATAACTTTTATGAAACATTTTTATAAATTACTTTTTTGTTTATTTACATTTTATGCAGTAAACGTTAATGCTCAAAGAGTTAAACTTAATGTGGGTTTAGGTACAAGTGCATATTATGGGGATTTAATCGAAAGCTCACCACTATTAAACCAAGTATCTGGTGCATTTACATTAGGAGGTAGTTATGACGTTTCTAACAAATTTAGAGTTAGAGCTAGTCTTAGTACAATGGGTGTAAAAGCAAATGATGCGGATAATAAAAATGTGAACTACCAAAATAGAAACTTAAATTTTAAGAGTTCTATATGGGATTTTAATGTGGCAGCTGAATACGATTTTTTAGATAATGTAGAAGCTAGCACTTGGACACCTTACATATTTGCGGGTCCTGGTATTTTCGGATTTAACCCAACCACCATCGACAGATTTGGCAACAAACAAAATTTAAAAGAGTGGGGTACCGAAGGTCAAGGACTTGCGGCATACCCAGATAGTAAACCTTATAGTACCACTCAAATTAATATTGGTTGGGGTGCTGGCGTTAGAGTTGATCTATCAGATGAATTACAAATTGGAACAGAATTGTTTATAAGAACTACGTTTACCGATTATTTAGATGATGTAAGTGCCAATAGTTATGTTGACCCTTCGATTTTTATTGCTCAAGGAAATGCTTTTAGCCAATATTTAAGTTATAGGGGCGATGAGTTGGGTAAACCATTTCCTGGTCAATCCATGCCTCGTGGCAACCCTAATAACAATGATTTGTTTTATACTTTTCAAGTTAAGTTAACCTACAAGTTATTAAATGTAAGTTGGGGTGGTACTACCAGCTACTATGGTGGTGGTGGTAGTGGAAGAAACAGGAATAGAATGAGAAATCCTAGATCGGTATTATAATAAATTTTCAGCCACCAATTTGGTGGCTTTTTTAATTAACATGTTTCTGTAATTTCATTGAAAATAATTCCGTGTTCTGTGAGCTCTTGTAGAACAGGATTATATATGATTGCAGATGTTGGAATTTGTAACCCTGCCAAATTAATTTTGTTTTCTAAAATTAGTTTGGCAGCAATACCCAATGGTAAACCTACTGTTTTTGCCATCGCAGTTTCATTGCTATCTTTTCCGGTTACATGAAGTGTGCTGGTTGTTTTAAATTTTATTTGGTTTAGTGAATACTCAATTTCATGAATCATTACAACTAAGTCTTTATCGCTTGTTCCGAGTTTAAGTTTCTCCTCTAAAATAAATTGTAACACATCCGCAGCACTACAAATGCCTTTGTTTATGGGCTTTTTACTATTTAGATCTAAATAATGGAGTTGATTTAAAAATACACTTTCTTCATCTTTTACTTCATCTAATAAATTTGTATTATTTGTAAAATCTTCTAACTTATTTAACCAACTGTCTAGTTTATTTTTTTTGCAATGCTCTATAAAAAAGCTTTCAATGCTCATGCCATTTGTTTCATAAATTTTTACTTCATTTGTTAGTTGAAGTTCAATAATTTTTTGCCAACCAATACAAAAATTGGGGTGCCTTAAAGTAGTTCTTAAAAAATTAGCTGCAGATTGTAAATTGTATAATTCAATATAACTTAAAGAATCTCTATTAGCATAATAGGCATATGTTTCTTTATTACTTGTTTTAATAAGATTTTTGTTGTTAAATAATAATTCATACGGCAAATGAACAATTTGATTTTTCTCTTTATAAATAGCACCAGATTTACCAGCTAGAATAATATTTTTGGGGTTCCAGGTTATTTTATAATGCCAAGGGTTGTCATCGCTTTCTGGAGCAACTAAACCACCACAGTGCGATTTAAATGAGGTAAGTATTGCTTTTTGCTCATGTATTTTATCTACAATTTTCATTGCACTCATATGGTCAATACCAGGGTCTAAGCCCATTTCGTACAAAAACAAAAGCCCTTTTTCCTCAATTTTCTTTTCTACTGTTTTTATTTTTTCATCAATATACGAGGCAGTAAGCAAGTGTTTATTGAACTGCAAACAATCTAATGCAATTAAAAAATGTAATTGTGGTGGCATCATAGAAATTACCAAATCAGATTTTTCTATTAATGCTTGTCGAACAGTTTGTTCTTCTAAGTTTATTGTAACAGTTTGTACAAACTGATTTACTATTACTTTTTGTTGCAACAAATCTGAATTACCGTCTGCAACAGTAAGAGTCCAATTTTTTGCTTGAACTAAATTAGATAAATAGTTGATTAATACTGTTGCAGATTTGCCTGCACCAAAAAGTAAAATATGTTTCATATGGTTTAATTAACTACTGGTAATTTTAAGAGCAAGAGCAAATTAAAAAGGTAATCCAATTCCTAGTTGAAATGCATAATTCCTAATTTCTGTTTTTCCAGTATTGTTACGCTGTTCTGTCCAAACAAAATCTTTGAAACTCATCCAGCCATTATTATTAAGCCTTCCCGGATCTTTTACTTTATATGCAAAATCAAAACGGATTAAAAAATAGGAAAAATCCATTCTTAATCCAGTACCTACACTAATTGCTAAATCTTTATACAATCTGTTAAACGAAAACTCAGCATTTGGGTTGTTGATGTCTTTTTTTAGATTCCAAATATTACCAATATCTGTAAACAATGCACTTCCTATTTTAAAGCCACTAATCGTAGCAATATTAAACCTATACTCAAGGTTTGTTTCCAATTGCATATCTCCAAATCGGTCTCTAAAATTTGTAGCAATAACCGTATCGCTTGCCACAGATGAGCCTAAGCCTAATTGCCTTAAACCCCAAGCTCTCATGCTATTTGGACCACCAGCAAAGTATTGCTTAAAAAACGGTAAAGATTGCCCACTTAACGAAATGCCAATACCAGCAAATGCCCTATACGCAAATTCACTTTTTTGCTTTTTTTGAGTAAAACGATATTCACCTTCTAATTTTATAAATCGATATATATTGTTTTCTAAAGATTTAATAAAAGATGTAGCCAATCCGCTTTCCTCAAACCCGAAGCGAAGTAAATGGCTATTGTTCAATTTTCTTGTGCTAGCTCTTGTTCTTGTAAAATTGATTGATCCAAGTCCAAAGCCAACTACGTTACCACTATTAAATGAATTTCTTATAAATTGATTGGTGGTAAAAATTGTATCTAAACTGTACAACTCAATATTAATTGGTTTCCATAAATAAACATCCCCGTTTTTCTGTTGTCCTTCGTAGCCCATACTAATATTGGCGGATCGAAGTTTAAATATTTCTAACCTCTCCGTGTACGCAATGCTTGCAGCAACAATTGTTCTTTTATTATCTGCATTTTTAAACATACCTAAGTTTGCCATTGATTTTGGCATAATTAACCTAGGAAAACTATAACTGTGCGACAAACTAAATTGAAGTGTTTGAATTAGGTTTGGTTTAGTTGTATCGGATTGTTTGGCTAAGTTTAATTCAATTCCACCCCTAAGATTGGTGCTACTTTGAATAGCTTGTTTCCAAACATTTCTATTATTTAAACTGGCACTTAATGAAATACCTAACAAGTTACCTGCAGTAAAATCTCCAGAATTTCTACTGCCTTCCAAATTATAGGTTGTTTGATATTTTTTTTGAGGCATTAGAAAAAAATGCACATCCAATGAATCTTTTGTGGTTTGAATAATTCTTGCATCTACCTGTTGCCAAGCTGAAATTTTTGAGAACGTATTAATTGTTTTTAGATATGCATCTTCATGGTATAAACTATCTTTTCTCAAGAAAGTATGTTCTATCAAGGGTCTAAATTTAAATAAGCCTCTGTGGGCCCTCAAAAATAAATCACCCTCTTTATTTTGATAGTTCAGCCGCCACTTTTGTTTCATTAAACTATCTGGTGAATCGGTAAGTTTTGATTCGGGGTAAAAGTAAATTCGGTTTATATAAAACCTATTTAATTTAGTAGAGTCGCCCCCGGCTCTTTGCTTGATTGAAATATCCCAAGCAGGGTTTTCTTTTTTCTTTTTCTCGGCTTCTTCAATGAGCTTCAAAAGTTCAATTGGATCGAGTGTTAGTTTAAAGAGCTTTTCATTAGCTGTATCAACTAAAGCATAAACATATTCTCTTGTAAATCTATAATAACCGTTTTGTCGAAACCAAGATACCAACCTGTCTAATTCGTCGGAAATTTTTTGTTTGGTGTAAGGCTGACCTTTTTTAAGTAGCGAATTATTGTATTGCTGTAATGCAATTTTTTGTATCAGTGAATCTTTTGATGTTTTGTGTAAGGTGTCGATAAAACTATAAGCAACCGAATCGATGGTTATATTTTTCCCCAAATTAACTATTAATTCAACTTTTGCTCGATATTGATTTTTTACAGTATCAATTTTAACTGGCAAAGAATCGCTAATTGTACTGTAATAATAACCTTGAGAATTCAAGTAAGCAGTCATAAACCTTTTGGTTCTGGTTACATTCACAGTATCAAATATTGGGGGCGTTTTAATTACGCTAAATAACCCAAACTTTGTAACCTTTCTTGCCCTTAAACTATCGTCCCAATAATTTTCTAATTCAATTGTCAATCTTTTTTTCTCATCTTTGGTCACATTATTGCCAATAACAACAATTTTATTACTATAAATAAAAGGTTTGTTGGGTTGGTAATTTTTTACAGAAGCACAAGAAGCAAATAATATAACCATAAACAATAAACTGTTAATTTTTATATTACTAAATAGAGCTTCTTTAAAATTCATACACAATGGTAAGTAAAAATGATGTAAAATATATTCAATCTTTATGCAACAAAAAACAAAGGCAACAAGAAGGCTTGTTCATTGTTGAAGGGCCAAAAATAATGACAGAGTTATTAGCAAGTAACTATACCATAAAAAACATTTATGCAACAAAAAATTGGTTAAATATTCAAAAAACTATAAAGTCACCAATTACTGAAGTTACTACAGATGAGTTGGATAAATTAAGTAGTTTACAAACTCCTCAAGAGGTTTTAGCAATTGTAGAACAGAAAACAAATACTTTGCCAAATTTACCAATGGGTATGCACTTGTTATTAGATGGTATTCAGGACCCGGGAAATTTGGGTACTATTATAAGAATAGCAGACTGGTTTGGAATAAAGAATATTATTTGCACAGAAGATACAGCAGATTTATACGGTAATAAAGTTATTCAAAGTTCTATGGGTAGTTTTACAAGAGTTAACGTTTGGTATGGAGATGTAACAGAGGTTTTATTAGCGTATAAAAAACCAGTTTTTGGTGCTGTGTTAAATGGTAGTGATCTATATAAACAAACAAAAGTAAAAAATGCAATTTTAGTAATTGGCAACGAAGGGAAAGGAGTTAGAAGTTCGGTAAGCCCATTTATTACAAATGCTATTACCATTCCAAGAGTTGGAGCTGCCGAAAGTTTAAATGCTGCTGTTGCAACAGGCATTATTTTATCGCACCTTATCTAAACTGTATTGCTTTTACAGGATTAATTTTTTTTACCAATAAAGCTGGTATGGTTAGTGATAAAAAACAAACAATACTTGTGCCCAAACATACCATTAACACTTGCCACCAAACCAAACTAATGGGTGCCACCGAAACGTAATAATTGCTTTCGTCTAAAGTAATAAAACCAGTATATTTTTGCAATATACAAATAGCAACGCCTACAAATAAGCCCAAGCCAATACCAGCTAGGGTAATGATGCTTGCATGGTATAAAAAGATTTTTTGAATGGTAGTATTTGTGCAGCCAACTGCTTTTAAAATACCTACCATTTTAATTCGTTCTAATACTAAAATTAGTAAACAAGTTACCAAATTTATAATGGCTACAATAGACATAACGATGAACATTACATTTCTATTTACATCTTGAATGTTTAGCCAATCAAAAATGTTTGGATATACTTGTTGTATGGTTTTACTGCTCCAAATTGTAGGTAAATCAAGGGTTTCATTCAGTTTGTGCATTTGTTTATAGTCGTGTAAAACAATTTCATAACCACCAATTTCATTTTTTTGCCAATTGCTTAACCTTTGTATTAAACGAATATCACCAATTGCAAATAGTTTGTCATACTCCTCAATACCAGTTTTATAAATGCCAACTACATTTACTTTTCTATAAGTGGAGGTTTCTTGTTGTGGAGATACAAAAAAAATATTTACTGTATCGAATAATTGTATTTGTAATTCTTTTGCCGTTATTGATGATATGATGATTTCTTTACTATATAAACTATCTTTAAAATTTACCCATCTTCCTTGTGTAATAAATGTTTTTAGCGTTGAGCTGTCGTAATTATCATCAATTCCTTTTAATAAAATTCCTTCAATTGTTTTATTTTTTTCTATTACTGCACTTTTGGTAGCAAATGCTTGAATTTTTTTAACTTCTTTTAAGTTTTTTATAGCTTGGTAAATACTATTGTCTGCTTCTATAGGGTTTTCTTCGCTTACTAAGGATTTATTTACTTCAAAATGCTGAACTCGTATATGCCCCCAAAAGCTAAATACTTTTTGTGCAATTGTTTCTTGAAATCCATTTACAAACCCTAGTGTAATAATCATGGCTGCTAAACTTAGTGCAGTAGCTGAAACAGATAGCCAAATGATGAATTTAGCAAAAGACTGCTGTTTATTAAACGCTATTCTTTTGGCAATAAAAAAAGAAAAATTCACTGGCACTATTTTTGAATTATTCAAAACTACATGCATCAAACCCATAAAACAAATTACATTCTATAAAACCGCTTGTAATTTTTAGATACATTTGTTTTAATTCGTTTTTGTCATATTAAATTGAAAGTTATGAAATATATTTTTTCAATATTTTTTTGTCTATTACTATTAGCCACTAGTGCAAAAGAAATTTTTAGTGATGGTGCATTGGTTAAGAATGTTAAAACAATACAGTTATACCAACAAAATAACCAAATGAGTTTGCCAATAATTAACTTAAATTCAAGTGACTTACTAGAATTACATTTTGATGATTTAGATGGGTATGTTAAAAATTATTTTTATACTTTTCAACTGTGTAACGAAGATTGGCAAGAGGTTGGGCTAAGCCAGTTCGATTATATTAAGGGCTTTACCCAGAATAGAATATCTCAATATAGGGTTGCATCTATTGCCCTCACAAAATATATTCATTATCAAGCACTGTTACCAGAAAGGGGGATTGTACCAACAAAAAGTGGCAATTATTTACTCAAAGTTTATTTAAATGGAGATGTAAAACAACTTTCTTTTACTAAAAAGTTTTATGTACTTGATAATAAAGCAACAATTGGGGCACAAGTGCTACAACCATTCGACAATCAATTGTTTAGAACCCATCATAGGATTCAGGTAAGTGTAAATACTACTGTATTAAATCCAGTAAACCCACAGCAACAAGTTAAAATAAACATTTTACAAAATAATCGAACCGATAATATGGTTCGAAATATTCAACCAGCATTTATAAGAGGTAATGTTTTAGAATATAATGGCGAACAAGATTGTTTGTTTCCGGCTGGGAAAGAGTATCGTTGGGTTGATTTACGCAGCTTTCGTTTAGAAACGGAAAGAGTGGAAACAATTGATAAAAATGTACAACCCAATGAAGTATTTGTAAAAGTGGATGGAGAAAGATCTCAGTTAAGGTACGCTTTTTTCAGAGATTTAAATGGTTGGTTTAACATTGCTGCACTCGAAAATATTAACCCTTTTTGGCAAGGTGATTATGCTAATGTTCATTTTACTTTTGCTACAAACAACAACCAACCTTTACCTAAGAAAAATATGTTTTTAGTTGGGGCATTTACCAATGGTCAAATGAACAATGAAACTAAAATGGAATTTAATGCAAACAAAGGAGTGTATGAGAAAACGATGTTACTAAAACAAGGATATTATACCTATACTTATGCCACCAAAGACGCTGATAACCAAAATGCAAAAGCCGATGTTACACTAACAGATGGTAACTTTTGGGAAACAGAAAACGATTACACCATATTTGTATATTTTCGATCTTTAAGTGGCAGGCATGATGAACTCGTGGGCATGAACAATATCAACTCTCGAAACGGAAGAAATGGATTTTAGCAGTATATTAATTTAGAACTAAAATTTAAAGTGTACCTAATAACTTGACTTCTGCAATTGGGCTAAACAAATAAATAAGTCCCGTTTTTTGTTCTATACACTCGTATCGTTTACGACGTTTGTTCCCTTTAATAAATTTTTTACCATTATCTGTTTCAAAAATACTACCAAGTAAAAGGTCTGCAATGGTAATATAATTTGGTTTTTTATTCGTATCATACTTCCGTAATACCAATAACAAATTGGTCTCTCCATTTGCAGTGGCTGCAGGATTAATGATTGATTTTTGCAAAGCCAACTCCACGTCAGCAGGAAAAACTTTACGTTGAACAAAATCAACGAGCAATTTACTGTACAAACTTTTCCATTCTTTACCATGAGGATCTACAGTGTTCTTGTATTGTTCAAAAGTTAGTAAATGTGCCAATTCATGTAAAAGAGTAATGAGAAATTCGTATGAGTTTAAATTTCCATTTATTGTTATTTTATGGTTTCTATTTATTCCGGCATGCAAATAATTGCCTAAAACAGTTTTCCGTTTTTTTGTTACTGTTAAATGTACTTTGTAGTAATTAATAAATTGTACAATTGGCTCAAAACATCCAGGGGGCAAAAAATGTTCTAATGCCTGCATTGGATGCTCAGTTATTGGCATTAGTAGCAATTTTTTTATTTAGTTGTAGTGCAATTTTTACTTCAATAAACATATATATCAAATAAATAAGCATGGTAACTAGTACAGCCCAGATACTTTTGTTGCTTTTGTAAATTTTAACGTAAACCAAAACACTTATAGCAATCACCAACATTTTTACGAAAGTGCTCATCATTATACTTCTTAAAAGTACATTAGGGTTCTCCTTTTTACTGGCATTTAAGTGCAACCATAAAGAAATAATGGCCAATAAAAAGAGCAACGAATTACCAAAAATTACTACAATATGGTTTACGTTAATTGAATCCCATTTTTGGCCCCAGAAATAAAATATAATATTTATGATATTGAAAAAAGCAAATAAAGGCATTATCAGCTTTCCAAATATTGACTGTGTTAATTTCATTTTTTATTTGTGTCTTTAATGGCTTTTACTAAAAATAGTACCAGTAAACTTAAAGGCAAAATCCATGTGAATAAAGGTTTTGTGGTATCTCTCTTTTTATCTATCCATAAACCCAACCAAGTTGATAAACCAATTCCTGCTAATATTTGTGTAGCCATACCTGCATAATGCACTAAAAATTTATTTTTCTTATTATTCATAGATTAAAAAGTGGATACTTCTTTGTTTTCAATTTTTATTGGTGTTGTATCTCTTTGTGTGGGTGTGTTGCCAGTTAAAACCTTTTTTAAACTTTCTAAATATTGATCTTTCATTTTAATTGACTGTTCTAATGAATCTGTTCTAATTTTTAAAACTTGTAAATCTGCTCTGCTTTGCCTAGTTCCATAACCAGGTATATAATATTTTAAAGGGGTAAACGCAATTAATAAAATGGTAAATCCAACTAAAACTACTAATGCAGTACTAAAACCTACATAAACACTTAATCGGCTTAATCTAAAAGTTACCATTTCTTCAAAAGTATCATCGTTCATCACTACCAAACGATAGGTACTTCTTAACCTTTTAAGCGTATTTTCTGATTTTGGGTTGGCCATGTTGTTAAATCAAAATTAAAGATAGGTTTTAGGTATAGATCTACCGCTTAAATTTGTAAAAATACTTGTACTTTTAAAACTTATGATTGTTTTTAGTAGATACATAAAAAATAATATGCTGTATTGTAATAAATTCTTTGCAACAATTTGCTCCTTTTTCTTTATCCATTTAGTATTTGCACAGCCAAATACTAATGTAGATTTAGACAAAGATAAACCTAAACAATACGAAAATAGAAAACTTGGATCTGAAAAAAGTGCTGAAAAAAAATTCACCATTCCTAGGAGAATTATTCAGAATACTTACACCCATTACAATTACTATTTTAATGCTAACAATAAACTAAATGAAGTTGTAGAAAAAGCCAAAATGGTCAATAAAGATGATTATACGCAGTTATTATCTTTTTATAATTATAACTTAGAAGGAACATTTACCAGTAAAGCAGATTTGGATTCAATTATTTATAAATGTACGGCAGGTATTTTATTACACGACTTACGAAACGATTGGATTGATAACTTATATATTTTATTAGGCAAAGCATATTTATATCGAAAGGATTTTGATAGTGCAGCAGGATGCTTTCAATATATTAATTATGTATATGCACCAAAAGATGATGGTTATGATGTACCATTAGGAAGCAATGCAAGTAAATCGAATGGGGTATTTACAATTTCTACAAACGAGAAAAGAAATTTGTTTAAAAAAATTACTTCCAAACCACCCAGCAGAAACGAAAGTTTTGTTTGGCAAATAAGAAATTATTTAGAGCAAGATATGTTGGGTGAAGCTGCAGGATTAATTGGTATTTTAAGAAGCGATCCATTGTTTCCAAAAAGGTTAAAAACCGACTTACACGAAATGGTTGCATATTGGTTTTATAAGCAGCAAAACTATGATAGTGCCGCTTGGCATTTAAAAAAATCATTAGATAATGCAGAAGATAAATCCGAAAAATCTAGATGGGAGTATCTAGCTGGTCAATTATACCAAATATCCAATAAAGATAGTTTGGCGATAGATATGTATGAGAAAAGTATAAAGCATACTTTAGACCCATTAATGGAAGTTTATGCCAGATTAAATATTGTTAGTCTTTCTACTGGTAAAAAGAAGAATGCTTTACAAGAAAATTTAAACGAATTATTAAAACTTGCTAAACGAGACAAGTATGTTGATTATCAAGATATCATTTATTACGCTGCTGCCCAATTAGAATTGAAAAGAAATAGTTTAGATGCTGCTCAAAATAATTTATTAAAAAGTGTAAAATATAGTACTGATAATTTACAACAAAAAACGATAAGCTTTATTGCATTAGCCGATTTAAATTACGACAGAAATGCATATGTTGAAGCTTCCAATTTTTATGATAGTATAGATTTAAACAATGCTAAAAATATTAAGGAAGAAATTAAAGAAAGAGTTACTTTAAGAAAAAATGCCCTTAAAATTATCGTAAAAAATATTAAAATCATCAAAAGGGAAGATAGCTTACAAAGAGTGGCTTTAATGCCAGAAATTGCCAGAACCGCCTACGTAAAAAAGGAACTAAAAAAGTTGTTAAAAGCTAAAGGGTTAAAAGGAAACACAGAAGAAGAAGGATCATACAATACCGGTAATAACGTTACCCCAAAAACAGATCTATTTGGCGATACAAAAGGAGAATGGTACTTTTTAAATACCAATTCAAAATCGAAAGGCTTCTCAGAATTTAAAACAAGATGGGGCAAACGAAGTAATGTAGATAATTGGCGTCGACAATCTTCAATAGAAAAAGCGATCAGCAATAAAAAGCCCGTTACGATGGGTTCTGATATTGATGACGTAGGTGGTGATGTAAAAAAATCTACAAAAGGGGACGTTAAAGCCGATTCTGGAGATAAAGCTGAGGAAGAACCAACGGATGAAGACCTTTCGTTTGAAGGGTTAATGAGTAAGTTGCCATTAACAGTCGAATTAATTACTGTATCAAATACTAAAATACAAAAGGCACTTTATAAAAATGGTGAAACATTTCAAGAAACGCTAGAAGCTTATTTACCAGCAGCTGGAAACTTTGATTCCTTATTAAACAGATTTAAAGAATTTAGTACAAAAGAAAAAGCTCTATTTAATTTATACTATTGTTATAAAAAATTGGGTTTAACAAAACAAGCAGATTCGGTGTTAGCATTGTTAAATTTTACTTATCCCGATGGCGATTTCACCTTAAAAGTAAAGCAAGGGAATACTTCACCTAAAAAAGAAAAAAATGCAGCAGCAACAAAGGCATACGATACTATCTATAACTTATTTTTAGAAGGTAAATTCGAAGAAGCAAAAACGCTAAAAGCTAAAGCTGATAGTGAGTATGGAAAAACTTTTTGGACTCCACAGTTACTATTTATAGAATCGGTTTATTACATTAAGCAACGTTTAGATTCAATTGCTATAAATAAACTACAAGAAATTGTTACAATGGCACCAACATCGGCATTGGCCGAAAAAGCAACAGCAATGATTGAGGTGCTTAAACGAAGAAAAGAAATTGAAAGTTATTTAACCGATTTAAAAGTTGAGAGAGAAGAAGAAATTGTTAGTAAACCAATCGACTTAAATACGCCATCTACTGAAAACAAAAAAATAGAAATAAAAAAAGTGGATGATTTACAAAAAATCGATGAAGTAAAAACCATTGATAAAAAAATAACTATAATCACTCCGAAAGTAATCGAAAAACCAACTTTTACTTTTTTAGCAACCGACTCCCATTTTGTATTGATTACTCTCGAAAAAGTAGATCCCGTTTTTGTGAAAGAAGCCAAAACTGCCTTTGCTCAATTTAACAGAGAAAAAATGAGTACTCAAAAAATTGATGTATCCATCTTTAATTTAGATGCCAATTATGCCTTTTTATTATTAGGGCCATTTGAAAATGCTGGAAAGGCTGTTGATTATGTTGAAAAAACAAGGCCTCAATCTGCTACCAGAATTGTTCCTTGGATACCAGCAACAAAATATAATTTTTCAATTTTGAGTAAAACAAACTTCGAAATACTAAAAAATAATAAAGAAGTTGTAAATTATCTAAATTTCATTAAACAGTTATTGCCTGGAAAATTTTAGAAATCAAAAAATACTTGAATAAAATAAAATCATCAATGAAGAAAAAAATTTGGAAAATTACATTTATCAGTTTAGGTACTTTAATACTTTTTCTACTTTTATGTAATTGGGGGGTGTTTGGTAGTATGCCATCTATCGATGATATTCAAAATCCATCTGCTTCTCAAAGCAGTCAGGTATATGCTCAAGATGGAACATTAATGGGCAAATATTACTTACAAGATAGGGTAAATGTAGAGTTTAAAGACATAGCAAAACCAGTTATTGACGCATTAGTTGCCACCGAAGATGAAAGGTTTTATGAACACAGTGGGATTGATATGAGATCAATAGGAAGGGCAATAGTTGGCTTCGGAAGAGATGGAGGTGCAAGTACCATTACCATGCAAACGGCAAAAAATTTATTTACCGAAAATTGGAGTACTAGAAACATTTTAGTAAGAGGTGTTCAAAAATTTAAAGAATCCATCATTGCAGTAAAGCTAGAAAAGAACTTCACCAAAAACGAAATAATTACCGTTTATTTAAATACTGCAGCATTCGGAGAAAATGTATTTGGCATTAGAAATGCTTCCAAAACTTTTTTTCAAAAAGAGCCCGACCGTTTAAATATTGAAGAAGCTGCTGTTTTAGTTGGTATGCTCAAAGGAGCCACTTTATATAACCCAAGACGTAATCCAAAATTAGCATTGGATAGAAGAAATATTGTATTAGGACAAATGCTTAAAAACAATAAAATCGATAAAGAAACTTTTGATAAATTAAAAAAACAACCCATCGTTTTAAATTTTAAAAAGTTAGATGAAAATTCTGGTCTAGGTCCATATTTTAGAATGATACTAGGAGAGGAGTTGAAAAAATGGTGCAAAGAGCACAAAAAAATCGATGGTAAAAATTATGACCTGTATCGAGATGGATTAAAGATATATACCACCATTAATCCAAGAATGCAAATTTATGCAGAAGAGGCTGTAGCCAAGCATATTAGCACCATGCAAAAGTATTTAAATGCTCAAGAAAACATAAAATCTGGTAAAGTTTGGAAAGGGTACGAAAAAGTTTTAGAAACTGCGGCTAAACAAAGTGAGCGTTGGAAAAATTTAAAAAAAGATGGACTAGAAGATGTTGAAATACGAAAAACATTTGATGTTAAAACAAGTATGAAAATATTTTCTTGGAATAAAAAGCGAGAAACTGATACTGTTTTAACGCCAATGGATTCAATTAAATATTGCCGACAAATGTTGCAGGCTGGTTTTATGGTAATGGATCCACTAAGTGGAGAAGTAAAAGCTTGGGTGGGTGGCATAGATTTTAAAACATTTAAATACGATCACGTAAATTTTAATACAAAACGTCAAGTAGGTTCAACCATTAAACCCTTGTTATACAGTTTAGCAATTGAAGAAGCCGGTTTAACCCCAAGTTCTACTGTACAAGATGTACAACAAAGTTTTGGCTCTTATGGGTTAGTTCCTGCTACAGCAACTTCTTGTACTGGTTCATCTATGCCCATGGCACAAGCCTTGGCTGCTTCAAGAAACTGTGCTTCTGCTTATATAATGAAACAGTTAGATAATTCTGGAAATAATGGTGCAAAGCGTTTTGTTGATTTTTTACGACGTTGCGATTTTAAAACCAAATTAGATCCTTACCCAAGTATGGCATTGGGAGCTTGCGAAATATCGTTATTTGAAATGATGCAAGGGTACAGCATGTTACCAGGCAGAGGATTTAATGTACAACCACTTTTTATCACTAGAATTGAAGATAGAAATGGAAATATATTAGAAACTTTTGCCCCAAAACGTAAAGAAGTAATTAGTGATGTTACAGCATACTCTGTAATTAAAATGATGCAAGGTGTAATGCAATTTGGAACTGGTAGAAGAATTTGGGGCTATGGTGTAACCGGAGAAATTGCAGGTAAAACAGGTACCACCAATGATAACAGTGATGCATGGTTCATGGGCTATACTCCACAACTATTGGCTGGTACGTGGGTAGGTTGTGATGATCGTTTTATACGATTTAACACTACTAGCATTGGACAAGGGTCTTCTGCTGCGTTACCAATTTGGGCATATTTTTATGCGAAGGCTTCTAAAGATCCATCTTGTGGATTAGATGTAAAAAGTATTTTTCCAAAGCCTGAACAAATGACAAATGATATAGTGATCGACGGTATCAATGGTTTTGTTCCTGTACCAAGTGGAGAAACTGAAGACAATGGAGCTGGCAATAGCTCAGACTATGAGAACAACCCGGTACCTGTAGATAATAATCTTGAGCAGATATCTGCTGAATCAACTATGGAGGAGTATACCATCGAAGAAAAGAAAACCAATATAGTTGTTTCACCACCCAACAAAGTAGCAACAAAGGCTGCTGTGGTGGAAACAAAGCCTATAAACAATACAAAACCCGGTGTAAAGGCACCAGTTTCGACCGATCCAAAAGGTAAAAATGGGGGTTCCACAGTTAATCCATTAAAACCTGCTGCTATTTTGCCTAAAAATTCAAAAGCGTTAAGCCCAAAACCTTCGACACAAAAAAAACCAACTGTTATAAATAAAGATAAAAATTAAAAATGAAGCCTGTGCATTACACCAGCCAATAAAATCAACCGTATCTACTTAGAAATAATCTTGATATTAAAATAGAGGGCACAAAAAAAGGGCATAGTATAGAAATACAGCCCAATTTTTAATCCAATATTCTATGAAAAACCATTTATAAGACTATTTAGTTGAACAATAGGTTGCAGAACAAAAAAGTATATTATACCAATGTGGATTTTTATGTAGAACAAAATTTTCTGGTGTAATGCCGATTGGATAGCTGTTTAGACCGTTTCTTTGGTCTATTACAGATGTCACTTCGGTATTATTTCAATTCTACTAAGAATATTTTTTAATTGTTTAAATTATTAGTCCTTAATCGGGTTTTAAAAAATATTCAAAAGCCTAGAGATAAAGAAATAAAAGAATTAATGAACTACCTTATCATGTAGTTGTTATAATAACACAATTACTAATACATGAATAAAATTGCTGTAGCCATAACTGGAGCTAGTGGAAGTATTTACGCCAAATTAATGTTAGATAAATTGATGGGTTTGCAGAGTCAATACGATGAGTTAAGTATTGTTATGAGCAAAAACGCAAAAGAAGTATGGGAAACCGAATTAGGAAATGATGATTATAAAAACTATTCAGCTAAATATTTTGAAAAAACAGATTTTGCAGCACCTTTTGCATCTGGATCGGCGAAATATAATATTATGATCATTGCTCCTTGTAGCATGGGCACATTGGCAAGAATTGCAAATGGTAATAGCGATGATTTGGTAACTAGAGCAGCCGATGTGGTTCTAAAAGAAAGACGAAAATTGATCTTAATGGTTAGAGAAGCTCCTTACAACTTGATTCACATAAAAAATATGGAAACAGTAACACTTTCTGGGGGCATTATTTGCCCAGCAACTCCATCTTTTTATTCTATTCCAAAAACTATAGAAGAAGTTGCTTTAACCGTTGTTGATAGGGTATTGGACTTAGCAGGCTTAGACATCTGTAGTTACAGGTGGGGTAATAAATAGAACCATAAAAGCTATTTACAGTAATTAAAGATTAGTTTACCCATAACTTATTTTATAAAAAAATCTATACTAATTATTTATTCTTCCAGGATAAACTTTTAATGCAGCTTCTAAACAATCCATTGCATTATTTATGGCTTCTAATTTTAAAACATAAGCCAATCTTACTTCTTGTTTACCTAAGCCTTTGGTGCCATAAAAACCAGTTGCAGGAGCAAGCATCACTGTTTGGTTATTGTGGTTAAAATCCTCTAACAACCATTGGCAAAAAACGTCACTATCATCGATGGGTAATTTAGCCATTGCATAAAAAGCACCACCAGGGTTTGGGCAAAATACGCCTTCCATTGCATTTAATCTTTTTACAATTAAATCTCTTCTACTCTTATATTCAGCTTTTGTAATGTCAAAATAATCAGGTGGTAAATCAATAGCAGCTTCTCCAGCCAATTGCTCTAAATATGGGCTACATAAACGCATTTGTGCAAACTTCATAGTAGCGTCAATTAGTCGTTTGTTTTTAGTAACAAAAGCTCCAATTCTTGCACCACAGGCACTATAACGTTTACTAATAGTGTCCATTAAAACTACGTTTTGGTCAACACCCTTCAAATGCATGGCACTAAACTGTTCTCCTTCATACGTAAACTCTCTATAAGCTTCATCAGCAAAAAGATATAAGTTATGTTTTAAAATAATTTCCCTCAGCTCCAACATTTCTTTTTCGCTGTAGTTATATCCTGTTGGGTTATTTGGGTTACAAATAACAATAGCCTTTGTTTTTGAGGTGATTTTTTGTTCCAAAGCTTCAATGGGCGGTAAGGCAAAACCATCTTCTATTGTTGAGGTAACAGACACCACATTAATACCTGCTGCAATTGCAAATCCATTATAATTGGCATAAAAAGGTTCAGGAATTATTACTTCATCACCTGGGTCCAAACAAGCCATAAAACCAAACAAAATGGCTTCGCTGCCACCAGTTGTTATAATTATTTGGTTTTCATTTACATCAATGCCAACACCAGCATAATAGGTAGCTAATTTTTTTCTGTAGCTTTCTAAACCTGCACTATGAGTATATTCTAATATTTTAAAATCTGCATTCTTTATAGCGTCTCTAACTTGTTTAGGTGTTTCAATATCTGGTTGTCCAATATTTAAATGGTAAACGGTAGTACCTCTTTTCTTTGCAGCTTCTGCAAAAGGCACTAATTTTCTTATAGGAGAGGCAGGCATATTTTCGCCTCTTTTGCTAATTTGTAACATGGGGCAAATATAATACTGATAATAAATACATTCAACTCAATTTTATTATTTACAATACTTAGTTGTAATAAATAGATTTATAGAGTTTTGACTAGTCCTAGAAAAACGATACAGGATTAATAATAAATAAAAGTACAATTTTAAACAGAAGTAAGCTCAAATTTACTTCTGTTTTTTATTTTATAAGTTCTCATTTGTATTTCATTTTGTGCATGCATTTGTTCAG
>JANOZK010000092.1:0-10392 GCA_031429335.1 Chitinophagaceae bacterium | reverse complement strand
AACCTTTGCTGTGTAAGTATTTCATAACACTGGGTACGCCACCATGTTTATGTAAATCTTCCATTAAATATTTACCACTAGGTTTAAAATCGGCCAATAAGGGTACGTTGTTGCTAATTGTTTGAAAATCGTTTTGGGTTAGGTTTACACCAACACTTTTAGCCATAGCAATTAAATGTAATACAGCATTGGTGCTGCCACCCAATACCATTATAACGGTAATAGCATTTTCAAATGCCTTACGTGTCATAATATCACTGGGCTTAATATCTTTTTCAAGTAAAACTTTAATTGCACTACCAATTGCAGCACATTCTTGTTGTTTCTCTTCACTCAAAGCAGGGTTGCTGCTGGAGTAAGGCAAACTCAAGCCCAATGCTTCAATAGCACTAGCCATTGTATTGGCTGTGTACATACCTCCACAGGCTCCTGCACCTGGACAACTATTTCGAACAATACCTTTAAAGTCTGCTTCACTTATGCTACCTGCAATTTTTTGTCCCAATGCTTCAAATGCAGAAACCACATTTAAGTCTTCGCCATTGTAATGCCCATGAGCAATTGTGCCACCATACAACATAATAGATGGTCTATTCAATCTGCCCATTGCCATAACAGTGCCAGGCATATTTTTATCGCAACCTGGTATGCCAATTAATGCATCATAATATTGTGCACCAGCATTGGTTTCAATACTGTCTGCAATAACATCTCTACTTACCAAGCTGTAACGCATTCCATCTGTACCCATACTAATACCATCGCTTACACCAATAGTATAAAAACGCAAGCCTAGCAGGCCTTCTGTAGCATTTACACCTACTTTTACACTTGTTGCTAAGTCGTTTAAGTGCATGTTGCAGGGGTTGCCATCCCAACCCATACTTACAATACCTACTTGGGCTTTGCTAAAATCTTCTTCTTTAAAACCTATGGCATAATACATAGCCTGAGCTGCAGGTTGGGTTACGTCTTGTGTAAGTGTTTTTGAATATTTATTAAGTTCTGACATTTTTATTTTTTATTTTTTTAGTATAGTTTGGCGTTTGATATTTTATTGGTTGATTAGTGTTTAATAACTTACTTCTAATATAAACAGTGTCCAGAAACCTTAATCCCTCAACCCTCAACTTTCAATTAATACAAACTCTTCTTCCATTACTTTTGCTTTATATGCTTTTTGAATAATGGCACTTAAACTTTCACTCCAATCTTTTACAAATAATACATTATCTAAAGATTCTAATGCAACAACTTCTGCAGCTGTTCCGCAAAAGAAGCCTGCATCAGCTCCTTGCATTTCGGTAGGGGTAAATAATTTTTCAATTACAGGAATATTTAATTCTGAGCATATTTCAATAACTGTTGCCCTTGTAATGCCAGGTAAAATATTTCCTTTTTTTGGGGTATATATTATACCATCCTTTTCAAAAAAAATATTTGCACCAGAACTTTCTGCCACAAAGCCTTGACTGTCTAAAACCAATGCTTCATCGAAGCCATTATCCTTGGCTTCTTGGCAAGCCAATATTGAATTTACATAATGCCCACTCACTTTTGCATCCATGTGAAAAGCATTGGCATTTGGCCTACAATATGATGATGTTGCAATACGCATTTTATTACTCATGTAGCCATTCGTCCATTCCCAGGCTTCAATGGCTAAATAACTTTCTTTGCCTTTTGATAAAGCCATATTTGGAGAACACAAAACGATTGGCCTAATGTAGGCATCTATAAAATTATTGCGTTCCAAAACCTGATAGGTTAATTGAGTTAATTGTTCGGTTGTATAATTGAAAGGAATTTTCATGACGTTGGCAGAGTGCCTTAGCCTGTCGTAATGTTCTTTTGCCTTAAAAATTTTGGTGCTTACTTTTATTGGATAAGAGCGAATTCCTTCGAATACTGCATATCCATAGTGCAGGCTTTGACTATATAAATCCATTTTGGCATCAGCCGCTTTTATAAACTGCCCATTGAAATAAATAATAGTGTTTTTATCGTAATACATTTTTTTCTTTTTTTGCTGAGATCATTATTTTATTGGCGACGCTTTTTTATTTGGTATTTAAATAAAAACCCGCCTCTTTTGGAGGCGGGTTGTATGTTTACTTCGTTTGAGTTAACATCAACTGACACCTCCATGCATAGCAGGAATAATAATGACAACCACCACAATAATTATTGCGTTGATAATTGTGATTGCACTATGTAATTTGCTTTGTAGCATAAGATGTTTATTGAACGAATATAACGCCGCCTCTTGAAATAACAAAGAACTTTTTTTTAAACTGTAAGGATTAAGGTGTAGGGTTAGAGGTTGTCGAATAGAATGTATTTGCCTTTAACCTTATGCCTTCAACCTTACACCTGTTTTCTAAATGATGGTTGACTTTCTTAACTCAATATTTTCTGAATGCACAATGCCAGGTATATTGTTACTTACATAATCTGCAACTAAATCGCCAATGGTACTTGTAAAATAAAAGTTAATAGGATCTATATCTTTAGAAACAAATTTGTTATCAAGTGACCATGCTACTGCTTCACGAACAATTTTTGCAGCTTCCTTTAAATTTAAATATTCTAACATCATTGCAGCTGATAATATAGAACCTATTGGGTTGGCATTGTCTTTACCAGCAGCTTGTGGGTAAGAACCATGAATTGGTTCGAACAATGCTGCACCTCTACCAATAGATGCACTCGGCAACAATCCCAATGAGCCTGCCAAAACACTAGCTTCATCACTAATAATATCGCCAAACATGTTTTCGGTAAGTATTACATCGAACTGTTTAGGGTTTAAAATTATTTGCATGGCAGCATTATCAACAAACATATAATCAACCGCAACGTCTGTATATTGTGTTGCTAATTGTTGAACTACTTTACGCCAAAGTCTTGATGTTTCTAAAACATTTGCTTTATCTACTAAGGTTAATTTTTTTCTTCGGCTTTGTGCAGTTGCAAATGCAAGATGCGTTACCCTTTCAATTTCTTCGACGCTATAAATACATTCATCCACCGCTATATTTCCAGCTTCGTTTAATTCTTTTTTACCAAAATATATACCTCCAGTTAATTCTCTAAAAATTACAAAATCAATATTTTCTAAAAATTTAGACTTTAATGGCGATAAATGATGTAAGGAAGCATAGGTTGTAACAGGACGGATGTTCGCAAACAGTTGTAATGACTTTCTCAGCTTTAACAATCCCTGTTCTGGACGAACCTTGGCTGTTGGATCGTTATCGTATTTGGGATGGCCGATTGCACCAAACAATATTGCATCGCTGTTTAAGCAACTTTCAATTGTTTCGTCTGGTAAAGGGTTTCCAGTGTTATCAATTGCAATAGCACCCATTAATTGGTAGCTATATTCAAACTCAACACCAAATCTTTTAGTTACTGCATTCAATACTTTAATAGCTTGTGCTGTTACTTCTGGGCCAATGCCATCACCTTCAATTACTGTTATTTTTATTTTCATTTCCCTAACCTTATTCAGGTTCATTATTTTTTGCCCTTATCCACTAAAGGGAGACAAAGAGCGGTTGTAAAAATTAATTGTTTACTGCTTTTTCAAAGGCTTCAATCTCTTCTTTAATGTTTAATAAATAGTCTATATCATCAAAGCCGTTTAATAAGCATGTTTTTTTATAATGGTTTATTTCAAAAATTTCTTTTGAACCTGTTTCATTAATTGTGATAGTTTGTTCTTGCAGTTGAATAGTTAATTGTGTAGCAGATTTTTTTTCTACAGCTTCAAAAATTTGGGTTAAAAATTCTTCGCTTACCATTACTGGTAATAAAAAATTATTCAGGGCATTGTTTTTAAAAATGTCTGCAAAAAAGCTACTTACCACTACCTCAAAACCGGCATCTTTAATTGCCCAGGCTGCATGCTCACGAGAAGAACCACAACCAAAATTTTTGCCAGCTACTAAAATCTTTCCAAAATATATTGGGTTATTTAACACAAAATCTTTCTTTGGTGTAGCTTCATTATCGTTTTCGTATCGCCAATCACGAAATAGATTTTTGCCAAATCCATCTCTGCTAGTTGCTTTTAAGAAACGAGCAGGAATAATTTGATCGGTATCTACATTTTCAATTTGTAGAGGAACTATTGAACTAACAACTATATTTAAACTTTTTGACATTATTAATTTCTAATTTTTAATTCTTAATTCAGTAATTCTCTTACATCACTTACAACACCAGTTATAGCTGCCGCTGCAGCTGTTAACGGGCTTGCCAATAAAGTTCTGGCATTTTGCCCTTGACGGCCCTCAAAGTTTCTATTACTTGTACTTATACAATATTTACCAGCAGGAATTTTATCTTCATTCATACCCAAACAAGCACTACAACCTGGTTGGCGTAATTGAAATCCAGCAGCTTCGAAAACTTTATCAATACCTTCTTCAATGGCTTGTGCTTCCACTTGTTTGCTTCCAGGCACAATCCAAACTTCAACATCTTTAGCTTTTTGTTTACCTGCTACAAACTTTGCTACCAACCTTAAATCTTCAATACGACTGTTCGTACAACTGCCTATAAAAACATAATCTATTTTTTGGCCTTTAATGTTAGTTCCAGCTTCTAAACCCATGTATTGAAGAGCCTTTTTATAGGAGGCTATTTCTTTAGTTTCTACTTCTGTTAATGCAGGAATATGTTTACTTACACCAATACCCATTCCTGGGTTTGTTCCATAAGTAATCATAGGTTCAATATCTTTTGCATTTATGTGAATTTCTGTATCAAACTTTGCGTCAGTGTCGCTCAATAAAGTTTTCCACTGGGCTAATTTTTTATTCCAATCTTCCCCTTTTGGTGCAAATTCACGTCCTTTGATATAATCGAAAGTTGTTTCATCAGGAGCAATTAAGCCACATCTTGCCCCCATTTCGATACTCATATTGCAAATGGTCATTCTGGCTTCCATGCTTAAATTTCGAATAGCAGAGCCTGCAAATTCAACAGCATAGCCAGTTGCACCACTTGCAGAAATTATAGAAATGATGTATAAAATAATATCTTTTGACACAACACCTTTATTCAAATCGCCATCAACAGTAATACGCATCAATTTTGGTTTGCTTTGAAGCAAACATTGTGTAGCCATTACCATTTCTACTTCACTGGTACCAATTCCAAATGCAATAGAGCCAAATGCTCCATGAGTTGATGTATGTGAATCGCCACAAACAATGGTCATGCCTGGTTGTGTAAAACCAAGTTCCGGACCAATTACGTGAACAATACCTTGATAAGCATGTCCTAAACCATATAACTCAACATTGTGTGCAGCACAGTTGGTAGTTAATGCTTCAACTTGTAAACGAGATAATTCTTCTTTAATCGGTAGATGTTGATTTAGTGTGGGTACATTATGATCGGCTGTTGCAACAATTTGTTTTGGTCTAAAAACTTTAATGCCTCTTTTATCCAAGCCTGCAAAGGCTTGTGGCGAAGTTACTTCGTGTATTAAATGTTTATCAATATATAAAACGGAAGGGCCGTCATCGATAGTTTTAACGATGTGCTTGTTCCAAATTTTTTCAAATAATGTCTTCGCCATGATTTTATTTTTTGCCACGAATTAACGAATGGTACGAACAAATTTCAATAATGTTATTTAGTACAAGTGTGCCCTGCAATAAGCAGGATTTCAAACTATTCAACTGAAGTCTCATAGATAATCTGTTGCCCGTTCCACAAAATATATTCGCTCCAATCTTCTCCATTTCCCTCTCCTTTAGGAGAGGATAGGTGAGGTTTGATGTACTTTTGCCATTGCACACAAATCATCGTCATTCACTTCTTTTTTACTATCGGCTAATTTTAAAAATTCATTATATAAAATATCCACTTCATTTCTGTCAAATATAAATCCTAGTTTTTGGAAGCGAAATGCCAATGCACTTCTACCACTTCTTGCAGTGAGTACAATTTTACTAGAGTCTGCACCAACTTCATCGGGGCTAATACTTTCATAAGTAATTGCACTTTTCAAAAAACCGTCTTGATGAATACCAGATGAATGTGCAAATGCATTGCTTCCAACAATTGCTTTATTTGCTTGAACAGGCATTCGCATGGTATCGCTTACCAATTTACTCATTGGATTGAGTTGTTTACTATTTACGTTGGTATATAAACCTAAAGATTTATGTTGTTTTATTACCATTACTACTTCTTCTAGGGAAGTGTTGCCAGCCCGTTCTCCTAAGCCATTGATGGTACATTCTATTTGTCTTGCTCCTGCAATTACTCCTGCAATTGAGTTGGCTGTTGCCAAGCCTAAATCGTTGTGGCAATGGCAAGAAATAATGGCTTTGTCAATATTTGGTACATTATTTACTAGGTAAGCAATTTTTTCGCCATATTGATGTGGCAAACAGTAACCCGTAGTATCAGGTATGTTCACAACGGCAGCACCAGCTTTAATAACGGCTTCAACTACCCTTGCTAAATATTCATTATCTGTTCGGCCAGCATCTTCTGCATAAAATTCAACATCGGCTACAAAATTTTTAGCCCATTTTACACATTGAATAGCTCTTGCTAAAATATCTTCTTGGGTGCTATTAAATTTTCCTTTAATGTGGTAATCACTGGTACCAATACCAGTATGTATACGTGGGTGTTTGGCAAATTTTAATGCCTCTGCTGCAACTTCAATATCTTTTTGAACCGCTCTTGTTAAGCCACAAACAGTTGCTTTGGTAATAATTTTTGAAATTTCACGTACACTTTCAAAATCCCCTGGAGAGGATATTGGAAAACCAGCTTCAATGATATCTACTCCTAAGGCTTCTAGCTCTAGTGCTAAAGCTACTTTTTCATTGGTATTTAGTTTGCAACCAGGTACTTGTTCTCCATCCCTTAAAGTTGTATCAAATATGTGTACCTTATCGTTTAACATAAAAAAATAATTAAAAAAGTTACAGGTTATTTAATTTTGTTCACCTGCCAGTTAACAATTAAATAACCTGCTAAAACGAACTTACTAACCTTTTACAAGCAAAAGTTACCAAATTGTTATCTGTTTTACGCTACATAAGCACCTGAATTTTGTATGAAACCCAATGTAGGTAAGGTTTTATGAATAATTAAAATACGATGCCTAACAAGAATACTGATACGTTATTTCAACTGATTAAATCTTTAGAAAAAGGGGAAAAGCGAAATTTTAAGCTATATATTCAACGAAACTCGGCAACCGAAAACCTAAAAGTTGTTCGTTTATTTGATGTTTTAGATAAAATGGACGTTTATGATGAGGAGATTTTATTAAAAAAATTATCTGAACTTAAAAAACAGCAACTCTCTAATAGTAAGGCCCACTTATACAAACAAATATTATTAAGCCTTAGATTAATTAACGATTCGGAAAATATTGATATTCAATTACACGAGCAAATGGACTTTGCCCGAATTTTGTATAACAAAGGGTTGTATTTGCAAAGCCTTAAAGTATTAGATAAACTAAAAGAAATAGCTGCAACTAATAATCAACTCAGTTTTCAATTACAAGCGGTTTTATTTGAGAAAAAAATCGAAGCATTGCATATAACCAGAAGCATGACCAATAGGGCTGAGCAGCTAAGTAGTGAGTCTGATAAAATTATTAATCATCTTTCTTTAATTAGTCAGCTATCTAACTTGGCATTGGAGTTATATGGTTGGTACATACAATATGGACATGTGAGAGACCATAAAGACCAGGTTGCTATTAAAGCTTTTTTCGAAAATAAATTACCAGCATTTAATTTGGAGAAAATGGGATTTTATGAAAAGTTGTATTTATTTCAATGCTATTGTTGGTATAGTTTTATTTTGTATGATTTGCTTTTGTATTATAGGTATGCACAAAAATGGGTTGATTTATTTGTGAAGTTTCCAACGATGAAAAGAATAGAAGCTGGGCAATTTATTAGAGGAATGCATAATTTATTGAGTGCCCATTTTATGCTAAGAAATTATGAAAAACTGAACGAGGGAATTAAAGAATTTGAGGCTTTTTCAATAGCCGATGAAGGTATGATGAGCATTAATACCCAAGCACAAACATTTGTTTACCTGCATATATCTAAAATAAACAAGCATTTTCAAGAGGGTACTTTTACTGAAGGCCTAGATTTAGTGCCTTTTATTGAAACTAAACTTAAACAATACCATTTACAATTAGATACACATAGGGTGTTGGTTTTTTACTATAAAATTGCTTGTTTATATTTTGGCAGTGGTAACAACGATAAAGCCGTTGAATACTTGAATAAAATTATTCATAAAAAAATGAGTTTAAGAAACGATGTACAATGTTATGCGAGGCTACTACATTTGATTGCACACTTTGAAATTGGCAATTACGACATTTTAGAATCGTTAATTAAGTCGGTTTATAGGTTTATGGCCAATATGAATAATTTGACTACAGTAGAAGAAGAAATTTTTAAGTTTATTCGAAAATCTTTTTCGTTGGCCCCACATAAAATGACACCAGCTTTTATTGTACTAAAAACAAAACTGGAGAAATTAGAAGCCAATCCTTTAGAAAGTAGATCGTTTATTTATTTAGATATTGTTGCATGGTTGGAGTGTAAAATTGAAAAAGTACCCGTACAAACTGTAAGAAGAAAAAAGTTTTTAGCATTTTCTCAACAATAATTTTGTTTTAATGTAAACTCACCACTTTTGTTATTTTCCATTGGTTGTTTTTATATTGCCAAACAATGATAAATTTTCCTGGTCTTGATGTTGTACTTGAAGCATCTTCATTATTTTGAAATCTATGTAAGCCCATTTCTATGGCACCATAATCTTTAATAGGATATACTTCAATACTGCCCTTTACTAAAGTTCTGGTAACCTTACCACAAACAAATTTTTTAGTAGAAGCAACAATAGCTTCTTTATTGTTCATTAAACCACCTTTATCGTGGTAAAATTCTATACTATCTGCATAAAAAGATGCATACGTTTCAAGATGTACAGCACAAGTATTATAAGCAGCAAAAAAGAGACTATCTAAATGGGTAATCGTATCGTGTAATTGTTGATCGTCTGGAGTATATGTATAATTTATGGTGCTATTTTTTTGCCTAGTTGTACAAGAAAATAAATATATACTTGCCGCCATTACAATTAATATTGGTACAGTTAGTTTCATGAATATGTTTTAAGTATAAAAATATGCAAGAATTGGCTAGTAACAGATTGTTTTGTTGCATAGGGGAAAACAAGAGTTTCTACAAGCCAAAATACTCAAACGAGTTGTAATTGTTTAATCATCCCAACACCCTTAGCCTTAAAACATTACCTCACCACCATCACCCAACCAGTAAAAGGTTTGTTGCGTAAAACAGTGTTTAAATTAATTACATAGTAATAGGTACCCATTGGTACAGGTTTGTTGTTTACACTACCATTCCAAGCTTGGATGTTATTGCCTTTAGCAGTGTACACCAATTGCCCATTGCGGCTAAATATTTGTAGTTGAGCTTGAGGGTAATCTTTTAATTGCTCAATGTTCCAGGTTTCGTTTATTCCATCGCCATTGGGGCTAAAAGCATTGGGTATTATTAGGTTGCGTAAAATGCTTACCAATACTGTATCGTAACCAACACAACCTTGGGCTGTAGTTACTTGTACACTGTATTGTTGGCTATTGTTTAGTTTGCCTAAAGGTTGTTGTTTGGTAATATCATCTAAACCCAAAGGTGGTTGCCAAAAATAATCTACACCACCATTGCCTTGTAACATAAAAGGGGTGTTTTCAAATACCGTTGTATCGTTGCCTGCACTAGCTAATGCAGGTTCTACTATAATGGTTTTTGTTGCTGTGTTACTGCAACCATTGGCTGTTGTTGTTTTTAATGTTACTGCATAATTGCCATTTTGGTTAAAAGTATAAGTAAACCCTGTTGGGTTATTGCTTTGTAGGCTATTGCCTATTAACCATTCACTATTTACCATTGCCCCAAACACATTGTTACTGGTATTTACAAAGTTTACTGGCTTTTGTAAGCAAGCTAAAGTATTGGTAAAGCTAGCTTGTGGATTGCTTTCTATTACTATATTGGCTGTTGCAATATTGCTAACACAACCATTGTTGCTGGTTACGCTGTGTTGTATGGTGTAATTGCCAAAACTGCTAAAGCTAAAACTGGGGTTAGTAAGGTTGCTACTATCGGTTGGGGTAAAAAACCATTGGTAGGTTTTAATAGCACCCATTGCAATACTGCCTTGGTTGGTAAAGTTAATGGCTTGGTTTTGGCAACCACCACTAATAAGTGCAATAGCAGCTACAGGAATACTTTCTATAAAAATTGTTTTTGGCAAGGTATCGCTTATACAGCCCAGTGCCGATGTTAC
>JANOZK010000091.1:0-57051 GCA_031429335.1 Chitinophagaceae bacterium | reverse complement strand
TTGGCTGCTTGCCCAGCCAATGCAGTGGAGAATGTAAAAGCAATTCCAAACATATTGCTTCTGAGCCAAAATGGGGGAGAAGGTGCTGTAAGAGAATTTATTGAAGTGTTGATTAAAAATAATCTTATTTTTTAAGAGGGTATGAAAAAGAGGGTATTAATTACAATTAGCTTTAGTTTCTCTATCCGTTATTTAATAAGAACTGGATTAGTAAAACAAATGCAGGATTTTGTAGAGCCTGTTATAGGTATAACTTGGAATCAACCTGATTTAATTGAGGAGTTAAAACAAAATGGATTCGAAGTTCATATTTTGCCAACATCCGAAAATGGCATTGCTTACCAACGGATACGAATAAAGCTAGACTACTGGTTTAAATATTTTAAACTTAAAAGTGCTACAAGAGATATTGAGCCTAGATATTTAGAACAATTTCACAAAATAAAAAGTGTTATAATAAGACGATGTAGAGAATACTATAATTATGCATTATGTTTTATTCCGGGACACATAAAAAAATTACATAGGCAAGAAAAAGAACTTTTAATTACAGATACCAACTATACACTAATGCTGCAAGTAATTGAAAAGTTAAATATTGATGCAGTTTTTGTAGTTACACCATTTCATGCACAGGAAGATATTTTATTAAGAGCTTGTGAAGCTCTAGGTAAACAAATGATTACCTCTATTTTATCTTTTGACAATATTGTAAAAAGAGGTTGGATTCCTGTAAACTATTCCACTTACATGGTTTGGAACCAAAAAATGAAAGAAGAGTTATTAAGGGTGTATGCTCCTAACGCAACAGAACACAACATACATATAGTAGGTGCAGCCCAATTCGATTTTTATAAAAAAATGGAATTTTTGTTATCTAGACAAGATTGGTTGAAAGTTGTGGGATTGCCTGATACCGATAGAAAAATCATATTATTTGCAGGTGGCCCTTTATCACTATTTCCTCAAGAACATCAATTTTTACAGCACATTGATGAGGCAATTAATGAAGGGCTAATCATTGGAAATCCGATAGTATTATTTAGATGTCATCCCATCGATAAAATTGAAAGATGGCAAAATGCAGTAAAAGGAAGCAAAAATGTTTTTTTTGATACATCTTGGACAGGTAGTTCTAAATTAACTTTAAGCAATGTTACAAATAATGATATAAGTAAGCTATGCTCTACTTTGATGTACACCAATGTACACATTAATACATGTAGTACTATGACTGTAGATGGCAGTGCTTTTAATAAACCTCAAATTGGCCCTGCTTACGACGAATTAACAACACCAAGAAAGTACGATTTAAAAAGTATGTATTACCAAGAGTACTTTTTACCTATAATGCAAACGAATGGGGTATTGCATGCAAATAGTAGAATCGAACTTATTCAGTTTATTAATGATGCTTTAACGCATCCAGAAAAATATATTTCAAGGAGTGAAGATATTTTAAAAGCAATCATTACCTATACAGATGGTAATTGTACTAATAGAGTTGTGCATGTATTAAAAAACCAGTTAAGCTAAAATGTTATTTAATTCTTGGATTTTTATATTATTTTTTGCCCTTTTTTTTGTGGGCTATTGGCTGGTATTCAATAAAAATGTTAAGCTGCAAAATGCGTTTATTGCTATTTGCAGTTTTGTATTTTATGGCTGGTGGGATTGGCATTTTTTGCTCCTTCTTTTATTAAGTTTATTAGTAGATTTTGGGGTAGGCTATTTTTTAGAATTAACGAACAACACACCAAAGCGAAAGGCACTTATTATATTTAGTATAGTATTTAATATTGGGTTACTCATGTTTTTTAAGTACTTCAATTTTTTTGCACAAAGTGCTCAAGATTTTGCAGGTATTTTCGGACTTCATTTAGATATCGTCACCTTAAAAATTATTTTACCGGTAGGTATTTCTTTTTATACATTCCAATCGTTAAGCTATACTATCGAAGTGTATAAACGTAAAATAAAAGGTACTAAAGATATTGTTGCCTATGCAGCGTTTATTAGCTTTTTCCCACAGTTGGTTGCTGGTCCAATCGAAAGAGCTGCCAATATGCTTCCTCAGTTTTATAAGCCCAGATTTTTTAGCTATAATGAAAATGTAAAAGGGTTACGATTAATACTTTGGGGTTTGTTTAAAAAGGTAGTAGTGGCCGATACTTGTGCTGGTTATGCTAATATGATTTTTAATAACCAAAGCCAGTATCACGGTATTTTTTTAATAATGGGTGCTATCTATTTTTCGTTTCAAATTTATGGCGATTTTAGTGGATACACAGACATTGCAAGAGGTTTAGGTAAAATGCTGGGGTTCAACCTCAAAATTAATTTTATGTATCCTTACTTCTCTAGAGATATTGCAGAGTTTTGGCGAAGATGGCATATTTCATTATCCTCTTGGTTTAGAGATTACTTGTACATTCCATTGGGTGGGTCTTTAGGTCCAAAAGCTAAAACATTACGCAACACATTTATAGTTTTTTTAGTTAGTGGTTTTTGGCATGGTGCAAACTTTACTTTTATTATTTGGGGTTCAATACATGCCTTATGTTATATACCACTTGTTGCATTAAACAAGCATAAAGCCAACAGTAATACGGTAGCATTGGGCAAAAATTTTCCTACGGCAAAAGAGTTTTTTCAAATGCTTATAACATTTGCCATTGCTTGTTTTGCTTGGATATTTTTTAGGGCACCTAATGTGCATGATGCTTTAAGTTTTATTAAAAATATATTTGTTTTTAAAGAATTTGGGGTTATTGGCAAAGCCGATGCTCTACCTTATATTATTCTTATGTTAGTAATAGATTGGATGGGTAGAAACAACGAATCTGCATTGGATGCCTTGGTAACTAAGTTTCCAAGTTGGCGATATGTGTTATATTTTTTACTAAGCATAATGATCTTTATTTACTTTTCTAGTGAACAATCTTTCATTTACTTTCAGTTTTAATAAATAATTTTTTAGTGCAACTTTTTATTAAAAAAATATTCATCCTCTTTCTACTATTTTTTATGGGAGTAGTAGTTATTTATTTTATTTCTGGATATGCAGCAAAAACCAACTTATTAAAAAAAGGAAGGGCAATTGTAATTGATAAAAGCAATCGGCTTAAATCTTTACCCTCTCCTAAAATTGTTTTGGTAGGGGGATCTAATATTTGCTACGGTATAAATGCAAAGCTTTTACAAGATTCTTTACAAATACCTGTTGTAGATATGAGCATTAATGCTGGTATAGGTATGAGTTTTTATTATCAACAAATAAAACCTTTTTTAAAAAGTGGGGACATAGTTATTGGTATTCCAGAGTATGCTGCCTACAGTCATACAAACATTTATGGAGAGGCATTTTTGTATGATTTATGCACAATTGAAGCAGAAAATTATAAATATCTCGTTGCCATGCAGTGGCTCAGATTTCCAATGTTTATGGGTGAAACAATAAAAAGTAATATGAGTTCCCTATCATTAAAAAAAGAATCCAATCATATACATGGCCGACAATTGTATGATACGTTTGGTAGTTATTTTGGTCATCGGAATCAAACTTTTGATAGCACAAAATTTATATCATCCCAAAAAACTGAAAATTATAAAAATAAATCAAACCAAATAATTCAGCCTTCTTTTATTAAATTGGTTAGCGATTTTAATACTTTTTGCCGGCAAAAACAAGTTACTTATTTACACAGTGTACCTGTTTATGCAAAAATTTATTATGATAGTTCGTACATGAGTGGCATTTTTAAAAAACTAAATGGAGTAAACATTATAAATAAACCCGAAAGATATTTATACGAAATGAACGAGATGTTCGACACACCGAACCATATTTTATTTAGCTTTAAACAAGACCGAACCATCAAGCTTTTGTTTGACATTAGGCAAGCGTTGCAAAAAAATAGGTAAGTCCAAATTTGAATGGTTATAAAAAAATACAAAAGAGAGAGATAATTAAATAATGAAAATATTACATGTGGTTGTAAACTACCACCCATCTATTGGAGGTACTCAAATTCTATATAAAGGTATTTCAGAAAATTGTGTAAAATTGTATAAGGATGAAGTAAATGTATTTACCATCAACTCATTTTATGGCTCACATAGTAACCAGTTTAAACTAATAAAATCACAAAATGAGATCATAAATGGTGTTTCAATTTCAAGATTTTCATTTTATAGAAAACATAAGAAGGTATTTCAAACGTTGAATAAAGTGCTTGCAAAAGTTACCGGAAAATCATCTTTATTATTACAGCAGTTTATTATTGGCCCATGGTCGCCTAGCTTAAAAAAAGCAATAGATTCAACAGCTGCTGACGTAATTTCAGCAAGCCCATCTGGGTTTTTATACATGCATTATCCATTATATAGACATAAACTTAAAAATCCTAAACCATTCGTATTTCAAGGGGCTATTCATTTTGGTGATTCTCATCATCTCAATGTTACTACAAAAAAAACAATCGATGCAATTAAAGCTTCTGAATATTACTTGTGCAATACAAAATATGAAAAAGAAAGGCTAGTTAAATTAGGTGTTCCGGAAGAAATGCTTGTTATTACTGGATGTGCTACAGATATGGATATTTTTAAAAATGGAAATCGGAACAAATTTAGACAAGTGCTTGAATTACAAGATGACGAGATATTAATTGGGTATATTGGGCGTTTAGAAGCAACAAAAAGTATTGATGTATTATTGTATGCTTTTGAAAAAGCATACAATAATAATGATAAAATAAAATTGGTTTTGGCTGGTTTTAGATTTGATTATGCAAATACGATAGAAAAAATTATCCAATCTTTCAATTGCGAATGTCAAAAAAGAATTCACTTGCTGTACAACATTAGCATGGAGGAAAAAATTGATCTTTATCATGCCTTAGATATGTATGTTCTGCCTTCTATAAATGAATCTTTTGGAATAGTTTTTTTAGAAGCCTGGAGTTGTAAAAAACCAGTTATTGGAACCGATATCGGTTCTGTAGCGTCTGTTATTTCAAATGGTGTTGATGGGCTATTAATGAAACCAAATGACTATAATGATTTAGCACATAAAATAAACATACTTTCTTCTAGCAAAGAGCTAAGAGATGAGTTTGGAAACAATGGCTATGAAAAAACAAAAGCAAATTTTACTTGGGATATTGTAACCAAAATATTTAGAGAAACCTATCAAAAAGCTATAAATAAATTTAATAATGTTTAGAGAAGAAGCAATTTGGGTGAAGCAAGCAGTATCTAAAATAAAACCACTTGCTCATAATAATATGGTTGCTAATTTAGGTTCATCTACAGCCTATTTTAGAGAAGTAATTCAACCACATATTGATTAATACATCATTAAACCATTGCAAATGAATGGTTGGTCAATTGTTAATGTTGATTTGAAAGCTGAAGAAGGCGTTAACATAGTTGCAGATGTAACCCAGTCAAATTTTTCTGCAGAGTTGCAATTTTCTGCATTAACTATTTGTACCAATATGTTAGAGCATGTAGAAGATATTTCATTGGTAATAGAAAATTTATTAAAAATAACCATCAAGGGAAGCTTTATACTATTAACTGTGCCTTATAAATATAGAAAACATCTTGATCCTATTGATAATATGTTTAGGCCAAACCTCAACAAATTGCACAATTATTTAATGCTTATGATATAGAAATTATTGATGAAGGAATTATACAAATTTTTGACAAATCATATTATACATATAAAAAATCTCGTTTTCAGCTTTGGGGGTATCGAGAAATAATTGGTTACTATTTTGGCAAAAAACATGCTGTATCAGGCATACTAATTAAAATAAAATAATTTATTGTGTGTGGCATAGTTGGTATTTATAGTTTTAAAAATAAAGTAGAGTCAAAAACACCCTATATTAAGTGGTGTTTAAAAACTATGCAACATCGTGGACCTGATAGCAATGGTATTTGGCACCACAATAATTATATTACAGGTTTTATAAGGCTTGCAAAAAGAGACGTTTAAACAAGTGCAAGCCAACCTATGATTTCTAATTATGGTAACTATTGTTTAACTTTTAATGGAGAAATTTACAATGCTGATAATTATAAAATAACCCTCCAAAATAAACGTGTACGATTTGTTTCAACTTGCGATACAGAAATACTATTGTATGCCCTCATTCATTTGGGCTTAGAATTTGTTTTACAAGAATTTGATGGCATATTTGCTTTTTCTTTTTACAATAAAACTACCAACGAAGTCGTTGTAGCAAGAGATAGGGTTGGTTACTATTTTGGCAAAAAACATACTGTATCAGGCATATTAACCAAAATAAAATAATTTATTGTGTGCGGCATAGTTGGTATTTATAGTTTTAAAAATAAAGTAGAGTCAAAAACACCCTATATTAAGTGGTGTTTAAAAACTATGCAACATCGTGGTCCTGATAGCAATGGTATTTGGCATCACAATAATTACATTACAGGTTTTGTAAGGCTAGCAATAAGAGACGTATCCACAAGTGCAAGCCAACCCATGATTTCTAATTGTGGTAACTATTGTTTAACTTTTAATGGAGAAATTTACAATGCCGATAATTATAAAATAATCCTCCAAAATAAAGGTGTACGATTTGTTTCAACCAGCGATACAGAAATACTATTGTATGCCCTCATTCATTTGGGCTTAGAATTTGTTTTAAAAGAGTTTGATGGCATGTTTGCTTTTTCTTTTTACAACAAAATTAACAACGAAGTAGTTGTAGCAAGAGATAGGGTAGGGATAAAACCATTATATATTGGGTGGAATAAAAAGGAAGATATTGTTTTTAGCTCACAATACGACCATATAATAAATTATGAAAATATTGCAAACGAACCACTCGATTCTGGAGTTATTGCAAGTTTTTTACAGCTTGGTTATGTTGCTGGAGGTTTTGGTGTTGTAAATAACACACAATTGTTGCCACATGGTAACTATATTAAAATTAATCAGCAAGGATATAAAATAGTTGAATATTACCAAATTCATCACAACCAGGTTGATTTAAAAAGAAGCGTTAGTGAAGATAATCTAGTTCACGCAGTGCAAAGCCAATTAATTAGCGATGTTCCTTTGGCTAGCTTTATGTCTGGTGGTGTAGATAGTAGTTTAATAACATTATTGGCAAATAGGGCCAAGCCAATCAAGGCATTTACGATAAGCACCGGCGACATAAAAACAGATGAACGAGAAAATGCTGAATGGTTTGCCAAAAAATTTTCTATTCCTCATCATGTTCAATCTATTTCCGAAGAAGAAATTAAACAAATGGTTACAAACCATGTAAATGCCTATACAGAGCCTTTTGCAGATTATTCCTCTTTACCATCACTTTTAGTTTCGCAAGTTGCTCAAAAAGAAGTAAAAGTTGTGTTAAGTGGCGATGGACCAGATGAACTTTTTTGGGGATATGCACGAAACGTAAAGATGATTAAATTAATCAAAAAATTTAATAGATCAAAGTTGGTTAATCTAATCGATTTTTTGTTATCTAAACTAGATGTTTTGCCTAAAACTATTTCAAAACAATTTTTACGATCAAAAACATTTGGGGAGTTTTATTATAACTCAATGTTTATATATGGAAGTGCAGTTTGGGCTAGCAAAATATTTCCAATTAAACCCAAAGAAGCCTTATTTAGCAAAAAAATTAGAAATAATGAGAAGCAGAAAAATTCTTTAGATGGTGCAATGAATACCATTTGGAATTATGAAATGAATATTCATTTGCAGCGAATTCTTTTAAAAATGGATAGGGCAAGTATGTACAATAGTTTAGAGTCTAGGGTACCCTATTTAAATAATGAATTAATTGAAATAGCATCCTCTATGAGTTGGAAAGAATGTATTGATGGAACTAACGGAAAAAATAATATTAAACAAATTTTGGCTCAATATACTGGCAATGATTTTGTTTATAGTTCTAAAAAAGGGTTTGATATACCCATACACGATTGGATAAATGGATCTTTAAAAGAACTAGTTTACAATACAGTTTTTACTATGCCCATAGAGCTAAAAAACTTGTTTAATATGAAACAGGTTTCAAGTATGTTCAACAATCATTATTCTAAAAAGGAATTGAATGGAAACATGATTTGGGCTGTTTTTGTGTTGGTTAGTTGGTACAATAATTTTCGTAATAGTTACTCCATAAATAACCAATGAATATAGCAATAGTAGTGAATGGTTTCCCCGAAAACAGCGAAACTTTTATAACCAATAAGGTTATAGCGTTGACTGCTGCTGGCAACAAGGTTTCTGTTATTAGGCTTACAAATTCGGGCAATAAAAGTCTTATAGATTTATACCAACTTAACAGCAACAATCATGTTTCTATAATTAATCCAAACGTTCCAAATAACATTACATCTTTACTATACTTTTTTATTACAAAGCCCTATTTATTTTTTCAATCATGTAGCTTTAATACAAAAAAATTCTCTAATCAGTTAAGAAGATCTCTTTATTTACAATTATTCAACAACAATAATTTTGATATCATTCATTTTGAATTTTCTGGAATTGCAGTAAGTTTTTTAGATATTTTAAAAATGATTAAACCAAAAACAGTTGTAAGTTGCAGAGGTTCAGCCGAAAAAGTTAAACCCATTTCTGAGCCAGAAAGAATTGAAAAATTATCTGCTGTCTTTAAACAGATAACCGCTATTCATTGTGTAAGTAACGATATGAAAAACACCATTACACCATGGTGTAATGATTTAGATAAAATTTTTGTAAATAGACCTGCCATAGATCCAACTTTTTTTTCACCGAATAAGCAGCCCAGTAATTTTAATGGAACTTCAATTTTATCGATTGGAAGATTTACTTTTCAAAAAGGCTATTTGATGGGTATTTTAGTGGTTAAGGCTTTAATTGATAAAGGGTATAAAATTAAATGGAATATTATTGGCGATGGAATACAGTTCGAAGAAATGTTGTTTCATATACACACTTTGAATTTACAAGATCATATTATTTTGCACGGAAAAAAGAATAAACAAGAAGTAAGTGATTGGATAAATAAGAGTGATATTTTTTTACTTACCAGTGTTTATGAAGGCATACCCAATGTTGTATTAGAAGCTATGGCCATGCAATTACCAGTTTTAACTACACTTTGTGGCGGTGTTGATGAAGTAATTGAACACGAAAAAGACGGTTTAATTACACCTTTATACGATATTAATGAAATCGTTCATCAGTTGGAAAAATGTATAAACAATAAAACGTTGTGTTTGGAAATGGGTAATGCAGCAAGGGAAAAAATATTAGCAGATTTTACTTTAGAAAGACAGCTGAATGTTTTTCTAAAGGCGTATACGAAAATTTGTCAAAATTCACGATAATATTCAGTAGCTAAAAGTAAATTTTTAAACATTCAATTAATACAGATTTCAATGAATTTTTTTAAAGAAAACCTTATTAGTCTAGTAAATGGAGGGTCATGTTTAAATATAGAGGCAAATCAAGTTATTTTTTCTGAAAATGAAGTTTATCAGATTGTAGACGGAATTCCTGTAGTTATTAATGATTCTGATGGATTGTTTAGTTTAAAGGATATTATAGTTAATGCTGCAACCACACAATCAGCTGAACATCTTGATTCGAAAAAATTGAAAAATTTTGTTAGAAAAAAAGTACTTCCGAGCCTTACAAGAGATAAATATTTTAATGAGAGATATGCTTGGTTAGGCCAAAATATTACGGGTAATATTTTGGTACTTGGAGCTGGAGATAAAATTAATTATTACAAAAATTTATTCCCTACTTGTCAAGTAATTACTTCTGATGTTCATAGACAATTTGGACCCGATATTATTTTTGATGCCCATCACATTCCATTTAAAGATAACGTATTTCATCTGGTTATTGCTGGTCAAGTTTTAGAACATACAATGCAACCTTGGGTAGTAGCCAATGAAATACAAAGAGTACTAAAGCCAATGGGTTTAGCTCATATAGAAACTCCAGTCAATTTCCCCTACCATGCACACCCCTACGATTTTTATAGGTTTACTTATACGGGATTGCGTTCGTTGTTTCATAAATGTAATGTGCAAAAGTCTTTTGTTACAGAAGGAAATGCAAGTTCAGTTGCTGTAATGAATAGTGATTTTTTAATAAGTCTTTTTAAACAAAAATTTCTAAGAAAATTATCATTATTTGTTGCTCGAATTTTATTTGGTTGGATAAAATATTTGGATAAAGATTCAAAAGACAACATTAATAGTGTTAGACGGCTAGCAATACCAAAAGGAATTGGTTTTACATTTCAGTTTGATAACATTAAAAGATCACCCAAAGACTTACTCCTCGAATATTATGAAATTTTAAATAAATCTTAAAACTTCAAATAGTACTTCCATAGATTTAATTTTTACCAATGATTTTTACTTTTACTCGCTATACCCAGCCTGGCTGGAAGTTTAACCTACATCCAATAAGTGAAAAATTTTCTGCTTGTTTGTATCACCCTTCTATATTACCTCTAGAAGATAATGTTAAATTAATGGTGGATAATAATTACGAAACAGAAGTAGCGAAAAATGGAGATATAGCATACCGTGCATTTAATAAAGGTTGTTTAATTAATGCAACGCAACAACAAGCAACACAAATTAGAGCAATGGGTAATCCATCTATAAATGATGAGTACTTATTTATACAAAAGTATTGGGGCAAACCTTGGGCAGTATATGCTTTGTTTAGAAGACTATTATCATTTCATAATCCAATTTCTGAGTATAAAGCATTTTTAAAATCTTCAAAAATTCCGAAGAATAATCTTTTTCAAAATCCAATGACTTTTAAAGATTATAATACATTTAATTCCAATTTAATAAAAACGCAACCCTTAATTTCCGTTATCATACCAACCTTAAACAGGTACATATATTTAAAAGATGTTTTGACGGATTTGGAAAAGCAAAACTATTCAAACTTCGATGTAATTATTGTAGATCAAAGTAACCCTTTTGATGCAGGCTTTTATAAACAATTTAATTTAAAATTGAATGTAATTCATCAACTAGAAAAATTATTGTGGACAGCGAGAAATAGAGCTATCAGGGAATCGAAGGCAGATTATTTTCTTTTTTTCGATGATGATTCACGTGTTGAACCCGATTGGATAGAACAACATTTAAAAACACTAGATTTTTTTAATGCAGATATTTCGGCTGGTGTTTCTTTAGCCGTAATTGGGGGCAAAGTGCCAGAAAGTTATAGCTACTTTAGAACGGCCGATCAATTTGATAGTGGTAATGCTTTGGTAAAAAGAGAAGTTTTTGAAAAAATAGGATTATTTGATTTACAGTTTAACAAACAAAGTATGGGTGATGGTGAGTTTGGTATAAGAGCTTATATGAATGGGTTAAAGAGTATTTCAAACCCATATGCCAAACGTGTACATTTAAAAGTATCAGACGGAGGTTTAAGAGAAATTGGGCATTGGGATGGTTTTAGGCCCAAAAAATTATTTGCACCCAAGCCAATACCTAGTGTGGTTTATTTATACAAAAAATATTACCCAAAAACTTTATATAGAGAAGCAATTTTACTCGGCATTATGTTATCTAATGTACATTATGCAAAAAAGCGAGGTAATAATATGATGGCTAGTAGTGTGCTACTTTCAATAATAAAATTTCCCATATTGGCCATACAATTCTATAAATCATGGAATAAAGCAAACCGTATGTTATCTCATGGCTCCAAAATACCCCAGCTTTAATGCGGTTAGCAATTTTTAGTGATTGCGATCACACCAAATCACCAGAGGGTGAAATAGGAAGCGATGTACATATTTTGGTACGACAAATGGAAGCATTGGCAGCATACTTTTCTGAGGTTCATATTTTTTGCCCTTTTATACCTTATTCAAAGGAAATACCCATAACAACGTATAAAAATAAAAATATACATTTTTTGCCATTAACAAGTGTTGGTGGAAATACGCTTGCAGATAAAATTAAAATAATTAAACAAATACCTATTTGGTTTAAAGCCTACAAAAAAGCAAATTCACTAAGCGATATTGTGTACCAGAGATTTCCAAATAACCTTAATATTCCAGGCTTTTTTTATTTTTTTATAATTCGTAAAAAGGTTTTTGCCACTTATACTGGTACTTGGGATGAGAATCAGGGGCAATCTTTTAGCTATATTCTTCAAAAATGGCTTTTAAAACATTTTTACAGAGGTCCAATTGGTGTTTACAGTATAAGCAATTTTTTACCCAGTAAAATATTCAAGAGTTTTAGCCCTTCTTATAGTTTAATCGAATGGAATGAAGAATTTGATAATGTTGCAGAAAAAGTTAAGTCAATAATTAATAACGGTTTACCGAAGCTTTCCATGATTACAGTCGGAAGTTTTATTGAGTATAAAAATCAGCAATATATTTTAGATACTTGTTTATTGTTGAAGAATCACGAAATTCAATTTCATTTATTTATGGTTGGCGATGGTGTACTACGAAGTCAATATCAACAGTTTATATCAGATAACAGCTTAGGAAATCAAATCACAATTACTGGTAAATTGAATTATACAGAAGTTAGAAAGTTGTATAGAAAAACTGATTTTGTAATACAGGCTCCAACGCTAGAAGGTTTTGGAAAAGTGCCCGTAGAAGGTTATTTTCATGGTACATTACCAATAATTAACAATATTTCTCTTGCAGGTTATTTAACTCAAGAAAATACACTAGGATTTTTATTTTCTGCAAATGAAAAAAAATCGTTGTTTGATGTTTTGATGTTTATTCAAAAGCACCCAAATGTCGTCGCAAATAGAATTCAAGATTCACGTCTTTTTGCAAAACAGTTTACATTAGAAAGTTGGGCTGAAGAGTATAATCAAAGGATTAAAAGTTATTATTCCAATTTTGAAAAAAGTATTTGATTTTAAATAAAATGAAAGTTGTTTTAATTAATGATCGATTAAATGCTGGCGGAGCTGAAAAGGTATTAATTTTTGTTGCTAATTTATTGTACCAAAATAAAGTAGACGTTTCGGTTGTTTTGTTATTAGAAAAATCTGTCTTAGATGATCAACTTAATGCCAAAATTCCCGTATTTTATTTAAATAGAAAGTCTCGTTTCGAACTAAAATCATTTTATAAATTAAGGTATTTTGTTAAAGATGCCGATATAGTTCACATTCACTCTAGGTATAATCTTCGGTATTATATGGTAGCTAAAATTTTGTTATCAATTAATAAGCCAAAAATTTTCTTTCATGAGCATGTGCCAAGTTTTAAATTAGATTTTATTACAAAATTTTTTATACAAAAAGTAAATGCGTATGTGGCTGTTCAAGAAAAAATGAAAGATTGGGCTATAAGAACAAATGCAGTTAAAATTGAGAGAGCTTTTTATTTGGCAAATACGGTAAATGTTCCTATTGAAACTGATATAAAAAAACATCGCTCAGTTGATGGGAAAATATTAATGGTAGCTAATTTTAGGGAAATTAAAAATCAATTATTTGCTATATCATTACTTGCGGACTTACCTAAAGAATATACATTAGATCTTTATGGCACAGTAGATGAAGTTCATTACTTTGATAAAATTAAACAAAAAATCAAAAATCAACTTTTAGAAAGTAGAATTCGTGTTGTTGGAGGTGTAACAAATATATATGATCATTTATCAAAGTATAAATTAGCTATTCACACAGCTACTGCAGAAACTGGTCCATTGGTGTTAGTAGAATATTTAAATGCAGGCTTACCATTTATAACATATAATACTGGAGATGTTGTAAACCTAGTCAACCAGTATTTGCCAGAGTTCATAATTAATGATTTTAATAAAACTGAATGGTTAAATAAAATTAAAATGTTTAATCAAAAAAATAATTTCGATAATGAGAAAATTATGATGAAAAGTATAATACAACAACATTTTTCGGCATCTGAATATTTTAGTAAACTTATATTTATTTACCAACATATTTTGTCCTAAATACATGAGTGGAGTTTTTCAAAATAAGATGCTGGTTAAATACATTATTGCCTTATTCGTAGGTATTATTATTGGATATAGGTTTTTACCACCTCTTTTTATAGCAATACTTTTCCTTTCTTTAATTGCAACCTGTGGTATTTATGCCTTGCAGGGTAAGGTCGAAAAAGTATTAATTACAATTCCATTCGTTATCTACGCCGAAATCTTTTTACGAAGTTATGTTCGTGGAGGACTTTTACCCTATTTGTCTGTTCAATATACTTTAATGATTGTTTTTGCTATTTTGCTATTTAACTCAAAAAATAAGAAAACAACTTTCCATTTACCAGTAATAGTAGTTTTTATCCTTTTTTATATAGTAGAAATAATAAATGGGTTTATTTCTTCTAAAAGTATTGTAACAAGTGCAATTCAATTAAATACACTTGCTGTTTTAATACCAGCAATTTGGGCTTCTTCTTATAAAATCTCACCTGAATTAATTAATAAGGTAATTGATAGTATCCGACTAGCAACCATTTTTTTGGCAGGAATAGTATTAGTAGCACATCTGCAAGGAAAAATTGATTATAGTGGAATCTCTAATTCCGAGGCAAGCAATGATATGGCACCTGTACAGTTAAGTGGTTATTTGGGTTCTGGTGCTGTTTTTTTTCTTATTTCAATTTTAAATCCATTAGACAAAAGATCTAAAATAGTTCAATCAATAACCTTTGCACTTGTAGTAACCTTAATGGTTCTAACATTCTCACGTGGTGGCATATATTTCGTTGCAATTATTACTATTTTGTATATGATTTTTAATAAAACAAATTTTGGAAATTATTTTAAATTTATCATTTTCATCCCAATTGGAGTAATTATTTATAATTTTGTAATCTTAGAAACTGGAGGAAAAATCGTCGAAAGGTATGAAGCAAAAGGAGCATCCAATAGAGAAGAATTAGTAGCAATTGGATTGCTTATTTTTGCTGATAATCCAATTCTTGGCATAGGTACAGGAAATTACAACACCTATATAATAAAGAATAAACTTTTTACAGTAGAATCTGGTGCTCATAATGAATTCATAAGAGTATTGGCCGAGCATGGTATTTTTGGCTTATTTTTTTATTGGGGTTTCTTTGTTTCTTTAATTGTTATCTTCTTTCGACGGCAAAAACCCGCGAATCAATATTCAATTTATTTTTTAACCTTATTCATTTTAATAACCATACACAATGGGTTGAAAATATCTATTCAACCATTTTTATTAATGATCGCAATTGCACTTGCTCCACCTGTTACCAATCAAATAAAATTAAGCAATAAAACTCTTGATGCTAAAGCTAGATTACAGCCAGCCCACTAAATTAAATGATGTAGCTCTTTGTCAAATGCTATGCTTCCCAAATTCATTTAATACGGCTTTAGGTGCCAGCTTTGTTGCAAAATCATTGGGTTGGTTTTTATCACACGAAAAGCGATTTCTTTTTCATGTAATAAGCGATGAAAAAGTAGTTGGGTTTTGTGGTGGCTTTGCACCACAGTTTTATGGAGATGGAAGTAGTAGTGGCATGCTACAGTTTGCTTTTAAAGAGGCTATTATAGGTGTTTTAAAAAAGCCTTGGCTAATTTTCAATAAAGAATTGAGAGCCTATTATCCCTTTATTTTTAGAAATATAAAAAAGAAATTAGGTATTCGAAAATCAATCGCAGCTAAGCCCGAACCTATTGATTTCGTTTTAGTACCAACAGTTGGGCTGGTAGTTATTGGAGTTCATCCAAATTTTCGGGGAAAAGGTATTTTTGAATTACTTATGAACGAATTTGAACAAAAGGCTAAAAGTTTAAATGTTTCTACTTGCAGTTTATCTGTTAGGTCTAATAATAACAGAGCTATAGCAGCTTATAAAAAAATGGGTTGGGAGCTAAAACAGGACGATGGGATCTCTTTTGTAATGCAAAAAGAACTTTATACGAATTAATGTCAATTTTCGACACCATATACAGTCATAGCCCATTAGTACTGCAAAATTTAATGGTATCCGCATATGGCTATTCCTGGAAAAAAAGAAGGTTTGGGGGAGTTTTTGAAACCGAACTCACAAAAGCAAAAGACAGAGAAAGTTTTTCTATTGATCAATGGAACAATTATCAGCAACAGCAATTAAGTAAAATACTTTTACATGCGTTTAATAATGTATCATTTTATAAAAAACATTTTGTTGATGCAGGTTTTTCAAAAAATAACATAGCTCAAATTAGCTTATCCACTTTACTTACCCTACCAATACTTTCCAAAGAAATGTTGAGGGAATTTGGAGAAACAAGTTTGATTGCTGAAGAAAGAGAACCAAATGGAACTTTTTTTGCAAGTAGTGGCAGTAGTGGAACACCCACCAAAATATTATTTTCTAATGCTATGCACCAAAGATGGAGTGCTATTTTTGAAGCAAGAATTAGACATTGGGCAGGTGTAGATAGATTTACTTCCAGAGGTATGATTGGTGGAAGAAGAATTTTGCCAAATGCAGCCTCACAACCTCCCTTTTATAGGTATAATTTTTTTGAAAAACAAGTCTATTTCTCTGCATATCACATCAGTGAAGCAAATGCTGCCAATTATGTTAAAGGAATAAATAAATATGGTGTTGATTATATGACTGGTTATGCAATGAGTAATTTTTTTCTTGCTCGTTTTATAAAAGAAGGTGGATTTAATGTAAACCAACAAAAAGCCATAATTACAAGTAGCGAAAAGTTAACCCCTGAAATGAGAACTGTTTTTGAAGAAGTATATGGGTGTAAAACATTTGATAGTTGGAGTGGGGTAGAAGCATGTGGTTTAGTAAGTGAATGTGAGTATGGGAATTTACACATAAGCCCCGATGCAGGAATTTTAGAATTATTAGACGATAATCTTAATCCTGTACCACCAAATACTTTTGGAAATGTTTATTGCACTGGACTCTTAAATTATGATCAACCATTAATAAGATATGCAATCGGCGATAGTATGATGTTGAGCGATGAAACTTGCAATTGTAAAAGAGCTATGCCAGTTGTAAAAGAAATTGGAGGACGAATTGAAGACATAGTAATTGGTAAAGATCGAAGAGAAATGGTTCGTTTTCACTCAATTTTTAATGGTTTAAGCAGTGTTGCAAAGTCACAAATTATTCAAGAATCAATTGGTGAGCTAATTGTTAAAGTGGTACCAACCCAATCGAAAGTTACAGATGCAGAAAAGCAAATAATGAAAAAACGAATTGAAAGTCAGTTAGGAGAAATAAATATTATTATCGAAGAAGTAACCAACATTCCGTTAACTGATAATGGAAAATTTAAGGCAGTTATTTCTAAAGTAAAACGAAATCCAAATAAATAATATGAAAGGTGTTACTGTAATTGGTGCAAGGCCACAATTTGTAAAAGCAGCAGTTGTTTCAAGAGCACTCATGCAATTTGAAGCAAGTAAAGAAATCATAATTCATACAGGGCAACATTATGATGAAAATATGAGTGGTATTTTTTTTGAGGAAATGAACATACCAAAACCAAACTATCATTTAGCTATTCAAGAAAATTTGCACGGAGCAATGACTGGGAAAATGATACAAGGAATTGAGGAAATATTGATTGCTGAAAAACCAGATTATTTATTGGTATATGGCGATACGAATAGTACTTTGGCTGGGGCATTAGCTGCTTCTAAATTACATATCCCTATTGCTCATGTCGAAGCAGGTTTGCGAAGTTTTAACACGAAAATGCCTGAAGAAATAAATAGGATATTAACTGATAGAATTAGCAAACATTTATTTTGTCCAACACAACAAGCCATTTCAAACTTACAAAATGAAGGGTTTAAAAATTTTGAATGTCAAATACATATTACAGGAGATGTAATGCTAGATGCAGCTTTATATTATAATAAAAGTAATATTTCTCAAATTTTACTCGATCATGATTTAAACAAAGACAAATATTTTTTATGCACTATTCATAGGGCAGAAAATACAAATGAAATTGGAAGATTGAAAAACATTATTCATGCACTAAATGAGTTAAATAAACAATCACCAGTTATAGTGCCATTGCATCCTAGAACCGTAAAGTATATTGAAAAATATCAACTAAAAACTACATTTAAAATAATTGAACCTGTAGGATATTTTGATATGTTACAATTGATTGCTAATGCCAAAATGATTTTAACGGATAGCGGCGGCTTACAAAAAGAAGCATTTTTTTTTAAAAAATTTTGTGTAACACTAAGAGATGAAACAGAGTGGGTAGAGCTTCTGAATAATAACTGTAATTTGTTAACTGGTGCTGATAATAAAAAAATTATGAGTGCTGTTGAATATTTTCAACAAAATACTTTTCCCACTCAATTGTCGTTATATGGAAATGGAAGTGCAGGCAATGCAATCGCTAAAATTTTAAATAATACCTATAACTAGTTGTGAGAATTGTAATACTTACCCAATATTATCCACCAGAAACTGGGGCCCCACAAAATAGGCTTCATAGTTTAGCAAGTAATTTAATTCAATTAGGAGCAAACGTAGAAGTGGTTACTGCAATGCCAAATTACCCTAAATACGAAATATTCGAGGGATATAAGGGCAAGTGGTATATGAAAGATAAAGTTGATGAGGTAACTGTTACTCGATGCTACATTTTTACAACAAAAAAATTTGGAATTTTACTTAGATTGGTTAACTATTTCTCATTTACAATTAGCTCTTTCATTGTTGCTCTTTTTAAAGTAAAAAAAGGAGATGTAATAGTTTGCGAATCGCCACCATTGTTTTTAGGAATTACTGCTGTTTTTTTAAAATGGATTTGGGGTTGTAAACTGGTTTTTAATGTTTCTGATTTATGGCCAGAAAGTGCCGAAAAATTAAATATCATCAACAATAAATTTTTGTTGAAATTGGCTTATCATCTTGCAAATTGGATTTATAAAAAATCAAATCTAATTAGTGGGCAAACCCAGGGGATTGTTAAAGCAATTGAGTTAATGCAGCCAAGTAAAAAAGTATATTGGCTACCCAATGGGTTTGATTACGAAAAACTTGGTTCTTTTTTAAATTACGAATCTGATCCAAATTCTGATTTCATTATTCTCTATGCTGGTATCATTGGGCATGCTCAGGGATTAGAAACTATACTTTATACTGCCGAAAAATTAAAACATGAAAACTCAATTAAATTTTATTTAATAGGTGATGGCCCTGTTAAAATAGATTTAATGAATATTGCTAAAGAAAAAAGATTGACCAATGTTATTTTTCTACCAAATCAAACTCCATCCGAAGTGGCAATCTGGTTACAAAAGTGTAAAGCTTATATAGTTCCACTAAGAAAATTAGATTTGTTTTTAGGAGCAATACCTTCTAAATTGTTTGAGCCACTTGCCTTTGGAAAACCAATTTTATTGGGTGTTGATGGGGAAGCTAGAGAGCTATTTATTAACGAAGGAAAAGCTGGATTATATTTTGAACCCGAAAATATTGAGCAATTGGCAACATCGATTTTGCAATTATATAATAACCCTGCTTTCGCAGACGAACTGGGTAATAATGGAAAAAGTTTTATTTTGAAAAATTTTAAGAGAAGCACAATTGCAGAAAACTATTGGATACAATTAAAGCAATTGTTATAATCGTAATAATGTATTGATAAAAAAATGTATCGAAAAATTTTAATTGTTGGCCTATTTGTTAGCCCTAGTAACAAAAATATAATTTACAGAACCGCTGCAGATCAGTTAGCAGAGATCATTAAAACTAATGGCCACCGAATAATTAAAACATCAACTAAAGTAAACAAATTTCTTAGGGCTATTGATATTTTATTCACCATTTTATTTAGAAGTTTTACGTACAAAATAGCCATTCTTCCCTACTATGGCAGCGAAAATGCATTTATTATCGAAAACATTAGTAGTAAGCTATTAAAACTGTTGAGAAAAAAAGTTGTTTTAGTAGTTCATGGGGGTGGGTTACCTCAAAGAATAAATGAAAACCCCAAAAAATATTTAGCAATATTAGAACGTGTTGATGAAGTAGTTTGTCCATCTGCCTATTTACAACACGAATTAATGAAATATGATATTAATAGTATCGTAATTGAAAACGTTCTTAAACTAAGTGACTATCAATTTACTGAAAAGAAAAAATTTGAACCAAACATCCTTTGGATGAGGGCTTTTAGTGATATTTATCACCCCATAATGGCTATCAAAGTATTTGCCGAAGTGTTAAAAAAAATGCCTACCGCTAAAATGATTATGGCCGGCAAGGATCTAGGAAATTTGGCTGAAGTAAAATTACTTGCCCAAGAGTTAAAAGTTGATGAACATATTTCTTTTCCCGGATATGTACAAACAGAAAATAAGAATAGATTGGCAAATGAGGTAGATGTTTATATATGTACCAATAAAATTGATAATGCTCCTGTTACTTTTATTGAAATGATGGCTTTAGGAATTCCAATTGTATCTGTTAATACAGGTGGTATTCCTTTTTTAGTTACCGATAATTTTAATGCGTTATTGGTAAAATTCGATGATCACATTGAAATGGCAAATAGAATTATAAACCTAGTACAAAATCCGGTTCTGGCTAATACTTTAGTTCAAAATGGATTAAACACCAGCAAAAAGTATGATGAAAAGGTAGTATTAACCAAGTGGGAAATGTTAATGTATAAACTAAAATAAATGTGTGGTATTGCTGGTATAATTCATTATAATAATGCTGCAAATGTTGATGAACAAAAATTAACCATTTGCAGAGACGCATTAATACATCGTGGACCAGATTTTGGTGCTAACTATATTTATGGTAATGTGGGGTTGGCTCATCGTAGGCTTAGTATTATTGATTTATCTACAAAGGGAAATCAACCAATGTTATCTAAAGATGAAAACTATGTAATTGTATTTAACGGCGAAATTTATAATTTTAAAGAACTTAAAATAATTTTACAAAACAAAGGATTTACTTTTTACTCTAATTCCGATACAGAGGTTTTATTAAATATGTATATCTGCTTTGGTAAAAACATGCTAACACAGTTAAGTGGAATGTTTGCTTTTGCTATTTTAGATAAACAAAAAAATGAACTATTTGTTGCAAGAGATAGAGTGGGAATAAAACCACTCTATTATGCCGAAGTTAACAATAGCTTTGTGTTTGCTTCCGAACCTAAAGCACTTTTAAAGGCTTATGTACATTTTGAAATACAAACTCAAAACTTAAATGAACTCTTATTATATCGTTTTGTTTCAGGCTCAGAAAGTTTATTTAAAAACATTTATAAGCTAGTACCAGGGCATTTTATGGTTGTTACAAAAGATGGCATAAAAGAAAATACAAGATGGTGGAGTTTAAAAAACCAAATTTTACAACATTCAACCATTACGAAGCCTATTGAATGGTTCTTTGAAACTTTTAATAATTCCGTTAAAAGTCATATGATAAGCGATGTGCCTGTAGGTGTTTTATTAAGTGGTGGATTAGATTCTTCTTCAATTTGTGCCTCACTGAAATATCAAGGATTTAACGACATAAATACATTTAATGTTGGGTTCACTAACTTCATCGACGACGAGACTTTAATTGCAAACGAAGTTGCAAATAAGTATAATTATCCATTCCATAATATTATAGTCGAAAGTGAGGATCTCTGCAACTATTCAAAACAGTCAGCTTGTAGTTTTGGTGATGCTCTAATACATCAAAATGAACCACAATTAGTTGCAATTTCAAGTTTTGCAAATAAATACGTAAAAGTATTATTATCTGGTGAGGGTGCAGATGAATTGATGGGTGGTTATGTTAGGTATAAAGCCTTTAAATATTTTGAAAATAAAAAAGCGATTGGATTATCGCTAAGAATTACACCTAATTTTTTCAAGTCCCATAGGCTCAAAAAATTACAACATTTTTTAAACCTTCAACAAGCCGATCATGCAATTTTATTTAATGCAGTGAATAATTTTCCAAAAGAACTTATGAAAATGGGCATCGAAACCATTGAAATAAAGAACGAATACAGAGTAAAAATTTTAGAAGAAGCAAAAGAGTTGTATGCAAATAATCTTGTAAGACAAGCCATGTATTTAGACCAGCATACTTATTTAAGTACCTTAAACGACAGAAATGATATTGCTACTATGCAAGCCTCTATAGAGTGTAGAGTGCCCTTCTTAGATCATAAACTTATAGAAGGGTTAGGAACCTTACCCAATGATTTTTTATTAAAAGGGAATAAGGGTAAATATATTTTAAATGAATCATTTAAAACTTTTTTACCAAAAAGTGTTTTAAAATTTAGAAAAGTTGGCTTTTCTGTACCTTGGGTACAACATTTAAAACAAAATGAAACTCTTTTATATGGTTGGAACACCATGGAAAAAAGTGAGATATTAAATATGGGTGTCTTGAAACTGTTAAATATTCAACAACTAAGAAGTGAATATAATAATGGCGATACATCGAAAGAAAGTTTATTAAGACAATTATTTTTTATTTCTTTCTGGTACAATAACTATAAACAATCAGTTAATCAATACAATTAATTTCATCAATTAGTTTTAATTCAAATTTGTTCAATAAAATTACTCATGCAAATTCCTTTTTCGCCCCCTTTTATAGATGCCGATGTTGAGGCAGAAGTTTTAGATGCTTTAAGAAGTGGATGGATTACTACAGGCCCTAAAGTAAAAGCGTTAGAGCAAGCCATTTGCGATTATACAAATGCACCAACTTGCTTAGGTGTAAATTCTGCTACCTCTGCAATGATGTTGATTTTACATTGGTATGGCGTATCTCGTGGAGATGAAGTAATTGTGCCTGCATATACTTATTGTGCAACTGCTATTGCTGCAATGCATATTGGTGCAACACCAGTAATGGTAGATGTTGATGATGATTTTAATATCTCTGTCGAAAAAATTAAAGCCGCAATAACACCAAAAACCAAAGTAATTATTCCTGTAGATATTGCTGGTTGGCCATGTAACTACAATGCAATTAACCATTTGGTAAGCCAGCCAACTATTAAAGCTCAGTTTATAGCCAAAGGCTTGCAACAAGAAAAGCTAGGGCGAATACTAATACTTAGCGATGCTGCCCACTCTTTTGGAGCTATTTACAACAATAAAACGTTAGGTACAGCAGCAGATATTACTATTTTTTCTTTTCATGCAGTTAAAAATTTAACCACTGCCGAAGGAGGGGCAATTTGTTGCAATATGCCACTGCCTTTTGATAACCAAGAAATTTATGCAACCCTACGTTTATGGAGTTTAAACGGTCAAACCAAAGATGCCTTTTCAAAAAGTAAAGCTGGTGGTTGGAGGTACGATGTTGTTTATCCGGGCTTTAAAATGAATTTGCCCGATGTGCTAGCTGCTATTGGTTTGGCTCAAATAAAAAAATACAACTCCTTATTATTAAAAGAAAGAGCAAGAGTATTTAACTTTTACAATGCTGCATTTGAACAATACAGTTGGGCTAAACTTCCACCTTATAATGTGGATGGTTGTAGCTCAAGCTACCATTTATACCCTCTTCGAATCAATAATATCTCAGAAACCCAAAGAGATGCCATTATTGAGAAAATTACAGAAACTGGTGTTGCCGTTAATGTACATTTTCAACCATTGCCGTTGCTTACTATTTTTAAAGATAGAGGCTTCGATATAAACAACTTCCCGGTTGCTTATAAAAATTATGCTGCAGAAATTTCTCTGCCAATTTACCCTCAATTAAACAATAATCAGTGCCATTACATCGTTGATAGCGTAGTACAATCTGTACTAGCAATCATCAATTAATGGATAGTATCAGAAGTTTCGATATCTTTTTTGCACTCGTAGGATTATTGGTTCTTTCGCCACTATTTTTTATTGTAGCTCTTTTAATTAAAATTTATTCAAAGGGCCCCGTTTTTTTTAAACAATCAAGGGTTGGTAAAAACAATGTGGATTTTAAACTATTTAAGTTTAGAACCATGTATGTGAATGCCGAAGCTAAAGGGCAATTAACTGTTGGTGGCAACGATAGCAGAATTACACCTTCAGGGGTTTTTCTAAGAAAGTTTAAGATCGACGAATTACCCCAATTGATTAATGTGCTTTTGGGCCAAATGAGCTTAGTGGGCCCAAGGCCAGAAGTTAGAAAGTATGTAAACTTTTATTCAACAAAGCAACAAGAAATTTTGAGTGTTTTGCCAGGCATTACAGATTTTGCTTCAATAATGTTTCGAAATGAGAACGATTTGTTGGCAAAAGCCGAAAATGCTGAAACATATTATGTCGAAGTTATAGTACCACAAAAAATTGCATTAAACAGAAAGTTTATTGAAAACAGAACACTAAAAAATTATTTTTATATTCTTTTTGCAACAATAGCTACTTCTATCCGAGGGAAATGATAAAAATTTGTAGGGTTTAGATTATTATTAACACAATAGGCAACTTTTTTAAGTTTATTGCATCTATATTAAAATAAACACTATTTGTTAATACAAGAAACACGACTTTTAAAGCAAATCCATTACATTTGTGCTTTCTCAGTCCAAGTTTCTAACTCTCTGAAAACAACCAACATTTTCAATCATCCAGAGTAAAGCTATTTTACCAAATTTCGTATTGTGAAACAATTAAGGAAGTTTTTACTGAGAAACAAAATTGCACCCAAATGGGCTGTTTTTGGTTTAGATATGACCATTGCTTGTTTTGCAATTGTGTATGCCAATTATTTACGCTTTAATTTTGATTTTAACCTAATTACAACTACAGAGTTAGCAGATGATTTAGTTATTGTAGCAATTACCAACTCTACCCTTTTTTATGTTTTTAAAACCTACCACGGTATTATTAGGTTCTCTGGTTTTCAAGAGGCATTTAGAAGTGTAGCAGCAATATTCTACTCTTTCTTTTTAATGTTAATGCTAAATATTGTAATGAGCATTTTTCATTTTAAGCAGTTTACACCCATCTCTGTTTTATTTATTTACTTTTTTATTGCTTCTTTTTTATTGTTCGGTTATCGTTTATTGGTTAAACATTTGTACAATATAAGTATCAATCACGAAGAAAATACGCATGTGGTAATTTATGGTGCTGGCCAAAACGGTTCTGTATTAAAAAAAACCATAGAACAAACTTCTAACAACAGGTATAAAATCGTTGCATTTATAGATAGCGATGAAGATTTGGTTGGTAAAAGCATCGACACGGTAAAAATCTTCCCAGTTAATCAAATCGAATATGTTTTTAAAACCTGGCAAGTAAAAAATTTATTTTTTGCAAAGCAAGATTTTGATTTAGATGAAAAAAATAAAATTGTAGATTTCTGTTTAGAAAATACAGTTAAGGTAAGAAACATTCCTCCAATGAGAGAGTGGATTCAAGGACACTTAAACGTTAACCAACTTCGTGATGTAAAAATTGAAGAATTACTTGGTCGTAAACAAATTAATTTAAAAAACGAACATGTAATAAACCATTTAAGAGATAAAAAGGTATTAATTACTGGTGCTGCTGGGTCAATTGGCAGTGAAATTGCTCGTCAAATTGCCAGCGTTTATCCAACCTCTTTAATTATTTGTGATCAAACAGAAACCGGTTTGTACGAATTGGAGTATGAGCTTCAACAAAAATTTAGTTTAGGTAGTGCATTAAAAGTGTATTTAGGCGATGTTAAGGATGAAAGTTCAATGAACAACCTATTCTCAACCTATACCCCAGAAGTAGTTTTTCATGCTGCAGCTTATAAGCACGTACCCATGATGGAAAACCATCCATCTGAAGCAATTAGAAACAATGTTTTAGGCACCAAAGTTTTAGCAGATTTCTGTGAGTTGTATAACGTAGATAAAATGGTTCTAATTTCTACAGATAAAGCGATTAACCCAACTAATGTGATGGGTGCATCTAAGCGTATTGCAGAAATTTATTGTCAGGCTTTACAAAATAGAATTGAATTGCCAATACTAGATGCTGGTATTGTACAAATGGCAGGTAACAAAAAAAGAACCAAATTTATTACAACAAGATTTGGTAACGTTTTGGGTTCAAACGGATCTGTTATTCCAAGATTTCAAGATCAAATTGCAAATGGAGGCCCAGTTACTGTAACACATCCAGATATTATTCGTTTCTTTATGACTATTCCTGAAGCTTGTTCTTTGGTTTTGGAAGCTGGTACAATGGGTAATGGTGGTGAAGTATTTTTGTTCGATATGGGCGAACCCATTCGAATATTAGATTTGGCTAAAAAAATGATTCGTTTAGCTGGTTTAACCCCGGGTAAAGACATTGAATTAAGATTTACAGGGCTAAGACCTGGTGAAAAATTATTTGAAGAATTATTAAATAAAGAAGAAGAAGTTATACCTACCCATAATAAAAAAATATTAATTGCCAAGGTAGTGGAATACGATTTTGAAAGAGTATCAGAAAGCATTCTACAACTTATTTTGCTTGCCAAAGAAAACAACGATGAAAATGTTGTTAAGCAAATGAAACGCATCGTTCCTGAGTTTATTAGTAATAATTCTATATACGAAAGTATAGATGCACAAATGTTTAAGCCCTTGTATTCGGCAATTAGGTAATTTTACCACATGTTTGGATTATTCAATTTCTCAAAAGCAAACCCCGATTTATCTTTTATAGGTGTAGATATGCATTCTCACTTATTACCTGCATTAGACGATGGATTAAAATCCATGCAAGAAACCATAGAATTTATTAAAGAGTTGAGTAATTTGGGCTATCAAAAGCTTATTTGTACGCCACATATTCTTTCTGATGTGCATCCTAACTCACCTTCAACCATTTTACCTAAACTTGCCGAAGTACAACAAGCTTTAATTGATCATAATATTGATGTAAAAATTGAAGCAGCAGCAGAGTATATGATTGATCATGAATTTGAGCAAGCCATTAAAAGAGGCGATAAACTGTTGACTTTTGGTAAAAATTTTATTTTGGTAGAAATGTCGTATTTAGCACCATCACCAAACTTCGATCAAGTAATTTTCGACTTAAGGGTTGCCGGTTTACAGCCAATTATAGCACATCCAGAACGCTACAATTATTTTCATCATCAATTTAACCAATATCAAAAAATGAAAGATATGGGTTGTTGGTTTCAACTAAATTTATTATCACTTTCTGGTTATTATGGAAAGCAAATTAAAAAAGTTTCCGAAAAATTAATTGCAGAAGGAATGATTGATTTAGTAGGTACAGATATGCACCATCAAAATCACATGGATGCTTTAAAAAATTTAGCTAGCCAAAAATATTTGTACAAAATATTAAAAGACGTACCACTAAAAAATAAAATTTTTACTAACTAATACCATTCGGATATTAAAGCTAAATCCTTTCTTTTTAAATCTGGCACAAAGCACTCATTAGCAAGATACCCCACAGGAATTAATAAAAATGGTTTTTCATTGATAGGTCTTTTTAATAATGTACATAAAAAATTCATGGGGCTAGGGGTATGTGTTAATGCCACCAAACCAGCATTGTGTATGGCTGTTAATAAAAATCCACAAGCAATTCCACAACTTTCTTTCACATAATAATTTTGATGTTTCTTACCATCCGAATCTAAATTATAACCTTTACTAAATACAATAATAAGGTAGGGTGCAACCTCTAAAAAGGGTTTCTCCCAATTGGTTTGCAAAGCAGCCAAATCTTGTTTCCACTCATCGTTCATTCTACTTTCGTAGCTTAATTTTTCTTCCTCTTCGGCGGCAATTCTTATTTTTTGTTTTAAGTCTTTATTGCTAACAACACAAAATGTCCAAGGTTGTTTGTGTGCACCACTTGGTGCAGAAGATGCAGTTAAAATAATTTGCTCAATTACTGTTTTGTTAATTGGGTTAGTTGAAAAATCTCTCACTGTTCTTCTTTCTTGCATCCAACTATTAAAACTCTTTGCCTTATTTATTGTGGCATCTTCAGTTAAATGTGTTTTTGTATAGGAAACAAAAGGAAAGCCTTTGATAATTTTTTTTTCGTTCATAACTATTATTTATTGAAATTTACGCTTTTATAATCTAAAGATCTAACAATGGTAAATAGGAAAATTTGTATCGTACTTGCTTTTTTACATTTCTCAATTATTGTTTTTGCACAACCAGACAGATGGCAGCAAAAAATAAAGTATTTAATTGATGTTAAAATGAATGTTTTAAACAATAATCTGCAAGGAACAGAAAAAATTGAGTACATCAATAATTCACCAGACACGTTGGGTAAAATATTTATGCATTTATATTGGAATGCTTTTAAGCCCAACAGTAGTATGGATGTAAGAAGCAGAGAGCTAGGCAAAACAGTTATTCGACAAGATAGAAATGGTGGCAATATTTTAGATTGGGATGGACGAGTTACCAATAGAATTAGCCAATTAAAACCCGATGAAATTGGTTATCAAAATGTACAATCAGTTACAATTAATGGGAAAAAACAAAAACTAATTGAACATGAAACAATTTTGGAAATTGTGTTAGACAAACCATTAGTAGCAAAAGGAAAAATAATGATGGATGTGGTTTTTGAAGCCCAAGTACCTAAACAAATTAGAAGAAGTGGACGAGACAATACAGAAGGCGTTAGATATGGCATGAGCCAATGGTACCCCAAAGTGGTTGAATATGATTACCAAGGTTGGAATGCTAACCCATATATTGCTAGAGAATTTTATGGGGTTTGGGGCGACTTTGATGTAAAAATAAACATTGATAAAGATTATATGGTTGCTGCAACTGGGGTATTGCAAAACCCAAACTCAATTGGATTTGGATACTCTACCCCAGGTTTAAAATTACCCAAACCAGTAAGCAATACGATTACTTGGAATTTTAAAGGTGAAAACATTCACGACTTTGTTTGGGCTGCCGACCCTAATTATGCTCATATTAGCAAACAAGTACGAAAAGATTTAACCTTACACGTTTTTTATTTACCTAAAAATGCAAGTATAGATAGTGCTTGGAACAATGTTTTATGGGCAACGGAAAAAGCCCTACCTTATATGGAAAAACGTTTTGGTAAATATCCTTACCCACAATATTCGTTTATACAAGGTGGCGATGGTGGAATGGAATATGCAATGGCTACATTGCTAAAGGGGCCTGGTTTGGGTACTGTTTTTCATGAGTGGATGCACAGTTGGTACCAACAAATTTTAGGTACAAACGAAAGTCTTTTTGCTTGGATGGATGAAGGCTTTACCAGTTATGCAGAAAATGAAATTACAGAACACTACAATCAAAATTTTGCTACACAAAGTCCTTGGATTTCGAATAGGACAAAAGCGGTGATAGCAAAACAAGTTAAAGATGCTGAGACTGATTTACCAATTAGGCAATCCGATAATTATGCAGGTTACTTTGGATTGGCCAAAAGCCCTTTTGAGGAGCCAATGACGCAACACGCCGATCATTTTAATACAAACTTTGGTTATTCGTTAGCTGCTTATAGCAAAGGCTCTGTTTTCATTAATCAATTAGGGTATATTGTTAGTGACTCTTTAAGAAATTTGATTTTATTAGAGTATTACAAACAATGGAAATTTAAACATCCAAACCCAAATGACTTTGTTAGGGTTGCTGAAAAATTAAGTGGCATAGCTTTACAATGGTACAAAGAGTATTGGGTTTATACAACCAAAACAATTGATTATGCCATTGGTAATATTAATGTTGATACAATAAGTGGTAAAACAATTTTACAAGTAAAAAGAGTTGGAAAAATGCCAATGCCAATAGATGTATTGGTTACATATAAAGATGGAACCAAAGAGTTGTATTATATTCCACTAAACTTAATGTACGGTAACAAACCTGCAGAAAATGATTTACCTAGAATTATTAAAGAAGAATGGAAATGGACTCACCCAGAGTACTCTTTTGAAATAACAAGAAAAGTAGCCGATATAAAATCGGTTGAAATAGATCCAACTCAACGCATGGCCGATGTAAATAAAAGTAATAATAAAATTGTAATACCAGATTAGTAGTTAGTTATACAAAATATTTTATGAATATAAATTGGCCAATAAGAGATTATTGGTCATTTTATATTCATACCGATGTGATAGCTTAAACAGCTCAAATAAATTGGTATAAGTAGCTGTCCAATCATCAGTATCCCAGAAAATTTTGGTTCAAATTAAAATTTTTATTGGTCTTAAATCAACTTGTGTTCGTAAGCATATTTAATTAAACCAATAACGCTATTGGTTTTAGTTTTTCTAAATATATTTTTACGGTGGGTTTCTACAGTTCTTTCACTAATAAAAAGTTGACCAGCAATGTCTTTATTTGAAAACTCTTTTTCAATAAGTTTTATTATTTCTTTTTCTCTTGTGGTGATATTGTTTTCTTCGTTTTCTTTTTTCAGGTGGCTAAAGTGTTCAAGTTCGGTCAATACTTCACTGCTAAAATAAACACCCCCATTGGCAATTTTATCAATGGCATATAGTAATTCTTGTTTACCTATATTTTTTAATACATATCCAGCAATATCGGCATCGTTAATCATTTGATTAACAGTGTGGCCTTCGCCACTCATGCTTAAAGCCAAAATTTTTATGGTAGGAAACTGCTCTCTTACTTTTTTTGCTAGTTCTTGTCCACCGATATGGGGCATCATAACATCGGTTAATAAAATATGTACAATTTCATTTTCTAGAACTTTCAACATATCAATTCCAGATGTGTTGGTGGCTACAATATGAATATTGTTTTGTCCTTCCAATAAAGAGGTAATTCCATCTATAACAATTTGATGGTCATCTACAATTGCTACATTAATTATTGAAGGATTCATTTTCAACGGTTCGTTTTAGGTTGTGGCAACTAAAATACAACTTTTTTAGGTACCCGTAGGTATATGAATTGCAACTAATGTGCCGTTGCCAACAGTAGAGTTCCATTCAACAGTTCCTTTTAAATATTCTACCCTTGTTTTAATATTTTTTAAACCAATACCCTCCAAATTATTTCGATTATTGGTATTAAAGCCAATGCCATTATCTTCAATAGTAACGGCAATTCCGTCTACATCTTTAATTAAAGAAATATCTAAATGATTGGCTTTTGCATGTTTAATTACATTGTTTACACACTCTTGAATTACTCTATACAAAACTGTTTCAATATTATTATCTATTTTTTCGTTTAAGCCTTCTGTATATAAGTCTGTTTTAATAACTCTAATATCTATTTGATGTAGAAATTCTTTTACTGCACTTGCTAAGCTAGCTTTAACCAATGCATTGGGCATCATATTGTGGCTTACACTTCTTACTTCCCTACAACTTTCATCTACCAAGTTTAACACTTTTGCATACACTTTTTTCTGTTCATCGTTTGCAAATGGAATTTCAGCCTCCATTGCACTTAGGTTCATTTTAGCAGCACTCATCAACTGACCCACACCATCATGCAAATCTCCAGCAACACGTTTTCGTTCATTTTCTTCTGCTTCTAAAATGGCTTTAGTTGCTAGTTCTTGTTGTTTATAAACTGTTTCTTGTAGTTGTTTTTCTTTTTTTAGTTTATACCTGCGGTAAAAGGAAATACCGAGAAGTAGTGAGAGTAGAGCAATTACCCCAACTACGGTTAGTATAATATTTTTACGATTGTTCTCTAGTTTTTCGTTTTTGAGTTGTAATGAATTGATTTTATTTTCTTTATTCAGAGCAAAAATTTGTTGCGATTTTAAATTAGAATCGAGGCGTTGGCCTAAAATTAATTCGTTTTGTTTTTTTATTTCTAAAGCATTACCAGCAATTTCCAAATTATTTTGAGAGAGTAATAGTTTTTGCTGTGTTAAGTCGTATAAATTTTTATTCAGTTTTGCTTGTTGTTGTTCAATGAGTTTCTCTTTTTGTGATGTATTGTATTTGGCTTCCAACTCTGTAAATTTAGTGCTCAACTCATTGTTAAATAAAGAGTCTTTGTAAGCAGCGTATTTTTTATAATAATCTAATGACTCAGTGGCGTTGCCAATTTTTTCATTAAGTTTCGATTGTGTTTGGTACACCATAATCAACTCTGGCTTGGTGTTAATACCATTCTTAGCAAGTGTTTCAGCTTGGGTTATAATAATTTTCGCCGAATCGAATTTGGCTTCATCAATTAAAATATTTCCTAAATTATTTAAACAACTAACTTTTCCTTTTGTGTCGTTTAAACTAGTTCTTAGCTCATAAGATTCTAAAATACATTGTTTGGCATAGCTATTTTTTTTTAGCTTTTCTTGCAAATCTCCAAGATTATTAAGTGCATTGGATAAGTATTCTTTATTGCCTAATTGACGGAATACATTCACTGCTTTAATATAATTATCCTCAGCTTTAGTGTACTCTTCTTTAATTTTAAAAATGTTGCCTATATTAACATAAGACTGTGCAAGACCGGCTTTGTCGTTCAGCTTTTGCTTTATGACAATAGATTGATTATGGTAATTAATAGCTTCATCATATCGGCCTAAATTTTGTTGTAAAATGCCAATATTATTTAATGCATAAGAGATGCCTAAGTTGTCGTTGGTTTTTTCGAATAATCTTAAAGCATTTTGTTGGTAGTACAAAGATTTACTAAAGTCGCCCTGGCGTTGATAAATAATGCCAATTTTATTATATAATCTTGCTACACCCAAATCATCATTTAGCTTTTGGCGAATTTTAAGTGCTTCGCTATATAAAACTATTGAAGAATCGTATAGTTCTTTATCGTAATAAATAATGCCCAAATCGTTGAATACTTGTGCAAGTCCTTTTGAAAAATTGATCTTCTTCCCAAGTGTAATGCCTTTACGACCGTACTCAATTGCTTTTTCTCTATTAACTGTTCTATATTGCCAAGTAAGTTCACTGTAAGATTTTACCAGATTACTATCTGTTTGAATTTTGATTAATCGTTCGATACTATCTATAATTGGCTTATTTTTTTGTGCCTGAATTGGGTATCCAGCAATCAGTAAAACTATAAATACAAACAATTTTTTCATATATTCTGCTTATGATTGGCATTCAAAATAAAGGTATTTCGAATATAAAAAAAACGTTCCCTTAAATCGGGTTAACTATTTACAGCTTTTTTAATTATACTGTTTAAAACTTCTACAACCCCAATACTTCTTTCATAGAAAAAATTCCTTTTTTATTGGCAATAAATTCTGCCGCTAACACTGCCCCTTCTGCAAAACCTTTTCGGTTATGTGCAGTATGTATTATTTCAATATCGTCTATAGCAGAAGTATATTTAATTTTATGTGTACCAGGTGCGGGGTCTATTCTTTCAGAAATAATTTGTAATTCTTCTGATGATGATGCTTTTTCGTTTACCCATTTCTTTTTGCTTACAATTTGTTGTAAAACTTGCTCTGCTAATGTAATGGCAGTGCCACTTGGTGCATCCTTTTTTTGGGTATGATGAATCTCCTCTAACAATACATCATAACCCTTGTTATGGCTCATTAATTTGGCCAAAAAACTATTTAATTCAAAAAATAAATTAACACCTATACTAAAGTTACTAGCATATAAAAAAGTTCCCTGTTTTTCTTTTACTAATGTTTCTATTGCTGGTAGTTGTTCTAACCAACCTGTGCTGCCACAAATTACTGGCACACCATTATTTATACATGTAGCAATATTTTGGAATGCACTCTGTGGCCCAGTAAACTCAATGGCTACATCCGCTACTTTAATTGCTTCGTCCGTAAATTCTTCTAAATTATTTATATTGATTTTTAATACAATTTCATGCCCTCTTGCAACAGCAATTTCCTCAATTGCCATACCCATTTTACCGTATCCTATTAAAGCAATCTTCATTATTGGTTCTTTATTGCAAAGAAACAAATATTACAAAGATTTTGTTCTGTTTTTTATGGGTAATTAAAAAAACTTAAGGCACAACCAATAATTTTTTGCTGTGTTGCTTTAAGCTTAATGAAACGCTTAGTCCCTTACTATTGTTTATAGGATTTATAGTTGGGTTTATTTGCATACTTAAATCGTCGCTAACATCAAAGTTTTTTAAATGTCCAAATACAGTAGCATCAACCACATTTAAGCCCCAAACTACTAAAAACCATAAAACAGAGTAGTCTCTATCTTGTCTAAAACCACTTCTAAAAGTTTGCAATGAGCCAAGACTAAAACCTTGCAATTTGGGATGTATATTTTTTAAGTTAAGGGTATCACTTATTGTGGCACCAGGGTTGGTTGCTTTAAACAATAAATCGTAAGCTGTTCTAGTACGACCGTACCAAGCATTGTTATAAAAAAATGTAACTACTGGTATGGATAGTGCCCCATACACAATGGGTATTTTCCAATATTCTTTGTTGTAGGCTTGCCCCCAGCCTGGTATTAAAGCAGAACGTTTAGTAGCTATTTTATGGTTGTGTTTTATTTTAGGGGCAGTATCAAGTAGTGGCTTATACTTTTTTATTGAATCGCTTTTATTTATTGACGTTTTGTTTACTTCAGTTGCTTGTGCAAATGAGTTGAAGTAATTAAAGTTGAAAAAAAATAATATGATAATTGTATAAATTCTCATCAAAATGTTAACTTATAACAACATTCATTTGGTCTAAAATTTTATTCAATTCTTGTAAAGAATAATAATCTAGTGTAATGCTGCCGTAGCCTTTTTTGTTATGCACCATTTTTACTTTGGTACTAAAATGTGATGCTAAATTATCTTCTATTTTTTTGTAGGCAGGGGGTAAATCTGTTTTTGTAGAAGTTTTAACAGGCTCGTTGCCTTTATACAATTTTCTTACCAACTCTTCTGCTTGGCGAACGCTTAGTTGTTTGCTTTTAATTTCATTAAATACGAACAATTGTTTATCTACAGTATCAATGGTAATTAAAGCTCTTGCATGCCCCATTGTTATAGTGCTAGTTCTTACAGCCAATTGAATATCGGGTGGCAATTTTAAAAGCCTAATATAATTGGTAACAGTGCTTCGTTCTTTACCCATTCGTTCTGCAACTTGTTCTTGGGTATAATCTAGCTCCTCCATCATACGTTTATAGCTTAGTCCAATTTCAATAGCGTTTAAGTCTTCACGTTGTAAATTTTCGAGTAAGGCTAATTCAAGTAAATCTTTATCGTTTGCTTGACGAATATAAACGGGTACATCTTTTAAACCTGCAATTTTCGAAGCCCTAAATCTTCTTTCACCTGCTATTAATTGATACTTTCCATTGGTTAATTTGGTAACCGTTAATGGCTGAATAATGTCATGTGTTTTGATAGAAGTAGCTAATTCACTTAAAGCTGTTTCGTCAAAATCTCTTCTAGGTTGTTTTGGGTTTACAGAAATATCGGCCAAAGGCACACGAACCATTGCTGTGGCTTGTTCTACAACATTTGGTTTTAATGAACCAGCTGTATTTTTTAAATCTTGATCTATATTACTTAAAAGGCTGCGTAAACCCTTACCTATTAAATCGTTGTTTTTTTTTGCAGTGCTCATGTGGAGATTTAAACTTTTTAAACTGTATTGAACTTTTATTCTATGATGCGTTCAACATTGGTCATTTTTGTCATTTCATTTTTTTGTAAAACTTCTTTCGCTAAATTCAAATAATTAATAGCTCCTTTACTTTCTGCATCGTATAAAATAACTGGTTTACCAACACTTGGGGCTTCGCTTAAACGTGTATTTCTATGTATTATGGTACTAAAAACCATTTCATCAAAATGTCTTCTTACTTCACTAACAACTTGGTTGCATAAACGTAAACGTCCATCGTACATCGTCATTAAAATACCTTCAATTTGCAAATCGGGATTTAATCTATTTTGTACAATTTTAATAGTGTTTAGTAATTTACCTAAACCTTCTAATGCAAAAAATTCGCATTGCACTGGTACAATAACACTATCGGCCGCAACTAAAGAGTTTACTGTAATTAAACCCAGCGATGGGGAGCAATCAATAACAATAAAGTCGTACTTATTTCTTACTTCATCCAACAAAGTTTTCATTACATTTTCTCTGTTGGGGTAGTTAATCATTTCAATTTCGGCCCCTACTAAATCAATATGAGAAGGTATTACATCTAAATGTGGTATATCACTTTTTAATATAACTTCATCAGCCTTGGTGTTATTTACCATACAGTCGTATAAACTGGTGGTAATATTATGCAGATCAAAGCCTACACCGGTAGTGCTATTTGCTTGGGGATCTGCATCAACCAACAAAGTTTTGTACTCTAAAACAGCAAAACTTGCTGCAAGGTTAATGGCTGTAGTTGTTTTACCTACTCCACCTTTTTGATTAGCTACACCAATAATTCTAGCCATAATTCACTATACCCTCTTGTTTTAATAAATTCAATAAAGAAATGTAAAATATCAAGTTACTTAACAAAGAACTGAATTTTACCTGTGATTTTTTGTATTAATTTTCCCCAAAAACCAATTTGAGTTAATTTGTATGATTTATGCTAAGCCAATAATGTTTAAATGTTCAATTATTAGCAATTATTTACTCTAAATTATGTTCAAAGGATTACTCTATTAAAGTTCAATGGTTTCTCCAATTACGGGTAGCAATAAAACTTTACCTTTATTTTCGAAGTAACTTTTTGCTTTTTGGTGGTCAATTTTTATGTAACCAAAAGTGTCGTAATGTACACCAACTACGGTGTGTGCATCTGTAAATTCAGCGGCTTTTTCAGCATCAATATAATCCATAGTAAAATTGTCGCCAATGGGCATTACTGCAAATTTTATTTTACTCCACATAGGTATTAGTTGCATATCTAAAGTAAGTGCAGTGTCTCCACTGTAATAAAAATTACCTTCATCTGTGTTAAACAAAAATCCCATGGGGTTTCCACCATAAGTTCCATCTGGTAAACAACTACTGTGTTGTGCAACCACACATTTTACAACGCCAAAATCGAATTGCCATTTTCCTCCTGTATTCATTGGGTGTGTATTGGCTATACCATTTTTATTGAGCCATTCGTGTATTTCGTAATTTGCTACTACTTTAGCGTTGGTTCTGGTAGCAATGTTTATACAATCTGCAACATGGTCGGCATGTCCATGGCTTAAAAAAATATAATCTGCATCAATGCTATTAACATCAATATCTTTTGCTAGTTCGTTGTAGGTAATAAATGGATCAAACAATATTTTTTTACCCTTAATTTCTACTAAAAAACATGCATGACCAAAATAAGTAAGTTTCATAATTTATTGATTTTTCTAAGTGAATGAATTATTTCGTAAAGAAACAATTTTAATATAAACTTTGTTGTTATTGTTACATTGTTTTTTGCATTACAATATTTGTAAAGCAAAAACGTCTGCTAATTTTAGAAAGATTTATACTTATGCGTAACCCTATTACTTTGTGGATTATTGCAGCAATTATGCTATTGCTGGATTTTTATGTTTTTCAAGCCGTGAAAATGGTAAGTATTAATACTGCTGAAAAAACTAAATGGTGGATTAATGTAATTTTCTGGTTTATAAGTGTAGCAACTATTTTGGTTTTGGTTACTTTTCCCTATGTGCAAGCATTGCAAGCTTCAAAATTTTATCGCAATTACGTTTTTGCAATTTTGGCTGGAATATTTATAGCAAAACTCATAGCTGTATTATTTTTTATTATCGATGATGTGAGAAGAATAATTATGTGGATTTTAAGTAAAGTTGCACCAACAACGGGTGCACATTTTGCAGATGAAGGAGGAAATATAAGCAGAAGTACATTCTTAAGTTGGTTGGGCTTGGGTGCAGGTGCAACGATATTTGGATCGTTATTAATTGGATTTAGTAACAAGTATAACTATCAACTTAAAAAAATACATTTAAGTTTCAGCAATCTTCCAAAATCGTTTAATGGTTTTAAAATTATTCATATCAGCGATATACATAGTGGAAGTTTTAACGATAAAGCTGCTGTACAAAAAGGGGTAGATCTAATTAATGCCCAACAACCTGACTTAATTTTATTTACTGGGGATTTAGTAAATGATAGGCATGATGAAATGCTTGATTATATTGATATTTTTAAGAATCTTAAAGCACCTCATGGGGTATTTAGTAGTTTGGGGAATCATGATTATGGAGATTATGTTGCTTGGCCAACTAAAGATGCAAAAATGGAAAATCTCGAAATGTTAAAACAGGTACATACACGAATGGGTTGGCGTTTGTTAATGAATGAGCATGTAGTAATTGAAAAAGATAAGGATGCTTTTGCTTTACTGGGTATAGAAAATTGGGGAGCCAAAGGCAGGTTTCCTAAGTATGGTAAACTTAGTGATGCTTATTCTGGAACAGAAAAATTTAACTTTAAAATTTTATTAAGCCACGATCCAAGCCATTGGGATGCTGAGGTTAGAACCAAATATAAAGACATAGATTTAATGTTGGCAGGCCACACACATGGTATGCAGTTTGGTTTAGAAAACCCTTATTTTAAATGGAGCCCTGTACAATGGATGTACAAACAATGGGCTGGTTTATACGAGGAAGACAAACAAAAACTTTATGTAAATCGAGGATTTGGTTTTATTGGTTACCCGGGTAGAGTGGGTATTTTGCCAGAAATTACTTTAATTGAGTTGGGGGCGTGATGAAGGTTAGGGGTCGAAGGTTTAAGGTTTAGGGATTAAATGTTTGTCATTATATATTTCTTGGGGCTAGAGACTGGGCTTTCACCATTGACTATTGACCATTCACCATTCAATATCTTTTACTAATTTTATTCATACTAATACTTTTTTGTAAAGTACATTTAAATCTATTTACACTAGAATTTCTTAATTTAAAATGCTTGGTTGTTCTGCCCTGCACCCGTTTACGCCACATTTTAAAACTACTTGGTTTGCTATTATTTCTCATTAAAGCAATAACTCCTTTTTCGTTTAAGCCAAATTGAAATTCAATGGCTTCAAAAGGGGTTCTATCTTCCCAAGCCATTTCAATTATTCTATCTATTTCAATAATGTTCATTGCATAACAACAAAGTATTTGTTAAAAAAGTTTACAAAAAGAGGCTTATTTTATAGTGTGGTATTATATTTGACTGCACTTCTTTACAACCTATTAACCATAATTTATTTACAAAAGGTTATTATTTTTTATCAATCAAAAAAAACTAAGAATCATGAAAAAGTTTTTCACGTTACTAGCACTCTTCTTCCTATTTGCAAATATTACAGAAGCACAAAAAGTTGCTTTAGTTGCTAAAGGAGGTGTTAACCTAGCAAAAATTTCAGGTATTGATTTTAATGATTCTTACAATGCTTCTTTACATGCAGGTGGTTCTGTAGAAATTAACCTAAGTAAGACTTTTGGTATTCAACCAGAAGTACTTTTTAATCAAGTGAAAACAACAACTGTAAATGCAGGAGGTAGTTTAGGTGTATTGGCCAATCAAGATGTTCAATTAAATTATTTATCTATTCCACTTTTACTTAGAGTTAATGTATCTAAATTTTTAACGCTAAATGTTGGTCCTGAGTATAGTATTTTAATAAATCAAGGCAACACACTTTTGACAAATGGAGCCAATGCATTTAAAGATGGAAATTTTGCAATGGTAGGGGGTGTTCAACTTAATATTAATGCTTTAAGGGTTTACGGTCGTTACAATATTGGTTTATCGAGTATGCAAGATTTAACTACTAAAGACAACTGGAAATGCCAAACGATACAATTAGGGGTAGGGTTTAAATTATTTTAATTGAATAATTTTTACGTTAAATAAAAGCTGCAAAATTTTGTGGCTATTATTTTTTAGGAGCATAAATTTTTGATGTATATAACCCTAGTTGTTTAAAAAAGTACCCAAACGAAACTCCCAAAACGCCGATACCATATTCGGCACTTCTTTTTAAATTAATAGACGAGGCATCGTCAAAATATTTGGTAGGGCAAGTAACTTCTCCAATTTCGAAACCTGCATCAAAAATTTGGGCTACCATTTGATTATCGAAAACAAAATCGTCGCTATTGGCTTCATAATTTACTTTTTGTAAAACTTCTTTACTAAAGGCTCTATAACCAGTATGGTATTCGCTTAGCTTTTGATTCATTAAAATATTTTGTGAAAAGGTTAATAAGCGGTTTGCAATAAATTTATAGATAGGCATTCCACCCTTTAATGCACCTTTTCCTAATATTCTAGAAGCAAATACAACTGGATAAACCTCGTTTGCAATTATACTGCACATAGCTAAAATTAGTTTTGGTGTATATTGATAATCGGGGTGAACCATAATGATAATATCACCACCAATTTCTAACGCTTTATTATAACAAGATTTTTGATTACCTCCATATCCTCTATTTTTTGGGTGGGTTATTATATGTTTAATTCCCAAACGCTCAGCCTCGGCAACAGTATTGTCATTGCTGGCATCGTTTACTAAAATTACTTCATCCACAATATCAAAAGGAATTTCATTAAAAGTTTGTTCTAAGGTTTTTGCTGCGTTATAAGCAGGAAAAACAACCACTATTTTTTTTCCGTTTAGCATACTTTTTTTTTAACTAATATCAAAGAGATTTAGTTTTTTGGAGATTATTTATTCTGATTCTAGCTTAAATAAGCTGTCAACAAACTCTTTTTTATCAAAAATTAATAGATCGTCTATTTTTTCTCCTACTCCAATAAATTTTACTGGAATTTTAAACTGATTAGCTATTGCTAAAACTACACCACCTTTTGCAGTACCATCTAATTTTGTGATGGTTAAAGAGGTAACTTCTGTGGCTGCTGTGAAGTGTTTGGCTTGTTCTAATGCATTTTGCCCAGTAGAGCCATCTAAAATTAGCATTACTTCATCTGGTGCATCTGGTAAAACTTTTTTAATTACTCTTTTTATCTTGGTAAGCTCTTCCATTAAATGGGCTTTGTTGTGTAAACGACCTGCGGTATCAATAATTACAACATCACTGCCTCTTGAAACTGCACTTTGTACGGTGTCGAAAGCAACTGCACTTGGATCGCTTCCCATATTTTGTTTTACAATGGGTACACCAACACGTTCACTCCAAATGGTTAATTGATCAACAGCCGCTGCTCTAAAAGTATCTGCAGCACCTAAAATTACACTATACCCCGCTTTTTTATAATTATGTGCTAGTTTACCAATAGTTGTTGTTTTGCCAACTCCATTTACGCCAACTACTAAAATTACATAGGGTTTTTTGCCATCAGGTATTTCAAAATTTTTATAGGCTATGTCATCTGCATCAACTAATAACGCTTGTATTTCTTGTTGTAATAAACTGTTTAGTTCTGCAGTAGTTACATATTTATTTTCTTTTACCTTTTTTTCTATTCTTTCAATGATTTCTATAGTGGTTTGTATGCCAACATCTGCACCTACCAAAGCCTCTTCAAGGCTGTCTAAAACTTCATTGTCGATGGTGCTTTTTCCTGCAATTGCTTTAGTAATTTTAGCAAAGAAACCTTCTTTGGTTTTTTGTAAACCTTCATTTAAAGTTTCTTTTTCTTTTTTACCAAAAAGTTTATCGAAAAAGCCCATAACGTTTTATTAAAAGTGTAAATAAATATAATTGGTTACTTTAAATGTAGTGCTTATTATAGATTATTTGAAAACTAAAAAAGCCTCCAGCACATTGCAGGAAGCTTTTTTAATAAAATGATTTAGCCACTTATTTAGCAGCCAAAAAATCCTTAACATTATCCTTATGAATAATAGACTCTTTAAAAGTGTATGCACCAGTTTTAGGACTACGAACAGCCTTTATAACTTTAGTCCAGTTTTTTGCCTCGGCGGCTGCTTTCAAGTCTTTTACTTTTGCGTTTTTTGAAGCTGCTTTTGCCATGATTATTTGATTTCTTTATGAACAGTTACTTTTTTAAGAATTGGGTTGAACTTTTTTAACTCCAATCTTTCAGGAGTATTTTTTTTGTTTTTTACAGTTATGTAGCGGCTAGTACCTGGTTGCCCTGAAGTTTTATGTTCAGTACACTCCATAATAACCTGTACCCTGTTACCTTTTTTTGCCATTGTTATACAATTTTATAATTTACCCTAAGGGTTATATTTTTTCTCCTTGTGCTCTTAATTGTTTTACTGTTGCATCTAAGCCATTTTTGTTAATGGTACGTAAAGCTTCAGTAGATACCTTTAAGGTTACCCAACGATCTTCTTCTGCGTAAAAGAAACGCTTTGTTTGTAAATTAGGTAAAAACCTACGTTTCGTTTTAATGTTTGAGTGAGAAACACTATTTCCGGTAAGTGGTTTTTTTCCTGTAACCTGACATACTCTTGCCATAATTCTTTTTTTTCGGGACGGCAAAAGTAAGAGGTTAATACCACATTGCAATACATAATTTCAAAAAAAAGATAATTATTTTTGAAAAATTCTTTACTAAAATATTTTATTCATTTTTATACCTCTTAAAAACCGCTGTTTTTTATAAAAGAAGTGGTTCTACTGTATTGTCTATTTCTAGAATAAAATAAAAAAAGCCCTTGAGTTTGTTTCAAGGGCTTTTTTAAATAAATAAAAAATATGATTAATTTTCTTTCAATTTCAATTCTACTCTTCTATTTTGAGCTTTACCTGCTGCAGTTTTATTGTCTGCAATTGGTTGTGTTTGGCCTAAACCAGTAGCTGTTAATCTAGCTGCATCAACACCTTGTTTTTTAAGGTATGCAACAACAGCATTGGCACGGGTTTGTGATAATTTTAAATTAGAAGCAGGTTTACCTACATTATCGGTATGGCCTTCTATATCTAAGCTTAAAGTACTGTTACCCTCTTCCTTTAATAGAGCAGCAACATCGTTTAGAGACTTGAAGCTTTTCTTTAATAAGATTGAACTTCCTGTAGCAAAGTAGATATTTTTTGCAGCCATTTCTACTTTTTCTTTCTTTTCTGCTGTTAAAACAGGGCAACCACCATTGGTTGCAGGGCCTGCAATATCTTTACATTTATCATCTTCGTCGTTAAGACCATCTTTATCTGTATCTGGAATTGGACAACCTTGGTAACGAGCTAAACCAGCTACATCTTTACACTTATCTTGCTCATCGTTAATACCATCTTTGTCGGTATCTGGTATTGGGCAACCTTGATATTTAGCGATACCAGGAGTTTTAGGGCATTTATCTTCTTCATCGTTAATGCCATCTTTATCAGTATCTGGTATTGGGCAACCTTGGTATTTAGCTTTTCCTGCAACTGTTGGGCATTTGTCTAAACTATCAATAATACCATCTTTATCTGTATCCTTTGGCTCTTCTTTTTTAGGAGGCATTGGAGGTACAATAGTTGGCTTTGGTGCTTCTTTTTTATCAACCAAAGGGCTTCCAAAACCTAAAGAGTAATTAAAATTGTAATTATTTACCCTAGTTGTTACCGGAATTCTAAAAGACATTTGAGTAAATAAGAATGATTCAGAATTTCCTAAGTTAAATTGAAAACCTCCGCCAACAGGAATAAAAGCTCCAAATTTTGAACCGCCGTACATGCTAGTACCAACGCCAGCACTTAGAAATGGCACAAAAAAATACTTGTCACTTAACAACTTTAAATTTAAACTAGCATCTAATTCTAGTAAAAATTTATCTTGGTTACCTTTTGGGCTTCCAAGAAATGGGTAATTTACAAAAGTACCGCCTAAGTTAGCCATGAAATCTACATGCTCGGATATACCCTCAAAATAGCCTACACTTAAACCCGGAGCCATTGATGCAGGTTTTGCCCATTGTTTGTTGTTAAGTACAGAAGCTAGGGAGCTACTGCCAATGCGATCTGGAGTTGTAAAATCTTTGAGAAAAAAGTTTACACTTAATGTAGGTCTTTTTTTGTAACTAGGTGGTGTAGTGGTTTGTGCAAATGATACACTTGCAATGCAAAGAACTACTAAATACATGATTATTTTCTTCATAAATAGTTTTATTAATAGAACAAAAATAAGGAGTGTAAGTAATTAACAATTAATTTAAAGTTAATTATTTATCACCAAAAATAGGCTTTGTTGAATTTATGAGATTATTTCTTCTAAAAATGCCGTTAAATAGTAACTTTATTCTAAAAAATACATGCGTAATTTTAATTTGATGGCACTAATAATTTGTATTTTGTTAATGGGTTGTTTAAGTAAAGTACAAAAAATCAATAGAGCAACTTATGGATTAACCATCTTAAACTATAAAAAAGACTATTATGCCACGGTGATGGAAGATTCTTCAAAAAAAATGGTATTACTTACTAATTATGTGGATAATTTAGTTTTTGATTGGAAATATGCAGCTGAAAATAATTTTACCAAACAAATTTTATACACCAATCCTACCGCATATATGCGTTTGCCTGCAGCTTTGGCTTTAAGAGCAGCAGCAAAAGATTTAGAACAACAAGGCATAGGATTTAAGATATTTGATGCCTATCGACCCTATACAATTACAAAGAAAATGTGGCAGGTTGTGCCAGACGAAAGGTATGCTGCAAACCCAGCAAAAGGAAGTGGCCACAATCGGGGAGCGGCCATAGATTTAACCTTGTACAACTTATCAACAGGTATAGGGCTAGCTATGCCAACCCCATTTGATGATTTTACAGAAAAAGCTCACCATGATTTTGCGGAATTATCTACAGAAGTTTTACAAAACAGGTCTCTTTTAAAAAGCACACTAATGAAACATGGTTTTTTACCTTTGGATACAGAATGGTGGCATTATTATTTGCCCAATGCAGCTCAACGATTTGAATTAATGAATTTTGATTTTAAACAAATGAAAAAAATGGTTGAGTAGGCTATAAACAAATAAAAAAAGGCTTCTTTCGAAGCCTTGTATCATTAACTTTTTTCCTCTTTCTTTTTCTTTGCTGTTTTGGGTGTAAGCATCAAAAACATTCTTTTACCTTCTAGCTTGGGTAGTGTTTCTGGTGTACCAACTTCTGCTAAACGTTCGGCAAATTTTAGTAAAACTAGTTCGCCACGTTCTTTAAACATAATGGCACGTCCTTTAAACTGAACATAAGCTTTAACCTTATTACCATCTTTTAAAAAGCCTTCGGCATGTTTTGCTTTAAAATCAAAATCATGATCATCGGTGCCTGGTGTAAAACGAACTTCCTTTACCTCACTTTGTTTGGCATTGGCTTTCATTTCTTTTTCTTTCTTCTTCTTTTCGTACAAAAACTTTTTATAGTCTATTGCTTTACAAACGGGCGGATCGGCTTGAGGAGAAATTTCTACCAAATCGAATTCTAGGGCTTGGGCAATTTTTAAAGCCTCGTGTGTAGGGTAAATGCCAATTTCTACATTATCGCCTACTAAACGTACCTGAGGTACTCTAATTCTATCGTTGATACGATGTTCTGGTTCTTGTTGACGTTGAAAACGAGGGTTGAACCTTCCACCTCCCCCGCTACTTCCTCTAAATGGTAATGCCATTAAAACTTGTTTGGTTAAAAATTATTATAATTATAAAATAGCAACTGTTATATCAAATCTGTACCGCTAAAATAATACTATTCTCCAGACTTTCGTTCTAAAATTTCCTCAACAATATTATGTACAAATTCTTCAACCGTTAATTGTCCTACATCTCCTTTACCTTGCCTACGAATTGAAAGTTTATTTTCGGCTACTTCTTTTTCGCCAATAACCAGCATGTAGGGTACTCTTTCTAGTTCGGATTCACGTATTTTTTTACCAATTTTTTCTGATCTTTCATCTATTTCAACACGTACCCCTTTTTTTCTAAGTGTTGCTTTTACCATTTTAGCATAATCTAAAAATTTATCGCTAATTGGCAAAATTTTCACTTGCAGCGGAGCCAACCAAACTGGGAATTTACCAGCATAATGCTCTAATAAAAAACCAATAAATCTTTCGTGTGTACCTAATGGGGCACGATGAATAATTAGTGGAATTTCTGGCTCATTGTGTTGGTTGGTAAAGCTTAGTTTAAAGCTACGAGATTGAGCAAAATCAACCTGATTGGTTGCTAACGTAAATTCTCGGCCTATGGCACTATAAATTTGTACATCTATTTTTGGGCCATAAAAAGCACCTTCTCCTTTCACCTCTACAAAAGGTACTCCAGTTTCAATTAATACATTACGAACTAAAGCTTCAGTTTCGAGCCAAAGTTCTGGTTCGTTCACATACTTTTCGCCCAATTTCGCTGGATCGTGTAACGATAAACGCATTACATATTTATCAATACCAAAAATTTTAAAATATTTTAGGTACATATCATTTACAGCCTTAAACTCTTGTGCAAACTGCTCTTTGGAACAATAAATATGGGCATCGTTCATGTGCAGGCAACGAACCCTCATTAATCCAAATAACTCACCACTTTGCTCGTATCTATAACAGGTACCATATTCGGCAATTCGATATGGCATATCTCTATAACTTTTTGGCTCTGCATCAAAAATTTTATGGTGATGAGGGCAGTTCATTGCCTTTAAATAATATTTCTCCCCATCTAAATCCATTGGGGGAAACATACTATCTGCATAGTAGGGCAAATGGCCACTAGTAATATATAAATTTTCTTTGGCTATATGTGGTGTTACCACACGTTTGTAACCTGCCTCTTCTTCTGTTTCTTTGGCTAGTTTTTCTAACTCTTCAATTATTACTGTTCCGTTTGGCATCCATAAAATTAAACCAGCCCCAATATCGTCATTGGTGGTAAAAATGCCTAGTTCTTTACCTAGTTTTCTATGGTCTCGTTTTTTAGCTTCTTCCAACATCAAAAGATATTCATCTAGCTCTTTTTGGTTTGGAAAAGTAATTCCATAAATACGGGTAAGTTGTTTGTTTTTTTCATCGCCTTTCCAATAAGCTCCTGCAATACTTAATAACTTAATAGCTTTAATAAATCCTGTGTTTGGAATATGTGGCCCACGGCATAAATCGGTAAATCCACCTTGTGTATAAAAAGTGATACTGCCATCTTCTAGATTTTGCAATAAATCTAACTTGTATTGGTCGCCTTTTTCAGAGAAATAGGCAATAGCATCAGCTTTGGACTTTGAAGAACGAATAAACCCATTTTTTTGATTGGCCAGTTCGTTCATTTTTTTTTCTAACCACAGCAAATCATCTTCAGTAAGTTTATAATCGCCTAAATCGATATCGTAATAAAAACCTTTTTCTAAAGCTGGGCCAACCCAAAACTTTGCTCCAGGATATTTTGCTTCAACTGCTTCGGCCATTAAATGTGCAGACGAATGCCAGAAGGTATTTTTTCCATCTGCATCGTCCCAAGTAATTAACTTTAAGGCAACATCACTCGTTATTGGTCGGGTAGCATCCCAAACTTCGTTATTTATACTAGCTGCCAAAACTTTTCTGGCAAGGCCTTCACTTATACTTTTAGCAATGTCTAATGCAGAAACGCCACTTTCGTACTGCCTACTTGCTCCATCTGGAAAACTTACATTAATCATACACTGGTACTGAACTGTTTTATGAGGCAGCAAAAGTAATGAATGCATACCATAAATTTACTTATACCTCATTTTTGCTGTTGAGTAAGACTTTGGTACTAGGGTTAAACTAATGCCAAAATTTATTATTACTTAATCAATTTTAAAGTGTATTTACTATTTTAGCCGCTAGTTATACCTGAAAATAGTAAAGGTTCTTCGATGGTATGCTATTTTAACCATTTATAGTTTTACAGTATGAGATTGAAATTTACAATTATCATTACCTTATTGTTTGTTGCCTTAAACTTGTTTGCTCAATCAAAGCAGCCAAGTATAAAAAAACCTATTGCGAAAAGTAATTTGGGAACTTCACAAAGTAAAACTATTGAACTACCTCAAAAACAAGTTACTCCAAACCCCAAAAAGAATAATTTAACTGGTATATGGAGAGGTTATTTTATACAAAAAGATTATAATCCAATGTCAGGAACTTTTGAGGAGGATCGGTATAAATATGAGGTTCAAATAAATAATTTAATAAACAATGGTTTAGAAGGGGTAACCTACTCCTATAATTACACCACCACTTCTTTTTATGTTAAAGCCTCTTTACAAGGTATTTTTAACGAGCAAACAAAGAATATTGTATTGAAGGAGTTAAAAATGCTTGAGTTAAAAATATCTGGTTTATCAGAAGCCTGTTTAATGACTTGTTATTTAGATTATGTAAAAAATGGGGGTAAAGAAATTTTAAAGGGGGATTATACCAGTCAAAATGTTAAGAACAAAAACCCTTGTGGCGATGGTATTGTATATTTAGAAAAAGTACTTGAAAGTGATTTTGTGAAGGAGGATTTTTTAATTAATAAGAAATCAATTGTAAAACCAAATACTGTTACAAGTACTACAAATAAACCATTGCCCAAAAAGGCTTTACTTAGTACTTCCAACAAAACTTTACCTACAAAAATAACTCCTAGTAACACCAAGAAAATATTGCCAGCAACAAAATCTATTGCTTCTGATAAACCCAAATTTAAACCTGGTGCCGAGGATGCTTTGGTGAAAAAAGAAAATACAAATGCGATTGTTAAAAAAGATATACCGAAAAAAATTGATTCAATTACAAAACCTAAGCCAGCTTTAATTACAAAAAAAGAGCAACCAATTGTTAAAACCACAGATACTACAACTAAACTAGTACCTAAAGATTTAATTTCGAGAACCAATAATTTGGTAAAAACATTTTATGTAGACGAGGGTGAATTATTTATAGAGTTATATGATAATGGACAAATTGATAATGATACTGTTTCCATTTATCATAATGGCAAACCAGTGATTTTACATGGTCGTTTAAGTGCCATACCCATAACTGTTAAATTAAAAGTATCTTCTGAAGATCCAATTCATGAGTTGGTAATGGTTGCTGATAATTTGGGCGAAATACCGCCTAATACATCGTTAATGTTGGTAACTGCAGGAAAAAAAGTGTATCAAGTATTTCTTACATCCGACTTGCAGAAAAATGCTAAGATTATATTCGAATACAAACCATCAACTGATAATTCTAAACAAAAAAAATAATTTTATTTAGCCAAAGTATCTGCCCAACTTAAGTTAATACTAATTTGGTTGTACATGTTCTGCTGGTAAAACCCAGTTGCATACCTAAAGTGAAATTTGTGCAATAACATTCCAAAGCCAAAAGTAAATCCGTTTAAATTATTGGCTGTATTAAAAGCATTTAAATCGTGTCTGCGTAAAAAATTATAACCTGTGGTTAATTCTACTTTGTTGCCGATAAAAATTTGTGTGGCCAATACAAGGTGAGCAAATATTTTTTCGATGGTAAACGATTTTTTTTTATAATCTTCATTCCCTTCTGATGCATTGTACAAAGTATCATTGTATAAAATATTAGCGTTTTGCAATTGATGAGCAGTTAATGAAAACTGAATGGGGGCCTTAGCTAACTTTTTTGTAATACCAATTTGCACATCAAAAGGGAGTTCTTCTTTATTTGAAAGCGTATTATATTTTTTTAGTTGGCTGCCAATATTTTTTACTAAAAAACTAAATTGTAAAAAGCTAGTTGTGTCTAAATAACTTAAACCAACATCAACTGCAATACCATTGCTTTTATAGGTTGCATAATTGCTATTTATGTATTTTAAGGTTGCACCTAAAAACCAAGAGTTTTTGTATTGCTTTGCCAATGAAGTTTGCACCACATAGTCGTTTGCAATAAAGCTGCCTAAGGTATTGCCAATAGCATCTGTTTGCATATTTTTACCATAATTAAAATAGTTAACACCAATAGCTGCAGTAGCATCTATTTTATTAAAGTGATTTGCTGCACTTAAACTATAATTACTAGTGCCAGCAAAAAAACTATTAAATGAAGTACTTATTTGTTGGTGCATTTTTTTTCGCAATAAAGATGGGTTGTGGAATGTTAACCCTACATCGTTAGAAATAGTAGAAATATTTATGCCACCTAATGCAGCTAACTGTGCACTGTTTGGTTGATTTACAAAGTTAAAAATAGCGTTGCCACCTAATGTTTGACCAATAGTTGTAGATGTGTAAAAGAAGAAAAATAATAGCAACAAAAAACGCATATACTGCAATATAGCCATTAACGCAATATGGTAATACTTCCAGAAAATCGTTCTGGAAGTTGTAAGCCAGCATTATAATAAGTTAGGGTATAATAATAGGTGGAAATTGGTAATGGTATACCATTGAATGTACCATTCCAACGCTTGGTATAATCTTTTGAATCGAACATGATTTGCCCATTTCTATTAAAAATTGTTATATGATATAGGCTTGGAATGCATTCCATTTTTATCACAAATTCGTCATTAATATTATCACCATTCGGAGAAAAAGCGTTTGGAATAACTGTTTCACACTCACATTTTTTATATTTTACCTCTATGCTATCTCTAAACGTACATTGATTTAATAAGGCTTCTATCCAATATGTATTTGGAGATTTTATTAGTAAAAAACTATCTGTACTATTATCGTTCCATGTAAAGGAGGCACCAGCATATTTTGCAGTAACAACCACCGATTTTGTATTGCATATAGTAGTATCATTACCAATATTTACAATAGGTAGTGGCTTGCTAGTTACAGTAAATTTATTATTGGTTAGGCAACCTACATTATTGGCAATTGTGCTGTAAGTATTATTTGCAGTAATGTTTTTAGTAAATCCTGTAAACCCATCGTTCCATGTAATACTTGTATTGGATGGTGGTGTTATGGTTAATAGATAACTACTTTTATCGCAAATAATAGTATCTGCTGGCATCCTAAATGTGTTAACTGGATTATCGACAATTACAATTTCATCGAAATTAGTACAACCATTTAGAGTATTTGCAATAACCGAATATGTACCTGGTCCTGTAATGGTTAATGTATCTTTTGTACTACCATTGTTCCATAAATAACCAAACACATTGCTCGAAACTATTGGTTTTAATAAGTTTGGTTTTGAGGCACAATACATAGTATCGTTACCTAAATTAACATTAACCAGAGATGCGGTATTTACTAAAATTGTATCTGCAGATTTACAACCAAAAGTATTGTTTGCAATCGCAATGTAAACACCTGCAGTAGCTATAGGTATTGCAACACCGCTTGCACCATTATTCCAAGTATAAGAAGCTGAGTTATCTGGATTACTAACGGTTAGGGTTAAAAAATTTTGACCCGTACAAAAGGAGGTGTCGTTTCCTAAAATTGGTTTTATTGGCGAAGCAATGGCATTAATATTTACAGTTGTATCAAACACACAACCATAAACATCGGTTACCCTATAAGCATAACTAAGATTACCGGGTGCTGTGGGAATAATCGTAGCAATTGTGCCTGTTAAATTGATTAACCCCGTTGCTGGTGTTACCCAATTTTGGCTAACAATGGGTACGTTATAAATTTCTGCATTTGGAAATAATGAAGGATTAAAATCTAGTTTCCAATTAAATAAATAACCATTATCTATTGCTAAATTATCTTTTATTTTAATTGTCCAAGTTCCATTTAATGTAGTGCCAACCAAACTACTTAGGTTACCACTTGGTAAATAGCTGCCAGGTGGTAAATATCTATGCGTTATGCTTCTGCCAGAATTATCAGTATAAGATTGTGTATGTCTGGTTGATTCAAAAGCCATGGTGCCAAAATTGGCATTATTTTTAAATATGTATTCATAGCCTTTGCCTACAATTGTACCTAACATGCCACTTGTTAAGGGTGGGGGAGGTACGCCACCAAAATCTTCATCAACTGGTTCTCCTAAATAACAATCTGCACCTCCTGGATAATTTTTTAGGTGTACAACAACACCGTTGGGTGCTGTAATAGAAATATTCAAATCGCCTAAATAAGAATGTTCCATTGTTACAAAAATTCCCTTTAGATCATTAATATTGGTTAAAGTTTGCCCTGGGTTAAACTGATTAATGACTAGGCTACTTGAATAAGTTACACCAGAACCATCTGGCAAAAAAAGTGAATCTCCCGAAATAGGTAAGCTTAAAAACGATCCTTGTGTAGCGGTAACAGAACCGCCAACGTTTGGCACAAAACCAATGGATGGGCTAATTTTAATCGAATCTAAAACACATAAGTTAGCAGGTGCTACAATGCTGTAGGTTGGGGTAATTCCTGTTCTCACTTTTGCAAAAATGGGTAGGCTATTGTTACATCCATTTGAATCGGTAATTACTAGTTTAACGTTATAACCTCCCTCCTGAGTATAAGTATGAGATATGTTGGTGAGGTCTTTCTTTAAGGTATCCTTTCCATCGCCAAAAGACCAATAGAATAAGCTAGTACTATCGGCTTGGTTATAAATAGTACCATTATTTGGGTAAGCGGTTGCAACATTAAACTGAACCGTACCATTTGCGTTTGTACAAATATTGATGTAACCATTTGCATCTTTTGCAGGGTTAGAATTTAAATTACCTAAAATGCTTTGCCTACAAGGAAATATACATTTTATTTCTGCTGTCCACCCAACTGCATCGGCTATACCATCGGATTTAAAAGCAAAGGTTAATTTGCCAGAGTTATTGGTATCGGTTGGGTTTATTCTAAAAGATATATTAGAGCCTAGGTTGGTATTAGTGAATGAGGTAATTAAATTGTTATTCATTGAAGCACCATCATACATAAATAAGGTATCACCACTGCCAATTGCTAGTTCAGTAAAAATCATTTGAATTACTCTATTAGCTGCACCTGGGCTAAAGGTTACACTATAGTTTTCGAAAGTGCCATAAGTAGCATTGGGGCTACTATCAAAAAAAGTTCCAGAGCAGGTAGTGATTGATTGACCATTGGTAAACCCGTTATTAAAAGAATAAATTTGAGCTTGAGTAGATGTTACACAAAAAATATAAAATAAAGTTAGAAGGGCCAATCTTTTCATTCGAGTTGCTTAGTAAAAAATAGATGACAAATTTAGTAAAACTGATGCATTAGGCTAAAAAAAGAAATTCCCCGTAGAAACGAGGAATTTTAACCCTTAAAACAACCAACATGAAAAAATTTTGCTTTTCAGCAAGTGTAAAGTAGTTTTTGTTTGTTGGTTTTATAATTTTTTATAACTGTGGGTTATAACTATTAAATAATAGCTATATCCAAAACTTGTTGAGCAGTTTTTACATAATGAAATTTCATGCCTTTTATAAAAGTGCTGTCTATTTCTTTTACATCTTTTTCATTTTGCCAGCACATAATAATTTCTTTTAATCCAGCTCGTTTTGCAGCTAAAACTTTTTCTTTAATACCACCCACTGGCAAAACTTGGCCACGAAGGGTAATTTCGCCTGTCATGGCTAAATAAGGTTTTACTTTTTTACCAGTAAATGCCGATGTAAGCGAAGTTAGCATGGTAATTCCGGCACTGGGTCCATCTTTGGGTGTTGCACCTTCGGGTACATGTACATGCACTGTTTTTGTGGTAAACAATTCTGTATTTATGCCAATTTTTTTTGCATTGGCTTGTAAATAAGTAAAGGCAGTGGTGGTGCTTTCCTTCATTACATTACCTAAATTACCGGTTAATTTTATGTCTCCTTTACCGTCGCTTAAAACAGCTTCAATAAATAAAATATCTCCACCAACATATGTCCAAGCAAGGCCAACAGCCACACCAGGCATGTTTACTGTTTTATAAATATCGTTGCTGTAACGTGGTGTACCCAAAATTTTTGTGATATCTGCATTGGTAATTGTGGGTTTTACTTTGCCTTTTGTAGCATACTCTTTTGCCTCAAAACGCATAATACTAGCCAATTGCCTATCTAGTTCTCTCACTCCACTTTCTCTGGTATGGTTTTCAATAACTTTTTCTAAAACAGCATCGCTAATTTTAAGGTTAACTTTTTTTAACCCATGAGCTTCTTTTTGTTTTGGTAGTAAATGCCTTTTTGCAATTTCTACTTTTTCTTCAACAGCATAACCACTTAAATCAATAATTTCTAATCGATCTCTTAATGCTGGTTGAATGTTGTTAATATTATTGGCGGTAGCAATAAATAAAACTTTGCTTAAATCGTATTCTAATTCTAAATAATTATCGTAGAAAGTATTGTTTTGTTCGGGGTCAAGTACTTCTAATAATGCCGATGATGGATCTCCTCTGTGGTCGCTACCAACTTTATCAATTTCATCTAAAATCATAACAGGATTACTCGATTTTACTTTTCGTATGTTTTGTAAAATCCTTCCTGGCATAGCACCAATATACGTTTTTCTGTGGCCACGTATTTCACTTTCATCGTGTAAGCCACCTAAACTAACCCTTACATATTTACGCCCAACCGCATGTGCAATACTTCTGCCTAAAGATGTTTTACCTATACCTGGAGGACCAATGAAACAAAGTATGGGGCTTTTCATATCGCCTTTTAACTTCAAAACGGCCAAGTACTCTAGTATTCTATTTTTTATTTTACCCATACCGTAATGATCGGTATCTAATACTTTTTTAGCATTTTTTAAATCGTAATTATCTGGTGTATGTTCATCCCAAGGCAAATCCAACATTAAATCGCAGTGGTTGTACACCACAGAATAATCTGGTGTAGTTGGGTGCATTCTTTCGAGCTTGGCAATACTGGTATTAAACAAATTTTTAGCAGCTTCGGGCCATTTTTTTGCTTCTGCTTTCTTTTTCATTTCGGCCACTTCACGTTCATTGCTTTCGCCACCCAACTCATCTTTAATACTTTTTAATTGTTGGTGTAAAAAGTATTCACGTTGTTGTTTATCAATTTCTGTTCTAGTTTTATTCGTAACCTTATCTTTTAATTCGGCAAATTGCAACTCACGTTGAAGCAAATTAATTAATCTTTCGGCACGGGTGGTAATATCGTTAATTTCAAGTAGGGCTTGCTTTTCGGGCAAATCTGTGTTTTGATTGCTGCTAACAAAATTTATTAAAAAAGTAGGGTTTTCTATATTTTTTAAAATAATAGAAGCTTCTGCAGGTAAGTTGGGCGATAGTTGAATAATTTGCGTTGCTAGGTCTTTTATAGAAGCAATTAATGCAGCAAAATTATCTGTATCTGGTTTTACGTCCTCTGCTAAAACTTTAATATGGGCTTTAAAATAGGGTTCAATGGTTGTTATGTTTAGCAGTTCAAAACGCTTCTTACCTTGTATAATAATGGTGGTACCACCATCGGGCATTTTAATCAGCTTTACAATTTTAGCAACGGTGCCAACCGAGCATAAATCGGTAGATTCTGGATCTTCTATATTGGTATCTTTTTGTGCTACAACACCAATTAATTTATCGGCTTTATAGGCATCGTTAACTGCCTTTATACTTTTATCTCTGCCAACAGTTATGGGTATTACTACGCCTGGAAATAACACGGTATTTCTTAAGGGTAAAATGGGTATTTCTGTGGGAATGATTAAATTATTGTCTTGCTCCGAATCGTTTTCACCAATTGGAATAATTGGCATAAACTCACCTTCATCATCATTTATAAACTTTTTTTGATCAAACATCTTTGTAGATTATATTATTATTTGTATTTATTTAATTATTGCCACCCAAGTAAATGGGGAAAGCAAAATAAGTCAATATTGATGCCATTTAGCCAAATTCATAGGCAATAAGTACAAATTGGCATGTAAAAAGGTGAAATAATGTTTCAAAATGTATAAAAATGATAAAAAATAGACAAAAATCGCTGTTTTAGTAATAAGGTATAATTGTTTGGCTTAGTCGTAATTAGGTAATGGGTAAATTATTTTTTACTGTTTTGGGTAGGAAATTTTTTTTGATTTGCTTTTAAACTAGGGATTTACGATATTTAGTCTTCCGTCTACTAACGGGTGATTTGCTTTCAAACTTTGTATTTACGTTCTTTGATACCAACGCTGAATATTCAGGCAATGGTCTATCGCCTGTTGTGATTTGCTTTCAAACTTTGTATTTACGTTCTTTGATACCAACTAAAAAGTACATCAGATCTATTTCAGAATTGTTGTGATTTGCTTTCAAACTTTGTATTTACGTTCTTTGATACCAACTAAGGTGGCACACATTATACAATCTTATGGGTTGTGATTTGCTTTCAAACTTTGTATTTACGTTCTTTGATACCAACTGGTACACTAAACACATTCAAACGATTCAAGTTGTGATTTGCTTTCAAACTTTGTATTTACGTTCTTTGATACCAACTGATGATGTTGCTGCAAATAAGTATATGGTGTTGTGATTTGCTTTCAAACTTTGTATTTACGTTCTTTGATACCAACATGCTAAATTAGGTGCATCGTTAAAACTTTGTTGTGATTTGCTTTCAAACTTTGTATTTACGTTCTTTGATACCAACTCCATTAATGGGTTAGAAGATAGCTACTTTGTTGTGATTTGCTTTCAAACTTTGTATTTACGTTCTTTGATACCAACGAAGTTTTCTAAAAGGTGTGTGGTCTGGTAGTTGTGATTTGCTTTCAAACTTTGTATTTACGTTCTTTGATACCAACCTGTATGAAAAAACTACTTATAAAGATGCTGTTGTGATTTGCTTTCAAACTTTGTATTTACGTTCTTTGATACCAACTAGCAGAAAAATTAGGTGGCAACTTATGGAGTTGTGATTTGCTTTCAAACTTTGTATTTACGTTCTTTGATACCAACCAACTACTTTACAAAAAATTACAACGAGGGGTTGTGATTTGCTTTCAAACTTTGTATTTACGTTCTTTGATACCAACCAATACAACCATGCAGTAGTATATTCCACTGTTGTGATTTGCTTTCAAACTTTGTATTTACGTTCTTTGATACCAACGTTACGCAAGAATTAAATTTTAAGCTATGTGTTGTGATTTGCTTTCAAACTTTGTATTTACGTTCTTTGATACCAACCCAAATTATTTAACAAAGGGTTCAACTTCAGTTGTGATTTGCTTTCAAACTTTGTATTTACGTTCTTTGATACCAACAAAACAAAGTTGGTGCATATAAAGTAATCGGTTGTGATTTGCTTTCAAACTTTGTATTTA
>JANOZK010000090.1:0-10491 GCA_031429335.1 Chitinophagaceae bacterium | reverse complement strand
CCTGAACAAATGCATGCACAAAATGAAATACAAATGAGAACTTATAAAATAAAAAACAGAAGTAAATTTGAGCTTACTTCTGTTTAAAATTGTACTTTTATTTATTATTAATCCTGTATCGTTTTTCTAGGACTAGTCATTGGATGCTTTTTTGCATACTTTTCCCATGCATCAAATACTTTATGTTCTTGTGTTGTAAGGCTGCCTCTAAAGAAATCTAATTTGAAACGTAGCTTCATTGAGGTACTATACCAATATTGATCAAGCATTTGTATAGGGCAGCCATTAGCATACTTTTTGCTTAAACGAATATTGTATTGAAACATTGGAAGTTTTGAATTGCAATTAGCATAATGGAGTGTAAATGAAGTGTCTATCTTATTTCCTATTTTATGAGTTGAGTAAGTTAGAATTCGTTTATACTTTATCCTATCTATAATAGTATCGGCAAGTATTGAAGCCGAAGTCTCAGGATCGATAGGTTTATCATAACCATAATACATCCAAGCACTCTTTATAATTGTATCTGGAATAATTTTAAACATTTTTATTGGTGTAGCAGTATCGGAAAATGTTTTAAAATGTATCTCGGTATTACTTTTTAAATCGGAAAATTTGTAATAATATATTTCTGAATATGAAGTATCAAGAACGCCGTTGGTTGATCTACTTTGAAGAATAATTTGCTCCTCTATACCAAGGCTATCTCTATAATAATACAATCCGTCTCTATCATTATTTGAGAGTCTGTATTTTCCTAGTACAGAATCATAAATTTTTAAGCTTGATGTAAGGACTCCACAAGATTTAGAGTTTAAATTCGTTGCTTTACAACTCATAAAGGTTTCTACAGTTGTACAAAAAAGTACAACTGTAGAAATCTTTATACAAAAAAGTAATATTATCTTGGCCATAACAAATATGATGTCCATGATTGAAGATTGTTCAAAGGCCTTGCCGGATGTGGACCATTAAATGTAACCGTCCCACTATTGGTTGCAGTAACAGTAAACTCATCCATTATATTTACACTATGTGAACCCTGGTTCCATGTTCCAACATTTTGTGATGCTTGTAGAGAAGTTGAAACATGACTTGCAGAGGTAAAGGTTGCTTTTAATAATAATGCTTTCGGTTTCAATCCCATTAATTTTTCTTCAGAATTAACTTGCCAATATTCTGTACCAACAATTCCATTACCAACCCTCCAAACTACATTTGCAGTTCTACTAAACGGAACTTCATCGTCTTCATCAGTAGAAATTCCACCTCCGCCACCCGAACCATTGCCACCACCTCCGCCACCACCAGTATTAGAACATACGGTTGATGAATATAAAAATGTTTCTGTATATTCTGTTGTACCATTTTCATAAGTTATTAATTGCCACTCATACCAATCTGTTGTAACACATATAACATCACCTGGTGCAGGGGGCAATGTTGCATTGGAGTCTTTTGCTTTTGGTCTAACTACACTAGTTCTAAATAATTTGTCGTTTCTGTATTCTGTTTCGGTAAGGTAATGCTCTGTATTCAATATGCTTAAATTGGTAAACTGGCCGCTAACAGGTTCAAACGTATATACTTTATGTATATCATTTATAGGTAGTGCTGTCTTTTTAATTTTGTCTTCACTAAGGTACTGTAAGATTTCTCCTAAATGTATTTCACCTTTAGCATCCATTATTAAAAATAAATAATTAGTAACAGGTTTGTTTTTATTATTTTTTATTTCAAAGCCATCTTTTATGGGTAATAAAATAACTTTATCACCTTCTCTAATATCTTCTACCCACAACTCATTAACATCTATATTGTTTTTTAAAGATTCATACTTGCTTTTGTTTTGCTCGGTTTTAGCACTAGCTTGTTGGGTATTTATCCAGTTTAATACTTTTGCTGAATTTGAAAGATTTTTGAGATTTTTAAATTGAGTGGAGTCGTCTTTTTTACAAGCATTAAGGCCAATGATAAAAAACAATAAAAGGAAAATTTTACTTAAAAATTTACCCCCCCCAGTAAATTAAGTTTTTGTTTCATATTTTTTGATTTTAAGGTGATATAAAATGTGAATATAAGAAAATAGATTTATAATAAAAAAATATTTATTGGCTACCATTACCTACCCCCAACTATAAAAATTTTACTAACGATGGTTTCTGTACCCTCATCGTTTTTTACCAATACTAAATACACACCACTTGCAACTTTTTCGCCTTTATAATTTTTACCATTCCAAACAGCTTGGCCACCTAATGCCCTTGTTTGAAAAACCAATCGGCCATTGGGTTCTGCTATTTTTACAATGGCATTATTTACCAATCCATTAATTGCAATAGTACCAGTAAAGTTGGGTGGCACCGGGTTGGGAAAAACCAATACATTACTGTTGTTCTCTCTTGCTTCGGTAGCAGTACTTCTAAAACTGCAAATACCCGTGAATGTTGCAATAAAGACTTCGCCAGTGGTAGGGTTAATGGTTAATTGTTTAACGTCGTTATTGAGTAATGGAGAATTATCGGCAGTAAATTGATAAATTATTTTATCGCCATCGGCACTAATTAACCACAGCCCTTTTTTGGTGCCCACCCATTTTCTGTTAGCACCATCTACTGCAATACATTGTACTTCTTGATCTTGAAATAAGAAACCAGCAAATGCACCTTGCTGAATAATGGGTTTAATGGCATCGCAGTTTTGGGTAAATATTTCTGATGCACATTGTACAACACCAATACCCTTATCGGTACCAACCCAAATAAATCCATTTTTATCTTTTGCCAAACAATACACATTGTTGCTCGGCAAATTACCAGTGCCATTACCAATGCGTAAATATTTCCATTTATCATCATTTAAAGCATCAATATTATTGCCATAATTGTAACAAAAAACACCATTACCTCTTGGGCTAACCATCCAAACTTGGTTATTATCATCCACCACAATTTGGCTTATTGCATTTTCGAAATGCCCAAACGGAATGGTAAAGGCTTTAAAGCTTCCATTGGGTTTACGCACCTGTAAATTTTGTGGTGCTGCATAATTACCAATCCATAAATTATTATTTCCATCGAAAGCCAAACCACTTACTCTATAACTGGTTGCATCGCCAATAGCAGGTTGTAAAGTACTGTTACTTTGTTTGTAAACGCTTACAACGTTATTATTTAAATTTACCAAACCGCCCCCATAACTTCCAGCCCAAATACTATTATCAATGGGCGATGCTGCTAGGGTAATAAAATCCAAAATGGTATCGAAAATAGATTTTGAAAAGTAACCATCGAAACCCCAACTTCCGTCTTTATAATTAAAAATACCATCTCTGTTATATTGATAATTCCAAGCTTCGTTAACCGAGCCAGCGGCAGCATACAAAACATTATTATTAAACAACATAGATCCACTTGCAGTTGCTGGAGGACCATTGGGAATAAATCGTTGAAATGAAGTTGTATATTTTGAAAGGCCTCCAAAAAAGTCGGCTGTCCATATTGCCCCATTGCTTAGCGTTGCAAATTTTGGCATAGAAATGATTCCACTTTGTTGTACCGTTTTTTCTATATTTCCATTTGCATTTAGTTGCAAAACTCTACTAGCACCTGTTGCAGATTTTTGGGTAAGCAAAATTTTATTTTCGGTGGTACTAGCACTAATCATTTGCCAATTAAAATCGGCATACAAAAGATTCCAATTATTTCCATTTAATACAAACAAAGAATCACTTTTTTGAACAATAATTTGGTTGTTGCAATTAAAAACATTTACAACTGTACCATTTGCTAAACCATTACTACCACTTAAATTTTGCCAGGCAGAAAAATTAGAAAGGTTACTTGAATTTTTATTGGCTCGTTTTAATCCTTCGTTGGTGGCAGCATAAATAAAAGAATTATTGGCGGTGCAAGCATTTACATTTATTTGATTACCGTTGTTACCAATAATCCATGTACTTTTTATTTCATATTTATTTAAATCTGATACTATAATACCCAAGCCACTAGATAAATAAGCGGTTGCATTTTCGCAAAAAATATGGTTGATGGTTTTATTACCAGTAATAGAACTTCTTTTAATATCGCCAATATTTTTTACGATAGATCCTTTTAAAACATCTACGTTACTGTTATTGTACGCAATAACTAATTGTTGTGTACTAGCATCCCAACCAATACAATTCACTCCAACTTCATTTAAGCCAGTTACTTTACTGTAGCGTTCTAATTCGTCTGCATCATCAATACTAAAAATACTGTATGGTGTAGCACAATACAATTTATTACCTTTTAAAACTTGAATGGCATTTTGATAGGGTAAATGCTCTTTCCAATAACCAATTGGTGGTTGTGCCTGTGAAAGTAAAGTTGAAAATAAGGTTACTATTAATAGTTTACCAACAATACAAATGCACTTGTATTTTCTAAAGTAATTTTTGCAACTAACCTTGGACATAATCCAAAGTTAAAAGAAAACAGGGTTTAATAAAATGCTAGTAAATAATCTGCTATTATTTTATGCCCATTGAACATTGCCAGATAATGATGGATTAATTATTTGATGAGTGTCTAATTCCTCCACATTTTTATTTTTTAGAGAAAGTCCTTTATCAATTACCGTTTCAACAATGTATTCGGTGGTATGGTTTAAAACATATGGCTTAGGTGTTAAACTATTTAACCATTGCTTTATTTCGAAATGAAAACCATCATTAATTTTCGTTACTATTTTTACATCAAACTGTTTAAGGGCTTCGGCATTGCACAATTGCTCATATTGGCCTAATATAGGCAAACACAATAATCTTTTGCCTAAGTACATTGTTTCGGCTGGTGTTTCAAAACCTGCACCAGTAATTACACCCTCGCATTCAACTAAACTTTTGGTAAATAAAGCGTTATCAACAGGGTAAAATGTAATGTTGTTACTACTATAAATACTTTTACAAGTTTTACTAAATACATGAAATTGTGTATGCTTAATATTTAATAAACTTTTGGCCACAACTGCATCGCTGTAATGAGAAAGATACACCGTTATATGTCCTTTATTTATTGGCTCTGCGTTTAAAATAGATGATTTAATAATAGGCGAAAAAATAAATTGATCGTAAGGCTTAAAATGCAAGCCAATATTATTTTTACTTGAGGCATATTTATTTAAAATCACTTCTCCTATAAAATCTTTTTGTGCTGGCCTAGGTGTAAGCGGTGAAGCAAAACTTGCTTGGTGCCCAAAGTGAATATTGGGTACTTTTTTTAAGGCACATGCCAACGAGGTAATGCTTTCAAAATCGTTGATAACAATATCGTATTGTTCAACAGGTAGTTGTTTGGCTTCTTTAATTATTCGTAATGGATTAAAAGCTTTGGCCATTTTTAAATAATTCAAATTGCCATTATTGCCATAAAATAAACTAAGGCCTTTACTTTTATATTTTACATCGAAGGGCATTTGTAAAGTGCTGTTGTTGCCACTTAAAAAAACATCAACTGTACCAAATTTTTTAAGAAAAGGCATTAACTCTAAAGCCCTACTAATATGACCATTGCCAGTTGCTTGTATAGCGTAAAATATTTTCATAACCCAATATTGGTTAAAGGTTGAACAATTGCTGTTTGATTGGGAAAAATTAAAGAGTTGATGTGCATATCAATGTGGTTACTAACTACATTTAAATTCGGAAGTTTTTTATTAAACTTATTTTCTTCGTGTTTAAAATTCTCAGCTTCATATTGATAAATCGACCATTCGTTGTGGTTGTACTCTAGGGCTGTTAGGTTTTCAACCCAATCTCCACTATTTAAATAAGTTACTTTTCCGTCTTTTGTTTCAATAATCTTTTGTTGTGGTTGATGAATATGACCACAAATAACATAATCATATTTTTTTTCAATGGCTAATTCTGCAGCAGTTTGTTCAAAATTGGCAATCCAAGAAACAGCTTCTTTTACTGCACTTTTTACTTTTTTGCTAAAGCTCATTTTATCTCTGCCCAATAATTTTAAAACCCAATTGGTACAGCTATTTATTAATATCAATAAATCGTAACCATAACCACCAAGTTTGGCTAAAAATTTGGCACTACCTTTTGTTGTTGCATCGAAAACATCGCCATGAAAAATCCAAGTCATTTTACCATTTATTTCCATTACAACTTTATCAACAATTTGAAAGTTTCCCATAGTTGCACCGCTGTATCTTCTTAACATTTCATCGTGGTTACCAGTAATATAAATTACTCTGGTGCCTTTTGTAACAAGGCTAATAATTTCTTTAATTACTTGCATGTGTGCACTAGGAAAATAGCGTTTGCTAAATTGCCAACCATCTATAATATCGCCATTAAGAATTAAAATTTGTGGAGTAATACTTTTTAGATAATGTACTATTTCTTTGGCATGGCAACCAAATGTGCCTAAATGCAAATCGCTAATAACAACAACTTCAACGTTACGTTTATCCATTTTTTTGGTTTAGTAAAATTGTTTTATTTGTATTAAGTAAGCATTATGTGACTGTTATTTAATTGTAACTTGTGTGTGAATAATTTGTTACCCTACTTGCTGAAAATGACTTTTTAAAGAATGCTTTTATACACACTTTTGAACAAGTAATTAAAAATGAAATGGTCTAGCACTCTTATAAATGAAGGAATTAGTAATAATCCTCCTCTAAAAAAAGAACCCTCTCAATAGAAATTGAAAGGGAACATGAGAAAATCTACTGTACTCTGATTGCTTAAATATTTCTAAACCTTAACTATTGCAAAGATGAATGTGGTATGTTATCTAAAAGTAAATTGTATGTGAGTTTTAGGTTAAGAAAAAAATAAAAAAGGCGACATATAGAATGTCGCCTTGTATAAAATGTTGGTTGTAAATGCTTAGTTGTTTACAAATCTTGTCCAACCTCTCCACCAATTGGCTTCGATACCAGCTGGAGCACATGCACCTCTAAAAGTTAAGGCACCACCTGCTATTAAAGTTTTATCAAAAAAAGAACTAGCCAATTTAGGATCTACAAATGAAGCACCTGTTAAAATTGGTTGATATCCATTACTACCGCCAAAAGGTAAAAAATCTGGAGCAGCATAGTTAAATGGAGCTAAGAAAATTTGATTAATATTTGTTGGCGGTACTGAGTTTGTAGAAGTTGTAGAAACTAAAATGTTGTTACCAAAAACACCATTGAATCTGTTTCTTACGCTATCTGTGTTCCAAAGTAATGGATTGGTAGTACTTGCTATATATGCCATAGAAGCAATGTCGGTACCAGTGGTTGTATTACAACCAATAATAGTGTTGTTTTTAAAACGCAAAGTACTATCCATAATATTATTTTCAATTCCTCTACCATTTCTCGAATCAATGATTAAACCTTGTGGCCAGCCAATGAATACAGAGTTCATAATAGAAACAGCAGAATTTCTTCTAATTTGTGCTGCACCTAAGTATAAATTATTGCCTACATTACTAACACTAGCTCTTGGGCCAATAAGTGTTATGTTACTAAATACTGCCCTAGTTTGAGGAGAAGCAGTTGTACCACCTGGATCGTTATCGCTTTCAAAAGCTTCGCTTCGGCTAATATCAGCAATTGTACTATCTCTTAAAACTATACCAAATTGTACATTACCACTGTAACCGTTATCGGTATCAAAATCATCATCTTGTGTCTTATAGGTAATTAAGTGTTTACAATTTACTGTACCACCAAACCACTCAAAAGCATCATCTTTTGCATAAGTGATTTGTACATAATCAATAACTGTTTTTCTTCCAACTGCAGCCATGGTTAAACTGTTAATTTCTCTATCTGGTTGAAAAGCATAACCAGCATATTCGATTCGAACATATCTTAATACACCAGAGCTATCATCATCGTTAGGGGTTGTTCCACCACCTGCTAAACCATCGTTAAACGCATTATTTATACCACCTTCTACTTCTAATATACCAGTACCACCGCCAGTACCAGAGAAAGCTGCATTTACACTTGCTCTACCACAAATTACAATACCCGCCCAATCGCCTGATCTTGGAACTGGAGAATTACTTGTAAATACAATTGGATTATCTTGAGCTGCATCGGCTACTAGCTTTGCTCCTCTTGTAATGATTAATCCTGCAACATTTGCACCTTGATAATCGCTTCTTACAGTTACACCTGGTTCAATACGCATGGTTGCATTGTTTACCATATATACTAATCCACTTAATATATAGTTGTTTCCAGCACGTAGAACAGTGTCTCTGTCTATTCTACCCTTTAATGTTATTGTTTGGGCAGTATTGCCTGTACCACCTCCACCATTTACTATTATTACTTGTCCATCTTCTTCAATTTTTCTACAGCCAGTAACCAGTGTTATAAACAAGGCTAAGTAGAGCAATGATTGTTTCATAAATTAATTTTTACCTTTTTTTGAATATTTATTTTTATAATGTGTAGCCAAATACAAAGTTGATTGTCGTACCAAATCTTTTAGTAAAACGTTGTTGATCCATTGCTTTATCAAAAGCATTATTGGTATTCGCATTTTGATAGAAATATAAAGTTTGGTTAAGTATATCCGATACACTTAATCTTACTTCTGCTTTATTTTTCATTAATTTTTTGGTTAGTTGAAAATCTAACAATGGCCTTGGAGCTTCATAAATATCTGGCTGTTCAATACTACCTACAACAGAAATTCTTCCTCCAATTTGATTAAATAAAAGGGTTGCATTTAAGCCATGTTTTTCTAAATCATACAATAGAGCTACATTAATTAAATAAGGAGATTGCCCTTGTAAAGGCCTATCAATTTTTAATACAGGATCAGTAACATTACTATAGATGTAAGATAAATTGGTTTGTATGGTGAAGTTTTTAAGAGAAGGAATGAAGTCTAGTTTTTTTCTATACTCCACTTCTGCACCAATTGCTGTTGCTTTTTCTGGATTTTGAAAATTAAAAGCACTAGAACCACCAATACCAAAGTTGTACAACATTTCTATTGGTTTGTCGAAATATTTATAAAATGCTCCAACAGTAAATACTTCGCCAGCTTTAGGGTATAATTCGTAACGTAAATCTAAGTTGGTAGCTTTGGTGCGTACTAAGTTTGGATTACCTTGTATAGCTGCATTTAAATCAAAGTCGTAAAACTGAAAAATAGCTAATTCTCTAAACTCTGGTCGTATTACTGTTTGTGATGCTGAAAAACGAACATTGGTTAAATTGTTTACTTTATAAGTAGCATTTAATCCCGGCATTAAATCTCTAACCCTAGAATAATTGTATCGAGGATCCGATTTTTTTGTACTACCAATTAACTGATCATAATCTTCAATTCTTAAACCCCAAACAACTCTTAGCTTATCGGTAAACTGATTGTCTAATTGAACATAACCAGCATTTAATATGGTGTTAGCTAAATAACGAAACTGGTTTCCTTTAATCGCATCAAATGCAAGTTTTGTACTTGTAACAGAGCCATCGCCAAAATTTGATGGATCAAAAACTCTATCAATCGGAAGTAGTCTTATGTTTATATTATCTCTTGGTAAGTAAATTGAAAATGGCTTTGCATCAAATAATCTATCTTTTACTTGAAGCATATAACCAAACTTGATGGTTTGCTTTTTGCTAAGTGCATTAAACGAATACGTAAGATCTGCACCTCCAGAAGAAACATACTCATTTAAATTTTGATAAAAAATACTTCCGCTTTTTTGAGATTGTACATTAGATAATAACAAAATGTTGGGTGCATTTGCTATAGATCTATTTTGAAAATAATAGGCTCTACGTTGGTTGGGTACGTAACTATCTAATACTGTAAATGAACCATACCATTTTAAGCTAACTGGCAAAGTTTTTAACTTATGTTCACCACTAATTTGTGTATTCCAAAAAGTGTTTTGTTTAAATGCTAATTCATAACCCTGAACATTATCTAATAAAGTATTTCCATTATTTTCTAAACCAGTACGAACTGTTGTAAAATTATTTGTATTAATATTAAATAAAGTTTTTATAGAAATTTTATTGTAGTTATCCATTTGGTAAGCCAAATTGCCAATTGCACCCCATAAAACATCGATGGTATTCTTTGTATCGTCTAAGGCAAAATCTGGGGTAACAGTTCCGTTTCCAACAAAATTAAAAAGGTTGTTTTCGTTTAATAATCTTCTATTATTTCGGCTATAAGTAATGCCAAAAATACCACCTAACTTTTGGTTGCGTTTTAAATTTAAATTAAATCCACCATTTGCTTGAAACTGCATATTGGGTAATGCCTGCGTTTTATAAACATTCCAGTTATTAGCAAACTGGGCACCCATTGCTGTTTTTTGTTGATTGGATAAAATATCGAACTGAGATTTAGTGGTGTACGAATTAGGTAATGCTCTCAATCCATCATCAATACCTAACCAATCTGTTTTACCTCTTTTACTAAATTTAAAATCATCGAAATGAGTTTGTGTATTAAATCCACCG
>JANOZK010000089.1:0-17655 GCA_031429335.1 Chitinophagaceae bacterium | reverse complement strand
ATTGATGTCATTTTTGTAAAAAATCGTGTGCTATCTTTTTTGTAGATAACATCTTGAGCAAAAACTGTAAGAAGTAGCATCGGAAACTGGATTATTAATAGCACTATTTTCTTCTTCATAAAATATTTTTTTTGTGAATACGTAAGCTAATTTAGTAAATAGGCGTGTACGCCTACTAATTATTTTCATAGATACCCCACTTTGCTGACGAATGAGCATAAAAGTCAGAAATAAGGATGTATTAATGAAGTTTGGTGAACGTTTGAAGAAACTTCGTCAGCAAAAGAACCTTACCCAGGAGGGTTTAGCTCATGCTGCTGATATTGAAGTAAGTCAAATACATCGTTTAGAAGCAGGTAAAACGAATGCTACACTTAGTAAGTTAATTTAAACGACGAATGAACAATAAGTAAGTCATAGTTCTATCACCGTAATGGGATTGGATAAACCACCTGTCCAAAATGCTTCCCAAACTTAGTCTATTTTACTCTTTAATTCACTTGTAATCATTTTTTTATTTATTAGTTTTTAATCGGTAAAAATCCTTTTTCACTTAAAGCATTTATTACACCTCTAATTAAATAACTACTCTCAAAACATAAAGTATATTTTCTAGCATTTTCTTTAATTGGTATTAGCATTTGTTGGTTCACCAACTTTTTAATAGTTCTTGAAATAACAGCAGGGTCTTTATCACCCAAAATTTCTTTTAAATCAGCATTTTGTATTTCTTGATTTTTAGCATCCATTATTAACTTAAAAATTTTTGCTTCTACATCGGTAATTAATTTTCGTTGTTCAGAGAAGGTAATTGCAGGTAACAATATTTCAGCTTTTAAAAATTTGTAGTCTACTAATTTATCAATCTTTTGCATTTCATCTTTTAACCCCGCTAAAACATATTCACACCAAGCTAACATGCCCTTTTTAGTTCCAGTATCTGCATTAGATAATTTATTGTAGTAAGTATCTCTGTTGTTACAAAACACAGCAGTAGGGTTTAATATTCTGTCGAGCATGTCTACTTTAAACCCTTGTTTTAACAACAAAGCATAAGTAAACAATCTTACTGTTCTACCATTACCGTTTCTAAAAGGGTGAATCCAAACAAAACGATGATGTGCAATGGCAGTTTTTAATAAATCGTACTGCGTACCATGTTCAGTATTTATAAAATCAAAAAGCTCTTCCATATACTGAGTTACCAATGTATTGTTTTTTGGTGGTACATGTTTGGAGTTTAAAATACCTACGGGAACAGTTCTATATTCTCCTGGTGTAGCGTCACCATCGCCATTAGGAGCAGGTGTTAAATCAGCAACCACCATTTTATGTATTTCACTTATAAAAGCTCGGTTAATGGTAATGGTTTTAATGTTATCATCAATGTATGTTAGTGTATTTTCTACGTTGCGTATTTCACGAATTTTTTCTGAGCTATTCAGTAGTGGTTCACGCTTAATTTTTGTTTCAATATATTCGACAATAGTGGTGTTGTTACCCTCAATTCTTGCAGAACCAATACTCTCCAACATGTGGAATAGTTTTTTTAGTTGAAAGAATATAAGTGGATGGGTGGTACCGGTAATTGTTTTTCTTCTCAATGCGTCCAATTCAATTACCAAATTAGTTAGAGAAGAACCAAAATCTGGGTTCACTAACTCTAGTGATTGATATTTAAACTCGTTAGACATTTGACTAAAGTAAGGAAAAGAATTGATAAGTTATTATAAAAGAATTGATAAATCTTATTATTAAATGCTTTAAAATAAGTACAAATTTAATTTATGTGCACTTTAAACATTTGACTAAATTAAGAAAATGATTTGATAAATGCTTTATTTTGAATAGTGTTTTGAAATAAAAATGATGAATAAGTGATTAAATTACAGCATAAAAAAAGGGTTCTACTTTTCAGTAAAACCCTTCTCGTGACCGCGTTAGGATTCAAACCTAAAACCTTCTGATCCGTAGTCAGATGCTCTATTCAATTGAGCTACGCAGCCGAACGCCTATAAAGGGCAGCAAATATAAGTGTGAATTTCGAATTTACAAATCATAAATGCTGGCAGCCGATTTTTCTAATACTGATTTAGGTAATAACCAGGCAAAAAATACGGCGGCCTTATTTACAAAACCTGTTATAAATTCTGCCTTTTGTGCAAACATAGCATCAACAGCTTGTTTAGCAACTTCTGCTGGTTGCATATTAAACTTTGCAGCCATCTTTTGAGCTTTTTGGCTAGTTACATTTGCTCTGTTTGCAAAATCGGTTTCTGTTGCTCCAGGCGAAACAGCTGTAACAGATACAGAAGTGTTTTTGAGCTCGTACCTCAAACCCCTACTAAAACTTAAAATAAACGCTTTTGTAGCAGCATACACATTTAATCCAGGAACAGCTTGGTAAGCTGCTGCACTGGCAATATTCATGATGAAAGCTTTTGATTGGGCCTTTAGTTGAGGCAATAATAAATAACTTAACGCTACTGGCACATGCATATTTAAATGCATCATTTCAACATGCTCAGCTAAAGTATAATTGTCAAAAGATCCGCTTAACCCGTAACCTGCATTGTTTATAAGTATAGATGTTACAATACCTTGGTTGGTGCACCAATTAACCAAGGTTTCTGCTGCTGCTGGTTGTGTTAAATCAATAGCAAAATATTTTGCATCTACTCCATATTTTAGGTTTATTTCATTGGCAACTAGTGCTAATTGTGATTCGTTTCTTGCTACAAGCAATACAGAAATTTTTCTTTGGGCTAGTTCAAAAGCTATCGCTTTTCCTATGCCCTTACTTGCACCAGTTACAATTGCATAATTCATAATTGTATATTTAAAAAAGCCAACAAAAGTTTGTTGGCTTTACAGTTAGTGTTGGTTGTAAAATATTATTAGTGATGAACTTTAGAAGTAAATTTATGATAAAAAGGTGTTTTACTTTTATCATTTTTAGGTTTAAACTTACCCGTTATAATGGGTATATACATTACCCTTCGTCTGCTTGCTTCACCTACCAAAGGTGATTGTTTAACTCGGTGCCAAGTTCTTCCATCATGCACTGTTAAATCTCCAGCATTAATATCAAACCCTACTTCTCTATCATCATCTGTATTATCAATAAAGTATTTTTTACCAAATAATAACTTTAAGACATTTTGTTTGTGTGTGCCTGGTAAAACCCTTAGGCCACCGTTTTCGAATAAACAGGTATCTAAATGAATACCCACATTTAGCATGGGCATAATTTTTTGACCCATAAAGATATCTCTTGGGCTATCTGTATGCCACCCCATTTGGGTAAATGTGCTGTTTGGTGTATTGATGTAGTTATTAATTACTAAACCATCTTTTTCTTGTTCACCAATTCGCCCTTCATAAGGTTGTAAAAAATCTACTAAAGCTTGTAAACGAGTATCGGCTAATTGATCTTGTAATGGTTTACTAAATAATGAAGAAAAGCAAAGCCTTTGAATGGTTAAATTACCCTTTTCATCTTTACCAAATTTTAATGGTATTCCATTTACTTTCTCTTTCTTTTCATCTAACCATTGTTGTTCAATTCGCTTCAGTTCACTCAAATACAAATCAACCTTCTCTTTGGTAAGAAAGTTTCTAAAAATAATTACCCCATGCTCATTGAAGAAATCCAATTGTTGTTGCGTAAGGTAATCACCTAACTCGAAATTACAATTCCATTTATTCATCCTTCATAAATTAAATTTCTTAAACTTTGCAATGTTAAGAAATTATTACCAAAATATACAGATAATGTGATTGAAAAAAGATAAAATTAATAATGGAGGAAATTTTAGTGAACGATAAAAATTTAAACATAAATTGCGGATTATGAATGATTTGGGGCATAAATTGGTATTTAAAATTATTGGCACCGCCTTTTTTGTTTTACAAAACTTTTCAGTTAATAGCCAAGTCGATAGCCTAAAAAAATCGCAGCACAAATCGTTGATTTTACCTCTTGTTACTAAATCTATTGAAACAAATTGGTCGTTTGGGTTGGCGTCTGTAACAACACTAAGGCTTTCTAAGTCGGACACTACGAGCCGAACTTCCAATGTAGAGGCCATTGCATTATATACTTTAAGAAAACAATTTATTGCCGTTTTAAACAGTAACCTTTATTTTAAGAACGAAAAATATGTATTAACTAGTCAGGTTTCGTATAGTTCTTTTCCAGATAAATTTTGGGGACTTGGTAATAAAACTTCTTCAAAAGCCGAGGAACCTTATTTGTTTCAACAGTATTATGTAAATGCCCATTTATTAAGAAATATGGGCAACCAATTTTTTATCGGTGCGATTGCCGATTTTCAAAATGTATTGAATGTAGAGTATGAAAGCGGTGGCCTTTTTGACAAAGAAAATATTGCAGGGAAAGATGGCTACAGAAGTGCTGGACTAGGCATTAGCTTCACTTACGACAAAAGGAACCATGCATTTACCCCCAACAAAGGCGTATTTGCACAAGTATTTTTAACGGGATACAGTAAAATATTTTCATCTTCGTACGATTTCTTAACCTTAGCAATGGATTTTAGAAAATATATTACGGTTCATAAAAAACAAGTTTTAGCAATTCAAGCATATACTTTAAATAATATTGGAAAGGATATTCCATTAAGAAACCTTGCCTCTTTGGGTGGAGCAAATAGTATGAGAGGATATTATAGTGGTAGATTCAGAGATCAAGATATGATGGTTGTACAAACAGAGTATCGTTTACCAGTTGCTGGAAGATTTGGACTTGCTTTCTTTGCTAGTTTAGGCAGCGTTGCCAATAAATTGAGTGACTACTCGATTCAAGGATTTAAATACAGCTATGGTGGTGGCGTTCGATTTGCTTTAAATAAAACAGAACGATTAAATTTAAGGATTGACTATGGCATTGGAAAAGGCAAAAACAATGGCTTATACTTTCAAATTGGGGAGGCTTTTTAAAGCATTTGAAGTAATTTTTTTAGCCAATAAATAAACTACATAAGTTAAAATGGGGGCCATCACCACATCTATTGTGTAGTGCACATGTTGAATTAAAACTAATATACCAACTAATATAGAAGCAATGAACGTAAGTCTTTTGTCGGACTGTTTTCGCAAACAAAAAAACATTAATACTTGTGATGCTGTGTGCCCCGAATAAAATAAATCTTTTGTAATAAATTTACTGCCATAAAAAGTATTACTGAGTGGATCTTTTAACTCAATTAAACCAATAGGTGGATTTAAAGGAAACAAGCTGATACTTACCATTCTTGATAAGCTCATTAAAACAAAGCCCCAAAGAAACACAATGAATATCGTTGGATGTTGAATGCAACGAACAATAGTTAAAGCAGCCATGCTCCAAATTATGGCAAATACAAAATTTGAAACATTTGTTGCAGGAATCAAATTTAGAATAAAATCGTTGAATACAGGACCTTCTCTTTGCTCGATTGTATCGAAAAAAAATGGCAAGTAAATTAAAACAGCTATCAATAATATTAAGCCAACCGCTAAGATTTTTTTAAAATTTATTGATGACCAAGCATAACTCCATTTTTCTTTATACCCTACCATAGTTTTGCAATAATACAAATTAAGCCGTTTATGTTTTGTAAAATAGATATAAAACAAGTTAAAAATTAAAAGACCTCCAAAAATTGAAGGTCTTTTAAAGACTAATCTAAAGGTATTATTATTACTAAAAATGCCACCTTACAAATGCTTCCATTGCTGCATATTTAGTAAGCCCAAGTGCTGCATACATATTGGCTGTATTTGCATTTCTTTCTTCGGCACGTTGCCAAAACTCTCTTGCATCGGTGCCTAAAAATGGTACCATATCTTTTTGTGATTGATGTATAAAAATACCGAACCTTTTTTTCATTACCTGATCTGGGCTCATTGGTATAGCCATTTCGATTTCTGCTAAATCCCACTCTTGCCAAGCACCCTTATACATCCACACATAGCAATCATTTACCCATGCTTCACCTGCTGCTTTTAATCTTTTAATACTTTCGAAAACAACATCTAAACAAACTTTATGTGTACCATGTGGATCAGCTAAATCGCCAGCACAAAAAATTTGTTGTGGTTGTAATTTTTGAAGCAATTGCATGGTTAACAACACATCTTCTTCGCCCATTGGATTTTTCATTATAGTGCCAGTTTCATAAAATGGAAGGTTTTGAAAATGGGCTCTATCGTCTGTTAAACCAACGTATCGGCAGGTTGCTTTTGCTTCGCACCTTCTTATTAATCCTTTTATGGCACGTATTTCATTAGTATCACGTTCATTTTTTTTCTTGGTTGCTAAAAACACCCTTGCTTGGTTCAATATTTCTTGGCTGGTTTTATTATCAATACCAAACATATCTTCGAATCCTACTGCAAAATCTAAAAATCTGGTTACAAATTCGTCGGTAACAGCAATGTTTCCGCTGGTTTGATAAGCAACATGCACTTCATGCCCTTGATCGTGTAAACGCATAAAAGTTCCTCCCATGCTAATTATATCGTCATCGGGGTGTGGCGAAAAAATTACACAGCGTTTAGGATGTGGAGAGCTTCTTTCTGGATGAGAAGGAATAACAGCATTTGGTTTACCCCCAGGCCAACCAGTAATGCTATCTCTAAGCATGTAATAAACTTTCAAATTTATTTCATAAGCATCGCCTTGTTCTACTAATAAATCGCTTAATCCACATTCATTATAATCGTGTGTAGTTAAACTTAAAATAGCTTTATTTAATTTTAGCGACATGTTTACAACAGCTCTTTTTATCATACCATCTGTCCATTCGCACTCACCAGTTAACCAGGGGCTTTTAATTCTGGTTAATTCAGTTGCTGCAGTGGTATCAATCACAAAAACGCAATCGTTGTGTTGTTGCAAAATACTTGCTGGTATTTGTTCTGTAACATGCCCTTCTACGCTTTTTGCAACTATTGAAGCCTTCATTCCCCAAGCCATCAATAATATTTTTTTTGCTTTCATTATAGTGCTAATACCCATGGTAATAGCCATACGTGGCACTTGAGAAATATTTTGAAACTCGAAACCGTTGGCAATTCTGGTGCTATTGTCTAAAGAGGTAATTCTGGTTTTGGAAAAAATACTGCTGCCAGGTTCATTAAAGCCAATGTGACCATTGTTACCAATGCCCAACACTTGCAAATCAATGCCACCAAGAGCTTCAATCATTTGTTCGTATTTAGAACAATGTTTTTTTACATCTTCTTTAGCCAATTCTCCATTGGGTATATGAATGTTGCTAGGATCAATATCAACATGATTGAACAAATGCTTGTGCATAAAACTCCAATAACTTTGCAAAGCATCTCTTTCTAATGGGTAATACTCATCTAAATTAAATGTAATAACATTTTTAAAGCTTAAACCCTCTTCTCTATGCATTCTCACTAATTCTGCATACATACTAATTGGGGTAGACCCTGTAGCTAAACCTAGCACACAGTCTTGCCCTTTTTGCTGTTTTTCTTTTATCAACTTTGCTATTTCTTGTGCAACAAAAACAGATCCATTTTTTGAGCTTTCGAAAATTTTTACTGGAATTTTTTCGAAACTATCTGTTAAGTCAATTTCTAGTTTATTGTGCATATTTGCGGATTTTTGCAACACAAATATAATTTACTTGCGGCAATTTGCAGAAATAGTTTTTAAAATAATTTAAAAACCGCAAAAAAAAGACCCTCATAGACATGAGGGTCGAATATTCCTATAAACACACGAGAAAAAAATGGTTCAAAACTTGGTACATCAGTTTTAAAAATTGCCAAAATTCGTAATTAGACTACTATTTAAAAAGTAGTTGCCACAAGTGGGATAAGTTGAGGAACCAGATTAGTTTCCAGCACCACCTTTTACCCTATCTTGCTCATCACCAGCACCTCCACGTTTACGGTTTTGTGTTGGCTTTGCTTTACCAAAACGATAAGTAAAACCAATATTAAGTACTCTACTGTCTCTAATGGCCCTAACAGTTATGTCAATATTTTGAAACCTAGAATAGCCATTAAATACTTGAGTAAAGAAAACATCTCGAACACCAATTCTTAAAGTGCCTTTAGTTTTTAAAACCTGTTTTGTGAATGCAATATTTACCCCACCCATTGGTTTAGAAATTAAAACACCACCTAATTCGCTACTTCTATAAAAGCCACTTAACTCTGCATTAAAACCTTTTTTTATGGTAAATTGGTTGGTAATATTGGTTGTAAAAGTTGCACCACTTACACTTAGATAGGAACCATTAACTAAACCTGAAAACTGATTATTAAATACATTGGTATAAATATTTGCCTTCCACCACTTAGTGATTGGCACATTTGCACTGATGGCAATTCCAAAGTTTTGTTGTTGAGCAATATTATCTTTTCTAATAAAAGTAGTGTTTATGCTATCTACTTGATCTATTACATCCTGAATAATATTTTTTGTATTACTGTAATTTAATGTGGTAGTTAAGAAACCACCAAACGTATGGCTAAGTTCAATATTATGACTAAACTGTGGATTTAGAAAAGGGTTACCTACTTGAAAAGTGTATTTATCTAAAAAGTTATAAAAAGGGTTTAAATCTTCATAATCTGGTCTATCTATTCTTCTACCATAATTTAGTGAAAATTGATTTTTTTCGTTTGCATTTAAACCAATGTAAACCGTAGGAAATAGTTGTGTATAGTTTCTATCAAACTTTTGCCCAGTAGTAATTTGGTTACCTCTAGCTTGTGTATTTTCTAACCTTAAACCAGTTTGAATACTCCATTTTTTATTCAATTGTTTGTTATAGTTTACATAAGCTGCATTTATATTTTCTTTATATATAAACTGGTTACTTCTTACCACATCTTTTTCCCAATTAATACCATTCCAATTTTCGAATAAGGCATTATTATCTGTTTCAACATAACTAAATTTTAAGCCAGCCTCAATTTTAGAAGTTTTATTTAATGGGTGGCTATAATCGGTTTTGGCACTATAAATATGGATATTTGAGGGCAGTTGACTTTTAAATTTTTCCTCTGGAGCTTTGGTATTTCCTGCTGCATCAAAAAAGTAATTATTCATGAATTGAGTATTACTAGCATTGTAGTTAATGTAATCTACATCGGCAGTAATTTCTGAGCCCAAAGTATCCATAATGTGTCTAACATTAACATTTGCAGCAATATTTGAAAGATTGGTATTAAAACTGTTATCAGCCTTATTGAATGTGTTTAGAAAACCAGTAGAACTTTTAATAAAGGCTTGGCTATTTGTAAGTTCATTTCTATAATCTTGAAAGCCATTTACTACAATTCCAAAAGTAGTTTTTTTGTTATAAAAATAATCTGCACCTGCTTTGTAAGAGAAGCTATTGTATTCTCTTTTACTTCTTGCAAACTGCTCGAAAACGGATAAAATAGTACTTGTGTTTTTATCTCTAAACGTACGCACAATATCAAAATCTTGAAAACGTTGATTATAGTTGCTTCCAAAATTTCCGAAAAAATTAAACTTACCTTTTTTGTAATTTAAATTGATGCTATTGTTGAACTTTGGATAAACACCTTGTGAGTAATTACTCGAAACACTGCCATTTAAACCAACTGTTTTACTTTTTTTAGTTTTTATATTAATGATACCCGAATTACCTGCAGCATCGTACTTCGCTGGTGGGTTAGTCATTATTTCTATTATATCTAAATTACCACCTGGCATATTTTTAAGCATATTGGCTAAATCTTGACCACCTAAATAAGTGGGTCTTCCATCAATTAAAACCATTACACCTTGTTTACCTTTTAAGCTAATGTTGCCGTCTTTGTCAACAGCCACCCCAGGCGATTTTTCTAATATTTCTAAAACTGTTGCTCCTGCATTACTGGCCAAAGCATCTACATTAATAATGGTTTTATCTAATTTTTGCTCAACAAACTGTTTTTTAGCAACCACCGTAACATTGCCTAAATCTTTATTACTTGGCTGCAAGGAAATTAGAGCCATGGTGTAAACATTTGTTTGATTCGACAACTCTAGTATATTGCTGGTAAATTTTTCGAAACCAGTTACCTGAACTTGTAAGAAATATTTACCAGGTAAAAGACCCATAAACTCATAATCGCCGGTTTGGTTGGTGATAGCCATCTTGTAAATACTAGAGTCTTTTGCCTTCAACAAACTAATATTGGCCGATTCTATATTTTTTAATTGAGAAACGATTTTACCAACGACAGTTACGCTTTTGTTTGTTTGTGCGTTAATAATCAGTGAGTTGGTTAAAAATAAAGTAAATAAAAAAGTTGCAATTAGCTGTTTCATGTTGTTTGTTTTTAGTTTTGTATAGTTCTATATAATAAATATTACATAACAAAACTAGCTACCATGTTTTACATAGTACATGATTTAATCATGAACGGTAAAATAAAAGTGATGAGTGGCGGAAAGGAAGTATAAGAATTAGGATTGAAACTGTGGTAGCAAGAGCAAAATATTATTTGCCTAGATAACAGAAAAATGGTATTACCTCAAAATATTTAAGGGTTAAAATTGAATATAAAATTAGAGTTTACACTAAAAAAACGAAAAAAATACATACACCTGTTACGAAGAAATATATTCGGTAATTTTTACAATTTAATAGAATGAGATTGGCTGAGATACTCCAATATTCTAAGAATTTGCCTCTTTAGGGGTGATTAAAGGAAAAATTTGGATGTGAATGTGGGTTATGTACCTATCAAAAAAACTACATGCACTAACTGAAAATGATAAGTGAGACTTCATTAAAAAATTTGCACATTATTGTATATAATTTTGAGAAAATTATTTGTTTTTTCTTTGGTCTTTAAGTGCAAGTAAAAAACCCATACCAAAGAGTAAAGTAACAATACCAGCTACGTAAGGCATTAAATCAGTCATTTTTGTTGTGTTTTAATAGTTTCAAATATATTCCAAAACATAGAATGGTTGGAACCCAAAGCCCAACGAATATAGCATGTTGTTGATCGCCTGAGAACCATAATGCCTCAGAAAAAATAAGTGAAACTAAGGCAGCTAAAAATAATAACTTGTCTGCCATTGTAAATCTATTAAGCATCGTATTTAATTTGTTTCCTACTCTTATGGCTTTTCGGTTTCGCCCCGTTTTAATTATGGTATCTGGTCTCCATATTCTGTTTCTAAAGATAAACAATAATTCTTACCAATTGTTTTTAATAAATTTACTACTCACTAAAATTGCTATTTGATTTATTCCTCTTTTTTTGATTCTAGTACGATTTGAGCTTCGAACTTATTATGAATAACTAGTATTAATAATCCAAAAACTATTGCTGATACAATTAAAACGGTATTTAGTAACCCACTTACAGAAAAAGACAACCTAATTAATATAGTAGAAATGATAAATCCCGAATTTCTGATTACTTTATGAAATTCATCGGTATGAAAAAATGAGAATAATAGTAAAATAACGTCCGCAATAATTAAAATGGTAAAAAACTGTTCGAAAAAAATATTATTTATATTTTTAAATGAAACCAAAGTATTGGCATTTGGATAAATAGTGCTTATACTCCAGTTTACAAAAGAATAAATAGCAACCACCATTAATACAGGGACCAAACATGTTGCAATTATTTTTTTTATCTTAATAAATCTTGCTATTTCTGCAATTTGAGGTTGGTTCATAACAACGTTTCTGTACTTTTTTTTACTTTGTTTATAAAACTGGTATATAAGGAAGAAAAGTAGAATAGATGCAACCAAATCGTAGGTAAACTCTAAATCATATTTAATTTTAAACCAATTGGAGGAAAGGTCAATGGAGGATAGATCCTTAAACAACCGTCGTATAATTATGAGGGTAATAATTTCGTATTGTTTACTGATGTACGTAGTTATCGATTGGGGTAAATAATGAATTAACAAATAAACTTCGTAAACTAGTATAAACGAAAAAGGTGTATAAATAGCTGCTATAGGATTTTTAAGTAAGTCGGATGGTGTGTTAAGATGAATAACCCCAAAATCTACTAAATAAATAATTGTGAGGTGAGTAAGAAAACTTGCAATGGCTATTACTAAAATAATTTGTTCGCTTCTTATTTTAGTTTTGTTCGACAGAAGTTTCTGATAAAGTACCTCAAATTTTTTACTAATACTCATTTTAGCTATACAAAGTAGTGAGCTAAAAGTTTTCTCTTGTGTTTGTAGTAATAACAATCGTAATTTTTACATTTCAACTAAGTAAAAACTGTATTTAGTAAATTTATATATGAAATCAAGCTAATAAGGATTACCAACATCTACGCTTTACTCAATTTACCAAACCATTTTTTTGATTGCGTAAATAAAATAATCCCAATAATAATTAGCATAGAAGAAATTATTTCGGCCTGGGTAATTTTCATTCCAGCAATATCGTAAGTGGCATTTACCCGTATTTTTTCTATTAAAAATCTTTCTGTACCATTAAAAATTAGATAGATACCCGCCATTTGGCCTGGTGTTTTTAGCTTAGTTCTTAATTGCCATAAAACTAAAAATAAAATTGAACAAATAACTATTTCATAAAAAGGTGTTGGAAAAACAGGTAAAGGTAAATAGCTACAATGCATGCCTTGGCAGCCTGCAAAACTTACTCCATCGCCACCCACATTATTTGGATAGGTGTAGCCAAACATCCAATTGGGTAAACCCAAGAATGGCTTTACAGCTATATGTTGTACTTGATCTAAACTTTGGAACTTATTTATTAAGTATGCTTGATTGCTTTGCATTGCGGCAGCAAATTGCTCTTTTGTTGCCAAAATACTTTGCCCATCTGCATTACTTATAAAAGCACTATTTGCAATACCCCAATCTCCATCGCCAGCAACTTGGCAACCCACTCTTCCAATTGCATAGCCCAACATTAATACTGGTGCAATGGCGTCGGCTAAATGTATTACAACAATTTTATGTTTTTTGGCATAAACAATAATGGCAATAGTTGCTAATATTAATCCACCATAAAAAGTTAATCCACTAAACAACAATGATCCTGCATCCTGCCTGCCATCTCTTACTGCTTGTACTGCTTTAAGAAAACTAGCTGGGGCTTCTAAAATATCAAATAATTTGGCTCCTAAAAAACCAAAAATAGCTGCATATATTATTAAATCTCCTACTCTATCGTGTGGCCAAATACGTATCGTTCTTTCTTCTGGCTTGGCCAATTTTTGCTTATTTTTTTCCCACCACTTTAAACCTGCAAACAAACACCCAACTAAAATGCCTAGTAGTAAATTACCCTGGCTAGAAAAAATATATTGTTGAGGATCATCGAATGCTTTGGGCATAAAGAAACCTCCAATTATTTTAAAACCCATTAAAAAACCGAGTAAAAAATTAACCGCCAAATCTGCAACAGATGCAGGACTACCAACCATAATTTTTTCTTCGGTATGTGTAAACAAACCTTGTTTTTGCTTGCGTTTTAATTCGGCCGTTAAAGCCCAAGCTGCAGCAATAAAGCACATAGCAACAAAAAAACCAAAAGAGTTAATAATCTTGAACCCTTCTAAGTCTATTCCAAAAACATCTTTAAAAAAATAATATAAATTGGGGTACATACAGTTTGTATTAATACTGCAATGTTAGTTAGAAAAAGCAATATAAATATGGATGATTTGGTTTATAGATTGCTTGATATTGAAAGAATATTTAAACCCATATTCTAATGGATGAGTTATTAATACAGCCTTTGGTGTTTAAATCGAATAATTTTTTAGCACTAAATGTAGTTTATACACCCGATTGAAAAGTTTACCACGCTGAAGCCTTGTGACTGGCTTTGTGGCGGAGTACTATTGAAAAGCGGGAACAATTTTTAATAGAATTCCAGATGATTTTGTACAAAAAAAATCCCATCAATAGAAATTGACGGGATATTACTTACTAACCCATAGTAAGGAATAAAATTTTAATTGCAATACTTATCGAACTCGGCAATTAAATGCTGAGCAATTACTTGTGCTGGACGACCTTCTATTTGGTGACGCTCTACCATGCTTACCAATTCACCATCTTTAAACAAGGCAATTGCTGGTGATGATGAAGGATAAGGCAAAAAATATTCACGTACTTTGTTTACAGCCTCTACATCGAAACCTGCAAAACTAGTTACTAAATTATCGGGGCGTTTGCTTGCATTATTTACAGCCATAACTACACCAGGCCTGCAGGTACCAGCTGCACAACCACACACAGAGTTTACAACAACTAAGGTTGTTCCTGCCTTTTTAAAGGTTTCATCTACATCGGCTGCATTTAACATTTCGGCAAAACCTTCATCGGTTAATTCGGCCTTCATTGGTAATACTATTTCGGCTGGATACATTTTATTTCTTCGTTTATTTTATGAAATGCAAAAATAAAAGAATTTTTGATTGCTTTTTACTTTAACAACAAGACAAGATGACTTTTTTCGACAATCGAAAATGACAAAGTGTCGTTTGTATATTTTATTTTCGGTAAAATTGACCTTAAACTTTCAATGGTACATTGTTTGAAAAATTTGTTTTGAAATTAAATTATTAAACTAAAAAAATAAATTATGACAATCGTAAAACACAATGCAAGAATTGCTAACAGCATTTTAGACGACTTTTTTTTCAATGTTCCTGCAAGTTGGGGCAAGGATGCACAAGTAAAAAATTTTAATGACCCTTTGGTGAACATTCATGAAACTACAAACGGGTACCATTTAGAATTAAATGCTCCTGGCCGAAATAAAGAAGATTTTAAAATTAATGTTGATAATGGTTTATTAACCGTTGCTTTTGAAAAAGCTGAACAAGCAGAAAATAAAGATTATAAAACCATTAGAAGAGAGTTTAGTGTAAACAGCTTTAAACGCAGCTTTACTTTAGACGATAAAGTAAATAGTGATGATATTAAAGCCAAATACGAAAATGGTGTATTACAATTATTTATTGCTAAAAAAGAAGCTATAAAAGCTGAAGCTAAAGAAATTACTGTTCAATAAAAAAAATTACAAGCCTAGTAATAAATATTACTGCTTGCAATAGTTCAGATGGTTTTGGTTAAAGCCCCTTGTTTTTACTTGGGGCTTATTTACTTTGTAATATTTATTTAAATTTAGCTACAAACAATAAAAAACTTTAATGAAAAAAATTTTATTAGCTCTTGTTACACTTATAACAGCGATAGGTGGATTTGCACAACAACCAAAAGAAAAATCTTTACTCTGGAAAATTGATGGTAAAGGCCTAAGTACACCATCGTATTTATATGGCACTTTTCATATGCTTTGCCCAACAGATTTTAACATGAACGATACTTTAAAAAAATTAGTAGCCAATAGTAAACAGATGTATTTAGAAATAGATATAGATGACCCAAGCCTTAATTCAAAGATGATGAAGGGAATTATGATGAAAGATGGAAAAACTTTAAAAGATTTATTATCAGTAAAAGATTACGACTCTGTTGCAAAACTATTTGAAGCTACCACAAAAATTCCTTTAAAAATGGTGGAAACGTATAAGCCAGCTATGCTTATGTCGATCTTATACCCATCGTTATTAGGTTGCACGCCAATAGCTTTTGAAAAAGAATTCGAAAAATTAGCAAAAGCAGCAACCATAGAAGTAAAAGGTTTAGAAACCATAGAAGACCAAATGAACGTTTTTGAAACTATACCCTATACCATACAAGCAAAAATGCTAAAGCAAACATTGTTCGATAAACAAGAAGGTAAAGAAGACATGGATGAAATTGTGCAGCTGTATAAAAAACAAGATATCAGAAAAATGCAAAAAGCCATTAGTGGCGATACAGATTTGGGCAGTTATGAAAAAACTATGTTAGACAAAAGAAATGAAAAATGGATACCAATAATTGAAAGGGAAGTTGCACTAATGCCAACTTTTATTGCTGTGGGTGCTGGTCATTTGGCTGGAAAAAAAGGAGTTATATATTTGTTGAGGAAACAAGGTTATACAGTAACGCCGATTTATTTTTGATTAATAATTACAAGTTATGAATTATGGATTATGAATTATGAATTTCAAACTAATAGTAATCAACAATTATTAATCAATAACTGGTAACCATTAACCCGACACCAGAAAACCTCTCAATGCCCAACGAACAAGAATTTATAGAGCTGCTTAATAAACATCAAAACATAATACATAAAGTTTGTAGTGTGTATATGAATAATTATGCAGCAAAAGAAGACTTGTTTCAAGAAGTTACTTTGCAGGCTTGGAAGGCATTTGGATCTTTTATAGGTGATGCCAAATTTAGTACATGGTTATACAGAGTTGCCTTAAATACTGCCATCACATTTTATAGAAAAGACAAAAAACGAGTTCCTGTTTTTACAACAGAAACTTTTCCGGAAACGGTTGAAACACACAACCCAATTGAAGAACAAGTGCAAGCCATGTACAAAGCAATTGCAGATTTAAGTAAAATTGATAAGGCACTAATCATGCTTTATTTAGAAGATTATAGCTATATAGAAATTGGAGAAATGTTGGGTATAAGTGCCAACAATGTGGCTGTAAAAATGAACAGGCTAAAAGTTAAATTAAAAGGGGAAACTCAAAAACACTATCAGTTGTCATAAAAAAATATACTATGGAATTAGACGAACTGAAATTATTATTAAATCAAAAAATAGATGATAGCAGAGGCTTAAAGACCCCTTTGGATATTGCTATTTTATTGAAGAAAAAAACCCAAAGCATTATTCATAAGCTTAAAAAAAGTTTGTGGATAGAAATTATATTTAGCCTTGTAATATTTCTACTATTTGGGTATATTGGCTTATTTAGCAAATACACAAGTTTGCAAATTTATTTTTCGGTATTTACGATTTTGTGTGTGGTATTTATGCTTGTACTTTTATATCTACTACAAAAGATTAATAAATTAAGTAATACCAACATGCCCATTAAGCAAAACTTAATTTCTATTCACAGTATTATAAAAGAATTTACCAAAAGATATCTTCAATTTACATTAAGTTTAATACCTATTTGCCTACTTTTTTCTGGCTACTTGGGCTACCAAGATGCAAAAAATGGAGTAGTTATTGACGAGTTAGATACTATAAGTAATAAACTTACTAGCCCCACTAAGCTAATAGTTTTTTTAGTTGCTTATCTGTTGGCATTAAGTGTTGGGGTTTACTACTTTACAAAATGGTATTTAAAAAAATTGTATGGTAAATATTTAATTCAATTACAAGACTGTATTAACGAACTAGACTAAGCAATTAAAAATAAATTTGAAACGGCTGCATAGCGTTTAAATAAATTTTATTGGTACAGAAATTCTTAAGGTATTTTAGTATTATTTTTTTACAAAAGATTTCTGGAACTATTCATTTAGAATAATTGGTTAATTTGCAAGCCAATAATGTTGCAACTAAACAATATATCTCTTACGCAATTTAAAAATTACGTACATACTCAATTTTCGTTTACTGAAAAAGTTATTGGAATTTGTGGCAAAAATGGAACTGGCAAAACAAACTTGTTAGATGCCATCTATTACTTATCCTTCACTAAAAGTTATTTTGGAAATACCGATGCCCAAAATGTTTGCCAAGGATTACAAGGCTT
>JANOZK010000088.1:0-3749 GCA_031429335.1 Chitinophagaceae bacterium | reverse complement strand
AAGAATTGCTAACCCTTAAATCCGATGATATTATTGGCCGAGCAAAAACCTACGAGGCAATTGTAAAAGGCGATAATATACCGAAAGCTGGTGTACCTGAATCATTTAATGTATTGGTACATGAATTAAGAGGTTTAGGTTTAGATTTAAAATTTGATTAAGAAATTAATCGTTTAAAATACAAAACTCCCATACTGCAAAGTGTGGGAGTTTTTTGTATATAAGTTTTGTTAAGATACCCATAATTAAAATAAAATGATATTGCAAGTACCTTGATTGCTTATCTTCACCAACTTACAAACAAGCCAATCATTTGAAATCACAATATAGTCAGCCACAACATATAAGTAGATCATCAACAGATGCTTTACAAGCCATTATTTACAGTATTGCTGGTGTTGAACATACTATTGTAGGCATAATGGAAGAGGTGGATAATTATATTTATTTATATGAGTACCGTGGCAAACAAACAGGTACCGAATTTTTTATTTCCTTCTCTAAAAACTCCACATCTTACAAGTTAATCGATGTGCAAGAAATAAAGGCTTAAATTAAATATCCAAACAAATTGTTGTGCTTATTTATTTCTGAATAATCAATTTGGTAAGTTGTCATTCTTTCTATTAAATCTTTATAATCATTTTTGTGTGTAAGCTCTATACCAACTAATGCTGGTCCTGTTTCTTTGTTGGTTTTTTGCATGTATTCAAAACGTGTAATGTCATCATTAGGCCCCAACACATGGTTTAAAAACTCTCTTAAAGCACCTGGTCGTTGGGCAAAACGTACTAGAAAATAATACTTTAAACCTTCGTATTGTAAAGAACGTTCTTTTATTTCGGGCATGCGATCAATATCGTTATTGCCACCACCAATAATACAAACAATGGTTTTACCTTTTATAGTATCCGCATAATCATCTAAGGCTGCAATAGCCAATGCCCCAGCTGGTTCTACAACAATTGCATCTTCGTTGTATAGCTTTAAAATAGTAGAACAAATTTTACCTTCTGCAACCAAGTGCATTTCATCTATCACATTTTTACAGATAGAAAAAGTAACATCACCAATACGTTTTACAGCAGCACCATCAACAAAACGATCTATGTTTTCTACAGTAACAGGCTGCCCAGCTTTTAAAGCCTCCAACATACTAGGTGCACCTTCTGGCTCTAGCCCAATAACTTTTGTTGTAGGTGAAAATGTTTTAAAATAACTGCCTACACCTGCACTTAAACCACCACCTCCAACAGGAACAAAAACATAATTTATATTGGTTAATTCTTCTAATATTTCTACCCCAACTGTTGCTTGGCCTTCTATAATTTTAATATCGTCGAAAGGGGGTATGAAAACCATATTATATTCTAGCGTAAATTTCTTTGCAGCAATTGCACAATCATCGAATGTATCTCCAATTAATATTACTTCAATAAAATCTTCACCAAACATTTTGGTTTGCTTAATTTTTTGCTTGGGTGTGATACTTGGCATGAAAACAACCCCTTTTGCACCTAATTTTTTACAACTATAGGCAAAGCCTTGTGCATGATTACCAGCACTTGCACAAACCACACCCTTTTGCAATTGCTCTTTTGGTAAACTGCTCATCATATTATAAGCACCACGTAGTTTATAAGAACGAACAACCTGTAAATCTTCTCTTTTAAGGTAAACATTCGCTTGGTATTTTTTACTTAGGCTAATGCTTAATTGTAAAGGGGTTTTTGTAGCAATGCCTAAAAGCCTTGCTGCGGCTGATTTATAGTCTAAGTAACTGCTATCTAAAATAGGATTATTTGAATACTTATATTGAGTGTCTGTTTCTTCCATAATCTGCTTTTTGCTTTGTGAAGTTTATCACTTCGGAGTTATTTATGTACTTTCTAACACAAGATTCTTATCGGTTAAGTATTATTAAAATTGGATAACTGATAGATACACATTTAAAATATATTGTTATATTTGGGTATAAATTTTTTGTTATGCCTGATAATCAAGAAATATTGATTCTGCTATATTACTTGCAAGCTTTCTTAGCAGTAAGGTATGTTGCTCAAGCTGTTTTTGGCAGAGTACCCAATTATAAATTTTATAAATTACTCATTGTATGTTTTATACCGGTTATCGGTTATTTTTTAATGATGGAAAAACCTGCTGAAGTTGAGTAAATTTTATTGCTATAATAGTTGCTTACGCTACTGTTTTAATTACTTTCATATCGGTCATTGCTTTTCTTAACACTTGCCCAACTACCTCAACACCATGCGATCGAATAGCAGCATTCACCTCTATTAGTCGAATAGTATCAACACCTGCATCTTTTTCAATATTAAAGTTGGTACCAATAACATCGGTATCTATTTTTTTCATAAACGCTGTAAGTAAAGGCTTTGCGGCGTGGTTAAATAAATAACAACCATACTCTGCTGTATCAGAAATTACTCGGTTCATTTCAAATAATTTTTTTCGTGCAATGGTGTTAGCTATTAAAGGGGTTTCGTGTAAACTTTCATAATATGCACTTTCTGCAATAATGCCAGATTGTACCATGGTTTCAAAAGCCAACTCTACTCCAGCTCTAACAAAAGCAACCAATAGTAATCCATTGTCGAAATAGGCTTGTTCAGTTATTCTTTCTTCGGTCGCAGTAGTTTTTTCAAAAGCAGTTTCACCAGTTTCTGCTCTCCAGGTTAATAAGTTTTTATCATCGTTTGCCCAATCTTGCATCATTGTTTGTGAGAAATGCCCACTCATAATGTCGTCTTGATGTTTTTGAAATAATGGACGCCAAATATTTTTTAATTCTTCACTCAAATCGAATGCTTTTATTTTAGCTGGGTTGCTCAACCTATCCATCATTGCCGTAATACCACCTTGCTTCAATGCCTCAGTAATTATTTCCCAGCCATATTGAATTAATTTAGCAGCATAGGCAGGTTCAATACCTTTTTCTATCATTTTATTAAACGATACAATAGAACCTGTTTGTAAAACGCCACATAAAATAGTTTGTTCGCCCATCAAATCACTCTTTACTTCTGCAACAAACGATGATAATAAAACACCTGCTTTATGGCCTCCAGTGCCTACTGCATAAGCTTTTGCCTGTTCTAAGCCCTTACTTTCAGGATCGTTTTCTGGATGCACAGCAATTAATGTAGGTACACCAAATCCTCGAACATATTCTGCTCTTACTTCACTGCCTGGGCATTTTGGAGCAACCATAATTACCGTTATATCTTTACGAATTTGCATACCTTCTTCAACAATATTAAAACCATGTGAGTAGGAGAGTGTTGCACCTTTTTTCATTAATGGCATAATAGCATTTACCACAGGTGTATGTTGTTTGTCGGGTGTTAAGTTTAGTACTAAATCGGCTGTCGGAATAAGCTCTTCATAGGTACCAACAGCAAAATTATTATCTGTTGCGTTTTTCCAAGATGCTCTTTTTTGAGTAATTGCTTCTTGACGTAAGGCATAAGCCACATCTAGACCTGAATCTCTTAAATTTAATCCTTGGTTTAAACCTTGGGCACCACACCCTATAATTACCATTTTCTTACCCACTAAAGCATTAACACCATTTGTAAAATGGGTGCCATCTAAAAATGTACAAACACCTAATTGACTTAATTTTTCTCTTAATGAAAGTGTGTTGAAATAATTTGCCATTGTAATTGAAAGGTTTAAAGTTTATGATTTAAGGTTTGGGGTTTAAGATTTAAGGTTTAGGGTTTAAG
>JANOZK010000087.1:0-37773 GCA_031429335.1 Chitinophagaceae bacterium | reverse complement strand
CAGCGACGACAGAGACATTTTTGAAGTAATTAATGTAGTGGAAGAAAGTGCAGAAACCAAGTTAATGACCTTACAAAGCCACGACAAGGTTAGAAAAATGCTCGAATTTTTACCAGAAGAACAACGTGAGGTTATTGTTTTACGCCACTTTGCAGATATGAGCTTTAAAGATATTGCTAACATTACCAATACCAGCATTAATACTGCTTTAGGACGTATGCGTTATGGCTTAATTAACCTAAGAAAATTAATGGAAGAAAAACAAATTGCACTTTAAAAAGTTTTATAGTTTAAGATTCAAAAGTTTATTAGTTTATTGGTTACCTAACCGATAATCTAATAAACTTTTTTAGTTAGTTTAATTGAACAAACACTATCAACCTTTTAACTTATAAACTATCCTTTAAAGTTCGTTATTTATTCTAAATTGAGCAATCACTTCGTTAATAGTATTTTTAATTTTAATAGCCAATTGCTGCATTAATGCTTGATTTTTTTCAGCCTTACTATTGCTTTCTATGCTTCTAATATCGTCTGCAATGGTTACTATTTGTAAAGTATCTACACTGCTTTTTAGTTTATGAGCCAACTCACTAGCTTCTTGTAAATTACCTTTGCTTAAAGCTTCTACCAGCTCTGTACAATTTGTTGGAACGGTATCAATAAAAATTTGCAATAAGCTTTTTACAAAAGATTCATCACCCTGAGCAATATCTTTTATGATGGATAAGTTGTATAATTTTTCGTTCTCCATAAAAATATTTATTTCAAAATTTATCTACGAACTTAAATGTATGTATTAATACCAATATTGATTTTAATTTAGATCAAGTTTTTCTGGAATAATGCCGATTTGATAGCTGTATATACCGGAGTGAAATACAAATGATTCAAATTGTTTTATATCGCTATAATAGCATTTTAGCAATATTTATTTAAATGCCAATAGTTTGTTATTTACATATTAAAAAAATAAAGCCCTTCTTTTTGTAGAAGGGTTAAATTTTTATGGGCAAATCTTTGGTACATTAAATAACTTATTCAAAGTCTATTAATTAAACACCGAATTTTCGTAATATTTTCTAGTAATATACAATTCCTTATTCTGAATCATTCTATAAATTGTACTTTTCCCAACATCTAGTTTTTTGGCAACTTTAATAACATCTGAGTTATAAAGGTCTAAATAATATTGCATCAACTTAATATTAAATTCTTTTAAGGTTGCGTCTTTTACAGCAAATGTTTCTAAAACATTTTGACTAACAATATTTAAGTGTTCAGGTAATATTTCGACGCCTTCGGCCATTACACTTGCTAATTCAATTACCGATTTTAGTTCACGAATATTACCAGGAAAGCTATGATTTAAAAGTTTCTTTTTTGCATCGGTAGAAAACGTTTTCAAGGGCATTTTATTTTCTTTGCAAAACTGATCCATATAAAATTTTGCTATTAAAAGTGCATCATTTTCTCTATCTCTCAATGCAGGCAGGTTAATAGGTAAACCTAAAAGTCTGTAATACAAATCTTCTCTAAAATTGCCTTTTTTTACTTCTTCCAATAAATTTTTATGGGTGGCTACAATAATTCTTACATCAATTTTAATAACCTCATTGCTACCTACCCTGCTAAGTTCTCTTTCTTGCAAAGCCCTTAATAATTTGGTCTGCATGTTTAAATCCATTTCTCCAATTTCATCTAAGAACAAAGTACCTTTAGAAGCTTCTTCAAACTTTCCAATACGTCTTGATACTGATCCTGTAAATGCACCTTTCTCGTGGCCAAACAATTCACTTTCTAATAAATCTTTAGGTATTGCTGCAACATTCACAGCTACAAATTGGTTATTTCTTCTTTCAGAATTATAGTGAATACATTTGGCAGCAACTTCTTTACCAGTGCCAGTTTCGCCTGTTATAGAAACGGTTATATTTGTTTTAACTGCTTTTTCCATTAAGCTAAAAACCCTTTTTAAGCCTGTACTATTACCAATGATACTTTTACTAAAATCGTACTTTCTAGCAACCTCCTCTTTAAGCACAGCTAACTCTTCTTTTAGGTCTGCATTTTCTCGTAAGTGTTGTACCGCATTCCAAAGTTTATCTTTCGTGTCTTTATCTTTTGTAATATAATCGTAAGCCCCTTTTTTTAATAGGTTAATAGCAACTTTTACGTCTTCTTGACCAGATATTACTACAACTTTAGAATCCGGACTCATTTCTTGAATTCGTTGTAATAAGTCTTCGCCATCAGCATCTGGTAATGAATAATCAAGTGAAATTACATGAGGCTTTTCGTGTAATGCTGCTAAAAAATCTTTAGCGGTATTAAATTTTGAAACTTGATAATCGGGATTTAAGTTTAAGGTATATTCAAGCATAGAACTATACATTAAATCATCTTCAACAATAAAAATTTTGAATGGATTTTGGCCTTTCATATAATTAGGATATTAGGATATACTTCTTAAAACGAGGTTTTGTTGTCTAAATTGTGTAATTCAAATTTTATTTGGAAAAATGCTCCCATATTTGGACAAAACATAAAAATTAATGGGATTCTAAAATTGAATTTCATTGTTTAGAGCCAGATAGTTAATTTCATTGCTCTAAATATGGGCTACTTAGTTACTTTATTTTGGTTATTGCTTGCTTTTTTGTGTTATGCCTATATCGGGTATGGCGTAATAGCTGGTTGTATATCATTCATAAAAACAATTTTTAAAAAACCGGTTCATATTGAATTAGAAAACGATTTACCCCAAGTTACCTTATTAATTCCAGCTTTCAATGAATCCGATATTTTGGCTCTTAAAATAAAAAATAGTTTAGCTCTAGATTACCCTACTCAGCTTTTAAATATTTTAGTAATTCTTGATGGTTCTAATGACCAATCTGTAGAAATCATTAAACAGTTTAATCAGGTTACTGTATTGTATCAACCAATAAGAAAGGGTAAAATGGATGCAATCAATAGAGCTATGCTTGTGGTTAAAACACCCATTGTTGTTTTTTCGGATGCCAATACCTTATTAAATACCATTGCTCTTAGAGAAATGGTAAGGCATTATGCCAACCCAAAAATTGGAGGAGTAGCTGGCGAAAAAAAAGTAATGACAGATTTAGCCAATAATATTATTGGAGAAGGGGAAGGTTTATATTGGCAATACGAAAGTGCAATGAAGCAGCTCGATAGCGATTTATATACAGTAGTTGCTGCTGCTGGAGAACTTTTTTCATTAAGAACGCACTTATTTAAACCATTACCTATTGATACTATTTTAGACGATTTAATGCTTGCAATAAACACTTGTAAACAAGGTTTTACAATAGCTTACGAAAAAAATGCTTACGCAATTGAAGCCCCATCCATTAATCTTAAAGAAGAAAGAAAAAGAAAAATTCGAATAGCTGCTGGTGCTGCACAAGCTGTGGGAAGATTGGGAATTTTACCTTCGGCAACCAATTGGGCTCTCAATTTTCAATATTTTTCTCGAAGAATAATTAGGTGGTTAATTAGCCCTATTGCTTTGCCTATAATTTTTATTACTAATATATTTTTGGTCTATTATTTTAGTGCTGGCTGGTATTACACCATAATTTTATACTTGCAATTTACATTTTACAGTATGGCAATTTTGGGCTGGTGTATGTATAAACTAAACAAAAAAAGTATTATTCTATTTGTGCCTTTTTATTTTGTATTTATGAATAGCTGTATGTTAATAGGCTTTGTAAAACAAATATTTTACAAGCAACATATTGCTTGGGAAAAAGCAAAAAGGGTAAACATAGCAGCCAATTAGGTTAATGTTTTTTAGTTAATCAATTCAACTATTTTTGTTACATGGAAGTTACAGATACAATGGTAAATAAGCTGGCTCATTTATGCAGATTGAATTTTAATGACGATGAAAAATTGTCGGTTAAACAAGATTTACAAAGTATGATTGCTTTTGTGGAAAAATTACAAGAACTAGATACTACTGGCATAGAGCCTTTACAGCACATGGGCAACAATACCAATGTTTTAAGAAACGATGAGGTAAAAGGAAGCATAAGCAGAACCGATGCTTTATTGAATGCTCCTATTAAAGACAATCAGTTTTTTAAAGTGCCTACGGTAATAAAAAAATAAAAAAATTTCAATGGACGCTGTTATACATTTAGAAAACATAGAAAAAAGCTACTTCATGGGTAGCCAAGCAATACCTGTACTAAAAGGCATTAATTTAGATATTTTCAAAAACGAGTATGTTGCATTAATGGGCCCTAGCGGCAGCGGCAAAAGTACTTTAATGAATATTTTAGGATGCTTAGACACCACCACAACAGGAAAATACATTTTAAACAACAACGATGTAAGTAAAATGGCCGATGACTCTTTGGCCGAAATAAGAAATCAAGAAATTGGATTTGTATTTCAGCAATTTAACCTATTACCAAGGCTTAGTGCAGCCGAAAACGTGGCCTTACCTTTAGTGTATGCAGGTATAAGCAAAAAAGAACGTTTAGAACGTGCATTAGAAGCATTAAAAAAAGTAGGTTTAGAAGATAGGAGCCACCATAAAAGTAATGAACTAAGTGGGGGTCAAATACAACGTGTGGCTATTGCAAGAGCATTGGTAAATAATCCCTCAATTTTACTGGCCGATGAGCCAACTGGTAATTTAGATAGTAAAACTTCTGTTGAAGTAATGGAAATATTTGGAAAAATACAAGCTTCGGGCAATACAGTAATTTTGGTAACGCATGAAGAAGATATAGCCCGTTATGCAAAAAGAATTGTGCGTTTAAAAGACGGTGTGGTAGAGTCTGATACTATACAAGAGGCAAAATTTGCTATTTAGTTTTTATAGTTGATAACTTTAATAGTGCTTAGAGTGCCTATTTGGCTAAACATTTACAAAAATACTTTGTTGTACCCTAAAACAATAGAACAAAAGAATGGCTTTTAAAATATATACCAAAACTGGTGATAAAGGAAAAACAAGTTTAATTGGTGGAACCAAGGTTAATAAAAATCATATTAGAATAGAAAGTTATGGAACTGTAGATGAGTTAAATTCTTATATAGGTTTACTAAACGATTATGTAACACACACCACTACACAATTAGCCCTAAAAGAAATACAGGATAGATTGTTTACCATTGGCTCGTCATTGGCTTGCGATGCAGATAAAGAGCCTTCAATGAAGTTGCCAGATTTAAAAGAAGCAGATGTAGTTTTTTTAGAACAATCTATCGATACGATGAACGAGGTGTTGCCCTCAATGAAAAACTTTATTTTACCTGGTGGTCATGTTGCAGTTTCTACTGCACATATTGCACGTTGTGTTTGCCGACGTGCCGAAAGAATTTGTGTACAAATGCAAGAAGCAAAGTTATTTATAGATCCATTAGTCATTAAATACATAAATAGGTTAAGCGATTATTTATTTGTTGTAGCTAGGTACATTGCACATTTATTAAATATTGAAGAAATTGCTTGGAAACCAAGATTAACCCACTAATACAAATTTGATATCTGTAATTCCCCAATAAAATTGGTCAAAAAACTACCAAATTGGCATTATCACAGAGAATTTTGATCTAAATTAAAATTCATGTTGGTATAACCAAATAATTCGTAACCTAATAACTCGTAACCTTATAACCCGTAACTACATACTAAAAACCCCATCTTTCATATGCAAGGTTCTGTTACTTAGTGCAGCCAATTGTTGATTATGGGTAACAATTAAAAAAGTTTGGTTAAACTCGTCTCTAAGTTTGGTAAACAAATCATGCAAATCTTTAGCGTTTTGGCTATCTAAATTACCAGTTGGCTCATCGGCAAATACAATAGATGGATTGTTGATTAAAGCCCTAGCAACAGCCACACGTTGCTGCTCTCCCCCACTTAGTTGGTTGGGTTTGTTGTTCATTTTATTGGCAAGACCCAACAATTGTAATAATTTTTCGGCAGTTGCTTTTACCTCACTATTTTTTCTTTTGGCAATCCAGCCGGGTATGCAAATATTTTCTATTGCCGTAAACTCGGGTAATAAATGATGAAATTGAAATATAAAACCAATATGTTGGTTTCTAAAAGCCGCTAACTTTTTACCATTTAATAAGTGCACTGCTTGGTTATTAATAAAAATTGTACCAGCATCGGCTGTATCTAAAGTTCCTAATATGTGTAGTAAAGTGCTTTTGCCTGCTCCACTACTACCTATAATACTTACAATTTCGCCTGCATTAACTTGCATATTTACACCTTTAAGCACAGGTAATTCACCATAATTTTTACAAATATTTTCGGCTTGTAACATGCTGCAAAATAGGGTATTTAGGTATAATACTTACAAACCTACAAAAAGCCTTGTGGTATTTAAACAAAATTTTACAACTGTTTAAAATACTTCAATTTGGTAGTTTCATTTATACGGTTACATTTGCAAAAAATTAAGCTTTATGTTTTGGACACTCGAGTTAGCTAGTTACCTAGAAGAAGCACCTTGGCCTGCTACTAAAGATGAGCTGATTGATTACAGCATTCGAAGTGGTGCACCACTTGAAGTGGTAGAAAATTTACAAGAGTTAGATGATGAAGGCTCTGAGATTTATGAAAGCATTGAAGACATTTGGCCTGATTACCCAAGCCAAGATGATTTTATGTTTAATGAAGATGAGTATTAACCTACCTCTTACAAAATTATTATTCAACCATTCAGCATTGAATGGTTTTTTTATACAGTCATTTATTAACTTATACCGAAGTGATATCTGTAGAAGACCAAACAAATTGGTCTAAACAGCTATCCAATAGGCATTATACCAAAAATTTTGGTCCACATTAAAATTCACTCTGGTATTACATATAGTATTTATCACTAAACCATACCCAACACAAAATAATAACAGAAAATTTCTGAGAACGTTTACCGCTGGGAGAATAAAAAGCTACGCTTGTGCATTTGGCCCACCAAAGTTCATGGGTATTTCTATTTGTTCTAAATCTTGCACTATACCATGTGCGGCTTCATAACGCTCTATATTTTCGGCCATAGCCTTCATAAAACGTTTTGCATGCATTGGGGTAAAAATTATTCGACTTTTTACTTTACTTTTTGGCGTTCCTGGCATTACGTTTACAAAATCTATTACAAACTCTGCATGGCTATGTGTAATAATGGCAAGATTGGCATAAGTGCCTTCTGCTACTTCTTCGCTTATTTCAATGTTTAACTGGTTGTTGGGTTGTTGCTGTTGGTCCATTTCTATTTACTTTTTTTGTTGAATATTATTATCCTGTTGATGGGCTGCACGATTGAGCAAAGTAGCTACTGCTAGCCAGCAGTACTACTTGCGAAAGCGTGAACTAGAGTTGACTGATTTCTTGTAGCCAACAGCCCCTAATTTTTTACCTTAATCTGTCTACACTTTTTACCAATTGTTCGTCTTTATAAATTGCCCTTGCTGCCAAAACCAACATTGCTGGTATAATTACTACGAGCACTGCTGTTAAATTATAATTACCCTCGTTGGCAATATATTTTTGGGTTTGCAAATAATATAAAACTACATTCAATATAGATACACCAATGGTTGCAAGTACTAGTTTTAATTGCATTTTTCTGTCTTTATACAAAAAAATAATAATTAATGCAGCAACTGCTAAGGCCACTGTTAAAATCATAATAAATATATTGCTCATGGCATTTAAGCTTACAAACTGCTTAACATTATCGACCAATTTATTACCACTAAAAAAAGAAAATTTTAGGGTTAAAAAAGCTGCTACACTGGCAGCCAATAACCAAAGAGATTGAATACGTTGTAACATAATAGTAGGGTTTAGGGTTTAAAGTTTAGACAGCTAATACTTTTAGCTTCTGCCTTATTACTTTTGCCTTATTTCTTTAACCTAGTTCAGGATATAAAACAAACTGACTCATAAACTCGTTTACAGTAGCTTTTGTTTTTGCAAGTACAGCTTCATCATCGGCATTCATTAACACGGTGTCAATAGAGTCAACCACAAAATTCATATGCTCTTCTTTCATACCACGTGTTGTAATAGCTGCAACGCCAAATCGAATACCACTTGTAACAAATGCACTTTTATCGTCGTAGGGAACCATGTTTTTATTGGCAGTAATATCTGCATGGCCTAAAGTAATTTCGGCTTTTTTACCACTAATGTTTTTGTTGCGTAAATCAATTAACATTAAATGATTATCTGTACCACCACTAATAATATTATATCCTTTATTTACAAAAGCTTTTGCCATTGCTTGTGCATTACTTTGTACTTGCTTAGCATATACTGTAAATTCATCGGTTAAAATTTCGCCAAAGGCAATGGCTTTTGCAGCAATTACATGCTCTAATGGCCCACCTTGTGTACCTGGAAAAACAGCCATGTCTAACAAATTACTCATTAAACGTATGTTTCCTTTAATGTCTTTTAAACCAAATGGGTTCTCAAAGTCTTTGCCCATCATAATTACACCACCACGTGGGCCACGTAAAGTTTTATGTGTTGTACTAGTAACAAAATGGCAATGATTAAATGGCGATGACAATAAGCCTTTTGCAATTAAACCAGCCGGGTGGGCAATATCGGCCCAAACAAAAGCACCCACTTCATCGGCAACTTTTCTAATTCTAGCATAATCAATATCTCTACTATAGGCACTTGCACCACAAATAATTACTTTAGGTTTTACAGCACGGGCTTGTGCTTCTAACATGTCATAATCAATTAAACCCTCGTCTTTGGTAACACCATAAAAATATGGTTTATACAATTTACCACTAAAGTTAACAGCAGCACCATGTGTAAGGTGGCCACCCATACTTAAATCTAACCCCAAAATATTATCACCAGGTTGTAAAATTGCTAGCAATAATGCTGCATTTGCCTGTGCACCACTATGTGGTTGTACATTGGCATATTCAATACCAAAAACTTGTTTTAAACGGTCAATGGCTAATTGTTCTGTTTGGTCTACAATTTCGCAGCCACCATAATATCTACGACCAGGGTAACCTTCTGCATATTTATTGGTCATTACACAACCAGTTGCTTGCATAACTTGTAAACTGGTAAAATTTTCTGAGGCAATTAATTCAATTCCTCTTCGCTGGCGTTGTAATTCTTGGTTAATTAGGTCGAAAACCAAAGTGTCTCTTTGCATAGTTATTTCTTTACAGTTTTTAATTTTATTAAAGTATAGGCAAACAGAATAAACAGCAAATTTAACCGATAGTTTTTGGTAAGCAAGTAATAATTGGTATTGTTTTACACAGAAGCATTGGCATTGGGTTAAATTTAAACATTGTTCCTGCTTTTCACCACAAATCCTCGTGGTGCTAGCCAGCACCACTGTGGGTTTTTAGTTTCAATCAGGGCTAATATTTGGGGTTGTAAATTCTTTTTTATTTTTTAAGCAATAAGTATTGTACACAACTTTTTAAGCAAAAACTTGTAAATGAAGTAGATTTTCATATTTTCACAAACCCAATTGAAATAAGTGTAATTTTTACACGGGTCTAGTGAGTTAGAATTTGGGTAAAAGCAAGCAGTTAAATGAAAGCAATTATACCAGTAGCTGGTGCAGGTACCAAACTACGCCCACATACCTATACACAACCCAAAGCCTTAATACCTATTGCAGGTAAAACCATACTTAGTTTTATTGTAGATCAGTTACATGAAGCGGGTATTACCGAATTTGTTTTTATCGTAGGCTATTTGGGCGAAAAAATACAAGATTACGTTCACAATGCTTACCCACATTTAACTACACATTTTGTATATCAAAATGAAAGGCAAGGAACTGGTCATGCTATAGAACTTACCAAAAATATTGTGGGCAACGATGAGGTCTTTGTTGTACTTGGCGATACCATTTGTGAGTACGATGTTGCCGAAGTGGTTAATAGCCCTTACAGTATGTTGGGTATTAAAAAAGTGGACGACCCAAGAAATTTTGGTGTTGCAACCATTGGCGATGATGGTTTTATTGAAGGTGTTGTAGAAAAACCATCTATACCAAAAAGCAATATGGCGTTAGTGGGTTTGTACAAAATAAAAGAAACCAATTTTTTGTTTGAGTGTTTGCATCATATTTTTATTCAAGACATAAAAACCCAAGGCGAATACAATTTAACCGATGCATTAGATTGCATGATTAAACGTGGTGCTAAGTTTCAAAGTTTTAAAGTAAAAAGTTGGTTCGATTGTGGTAAAAAAGAAACCCTTTTAGAAAGTAACGCTACCTTAATGAAAAAATATGGTGGTAATATTACCGATGGCCACAATTATGAGGACACCATCATTATTCCACCAGTTAGCATAGCCCCAGGTTGCGAAATTAAAAGCTCCATTATAGGGCCACATGTTGCCATTGGTGCCAATACAAATATTTCTCACTCTATTGTTCGTGATAGCATAATTGGTTCGTACACCAATCTTTATGAAGTTGTTTTAGACAACTCATTAATAGGCAGCGATGCAAGCGTAAAAGGCCTTAGCCGTAGTTTAAATATTGGCGATAATACAGAGATTGATTTTGGGTAGAAATAGTTAATGGGCTATGGTAAATAGTTCATAGTATTTATCTTAGCAAAGTCATTTACCATGAACCATTTACCATGAACTATCAACCAGCAACTAACAAAATCACCCAACTCTTCAACATTCAATACCCCATTATTCAAGCTGGCATGATTTGGGCTAGTGGTTGGCGTTTGGCAAGTGCTGTTAGCAATGCTGGTGGCTTGGGTATTATTGGTGCAGGTAGCATGTACCCTGCTATTTTAAAAGAACATATACAAAAATTTAAAGCTGCATGTAGTAAGCCATTTGCAGTTAATCTTCCATTATTGTATCCAGATATTGACCAACATATTCAAATAATTATACAAGAAAAAGTACCTATTGTTTTTACGAGTGCTGGTAACCCCAAAACTTATACAAGTATCTTAAAACAAAATGGCATTAAGGTAGTACATGTAGTAAGCAGTAGCAAATTTGCTTTAAAAGCCGAAGCTGCAGGCTGCGATGCGGTTGTTGCAGAAGGTTTTGAAGCTGGAGGCCACAATGGAAGAGAAGAAACCACCACCTTAGTTTTAATACCAGCAGTAAAAAAAGCCATTACCATTCCGCTAATTGCAGCTGGTGGTATTGCTACTGGCAGACAAATGTTAGCAGCCATGATTTTGGGTGCCGATGGGGTACAAATTGGCAGCAGATTTGTGTGTACTGAGGAATCATCAGCACATCAAAGTTTTAAAGAAGCCATTCTTAAAGCAGAAGAAGGAGATACACAATTGCAAATGAAAAAAACAGTACCAGTTAGGTTACTTAATAACCAATTTGCACAACAAATTAGAGCAGCTGAACTAAATGGTGCTTCTGCAGAAGAGCTTAAAGAAATTTTAGGTAGAGCAAGGGCTAAAAAAGGCATGTTCGAAGGCAATTTAATCGAAGGAGAACTTGAAATTGGTCAGGTAAGTAGCTTGATTAGAACAATTTTGCCAGCAAATGAAGTAGTAGAAGAAATTTGGGGTGAGTTTAACCTTGCCTTAAAAAATCCATTAAGTTAATGAACGTTAAAATTTTAAGGTTTCTTTGCTCTTTTAATCAAAATACTTGTTTAACTGTAACTAATTAACTAGTTTAGATTTTTAAAACTACAATTATGCAGAAATTTTTTCTACTTATTGCTCTTTTGGCATCAACAAACCTGCTTTTTGCCACTGAAGTAACTGAAAAAAAAGGCGAACCTATGATAACGGGTAATGTTGTAGATGCTATTTCAAAAAAGCCTATTTCCGATGTTAGCATTATTGCCATACACGCTGTAACGAAAGTTGAACACAACATTCTTACCGACGCAAATGGTAACTTTAAAATTACAGCACTACCACTTGGAACTTATAAATTTAAGTTCGATAAAGACAATTATCGTCCTACAGAAAAAACAAATATTACTATTAAGCAAACTTCAAACGCTAAGATTAATATCGAAATGGTCAATTATAAAGATGAAGATATTGAGGAAAAAATGAATTGGTCTTTAAAGTTTAATTACTAATTTTACAATATATATTACAAAAAGCCACACCTAAAAATGTGGCTTTTTTATTGCCTGCAAAGGCTACTAATTATGTTGGCATGTTGCGGAAAAAGAGCTACCAATTCATGGGCATTGGCTAATTCAAAATCAGTAAAATCAAATCCTGGGGCTACGGTACAGCCAACAAAACTAAAATCACTTTCAGGTGCTGGTTGGCTGGCAAACCAGCAATTAGCAGGCACCACATACTGAAAAGTTTCGCCTTCTTCAATATTATTACCCACCTTAATGATATCTAAGTCTCCATTGTGTAAAAGCACATACACCAACAAAGTTTGGCCTGAATAAAAATGCCAACACTCATCACTCTTAATTTTATGAAAGGCCGAAAAATTACCTTGCTCTAACAAAAAATAAATGGCTGTTGAAAAATATCGATCTCCTCCAAATCGTGTAGGCAGAGCATTTTGCCCAATCAATTCTGTAGATCGATAGGTTTCTTTATAATAACCACCTTCGGGGTGTGGCAGCATTTTAAATTGTTGCACTAAGTGTTGTACAGTAATCATATAGTCTCAAAAATAAGTAATTATTTTATGGAAAGGTAAAAACACAAACCACCACTAAACGTTATAACCAACAACCAATTATTGACCACCATAACAAAAAGATAAAAAACCACACTAAAAAATATTTTCACACGAACTAAAATATTCTTTCAAGTACTTCGTCTTATGATAATAACATGAATAGAGTGGCTAACTTAGAAGCCTTAATGGCAAACGGACAAAAAAGAAATATTACTCAAGTAATTAACGATTACAGCAAACGCTTGTTGGGCTTTATTAAAAAACGAGTAACCAACGATGCCGATGCTGAAGATATTTTACAAGATGTTTTTTACCAATTTATTGGCAATACACAACCTATTGAACAATTAACTGGTTGGCTATATACAGTTGCAAGAAATAAAATAACCGACAAGAAAAGAAAACATAAACCTGAATTATTAGAAGATATTTTTTCGACCGACGAAGAAAATGGCACATCGTGGACCGATTTGTTTTTTAATGCAAATAACAACCCAGAAACCGAATATTTGCGTTCAATTTTTTGGGAAACACTCAACAGTGCATTGGATGAATTACCCATCGAACAAAGAGCTGTATTTGAGCTAAATGAGCTAGAAGGTATTTCGTATAAAGATATTGCCTTGCAAACTGGGGTACCAATAAATACATTACTCTCTCGAAAACGATATGCCGTTTTACATTTAAGGCAACGTTTACAAACTTTAAAAAACGAATTACTAAACTATTAATATTACAACAATGAATAATAAACAAAATTGGCTTAAAAAAGCCGTAGGATTTACCCTTTGTGCAATAGCAGCTATTGCAGTATTAGGCTACATTATTATGCTATTATGGAATAACGTTTTAGCAGAAGTTACCACTGTGAAATTTATAAATTATTGGCAAGCTTTAGGTTTGTTGTTACTAAGTAAATTACTCTTTGGCGGTTTTAACAAAGGTTTTAGTAAAAAAAACAGCATGTGGAGCAGCGAAATGAAGGAAAAATGGCACAATATGAGTGTAGAAGAAAAGGATAACTTTAAACAAGAATGGCGTAATAAATGCAGTTCTTGGAAAACAAAACAAAGTAACCAGCTTAAAGAAAAAGAATTACTTTAAATAATTGCTATGCAAGTACACATTTTTAAAACCAACATTGTAAATAATGTACACTTAAAAAAAGTTGAAACCCATATTAGCCATATGGATGGTATTGAAGGTTGGAATGTTGATTTACATGATATAGATAAAGTACTTCGTGTAGAAACCCAAGAATTAACTGCCGAAGCAATAGCTATTGCAGTTCAAAATGCTGGGTATTATTGTACCGAATTGGAATAAAAAAGTCCTGCTTGATTGGCAGGATTTTTTTATTATAATCTTCATATAAAATTAGGCTTCTATTAAGCCATGTTTTACTGCATATAAAATTAAGCCAGCCGTACTTTTTGCACCTGTTTTAATTTTTAATCGATCTCTTATTGCTTCAACAGTTCTAGGGCTAATTTCTACGATTTCGGCTATTTCTTTTGTACTTTTTTCATCACACATTAGCTTTAATACTTGAATTTCTTTATCGCTTAAATCTGCATCTTCGCCATTTACAGGTGGTGCAGCTTGTGTACGTAAACCACTTAACATGGCACGGTTTGTAAATTCGTTAAAGAAGAATTCATTTTCGTAACAGGCTTTAATTGCATCGTAAATTGTATCACTGTCAGAGTCTTTGGTTAAATAACTATTAGCACCAATACTCATCAATTTATTAATTAAAGTAATCTCGTTGTGCATTGTAAGCATAATAACCCTTACGTCTGGCATTACTTTTTTTACCTCAGGCAACGTAGCAATACCATCCATTATGGGCATTTGAATATCTAATAAGATTACATCTGGCTTTAAAAATTTCAACAAATTAAGCAACTGCATACCGTTTTCAGCCTCCCCTAAAAACTCAATATCTTCTCTGTAACTCAATGCAGCCTTAACTCCTTGCCTAAATAAAGCATGATCATCAGTAATAATTACTTTAATTTTTTCGCTCATAATACAAATATAATGCAGCAATTTGTTGCTTGGTAAAAATAGCAACAAACTGCTTGGTTAATTTACCACGAATATATTAGAAAATTTACTAGCGTCAATATGATATTTGTACGGCATTGCTGCACTATACTGAAGCTCCAAAATTGGGAACTTTTGCTCTTGTTTTGGGAATAAGTGGGTTGTATGTTTGCATTGTCAATTTGATACAACGGTTTACCCCGTTTTAATCCAAATATCCGAAAAACCGAAGATGAAATCCAAAAATCGAACAACAAAATCCAAGATTCGAAGAAGAACCAAGAACCGTAAGTATTAAAAAGACATCTAAAAATCCGATAATCCTAAAAGCTGTTTAGCTTTTAAGGAAGCATGAAACAACACTTTCTGAACCATCCATTCAGAAAGCCAATATCCTAAAAAGGACAAAGAAAAACCATCTAGTCCAACATTCCTGGAAGCCTCAAGGCCCAGGTTTAATCTCAACCAGGGTCTGATGAAAATCAGACCTTTTTTATGTAATACCATCTTGATTTAATAAATAGGCCAAAGGACTATTTTGAAATCTTAGATGGTATTATACCGATATAAAACAGATTTGATTATTTTGTATTTCACTTCGGTATAAATTATTCTGTATCAATTTTCATCGTAAAACCCATTGGCATCTTTCATTTCTTAAACAATAACACTTGCCCTAATTTTACAAAATGAAAATTGAAAGCATTATTCAAGTATTAGAAAACCTAGCTGCACCTAGTTTACAAGAAAGTTATGATAATGTGGGCTTAATAACAGGTAACAAAAATTGGCTTTGCACTGGGGTAGTTTGCAGTTTAGATGCCACCGAAACTGTGATAGAAGAAGCTGTTGCCAATGGATGTAATTTAGTGGTAGTGCATCATCCAATAATTTTTGGTGGATTAAAAAAAATAAATGGCAATAATTATGTTGAGCAAACTATTATCGCAGCAATAAAAAATGATGTAGCAATTTATGCCATTCATACTAATTTAGACAATGTATTGCACGGTGTAAATCAAACCATGGCAAAACGTTTGGGTTTAATTAATACCCAAATATTAGCTCCTAAAAAAAATGTTTTACAAAAGCTATACACGTTTGTACCAACTAAGTATGCCGAACAAGTAAGATCTGCCATTTTTAAAGCTGGCGGTGGCCATATAGGCAATTATAGTGAATGTAGCTTTAACAGTACAGGCACTGGAACTTTTTTAGGTGGAGAAAATACCAACCCTTTTGTTGGAAAACAAGGCAATAGACACACGGAAGAGGAAATAAAAATAGAAATTATTTTTCCTGCTTGGTTAGAGCAAAGCTTAGTTTATGCGTTAAAAAAAGCCCACCCTTACGAGGAAGTTGCCTATGACGTGGTAAATTTAACCAACGAATTATCTACCATTGGTAGTGGCTTACTGGGCAATTTGCCAGAACCTATTGATGAAAATATTTTTTTACAAATGCTTAAACAATGCTTTGATTTACAAGTAATTAAGCACACAAAATTGTTAAGCAAACCTATTCAAAAAGTAGCAGTTTGTGGCGGTTCAGGCAGTTTTTTAATCACCAAAGCTTTAAACGCAGGTGCAGATATTTTCATTACCGGTGATGTTAAATACCATGAGTTTTTTGATGCCAATAACCAGTTAATTGTTGCTGATATAGGCCATTGGGAAAGTGAACAATTTACCATTGAATTATTGATGGATGTATTACAGCAAAATTTCCCTACTTTTGCCGTCCTTAAAAGTAAGATTAGAACAAACCCAATTGAGTATTTTTTATAGTAGCTTTCAAACAAGACAATTAAAGAATAGAAAGTACTAGAGTGTACTGCAAATGTGCAGCACAACAGCAGATGCTATGAAATACAAAAGCTGGTTTAATAAAAAAATAATAACTACACAATAGTAAACTTTAAACCTATACAATGGCAGCAGTTAAAGATTTCTCGGTTGAAGAAAAGTTAGCAGGCTTAATTAAGCTACAAAAGTGCGATAGTAAATTAGATGAGTTTCAAGTTTTAAAAGGCGAACTTCCATTAGAAGTGAGTGATTTAGAAGATGAAATTGCTGGCTTACATGCTCGTAGAAACCGAATTGAAGAAGAGATTAACGGTATTACCGAATTTATTGAATCGAAAAAAGCAGCTATCAGCGATGCAGAAACTTTAGGAAAAAAGTACGAGAAGCAAAGTGAAAATGTAAAGAACAGCCGTGAGTTTGAGGCGATAAATAAAGAAATTGAAATGCAGCAGCTAGAGGTTAAGTTAGCCGAAAAGCATATTAAAGATGCAAATGAAGAAATTTCGGAAAAAGCAAGATTGCTTGAAGCAGCTAAAAAAACCATTGCCACCAAAGAAGGTGTATTAAACCACAAAAAAAGTGAGTTAGAAAAAATTATTGTAGATACTGAAAAAGAAGAAGCCACTTTTCGTAAAAAAAGTGAAGAAGCTAGATCACATATTGATGAGCGTTTAATTTACAGCTACGATAGAATTAGAAAAAGTTATCGCAATGGGTTGGCCGTTGTACCTGTAGAACGTGATGCATGTGGTGGTTGCTTTAATGCAATACCTCCTCAAAAACAGAGTGAAATTAGATTACACAAGAAAATTATTGTTTGCGAAAACTGTGGTAGAATTTTAGTTGATACCGACTTGAATGATACAATAGAAGCGAAATAAATTATTTAAACACTATTTTTTAATTAGGGCAATCATTATTGGTTGCCCTTGTTTATTTTTAGCACATGAAGCAAACTTTAATGGTATTATTTTTAATCATTTACATTACTTGCTCAGCTCAAAAAGTATATGAATTTAATACTACATGCCAACAAGCCTATAAAGAAATTGTACAACTTAAACTTAACAATGGTTTACAATTAATTAATAAAGCTAAAGTACAAAACCCTGATAATTTAATACCTATCATTTTAGAGAGTTATATCGATTTTTTTACATTATTTTTTAATGAAGATCCTACAGAATTTAAACTAAGATTACCAAAGTTTGAAGAGCGTTTGAACCTTTTAAAAAATGGAGATGCCACATCGCCATTTTACAATTTTTGTATAGGTACAGTTTATTTACATAAAGCTGCCGTAAATATAAAACAAGACAATAAAACCCGGGCAGGACTCGATTTTCAACTTGCCTACAAATACTTTAAGCAAAACAAAAAAGCTTTTCCCACTTTTGTGCCTAACCAGTTATTAGATGGAGGATTGCAAGCCGTTGCAGGTACTATACCAAAAGGTTATCAATGGATTGCAGGTTTATTTGGTATTAAAGGCAGTATTACCGAGGGTATGAAAACAGTAACAACTTTTGTTAACAGCAACAATCCTTGGGCTAAGCTTATGTTTAATGAAGCAGCTTTTATTTATTGTTATTTAAGTTTTTACATTGAAAATAAAAAGCCGGAAGCCTTACAATTTATAATAAATAAAAAATTAGATGTAGTAAATAATCACTTGTTTACTTATATGGCAGCCAACTTAGCCCTTAACAACAAACAGATAGATTATGCAGCTTCGGTGGTGCAAAACAGAAATAAGTCTGCCGATTATTTAAGCACTGCAGCCTGGGATTTTCAAATGGGCTTTGTAAATCTGTATCATTTAAATACCAAAACTGCCATCGATTATTTTGAACAGTACTTAAAAAAATTTAAAGGCAGTTTTTATGTAAAAGATGTGTACCAAAAAATAAGTTGGTGTTATTATCTACAAGGCAACATCGTTGCCGCAGAAGAAGCCAGAAAAAATTGTATTAAAAAAGGAGCTTCAATTACCGATGCCGACAAACAAGCTTTAAAAGATGCTAAAAAAAATGTTTGGCCCAATATAAATTTATTAAAGGCTAGAATTTTAAACGATGGCGGTTTTAATAATGAAGCCTTGGCAATACTTCAAGGTAAAAGTACCAGCAGTTTTACCAACGAAGCAGAACAGTTAGAATTTACTTATAGGGTTGCAAGAATAAACGATGATTTAGAAAAAGATGATGATGCCATTGCATTTTATTTAAAGGCCATTGCTATTGGTGTTAATCGTACTGAGTATTTTGCTGCACGTGCTGCTTTACAAATAGGAATGATTTATGAAAAACGTGGTAATAAATTATATGCAATTAAGTACTTTGAACAATGTTTAGCTATGGATGATCATGATTATAAAAATAGTTTAGACCAACGAGCCAAAAGTGGTATTGCAAGATGTAAAGGTGAATGAGGAATTAGAAATTGTATATTTGAGCTTCAAGTAGTGTATGGACTATTGACCATAGACCATGGACTAATACCAATTCAACTATTCATCAATTCGTTTATATAAATGCTAACCAAACTTCACATAAAGAACTATGCCATAATAGATGAAATTGAAATAAATTTTTCATCTAATCTCAATATTATTACTGGCGAAACTGGGGCTGGTAAAAGTATTTTAATGGGTGCATTGAGTTTAATTTTGGGAGAAAGAGCCGATACCTCTCTTTTAGTAAAAACCGATAAAAAATGTTTTATAGAAGGTTTTTTTACAATAGACAATAAACCTGCAATTCAGCAATTTTTAGTTTCTAATGATTTGGAAACAGAGAACGAATTGGTGATTAGAAGAGAAATTGCTGCCAATGGTAAAAGTCGAGCATTTATAAATGATACTCCGGCAACATTGCAACAGTTAAAAGAGTTTGCCTCTTTATTGGTGGATTTACATCAACAATTTGATACCCTAGAATTGGGCGATAGCGATTTTCAAAGACAAGTAATAGATGCATTAGCAAATAATAATGACACTTTAATAGCTTATCAAACAGTTTATAAACAATGGATACACAATAAAAAACAATTAGAAGCATTACAACAACAGAAAATAGGATTTAATAAAGAAGCCGATTATAACCAGTTTTTATTTGATGAGTTAAATGAACTTTCTTTAAAAGAAAATGAATTAGAAGATTTAGATAACGAATTAAAACTACTCAGTAATAGTGAGGGTATAAAAGCAGCTTTAACCAAAGTTTATTTTAATTTAAAAGAAAAAGACGAACCCATCGTTGTCAATTTAAAACAGTTAAGCAATCAATTAAATACCTATGCTTCTTATCATGCTCAAGTAAAAATAATCATTGATAGATTACTTTCCACACAAATAGAATTGCAAGATATAGCCGATGAAGTTGATGGTTTAAATAATGCTATTGGATTCGATGAAAAACGTATTGCCTTTATTAACGATAAAATGACTATAGGTTATAAATTGCTAAAAAAACATGGGGTTAAAACTACCAATGAATTACTACACATTCAAACCGAACTAAAGCAAAAATTACAAGCTGTTTTAAATATTGATGAAGCAATTATTACGAAAGAAAAAGAAACTAATTTATTGGCAAAACAAGTAGAACAAAAAGCTGATGCATTATCGAAAGCTAGGTATTTACAAGCGAACCCTTTGGCAGAAAAAGTAAACAAACTCTTACATCAAGTGGGTATGCCCAATGCTTTATTAAAAGTAGAAATTAAAGAAACTGCTTACGCCTTGTTGGGCAAAGACAGTATTGAATTTTTATTCGATGCCAATAAAAGCAATCGTTTTGAGCCCATACGAAAAGTTGCTAGTGGTGGAGAATTAAGTAGATTAATGCTATGTATAAAAAGTTTAGTTGCTCAAAGCATGGATTTACCCACCATGATTTTTGATGAAATTGATAGTGGTATTAGTGGTGAAGCTGCAAAACAAGTAGGATCTATTATGAAAGGTTTATCCAATAACCGACAAATTATTTGTATTACACATCAACCCCAAATTGCTGGCAAAGCCAATGCACATTATTTTGTGTATAAAGAAATAAGGAATGATACTATTAAGACCAATATTCGATTGTTAAACGAGGATGAACGTATAATGGCCATTGCCAAAATGCTAAGTGGCGAAAAACCTAGTGCTGCTGCAATGGAAAGTGCAAAAGAAATGATGAATTAGGATTTTTTACGTAAAGAAGCAACGAATATAAAGTACGCAAAGAATTAGTTTTTTTAAAGTTTCAATTATTTTCAATGAAAAATGTTCCTCATTGGCAATGGTTGATGGTTCTTTACATTGTATTTATGCTAATTCCAGTATATGCTGTTCATTTACAACTAAGGCAAAAACTATTAGCCAACAAAACGCTCTTGAATATATTATTTTATTTTATTGGAGTTGTTGCAACAGCATTTGTCAACAATTTAATTATTTTACTAGTTTATTATAAATGCTTCTTTCATAAATAGTTTTTTTTTGACAATATGCATTTTGTCAATTCTTCAAGTTGCTAAAGGCTATTAAATACAAAATTTGCCTAGTGAAATTGCAAACCTTACATTTGAGAGTAGAAATTCACTTTTAAAATAAAAACTTATGGCATACGGTTTATTAAAAGGCAAACGTGGAATTATTACGGGTGCTTTAGACGAAAATTCAATAGCTTGGAAAGTAGCTGAAAAAGCCCATGAAGAAGGTGCAACATTTGTACTAACCAATGCACCCATAGCAATGCGTATGGGAGAAATTAATAAGTTGGCCGAAAAAACAGGCAGCCAAATTATTCCTGCAGACGCTACTAATGTTGAAGAACTTACCAACTTATTTACCCAAAGCCAAGAAATTTTGGGTGGTAAAATAGATTTTGTATTACACAGCATTGGAATGAGTGTAAACATTCGTAAAAAAATTCCTTATACGGAGAGTAATTACGATTATTTTATGAAAGGCATTGATGTAAGTGCAATGAGCTTTCATAAAATGTTGGCAGTAGCTAAAAAGTTAGATGCCATTAGTGAGTGGGGAAGCGTTGTAGCATTAAGCTACATGGCTGCTCAACGTACTTTTCCTTTTTACACAGATATGGCAGATATTAAAGCCATGTTAGAAAGTATTGCTCGTAGCTTTGGCTACCATTATGGATTAGAGAAAAAAGTTCGTATTAATACCGTATCTCAAAGCCCTACAAAAACTACTGCAGGTACTGGTATTAAAGGCTTTGGCGACTTTTTTGATTATGCCAATGCAATTGCCCCATTGGGCAATGCAAGTGCCGAAGACTGTGCAAACTACTGTATTACTTTGTTCAGCGATTTAACCAGAATGGTTACCATGCAAAACTTGTTTCATGATGGTGGTTACGTTAATACCGGTGTTAGCGATTATGTTATGACCAAATTGGGTGTTAGTGATGGGGAGTAACTAGTTGGGTAATTAGTTTACAGAAAGTATAAAAATATGAACAAAGACTTAGCAGAAATAATGGGTTTAGTAGGTACTTTTTTAAGTAGCATTACATTTATACCACAAGTTTATAAAACTTGGAAAAGTAAAAGTGCTGGAGATTTAAGCACTGGGATGATGTTTATTGTGCTGTTAAGCACTTTTTGTTGGCTGGGTTATGGTTATGGCTTACAATTAAAACCTGTTATTATTTGCAATAGCATTATTTTGGTATTAAGTGCCTTACTCATTTATTTTAAGTTCACTTTTAAAAAATAGACTTCAATTAATTGCTTTAGTGCATAAAAAAAGGTTCTGTTAGCTTTAGCCAACAGAACCTTTTTTGTAAAAAATTAATTAAAATGCTTTTGTTGCAACACCATCTGCAATTGCTTGTAATGCTTTAGCTTCACCTAAAATAGCTGCCATTTTATTTCCTTTTCCATCATGACCGCCAGCCATATAACCACCTTTTGCAGTTCTAGTAACTACTGCATCTTGCATTGGAACATTTTTTTCCTTTGTCTTTAGGCAGTATGCTTTAATCATTTTACTTGTGTCCATGAGTACATTTTTTTTTGGGTTAGTAAATTCAACATTGCAATCTAGCTATTTTATATCGAGTTGATTACTTTAATAATGCACAATTGTTGATTAATTGGTTAAAAAGTTAACTACTTACCCTATAAAATGCAAAAAGCCGCCTTTTTGAGGCAGCTTCAAGTAAATTATCAATAATTAATTCTTTTACACCAAGTTTTATTTTGGACTAAAGATATAGAAAGCTGATTTTAAAGCTATACATCAATTCTTGCATATTTTGCATGGGTTTCTATAAATTCTCTTCTTGGTGCAACATCATCGCCCATTAACATGCTAAAAACCCTATCGGCTTCTGCAGCACTTTCAATGGTTACTCTTTTTAATATTCTACGTGCAGGATCCATGGTGGTTTCCCACAATTGGTCAGCATTCATTTCACCCAAACCTTTGTATCGTTGCATGGTTACACTATCTTCTTTACCACCAGCACCTAGTTTTACAATTAATGATTTGCGTTGTTCTTCATTATAAGCATACTCTGCATCTTTACCCCTCTTCACCAAGTACAAAGGTGGTTGTGCCAAATATACATAACCTTGCTCCACCATTTCTTTCATGTAACGGAAAATGAAGGTTAAAATTAAAGTTGCAATGTGTGAGCCATCCACATCGGCATCGGTCATAATGATTAGCTTATGGTAACGAAGCTTAACTAAATTTAATGCTTTGGGATCGTCTGGAGTGCCCACTGTTACACCCAAAGCGGTGTACATATTTCTAATTTCTTCGTTCTCATAAATTTTATGCTCCATTGCTTTTTCTACATTCAAAATTTTACCACGTAAAGGTAAAATAGCTTGGTAGCTTCTATCACGGCCTTGTTTTGCTGTTCCTCCAGCCGAGTCTCCTTCTACTAAATATAATTCACATTTTTCTGGATCACGTTCACTACAATCGGCCAATTTACCTGGCAAACCACCACCACTTAAAACGGTTTTACGTTGCACCAATTCTCTTGCTTTTTTAGCAGCAACCCTTGCTTGTGCAGCTAAAATTATTTTATTAATTACATTCTTAGCTTCTTTAGGATTTTCTTCTAAATAAGCTTGTAATGCTTTACCAACAGTTGTTTGAACTGTACCAGCAACATCGCTATTGCCTAATTTAGTTTTGGTTTGTCCTTCAAATTGAGGTTCAGGAACTTTTACAGAAATAATTGCACTTAATCCTTCTCTAAAATCGTCTCCTTCAACTTCTACTTTTGCTCTTTCAAATAACCCTTCTTTATCGCCATAGCTTTTAAATACTCTTGTTAACGCTTGCCTAAAGCCAGTTACGTGTGTGCCACCTTCAATGGTATTAATGTTATTAACGTAGCTAAAAATATGCTCTTTAAAATCGTTATTGTACGTCATAGCTACTTCTACAGCTACATTACTTGTTTCATCTAACCCTTCAAAATACAGGGTAGTGCCAATTAATGGCGTTCTATTGCTTGCCTTGTCTAACATTTCTACAAACTCAACAATTCCACCTTCACTGTAAAAATTTTTGGTGTAGATAGTTCCATCATCATTTAATTCTCTTAAATCGTTGATGATGATATTAATTTTTCTATTTAAAAAAGCTAGTTCCCTAAGTCGTCCTTCTAATATTTCTCTTTTATAAACTGTTTCTTGAAAAATGGAATGATCTGGCCAAAAATGAACTTTGGTACCTGTTTGTTCGCTAGTGCCAATTTCTCTTACAGCATATTGAGGTGCCCCAATTTTATATTCTTGTTCAAATACTTTTCCTTCACGTTGTACGGTTACCAAAAGTTTAGTACTTAAAGCATTTACACAACTAACACCAACACCATGTAAACCACCAGAAACTTTGTATGAGCCTTTATCAAACTTACCACCAGCGTGCAAAACCGTCATTACCACCTCTAATGCACTACGCTTTTCTTTGGTGTGCATTGCTGTAGGGATTCCACGTCCATCGTCTTGTACACTTATGCTATTGTCTTCATGAATATTAACCGTAATGTTTTTACAGTAGCCAGCCAATGCCTCATCTATTGAGTTATCTACCACCTCATATACTAAATGATGTAATCCTTTAACGCCAATATCGCCAATGTACATGGCAGGTCTTTTTCTTACAGCTTCTAAGCCTTCTAAAACCTGAATACTATCTGCACCATAATTCTTATTTTGGGCATCGTTACTTAGTTGTTGTTCATCGCTCATAATACTTGATACACTTGTATTTTATTGAAATTTTGAATACCTGCGAAAATAAGGAAAAGCTGTCGCTAAACAGTGTTAATTAAGGCTTAGTTTTCCCCATTTTAACTTGATTTTCTAAAGCCACAAAGCCGATTAGGTAACCAGCTTTTGTATTTCATGGCATCTTAGTTGTCCTGCAAATTTGCAGGACACCCTTCAACTACATAGCTTTGCTCAACATTTATGAATAATTACGTACATATTGGCAAAATTGTAGCCACTTTTGGGGTTGATGGAACGATTATTTTAACCCACGTTTTGGGCAAAAAAGTTCAATTAAAAAATATTGAAGCGATTTTTATTGAAATGATAAAAGGCAAACAATTACCCTATTTTGTTTCAGAAAGTAAGGCAAAAAGTAACGATGAAATTTTTATAAAACTCGAAGGAATCAACAGCAAAGAAGCAGCTCATAAATTTATTAGTCGCCAAGTTTGGTTAACAGATGATGACTTTAGAAAATTAGCTGGCAAGCAATCTGCCATTGCCATGTTGGGTTACAGCATCATCAACCAAGGCGAAAATATTGGTATTGTTACCGAAGTTATTGAACAGCCTCACCAAATATTGCTTTCCATAATTTATAAGGGCAACGAAGCTTATATTCCATTACATGAAGCATCTTTACAACAGCTAGATCATAAGAAAAAAGAAATTCATGTTGTATTGCCAGATGGTTTATTAGAATTGTATAGTTAGTTTTTAAAATAAATGAATGAAGTATACATAAAATTAAAAAAATATTGTAGCGATACAATGGCATTACCTCAACCTTATATTGCCCATTTAGATTTAGACTCTTTTTTTGTAAGTGTAGAAATGCTGAATAATCCTAGTTTATTGGGTAAAGCAGTAATTGTTGGGGGTACAAAAGATCGTGGTGTTGTAACAACTTGTAGCTACGAAGCAAGAAAATTTGGCGTTCATAGTGCAATGCCTATGAAACAAGCCATGCAATTATGCCCACATGCTATTTTAGTGCAAGGCACCAGAGGAGAATATAGCAGATACAGCCATTGGGTAACAAAAATTATAGCCAGTAAGGCCCCACTTTTTGAAAAGGCTAGTATTGATGAGTTTTATATTGACTTGACGGGAATGGATAAATTTTTTGATCCCCTTAAATGGACAATAGAGTTACGTCAACAAATTATCAACGAAACGGGTTTACCTATTTCTTTTGGCTTATCAAGTAATAAAATGGTCAGTAAAATTGCCACCGATGAGGCGAAGCCAAATGGTTATTTATATATTCCTCCGGGAAAAGAAAAAGATTTTTTAGCACCATTGCCTGTTAGCAAATTTTCGGGTGTTGGCGAGCAAACCTTTTTAAAATTAAAAGTAAAAGGCATTCATTTAATTGGCGATATACTTACATATGGAGAACAATTATTAGAAAAAGATTTAGGCAAATGGGGAGTAGATTTATATAAAAAAGCTCAAGGAATTTCTACCAGCATTGTTACACCTTACCGAGAAGCCAAAAGTATAAGTAATGAAAATACCTTTAACGAAAATATTGTTGATGAAGCTATTTTATTACAAGAATTAGTAAAAATGACAGAAAAAGTAGCTTTTGAGTTACGTCAGGATAAAAAATGGTGTGGTTGTATTTCTGTAAAAATTAGGTACCCAAATTTTGAAACAACTCAAAAGCAAACTACGATTGATTTTACTTTTAGAGATGATGAATTAATACCAGCAGCCATAGATTTATTTAAAAAATTATGGAAGAAAAATAAACCTGTTCGTTTATTGGGCGTAAAAGTGAGTGAATTAACCAATCAAGCTTTACAGCATAGTTTGTTTGATGATGTAGAAAAAAAAACCAATTTGTATAAAGCTATTGATGAAGTAAAAAATAAATACGGAAAAGATTTTTTACAAAAAGCAAGAAGCATAAAAAAGCCAACACAAAATTAGTGTTGGCTTTTTCAATAAAATTAAATCTGCTATTTTACAAATTGTTGTGTGTATTGTTCTTTGTTGCTGCCAATAACTTTAACAACATAGCCGCCTGCTGGTAATTTGTTAATTGGTAATGATTGATTTGAATAATTTGTTTTATCCGATTTTACAATTCTGCCCTGCATATCTACAATACTTACTTGTATATTTTTTACGCCATTTAAATTACCTGTTTTTAAAAATAATGTGCTGGTATTTGCAGATATATAAGTAATAAACCCTTTTGTATTTTGAACGGTATTAACGCTTGTTGGTGTTGATGGAATAATAGTAGTGTATAAACCCCTGCCATGTGTTGCTACAGACAATGTTCTGTCGCTTGGTCTATATTTAAGCATATAACAAGTTACAGTTGCTAATCCTGTATTTTGAGGCACCCAAGCTGTTGCAATACCAGCAGAGGCTCCACTTTGAGCCCAAACTCCAGTTTCTGTTGCCAAAATAATACCACCACCCACCGCAGTGTTGGTTAATAAGCCATTGGATGGACCAAAAATGCCCCAACGTACTGGCATATCGGGTAAATTACCTTCAATATTTGCCCAATTGTTACCTCCATCTACACTTTCTAATACACTATTTGCACCATAATTAGTTACAGTAGCTAATAAGTGGTTGGGGTTGCCTTGCTCAACATCAATACTACCTATGTAGGAGCCACTTGTAAAACCAGAGGGGCTAATACTAGCAACTACTACTGGTGAAGTTGTATTTGCACTGCTCACCTTTAAAAAAACCGGTGTGCCGCTGCCGCTTCCAACCATCCAAACTGTGCCGCCAGCACTAACATTTGGATCTACTTTAAATGTAGTAACTTGTTTGCCACCAAGATCTGTAAAAGGTACAACTTGGTAAGTTGGTGTACCAGAACCACTAAACCCTGTAACTAAGCCATAATTATTTGTTGAAACAGACGTGTACAAAACATCTAAAGTATCGTCATATTCTGTTGGGTTAATAAAAAAGCCAGTTGTGCCAGAACCCCCAGAAATTGAACCAAAACTGGTTCCTCCATTTCTTGAAAACCGGTATTGGTTGTTAGTGAAAGCCGTTATTTGTATTTGGCCATCTGTTTGGTCTATATGACAAACCCCACCATCACCACCAGTTGCAGTTGTTGTTGTGTTAACACCCACTTGTGTAAATCTTTGAGTACCATTATCTTGTGCCCCTGCTAAAAAATAGTTGGCATTGGTTGGGTGCATATCGCATGCATAATATTGGGTAACATTATAATTGGTATTCTTATCGGTCCAAGCTGTTCCTGAATTGCTAGAATAATGAACGCCACCGTCGGTAGTTGCAATTATTTCACTGCTGCTTCCATTGTAATACATTAAGCTATGTATGTCGGCATGTATTCTTGGTAAACTGCCACAACCAGCATTCCATTGGGTAATTTGCGACCAAGTTGTACCACCATCAGTTGTTTTTAATACATCAACTCCTCCAATAATAGCTGTATTGGCATCGTTAGGATCAACAGCTACAATTAAATCATACCAACATTGGTCTCTTGTAAAATCAGTTCTTGTTGTACCTTGATCGCACCATGAAGGTGTAGTCATTTGCACCCATGTTGCACCACCATCTGTACTTTTCATAATTGCACCAATAGAAGTAGTTGCTACCTTCTGACAAAGTGCATATATGGTAGTATTGTTGCTAGCTATAGCAACTTCAATTCTTCGGTAAGTTGCACTACCAGTTACACCAGGAGGTGTAATATCTGTCCAAGTACCTGCAGTGCCAATATTTGCACCATTAGAAGCTAAAGATTTATATAATTTGCCTCTTGTTGCATCCGCATCACCTTGTAAACCAGAGCTTACATATATATCTCCATTTGCTGCAATTTCTAAATCAGCAGCTCTTAAATCTCTTGGAGTTGTGCAATCACTTCCACTATTACCAACAACTCTTGTCCAAGTAGTACCACCGTCGCTGCTTCTAAAAATACCTCCTCTGTTACAAAATCGGCTACGAGTTGTTGCAAAAACAATACCAGTGCTTGTTATTGCTAGGTCTTGAATAAAATCGAAATCCGAATTTGATCCAGCGTTATCTGTAGATGCTAATAAATTCCAAGACACACCGCCATCTGTGCTTTTATAAATTCCAACACCTCTTATTGCACCACCATTAAACCAGCCTTCACCAGTACCTGCATACATAGTGTTTAGGTTGCTTGGGTCTTGTGCTAAAGCAGAAATTGCCAAATTAGCCAATTGGTCGTTAATAACCGTCCAGCTAAAATTGGTACCTTTAAAATTAGTACACTTCCATAAACCACCACCCACACTACCTGCAAAAAGGGTATTGCCTGTTGCATCTCTTCTATCAATAATCAAAGCCCTTGTTCTTCCGCCAATATTGTTTGGTCCTCGTTCATTCCAAGCCAAAGCGTTTGTTCGCAAGGTAGCATTACTCATTAGAGACTTAGTATAGTTTTGTGCAGTTGCAAGCCTTTCGTATGGCACATAACCCAATGCAGGGTCTTTGGTCATCATTTCGTTTTGCTCCATCCATCTTTCCATACCATCTTCACTTTCTTCAGTTTCTTCTTTTTCAGCAAATATTTCTCCCTTTTTATCACTCGTATTACAACCCACAATAATTACAAGGGAACAAATAGCAAAAGATTGTAGTATTTTTTTCATAAATAATATTTTACAGTATAAATGTTTTGGCAGTAAATTTATAACTTTAAAGCAATAACTTCTTAGATTTGGTTCAAACAAAATTTGCAAAGAAACTTTTTAGACAAGAATATTGATTATTTTATTAAAAATTAAACATGAAACCATATAAAATATTGCTTTTTGCCTTTTTAGTCGCATCAACCATAACTGTGTTTGCCCAAACTTCTAAGCCAATTAAGCTGTATGCATATAGCATGCTCACAACTGGCGGCGCTGCCCAAGTTGATGAAAACGGACAACAAATAAATAAAAATAGGCCTCAATATTTAATTTACTATGAAACAACAAGTAAAACAAAACCTACAGTTGATAAAATTTGGGTAAAGGGTATTTTGTATAATATTTCGGTTTTGGAAATAAAAACGCTACCCGTAATTAGCTACAATGAAAATAAGAAAACAGTTTTAGTACCTAAAACAAACAAAAAGGTTTGGCAAATTTCTCTTTTAGAACCAATAAATGTTGCAACAAAAAAAATGGTTACACCGAAAGAAGTAAAAACGAATGAAGTTGTTTTAGCAACAACAACTGGCAGCCAAAAGCATGTAGTAAAAATTATTAAAGAACTGCCCAACCAAATTGCACCATAATTACACATTGAAATAAAAAAACATTTTTTTTGTTGAACTTATTTAACTTTATAAAAATTCTGTTATGCTTGAACCTTGGAGAATTGGTAAAGTTCTAAGAATTGAAAACGAGACAGCTTCGACTAGAAGAATTTGGATAGAAATACCCGAATTAGAAACGTTCGACTTTAAACCTGGGCAATTTGTTACACTCGATTTACCCATACACGAGCAAAAAAATAAGAGGTGGCGTAGCTATTCAATTGCATCTGCACCCAATAATACCAATGTAATTGAGTTAATAATAGTTTTATTAGAGGGAGGGGCTGGAACTACTTATTTATTTAATCATGTTGTTGTTGGTTCTGAAATTACTTTGAGAGGCCCAGTGGGTAAATTTGTTCTTCCAGAAGTTATAGATACCGATATTTTCTTAATATGCACAGGTACTGGCATTGCACCATTTAGATCGATGATCAATTTTATTCACAACCATTCGATTGAACATAAAAAAATTCATTTAATTTTTGGTTGTAGAAAATTTACCGATACTTTATACCAAGCAGAATTACAAGAATTACAACAAAAACATAAAGGCTTTTATTATCACCCAGTTTTTTCAAGAGAAGAGGAAGTTGAAACTGGTATGTACAAAGGCTACGTACATTCCGTGTACGAAAAATTAACAAATTTTGATAAGCAGCCCGCCAAATTTTATTTGTGTGGTTGGAAAAATATGATTGATGAAGCTAAAGAAAAAATTGTAGGGTTAGGGTACGATAAAAAAGACATTCATCTTGAACTATATGGTTAATTTTTAAAACCAATTATGAAGGACGATAAATTTAAAGTGTTTTGCCATTTTGTAGCTGGTGTAATACTACTACCACTAGCTTTTAGTTTTTTTAATCAAAAAAAGTTTGTGTTATCTGGAATATTTTTTATTTCCGGTTTAGTCTTTGTTTTTATTTCTGCAACACTAGATGCTTTAGAAAAAAAATTGGGCAATACACTTAAGCTCACTTTTTTACTTGAAAGTATAGTTTTATTTCTTGCCGCTTATGCTCAACTTAACTTAAATAAAAGAACGTTTGGGCTTGCTTTTTTAGGGGTGGGTATTGTATATTTTTTACTTTTTATTTATTATTTGTACAATAAACATAAAAGAAAGAAACACCACCGAAAACGCAGAAGTAGCAGCACGTCTGAGACCCATTCGGAAAATACAGAAATTATGGAATAAGTTTTAATGTAAACTATTTCATAATAGCATCTTGCACCAATTGTTTGATTTCTGTAATTGCAATTCTTTCTTGTTTCATACTATCTCTGTACCTAATAGTTACGGTATTATCTTCTTTTGTTTGATGATCTATTGTAACACAAAATGGAGTACCAATAGCATCTTGCCTTCTGTAACGCTTACCAATGGCGTCTTTTTCTTCGTAATAGCAATTAAAAAAGGGTTTGCAATCATCCAAAAGCTCTTTAGCAATTTCGGGTAACCCATCTTTTTTTAGCAATGGCAAAATGGCTAATTTAATTGGAGCCACTTTAATAGGCAAATGCAATACTGTTCGGCTATCTGTTGTACCATCGTCTTTTGGTATTGCTTCTTCTTCGTATGCATTACATAATAATAGCAAAAACATTCGATCTAAGCCAATAGAAGTTTCTACCACAAAAGGTACATAATTACCATAGGGCTTTCCTGTTGATGGATCTACATCATTATCAAAATATTGTTGCTTCTTTTTACTAAATAGTTGATGTTGGGTTAAATCAAAATCGCTTCTGCTATGAATACCTTCTACTTCTTTAAAACCAAATGGAAACTCAAACTCTATATCACATGCTTCTTTTGCATAATGTGCAAGTTTAACATGATCGTGATAACGATATTTTTCGGCTGGTAATCCCAAACTTAAATGCCACTGCAATCTTGCTTCTTTCCAATGTTTGTACCACTGCCCTTCGGTACCAGGCCTAACAAAAAATTGCATTTCCATTTGTTCAAATTCTCTCATTCTAAAAATAAACTGCCTTGCTACAATTTCATTTCTAAAGGCCTTACCAGTTTGTGCAATACCAAAAGGTATTTTCATTCGGGCAGTTTTTTGAACATTTAAGAAGTTTACAAAAATACCTTGTGCAGTTTCGGGGCGTAGGTAAACAATATTATCGTCTGGATTATCTGCAGCAACTGCACCAAACTCGGTTTTAAACATTAAGTTAAATTGTCTAATATCTGTCCAATTGCCCGTTTTACTAATTGAACAAACAATTTTAAGTTCATCAATCAAAACTTTCAAACCCGCAAAGTCTTCATTGGCCAATAGTTCATCCATTTTTTTCAGCAACGCAAATTCTTCTTCTTTTTTGCCTAAAGATGCCAGTTCCTCAGCTTTTGCTTCAATTAAATGATCAACCCTGTAACGTTTATTACTATCCTTATTATCAATCATTGGGTCGCTAAAATTATCAATATGCCCACTTGCTTTCCAAGTAGTTGGGTGCATAAAAATTGCAGCATCAATACCCACAATATTATCTTGCATTTGGGTCATGCTTTTCCACCAATAATCACGTATATTTTTTTTTAGTTCGCTTCCGTATGGGCCATAATCATACACAGCACTTAAGCCATCGTAAATTTCGCTAGATGGAAATACAAAGCCATATTCTTTGGCGTGAGAGATAATTTGTTGAAGCTTATTTTCTTGTTGAATGCTCATAAGTTGGCAAACTTATAGAAAATCATTTTTGTTTGCAAAAACCTTCGAAAATTAAGTATAAGCTAGTCTTGTTCCAGATGTTGAGATACCTTCTAGTTGAGAAATTTTTCGTTCTAATTTTTCGTTTTCTAGTTCAAGTTTAAGAATTCTTGAATGACTTTGAGCAATTTGTCGCTGGTAATCCCTGATATTATTTTTAAATTTATTGTGCATAATTGCTTTGATTGTTATAGTAGCAATTATTAAAATTAGAAATACAAAAATGTATATGTAAAAAAAGTTGTTAAAAATTGAGTTCATCTCAAACTTAGATTTGATTAATAGATAACAAAATAATAGATAAGGTTGCAAGCCTTTCAAAAAACTAAGCTGTTTTTTGCAGTTGATTATATTCTTCTAATTGGTTTAATCTGTTTTTCAGTTCTTCACTTCTTACTTCTAATTTAAGCAATAATAAATGAGATCTAGAGATTTCATGCTTATACTCGTTAATTTTGTTTTTATGCTTATTTGCGTAAAAAACGTTTAATACAACAGAAACCAACACTAGAACTAGAAGAGCAAGAGCACCTATTATGTAGGGATTTGCCAATAAATTAAACATAATTACTTCATTTTTAGTTTATAAGCTTAAGAGGCCGCTTGTATCTAGTGACCTTAACGAATTATATCAATTTATTATTGTTTATATGACGATTTTTATCTCTTTTGGTTTTTTTTTTGAAATTTTTTTGTAAAGCATCAGTTAGGTTAACATTAGTTTGGTTGGCTAAGCAAATTAAAACCCATAAAATATCTGCCATTTCATCGGCTATATCATTCTTTTTGTCACTTTCTTTAAAAGATTGTTCCCCATATTGGCGTACCATTAACCTAGACAATTCGCCTACTTCTTCCATTAAGATTCCCAAATTGGTTAACTCGTTAAAATAACGAACCCCCACTGTTTTTATCCATTCATCAACCTCTTGCTGTGCTTTTTCGATTGTCATATATTTTTTGATTATGTTTTGTAAAGTAAAATGGCCTTAATACCCCTCCAAATAATCACTCTCTATTTTTACTATCTATTATAATTGTAACTGGTCCATCATTTACAAGAGCTACTTGCATATCGGCACCAAAAATGCCCGTTTTAATTTTTTTATTGAGTGCTTTTTCTAAACAGTTAATCATTTGTTGATACATTGGTATTGCAAAACTAGGTTTGCTTGCTTTAATATAAGAGGGCCTATTGCCTTTTTTTGTTGAAGCATGAAGGGTAAATTGGCTAACTAGTAAAACATCCCCATCAATTTCTAACAAACTTTTGTTCATTACCCCATCGTCATCATTAAAAATTCTGAGATGACAAATTTTATTGGTTAACCATTCAATATCTTCAATACCATCCGCATCTTCTATTCCCAATAAAATCAACGAGCCAATATTAATATTCGCAACTATGATGTTGTTTACTCGAACATTGGCTTCTTGTACTCTTTGTATAACTACTTTCATGATTTGTATTTAAATCTAATAAAAATATATTTTTAACAATATTAGAATAGATTAAATTTAGTTGATAATAAATTGATAGTACTTTTATGCAATGAAGTTAGATGTTACTAAGGAAATTATTTTTAAAACAGCCAGAAGTGGTGGTAGTGGCGGACAAAATGTAAATAAAGTTGAAACTATGGTTATTGGAAGTTGGCATATTGAAAATTCTACCATTGTAAATCAAGATCAAAAAAATACCATTACCGAAAAAATAAAAAATAAAATTACAAGCGATGGATCTTTGCAAGTGAAGTCTCAAGAAGCAAGAACACAATTAAGTAACAAAGCCTTGGTAATTTTTAAGTTAAATCAGTTGATAAACTTAGCATTAATAAAAAAGAAAAGCCGTATTGCAACAAAAACACCAAAGGCAGTTATTGAAAAAAGAATTTCAGGCAAAAAAATTAACGCTATAAATAAACTGGGCAGAAAAAAATTAAAAATTGGAGATTATTCATGAAAAAAATAAATCAGTATTTTTTAGTGATGCTGCTTTTGGCACTTTCAATATATAGTTTTGCCCAAGGGCCGATAATACATATTGAATTTAAGCATATGGTAGGCAATAAACCATTGATTTTGTTTGAAGAAACGTATACAAATTATTTTAATGAACCTTTTACAGTAAATAAATTTAAATACTATATTTCGAATATTATTTTAAAAGGTCAAAACAACACGCTAAAACTAAACCTTGAACCTAAATTAATTGATGAAGCCGACTCTAGCAGTAAACAAATTACCATTCCTAAACCCAACTTCACAATTATTGCAATAGAGTTTACCATAGGTGTAGACAGTAGTTACAATGTAACAGGTATACAAGCAGGCGACTTAGACCCCTTAAAAGGAATGTATTGGACATGGAACAGTGGCTATATTTTTGCAAAACTAGAGGGCCAAAGTGATTCTTCAAAAGCCCCATCGCATTACTTTAGTTACCATATTGGTGGGTATAAAATAACAGATTATGCTGTAAGAAAAATAGTGATACCTATTAAACAAAAAAGTTTGGGTGATACAAATTTTATTAATATTGAAGCAGATATTTTACACTGGTTTAATGCAAAACACGCTATACAAATAACCAAAAATTCTATTTGTCACCAACAAGGCCAACTAGCTATGAATTTAGCAGATAATTATAGCAACATGTTTACTGTTATTGCAAATAAATAATGAAAATAAGCACCACCATATTTATTTTAATACTTAGTATTTTTATAGGAACAAGTTTTATAGAAATTAATTCCTATAAACCCACTCTGTTAAAATTTAAAGTGCCAAAAGGTTGGCCAAAACCTGTTTATTATTTTAAAAATAATCCATTAACAGTAGAAGGATTTGAATTAGGCAAAAAAATTTTTTATGATGAACGCCTAAGCAAAGATAGTACCATAAGTTGTGCAAGCTGCCATCAGCAGTTTGGGGCATTTGCCACTTTTGATCACAATCTTAGTCATGGTTTTAATAACTCATTAACCACTAGAAATGCTCCAGCATTACAAAATTTAGCTTGGCAAAAAAACTTCATGTTAGATGGAGGCATTAACCATCTTGACGTACAGCCCCTAGCACCTATTACTGCTGAAAATGAGATGGCCGAAACGCTTGAGAACTTGATTAATAAAATAAAAAAAGATAGTGCCTACCGAGCCATGTATAAAAATGCTTTTGGCAACGAGTTAATTAATACACAACGTACCATGAAGGCGTTGAGCCAATTTATGCTAATGCTTGTAAGCAGTAATAGTAAATATGATAGAGTAAAACGAGGGGAAGACAGTTTTAATTTACCCCAGCAATTGGGTTACGAAATGTTTAAACAAAAATGTGCTAGTTGCCATACCGAACCCTTTTTTACTGATTTTAGTTTTAAAAATAATGGGATGCCAGTTGACAAAACTTTAAACGATTTTGGGCGTATGAAAATAACTTCTCAAACCAGCGACTCTTTAAAATTTAGAGTACCTAGTTTACGAAATGTGGCATTAACCTATCCTTATGGCCACGATGGCAGATTTTTTAGTTTAGGAAATGTATTTGAGCATTACAGAAGTAAAATGCAGCCAATGGTAAATACCGATTCTTCATTAAAAAATAAAATGAATTTATCAAATTTTCAAATAGGCCAATTAACTGCATTTTTATATACCTTAACCGATTCTGTTTTTATTAGCAACCCCATGTTTGCTGCTCCTAAAAACTATAGTACAACAATTATACATAATCATTAAATGGGTAGGTTAAAAACCTTTTTTATGGCTATCTTTTAATGTAGTTAAATCTGCCACTTCTTTTTGGTGGTTGGCAATATCTTTTTTCTTTTCCTCAATTTCTTTCTCTAGCTTTTGCTTCTGCTTTTCTAAATCGCTCAAATCTTCTTGATGGCCTTTTAAATCTTTTTGTTTTTGCGTTAATTTTCTATCTGTTGCATGATATGGAAAAACGGTTGCCTTTAAAAAAGCCGAAAATTCGTTCAGCATTCTCCAAGTATCGGTATTGGTAGAGTCTGTATACGCATCGGCTGTGGTGCCTGTTGCAAACCAAATATTCGACTCATTTTTATTTTTTTTATCTACTTTAAAATAATAATCTAATGTGGTAGCAACTTTATCAACCCTAGCACTAGAAAACTTTATTATTCCCCCTTTTACCTTTTCTCTTTTATAGCCTTTTACTTTAAAATAGTCAATAACAGCAGCTTCTACATCGTCTGTGTTACCCTCGGCTTCAATGAACAAAGCAGGTCGTTTAAAAGTGCCAATTTCTAAATTGCTATAAGTTGTTTGGGCCTTAATATCTTGGATTGTTACAAGAAAAAATGAAGCAACAAATAATACCAATATTTTTTTCATTTTAAAATTCTTTGAGGTATTTAAAAAAGTTATAACAAATGTAAGATAGTAAAAACTAAATTCGTGCTACAAAAGTTGTATTAAATTGAGTACTATTAAAAAATTGGCAGGGCAAACGTTATGGTATGGGGTAAGTTCCATAGCTGCTAGATTTATTAATTATTTACTTACGCCATATTTAACTTACAAGTTTTCTGAAGTAGAATATGGTGAAATGAGTATTGTGTATTCTTTCATTCCGTTTATGAATGTAGTTTTTACCTATGGGTTAGAAACTGCATTTTTTAGATTTGCCAATACAAACGACAAACAAAAGGTATATAGTACAACCAGCATTTCAATAATTACTACAACCATTATTTTTTGTTTTGCTTTGTTTGCTTTACGTATCCCTTTAAGCAAACTTTTACAAATAGAATTGCATACCGATTATCTTTTGTATGCTATTGCAATTATTGCTTTAGATGCAATGACAAGTATTGCATTTGCAAAGCTTAGACAGGACGAAAGGCCTATAAAATTTGCAATCATCCGTGTGGGTAGTATTGTAATTAATATTTTAGCAATTTATTTTTTCTTAAGTCTTTGCCCTAAATGGTTAGGTCAAAAT
>JANOZK010000086.1:0-72452 GCA_031429335.1 Chitinophagaceae bacterium | reverse complement strand
CGGTACCCTTGTGGCGGCTTTCCATTGGGAATTTATTCTCAATAGTATCCCAAGGGTCGTTGGTCATTTGCTTAATAGATAAGCTCATTTTACGACTGTCTTTATCTAAAGTAACCACTTTCGCTTCATGCTCGTCGTTCAATTTAAAGAACTCCTTGGCATTAATTGGTGTATTTGCCCAAGTAATTTCGCTTACGTGTACTAAGCCCTCAACACCTGGTTGTATTTCTAAAAATGCACCGTAATCTTCAATATTTACAACTTTACCTTTAATAATGGTTCCTTCGGCTAAACCTTCAGGCAACACATCCCAAGGGTGTGGTGTTAATTGTTTTAAACCTAAACTGATACGTTTTTTGTCGTCGTCGAAATCTAAAACCACTACATTTATTTTTTGATCCATTTTCAACACCTCTGATGGGTGAGAAATACGGCCCCAAGAAATATCTGTTATGTATAGTAAACCATCTAAGCCACCTAAATCCATAAAAGCACCAAAATCAGTAATGTTCTTCACAGTACCTTCTAATACTTGTCCTTTTTCTAGTTTGCTCATTATTTCGGCACGTTGTGCTTCAATATCGCTTTCGATTAATGCTTTATGAGATACTACAGCATTTTTAATAGTTTCATTAATTTTAACTACTTTAAATTCCATTGTTTTACCTACAAACTGGTCGTAATCTGTAACTGGTTTAACGTCGATTTGAGAGCCTGGTAAAAATGTTTCCATACCAAATACATCTACAATTAAACCACCTTTGGTTTTACTAGTAACTAAACCAGTAACCACTTCGCCAGTTTTGTGAATTTCCATAATACGCTCCCAAGCACGGAAAATTCTAGCACTTTTGCGGCTTAAATGTAAGTTACCTTGTCTGTCTTCTTTTTCAACAACCATCACCTCAACTACATCGCCCAATTTTAAACCTTGTAAATCACGGAATTCGTTTAGGGAAATTAAACCGTCGCTTTTAAACCCAATGTTAATAACAGCATCGGTTTTGGTTAAACCTACGATGTCTCCATTTAAAATTTCGCCATCTTCAATTTTTACGAATGTATTTTCATATACATGATCGTATTTGTCTTTTTCAGCTTGGGTGTAAGAAGCAACATTGCGTTTATCAACACTCCAATCAAAATCGTCGTGAGCGGTTGCTACAACTTCTTCTACGATTGGTTGAGTTGCTACAATTTCTGCAGCACCTTCTACAACAGTTTCTACGATAACTTCAGGATGGTTTGTTTCCGCAGCAGCATCTGTTGTTGCTTCTTCAGCACCACCAGTTGCTTCCTGAGCATCTGCGTTTAATTGTTTAATAAAAAGATTCATAATAAAACCCGATGTTTTTTATTCGGGTTGCAAAAGTAGTAGTTTTAACGTAAAAAAGTAATTTTTGGCAACCATTTTTTGTTAGAAAATTGATGCAGAGTTGAATAGAGGTAAGGGTTTTCTTAAACCTTCAATCAATTAATGGTTGTTAAATAGGTTTTACAACAAATTGAAATAGTTTAAAAATTTAACATTGCCTACAAAAGGAGTTTACCAATTGATTTACAACTTAATTTAGCATTCTAAAACAATTTAACCATGAAAAAAATTTTTGCCTTATTATTTGCAATTGGTGTTTTTGCAACAACATCTTTTGCACAAACAAAACCTGCAGCCAAAACCCCTGCACCAGTAAAAAAAGAAGCTGTTAAGCCAGCTGAAAAATCAAAAGTTGCAACAACTACTACAGCACCAACTAAAAAAGATGGTACACCAGACAAGCGTTACAAAGAAAATAAAGCTACTGCAAAACCAACGGGCCCAACCAAAAAAGATGGTACACCAGATAAGCGTTATAAAGAGAATAAAAAAGGATAAAATAAATTTTCTTTTGAAAAAACCTGCTTTTGTTAGTAGGTTTTTTTTTTGCTAAAACTTAATCGAGATGATTGTTATAAGAAAGAAAATATTTAAGCACTTTTATTAGCAATAGCCGAAGCTGCAATGAAGCCGGTTGTCCACGCATTTTGAAAATTAAACCCACCAGTTATACCATCAATATCCATTACTTCGCCAGCAAAAAAAACATTCGGCACAATTTTGCTTTGCATGGTATTTGGATCAATTTCATTTAATTTAATTCCACCGCAGGTTACAAATTCTTCTTTAAAAGTAGTTTTACCTTTTACCTCAAACTCTTGTGCGGTAAGGTTTTTAATCATCTGATTTTGTTGCTTAGCATTTACATCTGCCCATCGAAGCTCCTCGTTAATAGTAGATTGTTGTAGTAAAAAAATCCATAACCTACTAGGTAAGCCAAATGGATTTTTATTGTGAATCTTGTTACTGGCAAATTGTTGGCGAAGCAATAACCATTCTGCTTTTAAAGTTTGTTCATTAAATTGGGTTAACCAGTTTATCAGTACTTCAAAATGATAATTGGCAATGGCTAATTCTCTTGCACCATGTGCTGATAGTTTTAAAACTACGGGTCCGCTTAAACCCCAATGTGTAATAAGCAAGGGGCCACTATTTTGAAGCTTACTACCCACTATTTTTACTTGTGCATTTTCTACACTTATACCCATTAATTGTGTAATAGCATTATTAGGAATATTAAAAGTAAATAATGAAGGTACTGGCTCTTCTATACTATGACCCATATTTTTTAACCACTGAAATTGTAATGATTTTGGATAACCGCCAGAAGCTATGCAAAGAAAATTGCAGGTTAACTCTTTATGATTAGCTGTAGTAAGTTTAATTAGAGCATTTACCTGACGCATATCGGTTGCCAATAATTTTTCACTGGTTAAATTATGCTCGGTTACGATGGTTTCTATATTTTCAACATCGAAACCTAATTTAATTTCTACACCATATTTCTTAGCTTCAGCCAATAAACAATCAATAATAGTTTCGGAACTGTTAGTTATTGGAAACATCCTACCATCGCTTTCAATTTTAAGTGCTACTCCCCTTTCTGTAAACCATTCGATGGTATCTTTTGTACTAAACCAATGAAATGCTTTTTTTAAAAAATTTTGACCTCTTGGGTAACGTTTAATTAACTCTGCTATTTCAATACAATCATGGGTTACATTGCATCTTCCACCACCACTTATACGTACTTTGCTTAAAAACTTATTGCTTTTTTCTACAATAATTACTTTGAGGCTGGGGTTTAATCTTGCTGCATTGATTGCACAAAAAAAACCTGCTGCTCCACCTCCAATTACTACTAATTTTTTTTGCATATAAATCAACTATTAAACCCTATTTACTCCCAATTAATACCAGGCCAATAAAAAAAGAATACACTCCAAGTGCCAAATTCTAGCTGCATGTATAGCTTAAAAGATTCTTGTACATTTATTTTTTCTCCATTTTCTAGTATGGCTGTGAATGACACTAAACCCTCTACATGACCAAGACCTGTTTCTTGCTCTGTGTCTAACTGATGTTGAACATCTTCGATAATATAATTTGCATTTTCAAAAGCTTGATACGATGCAAATATGTTTACAAACTTTTTAAGTACTTCTGCCTTGGGCACCAATTGTTGTTTATCGGTTAATATTTCATTAGCTAAAACAAAACTATTTTCTTCTATATTCATTTCAAACCAATCCGTAATAAATTCTTTGGTTTGTTCTTCAATATCTAAATTATGATTTGGGTGAAACTCTTCATAACTATAATGTGTAACCATGCCTTCTATTTGTACCATTCTAGTTTCGTGGTTAAACAAATCTTCTACAATAAATCTGTACTTTTCTTTGGCTGAATAATCGCCTCTATAATCTACTGCAATATTAAACTGTAGTAACAGTTTTGTAATTTTATCAAGAGCTGTTTCTATTTCAGCCTCATCTAAACTTGTTAGGCTTGCAAATTTTGGTTGTTGAACAATTTGATAAATAGTGGTTGGTTCTATACTTTCGAATTGATGCTCAAAAGATAAAATATTTTTTAAAAATAAATTTTCAATTTCTGGTGGAAGATTTTCTGTGCCTTCGATTGTTTCAATTTCTCCGCCTAATTCAGCCTTTAATTTTAGCCTTAGGATTTCGTTTTCAATTCGAAGTTGTTCTTCTGGGTCTTCACTAAATTTTTCTGGCAATTCATCGTCGTTATTCATATAGAATATTTTAATAAAGATAAGTGGTAAGCCATAAAAATTGATTGTGCTAACGAAATTTCATTAACGCCATTTTACAATTGTTTTATACTGGCTATACTTTTACATGATAATAGCTTGAATTTAAGTTACCATTCGCCATTTCTGCAGCTTCAATAAAACTATAATCTGATAGTATTAAAGCCTTATTTCTTTTAATACAAACATCGTGTTCGAAATGAACCGATGGTTTACCATCTTTTGTTCTAACAGTCCAACCATCGGTATCGGTATAAACCTCTTTGCTGCCTAAATTAATCATGGGTTCAATGGCTAAAACCAAATTTTCTTTTAGTTTAGGACCACTGCCTCTTTTGCCATAATTGGGCACCTGTGGATCTTCGTGCAAACTTCTACCTAAACCATGACCAACTAAATCTCTAACTACCCCATAGCCATGTTTAATTTCAGTGTGTTCCTGTATAGCATGACCAATATCGCCAATTCGGTTATTGATAATTGCTTTTTCAATGCCTTTGTACAAACTTTCTTTTGTAACTCTTACTAGATCTAATACTTCCTTCTTTACTTCCCCTAATATAAAAGTGTAAGCATGATCACCATGCCAACCATTTAATATAACCCCCAAATCAATTGAAATTATATCGCCATCTTGTAATGGTAAATCATTTGGAAACCCATGTACTACAACGTCATTAACACTAGCACAAATACTAAATGGATATGTACCCTTATAATTTTTGAAAGACGGGATGGCATTGTTATCTCTAACAAATGTTTCGCACAAGCTATCAATTTCATGAGTGGTTATTCCAGGTTTTAAAATCTTTGCTACTTCAGCCAAGGTTTTGCTAACCAATGTTGCCGATTGCTTCATTAAAGCAACCTCTGCTTCTGTTTTATATATTATCATACCGTTGGGTCTATAACTCATTAAAAAAATATTATTACACCAGCTTTTGTACAAAACCAAGCTGTGGTTGCGTCGTTTAAAATCCTGCTTATTGCAGGGCACACTTGTACATAAAAATAAAAATCAACCAAATTACTGGTAAAAAGAAACCTGTCAGATTATTCCGACAGGTTACAATATTTTAAACAATAAAAATCATACATTAAATCGTACTTGTTGGCATAGATGCAGAGGCTTGACGGCCTTGAACCCTGCCACTACTCATTAATCCATCGTATTGACGCATTAATAAATAGGTTTCAATTTGTTGCAAAGTATCTAATACAACACCTACCATAATTAGTAAGCTTGTACCACCAAAGAAAGTACTAAAAGATTGGGTTACACCTAATCTTTGAGCAAAGCCAGGCATTATACCTACAATTGCTAAAAATATAGCTCCTGGTAAGGTAATCTTATCCATGATAGAACCGATGTAATCTGCAGTGGGTTGACCAGGTTTTACGCCTGGAATAAATCCATTGTTTCTCTTTAAATCCTCAGCAATTTGTTTTGGATTAAAAATTAAGGCAGTATATAAAAATGTAAAACCAATTACCATAACCGAGTAAACCAACATGTACCAAAAATTACTATGATCGTTAAAAATTCGTACAATACCTTTTGCACTATCTAAATTGGTAAATGAGATCAAGGTTGGTAAAAACATAATTGCTTGAGCAAAAATGATGGGCATTACACCAGCACTATTTACTTTAACAGGCAAAAATTGTCTTGCTCCACCAAACTGTTTGTTTCCAATAATTTGTTTGGCATAGTTAACAGGTATTTTTCTTACCCCTTGTACCAAAATAATTAATCCCATAATAATAGCAACTAAAATGGCAATTTCTATTAAGAAAATCAATAATCCGCCGCCGCCTTTTTCTTGCTTGGTATAAAATTCTTGTAAAATACTTTGTGGCAAACGAGCCAAAATACCCACCATGATAATAATAGAGGTACCATTTCCTAAACCTTTATCTTGTATTTTTTCACCCAACCACATTACAAATAAAGTACCTGCCGTTAAAATAATAATGGTTGAAAACGCAAAATAAGGTTTGAAAGCTACTATTTGTGCTTCTACATAACCCGGACTATTTAAAAAAGCAATATATGCACTTGCTTGAAAAGCAGTTACAATTACTGTTAGATAACGAGTCCATTGATTGATTTTTTTACGACCACTTTCGCCTTCTTTTTGAACTTTCTGTAATTGAGGAACCAAAATAGTCATTAACTGCATAAAAATTGATGCAGATATATAGGGCATAATGCCTAATGCTAAAATAGAAGCTTGAGAGAAAGCACCTCCAGCAAAAGCATCAAATAAACCCAATAAACCATCGGTTTTATTGCTCGCTTTGATTGAATCTAAAGCTAAAGGATTGATACCTGGTAATACAATATGTGTTCCAAATCTATACGTTAATACCAATAAAAGGGTAACAATGATTTTGCTTCTAAGCTCTTCAATGTTCCAGATATTTTTAAATGTTTGTGCTAGTTTTTTCACTTGATAATTCTGTTATTAGTTAATGCCCTTAAAACCAAAAAAAGACACATCGTTGATGTGTCGTGCAATATAGGTGAAATTATTTTAAAATTTCAACTGTACCGCCAACTGCTTCAATAGCAACTTTAGCTTTTTCGCTAATAGCATGTACCTTAAATGCTAACTTGGTTTTGATTTCACCAGTTGCTAATATTTTAACTTTAGCAGTTCGGCTAATTAAACCATTAACATATAAATTTTCTAAAGAAAATTCTGGCAAAGCATATTTTTCTTGTAACTGCTCTATTTGACCTAAATTGAATACTTTATACTCAATACGATTAATATTTTTAAACCCACGCTTAGGTACACGACGTTGAATAGGCATCTGACCACCTTCGAATCCATTTTTACGAGAGTAACCTGCACGGCTTTGACCACCTTTGTTACCTTGTGTAGATGTACCACCTTTACCAGATGCTTCACCACGACCTATTCTTTTTTCTTTGTGTGTACTTCCTTCGGCCGGTTTTAAATTGTGTAGTTTCATGTTTTTTTTGATTTTGAACTTACGGGGAATCACCCCTCGCAATGATGAAAAATATTAAAAATAAAATTCCAAATTCCACTTAATATAGGTGGTATTTGGAATTAGCTATTTACAAATTAATTATGCTACTTCTTCAACTTTAATTAAATGATTAACTTTATTAACCATTCCTAAAATCTGTGGAGTAGCTTCAACTTCTCTCGAAGCATTTATTTTCCTAAGACCTAAAGCAATAAGTGTTTGTTTTTGACGCTCACTTCTATCGATACCGCTTTTTATTTGTGTAATTTTAATCTTTGCCATTTTTTACAAATTTGAAATTTGAAATTTGAAATTTCAAATTGGGTTATCCGTTAAATACTTTACTTAATTTTATGGTTCTAGTTTTGGCCACTTGAATAGGCTCTCTTAAAGTAGTTAAGGCTTTAATTGTAGCTTTAACAACGTTATGGGGGTTTGCAGAACCAAGACTTTTAGCCAAAACGTCTGTAATACCAGCACTTTCCAAAACTGCACGCATGCTACCACCTGCAATTACACCAGCTCCATGAGCAGCAGGCTTTATTAAAACCTTTGCAGCACCAGCTTTAGATAATTGTTCGTGTGGAATTGTACCATGCATAATAGGTACTTTAACTAGGTTCTTTTTTGCATCCTCAATACCTTTAGTAATTGCTTCTTGAACCTCTTTAGCTTTACCTAAACCTTGTCCAACTATTCCATTGGAATTACCAACAACAACTAGTGCAGAAAAGGAAAACGTACGACCACCTTTTGTAGTTTTAACAACACGGTTAATTGCAACAACTTTCTCTTTTAATTCTAAGTCGCCACCAGCCTTAATTTTGTTATCGATTATTTTAGACATTATCTTACTTTAATAATTTGATTTTAATTAGAATTTCAATCCGCCTTCTCTTGCACCGTCTGCTACAGACTTAATTCTTCCATGATATAAATTACCACCTCTATCGAAAACACAAGTTTCTAATCCTAGTGCTAATGCTTTACGAGCAATTGATTCGCCAACTAACTTAGATTTATCTACTTTGTTAACTTTTTGAGCTACAATTTCTTTTTCTTTAGAAGAAGATGAAGCCAAGGTAACCGCATTATCATCATCAATTAACTGTGCGTAAATTTCCATATTGCTTCTAAATACACTAAGGCGTGGTTTTGCCGAAGTACCATTAATTTTTTTACGGATACGGTATCTAATTTTTTGCCTCTGTTCTAATTTAGTATTCATAACTTTTTATTTGCATCTTCCGATTCTGCCGGAAGAAAATTTAATTAATTATTTACCTGCTGCTTTACCTGCTTTTCTTCTTACTACCTCGTCGGTATATTTAACACCCTTTCCTTTGTATGGCTCTGGTTTACGTAAACTTCTTAACTTAGCAGCAACCTGACCTAATAATTGTTTGTCGATACTTTCTAATGAAATTAAAGGATTTTTACCTTTTTCAGTTAGGGTAGTTACCTTTAATTCGCTTGGTATTTCAAATATAATATTGTGAGAGTAACCTAAAGCTAAATCCAAAACATTACCAGTATTAACAGCTTTAAAACCCACACCCACTAATTCTAAGTTTTTCTTATACCCTTCGGTAACACCTTTAACAGTATTACTCAAAAGAGATCTATATAAACCGTGCATGGCACGATGACGAATTTGATCGGTTGGACGAGTAACTAAAATTTCCCCTTCTTTAACTTCAACTGTAATATCTCTATCGATGGTTTCAGTTAATTGACCTTTTGGCCCTTTTACAGTTATTACATTATTGGCACCAACTGTAACAGTTACGCCTGCAGGAATTGAAATTGGTTGTTTGCCTATACGAGACATAGTCGATTTTAATTTTATTGTGAAATGAATTAGGTAGGTGTTCAGCTACGACTAAGAAGCTTAATTATCTATACCTATATATTTTATTTAGTAAATGTAACAAAGAACTTCTCCGCCAACATTTTGTGCTTTTGCTTGCTTATCGGTTAAAACACCTTTCGATGTACTGATGATTGCAACACCTAAACCATTGATTACTCTTTTGATTTCAGCTGGTTTTGAGTATTGACGCAAACCTGGACGACTAACTCTTTCTAAAGAGCGAATTGCCGGTTGTTTAGAGATAGTGTCGTACTTAAGTGCTATTTTAATAACACCCTGTTTGCTATCATCTTCAAATTTATACTTTAAGATAAACCCTTGCTCGTATAAAATTTCAGTAATTCTTTTCTTCAAATTAGAAGCAGGAATTTCAACAATTCTATGACCTGCCATTTGAGCATTACGAACTCTTGTTAAGAAATCTGCTATAGGATCAGTTACCATTTTATTAAATTAATCTGTTCAAAAAAAATTGTTTCTATGCATCCCGAAAATCGGGAAGTTATAGTTGGCAAATATTACCAGCTTGCTTTTTTTACTCCGGGAATCTTACCATTTAAGGCCATGTCTCTAAACATAATTCTCGAAATACCAAAGTATCTCATGTATCCTCTAGGACGCCCAGTTATTTGGCAACGATTTTTTAAACGAACTGGAGAAGCATTTTTAGGTAATAAATCTAAACCTGCATAATCACCAGCTGCTTTTAAAGCTGCTCTCTTTTCAGCAAACTTTGCAACTAATTTTTCACGTTTAGCCTGTCGGGCAACGATTGATTTTTTTGCCATATTTTAGTTATTATCTTTTTTAGTATTTTTAAAAGGCATACCCATTTCTTTTAACAATTCGTATGCTTCTTCATTAGTTGATGCACTTGTAACAAAAGTGATATCCATACCAGTAATTTTACTTACTTTATCAATGTCAATCTCTGGGAAAATGATTTGCTCTGTAACGCCTAATGTGTAATTTCCTCTACCGTCAAAGGCTTTATCACTAATGCCTTTAAAATCACGAACACGAGGTAATGCAACAGAAATCAATCTATCTAAAAATTCATACATTTTATCGCCACGTAAGGTTACTCTTGCACCAATTGGCATTCCTTTTCGTAATTTAAAATTGGAAATATCTTTCTTACTTAAAGTTGGCACTGCTTTTTGTCCAGTAATTTGCTCTAATTCACCTATTGCTACATCAATTAATTTTTTATCGTTTACCGCCCCGTTAACTCCACGGTTGATACAAATTTTTTGTAGCTTTGGAGCCTGCATAACAGTTTTATAACTAAATTTCTTCATTAATGCAGGTATAACTTCTTTGTTATACTTTGCTGCAAAACGAGGTGAATATTTTATAGTACTCATAGTTCAATTTTTTATATTCCATTACCAACGGAATAAAGTGTTTTATTTAATTACTTCGCCAGATTTTTTAGATATTCTTACCAATTTACCAGTTTCTCTGCTACGTTTTATTTTAGTTGGTGCTGCTGCTTTTGCATCCCACAACATAATGTTAGAAATGTTTATTGGAGCTTCTACCTTTACAATACCACCTTTGGTATTTTGAGCAGAAGGTTTTGTGTGTTTTGTAACAATGTTTACACCTTCTACAATAACACGACCTTTCTCTATAATAACTTCTAAAACTACTCTTGGTTTTTTCAAATCTTTATCATCACCAGTAATAACTACAACAGTATCGCCTTTTTTGATGTTAAACTTTGGTTTAAATCTTGTACTCATTTTATTTAACTTTTAGCTATTGGTATCAACTTTTAGCTTGGTTCTTTAATTTATAATGTTTTATTATACTCTAGAAATCGTATAACAATTAGCTTATAAAACTTCTGGTGCTAAAGATATTATTTTCATATAACCTTTATCACGTAATTCCCTAGCAACTGGTCCAAAAATACGAGTACCACGAGGCTCGTCAGAATTATTTAACAATACAACAGCATTGTCATCGAAACGTATATAAGAACCATCTTTACGACGCAATTTGTTTTTTGTACGAACAATTACTGCCTTAGAAACTGTACCTTTCTTTATACCACCTGCTGGTATAGCAGCTTTAACAGTTACAACAATTTTATCGCCAATTCTAGCGTAATCCTGACCACTATTTCCAAGCACTTTAATACAAAGTACTTCTTTAGCTCCACTGTTATCAGCTACATTTAATCTACTTTCTTGCTGGATCATTTTGTTATAATTTGCAACCCGACTATTGTTAGACAGGTATTTGAATTTGATATTTGGTATTCAATAAGATTTTACTTTAGAAACCAAGAGTCAAATTAAAAATAATTTATTTTGCTTTCTCAATTACTTCAACCAATCTCCAACGCTTTGTTTTGCTAAGCGGACGAGTTTCCATAATTTTTACAATATCTCCAATTGTACACTCATCTTTTTCATCATGAGCGTGGAATTTGGTAGTTTTTTTAACGAACTTACCATAGATAGGGTGTTTTACTTTTCTTTCAACAGCAACAGTAACAGTTTTAGTCATCTTATTGCTGGTTACAACACCAGTTCTTGTTTTCCGTAAATTTCTTTCAACCATTTTATCAGCTTTTAGCTTTTGCGGTGTGCTTTGTAGCAAACCAAATTTCTATTTAATAAAATAATGGCGATTAAGCCAATATTCTTTTTTGTAACTCAGTTTTCAAACGTGCAATATCTTTTCGTACGCCACGAATAGTCATTGGGTTTTCTAATGGAGATATTGCATGTGCAAATTCTAACTTCTTTAAACGAAGTGAATCTTCTGCAATTCTAGCTTTTAGATCAGCTTCACTGATATCTATAAGCCCTTTATTAAAATCAAATTTTCTTGTTGCCATTACAATTCAGTTTTTTAAATTAAGCTTGTAAATCTCTTCTTACTACAAACTTTGTTTTGATAGGTAATTTTTGAGCAGCTAATCCCATTGCTTCTTTTGCCGTAGCTTCTGTAACACCATCGCATTCAAAAATGATACGTCCTGGTTCTACCACTGCTGCCCAAAATTCTGGGTTACCTTTACCCTTACCCATTCTCACCTCTGCAGGTTTGCGAGTAATAATTTTATCGGGAAATACTCTAATCCAAACATTACCCTCACGTTTCATTGCTCTGGTCATGCTTTGACGAGCAGCTTCAATTTGACGATTGGTTAACCAGATTGGTTCTAATGCTTTTAAAGCGAATGAACCAAATGATATAGAAGTACCACGTTTCGCTACTTCACGAATACGTCCTTTTTGTTGTTTCCTGTGTTTGCTTCTTTTTGGCTGTAACATTGTTAATTCAATTTGTAAATGTGCTATTAGTTCATAAAAAACTATCTAGCAAATTGCATAATTACCTAATTAGTTTCTACCTCTTCCACCACCGCCACCACGGTTGTTATCTCTTCTCTCTCCACTTCCACCACCTCTTCTGTCATCTCTTCTATCACCACCACCTCTTCTATCATCTCTTCTTTCTCCACCGATAGGTCCATCATTTTTACCACTAACAAAGTTTGGATTTAAATCACGTTTGCCTAGTACTTCTCCCTTACAAATCCATACTTTAATACCAATTTTACCGTAAACTGTTTGAGCAAAAACATTTGCATAATCAATATCCATACGGAAAGTATGTAATGGAGTACGACCTTGTTTAAACTCTTCGCTACGTGCAATTTCGGCACCAGCCAATCGTCCACTTAACTTAACTTTAATTCCCTCTGCACCCATACGAAGTGTAGAAGCAATAGCCATTTTGGTAGCTCTTTTAAAGTTAATACGGTTTTCGATTTGACGAGCAATTGTATCACCTACAATGGTTGCATCAAGTTCTGGACGGCGTATTTCAAGAATATTGATTTGCACATCTTCTTTTCCAGTTAATTTTTTTAACTCTTCTTTGATGCGATCAACTTCTCCACCACCTTTACCGATGATGATACCTGGCTTACTGGTATGTATTGTAACGATTAACTTACCTAATGTACGCTCAATTACAATTCTGGCGATACCGCCCTTACTGATACGTGCATTTAGGTAAATGCGGATTTTATGGTCTTCAATTAACTTTCCGGCGTAATCTTTTTTACTACCATACCAGTTACTTTCCCATCCGCGGATGATACCTAACCTGTTACCAATTGGATTTGCTTTCTGACCCATATTAAGGTTTCAATTAGTTTTTTGAATCTACAATTATTGTTACATGATTGCTACGTTTACGTACTCTGTAGCCACGTCCTTGTGGTGCTGGTCTCATTCTTTTTAAAACACGACCCCCATCAACAAAAACAGTTTTAACTATCAAACTACTATCAGCAGCACTGCTACCTTCGTTTTTTTGCTCCCAATTGCTTATGGCACTCTTCAACAATTTTGCTAATGGTGTAGCATTGTGTTGAGGGTGAAACTCCAATATAGCCAAAGCTTTTTCAACTTCCATACTCCTAATTACATCGGCTAGTAACCTCATTTTACGAGGTCCTGTTGGGTAATTATTTAATTTAGCTATTGCTTCCATTGTTATTTAAATTAAAATCTGAAATTGGATATTTCAAATTGGTTTAGTTTTTACTTCCTGAATGTCCTTTAAAGTTTCTGGTTGGGGCAAACTCACCAAGTTTGTGTCCTACCATAAATTCTGTTACATATACAGGTATAAATTTGTTACCATTATGAACAGCAAATGTGTGTCCTACAAAATCAGGAGTAATAGTACTTCTTCTACTCCAGGTTTTAACAACACCTTTCTTTGCTTTTCCCTCGTTAATGTTTAGAACTTTTGTTTCTAAATTGGCATCAACGTAAGGACCTTTTTTAATTGAACGAGCCATATTGTTTGTTTTAGTTTATTCTCCCTTTTTACAAGAGATATTTTAACTTTAAAAATTACTTAGCTATTTTTTTGCCATCTCTGCGTTGAATAATCAACTTATCACTTCCTTTTCCTCTTGTTCTAGTTTTTTCTCCTTTAGCATACTTACCAGTTCTGCTTCTTGGATGACCACCAGATGCTCTACCTTCACCACCACCCATTGGATGATCTACAGGGTTCATGGCAACACCTCTTACACGTGGACGAATACCTTTCCAAACATTTACACCAGCTTTACCTGCAGTTTCTAAGTTATGATCGCTATTTGAAACCACACCTACCGTTGCAAAACAGTTGATTAATACTTTTCTTAACTCACCACTAGGCATTTTAAGTACAGCGTATTTCTCTTCTTTATTCGCTAACTGAGCAGATGTTCCTGCACTTCTAATTAATTTTCCACCTTGACCGGGTTGCATTTCAATATTATGAATTACAGTACCCAGTGGTATGTGTTTCATTTGTAATGCATTACCAATTTCAGGTGCAACATTGTTACCAGAAATAACTTTTGCTCCTACTTGTAGACCTTGTGGGGCAATAATGTATCTTTTTTCACCATCAGCATAATGCAATAAAGCAATAAATGCAGTACGGTTTGGATCGTATTCAATTGAAGCTACAGTTGCCTCTATGTCGTACTTATTGCGTTTAAAATCAATAATACGATATTGCTTTTTATGACCGCCTCCAATGTATCTCATTGCACGACGACCTTGTGAATTTCTACCACCAGTCCTTTTGATTGGTTCCAACAAACTTTTTTCTGGTTTATTGGTAGTAATTTCAGCATAAGCATTTCCAATTCTCCAGCGTGTGCCAGCAGTCATTGGTTTGTATTTCTTTAATGCCATCTTCTTTTCTTTTTTTTTGCGAAATTTTCAGCTTCGCTAACTATAATTAAATATTTGCGTATAAATCAATTGTTTCGCCTTTGGCTACAGTAACAAATGCTTTCTTATAAGAAGGCTTTGCACCTTGAATAAAACCAGCTTTAGTGTAACGAGTTTTATTTTTACCTGGAGCTACAGCAGTATTTACGTCGGTTACGGTTACACCATAAAATTCTTCGACTGCTTTCTTGATTTCTAATTTATTAGCCTTTTTACTTACTCTAAAAGCATAACGACGTAACTTTTCTTGTTGTCCGTTTGCTTTTTCTGTTAAAATGGGCTTTACTAATACTTCTGTAAGTTTCATTGTATTTCTGTTGAAACGTTTTCTAATTAAGCTTCTGCAGTTTCTTCTTCTGCAAAAATCTTGGCTGTGTTTTCAGTTAAAACCAATACATCGGCATTCATGATTTCGTAAGTGTTAATATCAGCTAATAAGGTACTAGCTACATTTGGTACGTTACGAGTACTTAAGTACACATTGTCGTTGTATTCTGGTAAAACCAAAATTGTTTTTTTGTTAGCTACATTTAATGCTCCCATAATTTCAACCAATTGCTTAGTCTTAGGTGCATCCATTGTAATATCTTCTACAACAAAAATTGCATTTTCTTTTGCTTTGTAGCTAAGAGCCGAAATTTTTGCTAAATCTTTTACTTTACGGTTTAACTTGGTATCGTAACCATGAGGTTTTGGTCCAAAAATAGTACCACCACCTTTATACAAAGGGTTACGAATATTACCTTTACGTGCACCACCAGTTCCTTTTTGCTTGTGTAACTTACGACTTGCACCTTTTACTTCGGCACGAGTTTTTACTTTGTGCGTACCTTGGCGTTGAGCTCCCATATATTGCTTAACTGCCAAATAAATTACATGGTCATTAGGCTCAATACCAAAAATTTCTTCTGGTAATTCAACAGTTCTACCTGTTTTTTGACCCTTTATATCTAATACATCTATTTGCATCTTACTACAATTAAAGTGTGATTACTTCTGAATTAAAACGATTGAGTTGTTGTGTCCTGGAATAGAACCACTAACTAGGATATAATTTTTCTCAGCGAAAATTTTAACACTTTCAATCCTTTCATTTTTACTCTGTCGCCGCCCATTCTTCCAGCCATTCTCATACCCTTAAATACTCTTGCAGGATATGAAGAACCACCAATAGAACCTGGAGCTCTTTGACGATCATGTTGGCCATGAGAAGCTTCTCCAACACCCGAGAAACCATGGCGTTTTACAACACCTTGAAAACCCTTTCCTTTGGTTGTGCCTATCACTTCTACTTTATCGCCTTCAGCAAAAATGTTAATAGTAACAGTTTCGCCTAAAGCTTTTTCTATAGAGTAATCACGAAATTCTTTTGTAAATTTTTTAGCTGGAGTGTTGGCCTTTGCAAAGTGGTTAACTTCTGCACGGGTAGCATGCTTTTCTTTTTTGTCGCCAACTGCTAATTGTACTGCGTTGTAACCATCGGATTCGATGGTTTTGATTTGTGTAACAACATTTGGAGCAACCTCTATAATGGTACAAGCAGTTTGCTTGCCATCTTCAACGAAGATGCTTGTCATTCCAATTTTCTTTCCAATAATACCTTTCATCGTTTTGCGGTTTATGCCCCGCTGAGGTAAAAAGGACATTCTACAGATGAAACGTAGAATTCAATCCTTGTTTGCTAACGACCTTTTCCGTTGTTTTCATTTGCTTAACTAAATTAGCATTAAATGAAGTGGAAGTACCGCTAGTAAACAAACCTCGAAGGGCCTGTTTATATGTGGCCTACAATAGCTTACAGCTTTTGTAGAATTATATTTCAGAGCTCTTTTCTCAATTTATTTTTCAATAAACTTGATTGAGAGATGACAGATTTTTTTAAGAACTTATCTCAGAATTAATCTGAGGGTTATGCTTTAATTTCTACTTCTACACCAGATGGTAAGTCTAACTTACTAAGAGCATCTACTGTACGAGAAGAAGAAGTGTAAATGTCCAACAAACGCTTGTGCGTACACAATTGGAACTGCTCACGACTTTTCTTGTTAACGTGTGGTGAACGTAGAACAGTAAATATTCTTTTACGTGTAGGTAAAGGAATAGGACCTGTTACAACAGCACCTGTGCTACGTACGGTTTTCACAATTTTCTCAGCAGACTTATCTACCAAGTTGTGATCGTAGCTCTGTAATTTTATTCTTATTCTCTGAGACATAGTAGAAACCCAATTTTTAGTTGGGGTGCAAATGTAGGGTAGTTTTTTGTATTGGGCAAAGTTTTTTTAAACTATTTTATTTTTTTTCAAAAAAAAGCAAAAAGTATTTGAATAAGGGAGAAATGTGAATGAAAAAATGGTTAATTGTTCCATTTACCTAGTCTAGTACTTAATCACCAATTTGAAAACCCAAAATTTAAAGATGATTTGACAGTATTATAGTATGCTTATTGATTCGGTTGCTTAATTGTTGTGGATTCTATGGATTTTACGCTTCATAACTTTTATTCTCTAAATTCTATTCTATCACTTTTAGTAAATACCATTTAAGGTTGCCACAGGCAACAAAATAAAACTTCGAGACTACATGTCTCGAAGAGCCGAGAGCCAAAAAAAAGAAAACCCAACTTTAATTTGTTGGGCTTGCTTTAATTTACATACCATCTTTTGTAAGATGTATTTTAGTCATATCTAAATAATGATTTTGTAGTTGATGAACATAATGCACATCTGGGTTATGCCTTTTATCTTCTCTGTACCACATTTCCATCTTCGAAAAATCTCCAGTGTGTGGCAAAACAATTCTAAATGAACCTTTCATGTATTTAGTACTACCGTCGGCATTTTCTTGTTTAGTAAATTTTAACTTTAGCAATTGTTCTCCATTTAAAGGAATAGGGTGTAAATGCTCTTGATCGAACCAAAACTCTTGTACTTCGGTTCTTACCTCAATTTGTTTTTCGTTTCCGTTAAACCGTGTTACTTCTCCTTCCCAGGATTTGCCTTCGTATTCGGCAATAACAAAATCGCCAATTTTTAGATCATTAATTTTAATCATATAGCATGTCGTTTTAGAGTGAAAAGATAAAAAAAAATTATTACTACAAAATTATTTTTTAAAAAAAGCATAGCTAGACTTTTACATACTTATTTTTAGGGACTTAATTCACAACTAAATTAAATACATATGTCGGCTGTTTTTCCTGAATTTTTTGAATGCAATGAATATTTGATTGATGAGAAAGTTACGTTTTTACAATTTGAAAACGAATACAAGGTTTATAACGACTTAGGTATACAAGTGGGATCAATAAAGCAAAAGGTAAGTGGCTGGTTTAAGTTTTTACGCCTGCTTTTAAACAAAGCCATGTTTCCGTTTTTATTAGAGATTAAAGATACCAACGACCAACATTTAGTAAGCATACAAAGAGGTTGGACTTTTTGGATGTCGAAAATTACCATTCTCGATAGTAATAACAATATTACCGGTTATATAAGACAAAAGTTTAAATTTTTTAAACCTACTTTTAGAATTTTGGATGCCAATGAAATACAAATTGCAGAAATTACTGGCGACTGGAAAGCATGGAACTTTACTATTAAAGATGCTAATGGCAGCCAAGTGGGTACTATAAGCAAAAAATGGGCTGGTGCTATGAAAGAACTCTTTACGTCGGCCGATAAATATTATGTGAAAATTGACCCTACTTACGCCGAGGATCAAAATAAAATAAATATTGTGGCTACAGCCATTACTATTGATATGGTATTGAAGGAAAGTAAGTAGTTATATAGTTTGGAGTTTGGGGTAATTTAGTTATTTGGTTTGTAGTGATATAGTTAGAGTGTTGGAGGTTAGTTAGGTATTTATGATGAATAAAGATTCAACTGTACAAGTTTGCCCTGCAATAAGCAGGATTTTAAACGACGCAACTAAAGTTTACATATATTCTACAGTTGGTTAAAAATAAAAAAACATTCAGCGGTGTAACTGAATGTTTAAAAAAGTGGAGCCGACCGGAGTCGAACCGGTGTCCAAACAAATTCGCCATAAGCTTTCTACATGCTTATTTGATTATTAATTGTAGAGAAACTGCCGGAAACCAACAAACCAACAATATCCTTAGCTGAATGGTCTTATGTTGCAGGCACAGCCTATTGCAACAGCATCTTTTTTTGGTTTGAGTCGGCGGCGGTACATGGAAAAAAGCTAAACCTGTACGGCGGCCCAAATGGTTACTTAATCACTGATTAAGCAGCCATGGCATACTGAGTATTGCCATTTGAGTTTTGTATATTCAGATTAAAGTGCTAATTATACAACGCACTGCATGCTTACACCTACAAAGAACTTTGCTGTCAAAACCAATACGGCCCCATTAATTGTTTAAAAGTTTAATAGTTTACAGTTTGCAAACTTAGCATTTTTTAGGTTGTTTGTAGTAAATAGAATCTTAATCTTTGTATATGCAACAAACCATACCAGCATTTGATTTTTATACCAACAACTTACAAAACCTACAACAAACTGCTGAACGTTTAGCAAAAAAAAGCTCTCAAATTGCATGGTTAAGATTGGCTGTATTTCTTAGTACGGCTTTTATTTTATACAATTTTTGGCAAACTGGTGCCCTACTCATTGTTAGCATAATAATTTTGGGAGTTGCTATTTTTTTAATTTTATTATCAACCACAGCAACACTAAAAAGCAGATTAACTAATACTATTTTATTAATAAAAATTAATAAAGAAGAGTTAGCCATATTAAGCAACAATTTTAATGAAAGAGAGGAGGGCATTGAATTTAAACCAAGCCACCATTCTTATGAAAATGATATTGATATTTTTGGAAAAGATTCGCTGTATCAATACATAAATAGATGCAGCAGCGAGCAAGGAAGAGCATTGATGGCAAAAAATCTATTAAACCCACAACCAACGGATTTTATCATTAACCAACAAGAGGCTGTTGCAGCTTTAAGTTTAACCATACCAAATATTCAGCAATTTTTAGCTTACGGTTTACAAGAAAAAATTACCCTTGCTACACAACAAAAAATAAATACTTGGCTACAACGAGAAGAATCTTACTTTACATGGAAAGGTTGGCCACTATTGGTTAATACTTATTCTATAATAGCAGTTACAATTCTGGGCTGTTATGTGTTTGGGGTTATTGACTCCAAAGTATTTTATCCATTGGCTTTCGTATTTTTCTTATTCTCCTTTTATCAAAGCAAAAAAATTCATTCTACTTATACCCTACTTTCTAAAATTGTAAACGAAATAATCACTTTAAACAATCAATTAAAATGGCTAGAAACATTAGAAATTAAAAGTAATCACATCAATAATTTAAAATCCAATATTTCTAATCATAATGCAACAAAGGCATCTGCAGAGATTTTAGCATTGAAAAATATATTAGACCGTTTTGACATAAGATTGAATGTGTTTGTATTTTATTTTTTGAATACTTTTTTGTTGTGGGATACTAGACAAATACTTGCTTTGAAACACTGGAAAAAAAACAATGCACTATTGCTAAATGAGTGGTTTACTGCCATTGTTGAAATGGAAGTGTGTATTAGCTTAGCTACCCTATATTACAACCAGCCTACATTTATTTTTCCAACGATTAGCCCAAATCATTTTGAGTTTTCTGCAAGCAATTTGGGGCACCCTTTAATACCTGCTAACAAAAGAGTGAATAATTCATTTAGTACAATTGGTACTGGAAAAATTGCATTGATTACAGGATCGAATATGGGCGGCAAAAGTACTTTTTTAAGAAGTATAGGAGTTAATACAGTATTGGCACTAATGGGTGCACCCGTTTGTGCAGAAGCATTTACTATTAGCAATATTCAGCTAATGAGTAGTATGCGAATTGCTGATAATTTAGCAGAGAGCACCTCTACTTTTTATGCAGAACTAAAAAAAATACAAACGATTATTGAAGCAGTTAAACAACAACAAAAAGTATTTATTTTATTAGATGAAATTTTAAGAGGCACCAACTCGTTAGACAGACACACTGGATCTAAGGCTCTTATACAGCAACTAATTAACCAAAATGCAGTAGCCATAATTGCCACACACGATGTTGAATTGGCTTACATGCAAAACGAATTTCCATTGGCCATTAATAATTATCATTTCGATGTACAAGTGGCTAATGAAGAATTGTATTTTGATTATAAGTTAAAAAATGGAATTTGTACAAGTATGAATGCATCTATATTAATGAAGAAAATTGGGATTGAAATGGGGTAACAAAAAAGAGGCTTTGTACATTTACAAAGCCTCTTTTCGTTATATTAAAAAATTATTATTTAAACAATCGCCAAAAATCTAATCCTAATGCATACACCATAAGACTTAAGAGCAATATCATACCTACAGTTTGTGCATACTCCATAAACTTATCACTAGGCTTTTTGCCAGTAACCATTTCTACGATACAAAATAAAGCATGACCTCCGTCAAGTGCAGGAATTGGTAAAATATTCATAAAGGCCAAAATAATAGAGAACAAAGCGGTTAATGTCCAAAAGCTTTGCCAATCCCAAACTTTACTATACACACTGCCTATACTTAAAACACTGCCTAAACTATCGTTAGGATTTGCTTTACCATTAAACAATTGCTTAATACCTGTAATGTATTTATCTAAACTGCTCCAGCATAAGTTAAAACCAACAGGCACTGCTTCTAAAAATGTATAGTTCATAGTTTCTATGACAAAGCCCAATTTAGTTAAATCGGTAGATCTCATTACGCCAATTTTTCCATCGTTATTTAACTCAACAGGAAAGTTTAGGGTTGCTGAATTTCTAACAACAGCAATATTTACTTTTTGAGATTTTTTGCCTTTTACAGCTGCCTCATAATCGTTATAATAAGGTGTAGCAATACTGTCAAAAGCGATAATCCTATCGCCTTTTTTTACTCCTGCTTGCTCGGCACTAGATAATTTAGCAAACCCATCCACAATAAATGGCACTCTTATACTTAACAACCCTTGTCCCTTGCTTTTATTCAATGCTTTTACAAAACCATCGTTGTAAGGTAATTCTACCTCTTTACCATCCCTTACAACTGTTAAAGATTTTGAATCACTTAAAATGATTGAACCAATAATTTTTCGATCAATTGCATTTTTAAGCGTCTCCGTTCCCACTTTGGTTACTACATCTCCGTCTTTTAAACCAATGGTTTTGCCTAAACTATCGGCAACAATTCCATATTTTACATTTTTTGCAGGCAACAATTCTTCGCCCCAAACCCAACTAATACCAATAAAAATAATAATTGCTAAAAGTACATTCACCGTTACACCACCCAACATAATTATTAAACGTTGCCAGGCTGGTTTAGCTCTAAATTCATCTGGCAATGGTGGCAATTTCATTTGCTCTTTATCCATACTTTCATCTACCATACCAGCTATTTTAACATAGCCGCCAAATGGCACCCAACCAATACCCCATTCGGTTTCGCCAATTTTTTTCTTCCATAAACTAAACCAAGGGTTAAAAAACAAATAAAATTTTTCTACCCTACATTTAAACCACTTTGCTGGAAAATAATGACCCAACTCGTGTAATACTACTAAAATAGAAAACGATAAAATGAATTGGCCCGCTTGAACCAATCCACCACTCCAATCAATTGCTAATAATGTCATATACCCTTGTCCCTAAAAGAGGGATTGCTTTTTTTATTTTTATTTTTTTAGCCAGCTATTTGAATACTTGTTCAACTAAAAACTAAGCCTTAAACTTCAATCTCACGGTAATCAAAAAATCTTTACACTTCTACAACCGCCGCCAAGGCTTTTGAGCCGTTGGAGGGGTTCCGTCAAACCCTCAACTTTAAACCTTCAACCACAAACTTTACACCTTAAACCGTCAACCTTAAACCCTCAATCTTAAACTCACATATCAATTAATGTGGCTGCAAAATTACGAGCCTCTCCATCGCACTCAAATAGCTCTTGTAATGTAGGTTTTTCTATAAAAGGAATTTTTTGAATGGTTCTTTCCACCATTTCAGTCATATCCAAAAATCCTATCCTATTTCTTAAAAAAGCAAAAACAGCAATTTCATTGGCAGCATTTAATACACAAGGCATATTACCTCCTCTATTTAATGCTTCAATGGCTAATGCTAAACTTCTAAAAGTTTTTAAATCGGGTGCTTCAAAAGTTAAAGTATCTGGTTTTCTAAAATCGTATCTAGGAAAATTACTTTTTAAACGCTGAGGAAAAGCCATTGCATACTGAATGGGCAATTTCATATCGGGTAAGCCCATTTGAGCTTTAATACTACCATCGTCAAACATCACCATACTGTGAATAATGCTTTGGGGATGAACTACAACTTCGATTTGTTCTGGCTGTAAATTGAATAAAAATTTGGCCTCAATCATTTCTAAGCCTTTATTCATAAGCGTTGCAGAATCGATGGTAATTTTTGCACCCATTGCCCAATTGGGATGTTGCAAAGCATGATCTCTTTTAACATTCACCAAAAAATTGGGTTTTCTACCTCTAAAAGGCCCACCACTTGCTGTTAAAACAATTTTCTCAATTTTATTTCTACCCTCGCCTACCAAACATTGAAAAATTGCCGAATGTTCGCTATCTACCGGAATAATGGGAACACGTTTTTCAACGGCTTTTTGCATTACAATATCGCCTGCAACCACCAAGGTTTCTTTATTGGCCAAGGCAATAGGTTTACCACTTTCTATAGCTCTTAAAGTGGGCTTTAACCCTGCATAACCTACAATTGCCGCCAACATCATATCATAACAATCCATTGCTGCAGCTTCTTCAATAGCAGCTTCTCCAGCAAAAACTTTCACATCGGTATGTGCTAATGCATCTTTAACTTTTTGATACTTTTTTTCATCGCCAATTACCACCACATTAGGGTTAAATTCTAATGCTTGCTTAACCAACAGTTCATCATTGTTTTGGGCAGTTAATATTTCAGCCGAAAACAAATCGGGATAAGCAGCAATTACTTCTAAACATTGCGTACCAATTGAACCAGTAGAACCAAATATTGCTATACGTTTTACACTCATTTTATTGCTTTTGGCAAGGGGGTAAAGATAGGGAAATATTAAAACGATACATCTTCAATAAGTTAAATGTTAGCTGAATAAAAAAGGGCCACCAATTTGGTAGCCCTTTTTTGTATTGTGTGGTTGTAAGTTAATTAATTACCTTTTATCATTTTAACCACTTTGCGTTGTGTACCTTGTACAATCTCTGCAAAATAAATACCAGATGTAAAGTTGCTACCTACCCTTACTGCTGATCCTGGTACTACTTTGTTTAACGTAGCTACCAATTTGCCATAAGCATCGGTTACTTTAATGTTCACTAAACCATCCGTTTTACTGTTTACGATTAACACAAACTCACTCATCGTTGGGTTTGGTGCTACTCTAACTTCTAATTTAGCTACTGTTTCTTCTGGGGCACTTATATCCACATAGTTGGCTATCGGAGCTACTCCACTATTTGTGCAAGTGTAGTTGTTCCAATTTACAAACTTGCCTTCACTCTCTACTTCGTCGGCTATAAATAAACCTATCATGTTTACTACACCTCCATTGCCATGATTGTGACAATTTGAACCACCTGTTACTTTTATCTTTCCACTTGGTGCATAGATATTGGCTGTAACAGTTGTGTTGCCGCCTTTCACATAGAACTTCTCTTCATCACACTTCTCATCGCCTAAGTAGAACGTTACTTGTACGCCATCTGGATTGATGATACAATCTTCTTCTATCTTAACCTGTTTGCTTACTCGTACACTTGTATTGTTGGCAAACCTCACCGTTGTTGATCCATTGTTTGGTCCTTTGCCTACTTTCATATCTCCCATATTGATGGTGGTTGATGTGAAACGTACTATTGAACCCTCTTCAATATCTATTTTACCAAAGATTGTTCCGCTTAAGGTTACATTGGCTCCTTTCTTAATCTTAAGGTCTTTATAGTTGCCACTTAAACTAATCATTTGACTTTGATTTACTGTATAACTTGGTAAGGCATTGTACTGTTGACTAGTTAAAGTATTTACCTGCATGGTTGGTAAGCTTACTGTTGCTATACCTATCACTCTATTTGGTACACTGGCTCCATTATCTACTTCTATCTTAGGTGCTTTTACAAAAGCTCCAGCTCCTGTCATAGATGAGTATTTCTTGAAATCTGCTTTACCTTCTGCTTTCATTAAACCTACACTTCCACTTTGTACACTATTATAACCATGTAACTCTACTTCTTTGTTTGCCAAAATCGTATAGCTACTGATCATATTTTGCTTCTGGTAGTTGTACACTGCTGGTACTGCACTTCTGCAACCAAATCCATCAAAAGTGTATACACTGTAGTTGCCATCGCCATTGGCATTGCCTAACTGTATTTGTTGTGTTGTTGCAAAGGCTGCATTGTTGTAACTCCATGCATAACTGTAAGGACCACTTAAGGTTGAGTTTGCTGTGATACTTAATTTGTTACAGAATGCATCAGCATTGCTCGTTACATAACTTGCTACTGGTAATGGTCGTATTACTACTGTTGTTGTACAAGTTGTGGTATTACCTGTTGCATCTTTTACTGTCCAGTTTAAATAGCTGGTTCCTACATTATAGCCTACTGTTGCTGTTGCAGATGCGGTTGTTGCTTTTACAGTTGCTCCACTTACGGTGTAGCTTACTGTTAATGGGCTATTGCAATTATCTGTTCCAGTTAAGGTTAGGGTTTTTGTATTGCCTGCTAAATCATTACATACTGGTGCTAGTGTAGGACAAGTAATTACTGGTGCTGTTACATCTTGTACTGTTATTGTTTGTATACACTCACTAAAGTTTCCTGTAACATCTGTTGCTCTCCATGTTCTAGTGATTACATAGTTGTAATAACCTGCATTGTTTACATCAGCATTTTGTGTTGATGTTTGTGTTTGTGTAATTGCTACTGGTGAACAATTGTCTGTTGCTGTTGCAACTCCTGTTGCTACACTTGTATTATTGTCTTGACAATTTACTGTTACAATTGCAGGGCAAGTAATTACTGGTTTTGTGATGTCTTGTACTGTTATTGTTTGCATACACTCACTAAAGTTGCCTGTTACATCTGTTGCTCTCCATGTTCTAGTGATTACATAGTTGTAATGGCCTGCATTGTTTACATCAGCATTTTGTGTTGATGTTTGTGATTGTGTAATTGCTACTGGTCCACAATTGTCTGTTGCTGTTGCAACTCCTGTTGCTACACTTTTATTATTGTCTTGACAATTTACTGTTACAATTGCAGGGCAAGTAATTACTGGTTTTGTGATGTCTTGTACTGTTATTGTTTGTATACACTCACTAAAGTTGCCTGTTACATCTGTTGCTCTCCATGTTCTGCTAATTACATAGTTGTAATGGCCTGCATTGTTTACATCAGCATTTTGTGTTGATGTTTGTGATTGTGTAATCGCTACTGGTGAACAGTTGTCTGTTGCTGTTGCAACTCCTGTTGCCCCACTTGTATTATTATCTTGACAATTTACTGTTACAATTGCAGGACAAGTAACTAATGGTGCTGTTACATCTTGTACTGTTATTGTTTGAACACAACTTGACGCATTACCTGTAACATCTGTTGCTGTCCATGTTCTAGTGATTACATAGTTGTAATAACCTGCATTATTTGGACTAGCATTTTGTGTTGATGTTTGGCTTTGAGTAATTGTTACTGGTGAACAATTGTCTGTTGCTGTTGCAACGCCTGTTGCTGCACTTGTATTATTATCTTGACAATTTAGCATTACGTTAGATGGACATGCAATTATTGGTGCTGTTACATCTTGTACTGTTATTGTTTGAACACAACTTGACGCATTACCTGTAACATCTGTTGCTGTCCATGTTCTAGTGATTACATAGTTGTAATGGCCTGATGTACTTGGATTAGCATTTTGTGTACTTGTTTGTGTTTGTGTAATAGCTACTGGTGAACAATTGTCTGTTGCTGTTGCAACACCTGTTGACGCACTTGTGTTGTTGTCCTGACAGTTTAGCGTTACGTTTGTAGGACAAGTAATAACTGGTTTAGTTACATCTTGTACTGTTATCGTTTGTTCACACTCACTATAGTTGCCTGTAACATCTGTTGCTCTCCAAGTTCTAGTGATTACATAGTTGTAATAACCTGCATTGTTTACATCAGCATTTTGTGTTGATGTTTGGCTTTGAGTAATTGCAATGTTTGCTATTGGTGCACAATTGTCTTCTGCATTGGCTACACCAGTATTGGCTGATGTATTATCATCTTGACAATTTAGCGTTACGTTAGATGGACATGCAATTATTGGTGCTGTTACATCTTGTACGGTGATCGTTTGCGTTTTGCTTGATACATTTCCACATGCATCTGTTGCTGTCCAAGTTCTTGTAATTACATAGTTATAGTGACCAACATTGCTTGGGTTACTGTTTTGTGTACTTGTTTGATTATAAGTTACCACTGGTGCATTATCACAATTATCAGTTGCATTTAAGGTTGCTGCTGTTGGTACTGCATTACACTCTACTGTTACATTATCTGGTGCAGCACTTAATATAGGTGCTTGTGTATCTTGAACTGTAATGGTTTGAGATGCTGTAGTTGTATTGTTTGAAGCATCTGTTGTACTCCATGTTCTAGTTAAGGTATAATTGCTTGGGCAATTACCATTAGTTCTTGTTTGTGTAAATGTAGGTACTGACGTAGTGCAATTATCAGTAGCTGTTACTACTGCTGCAGCAGGAACTGCATCACACTCTACTGTTGCATTAGCTGGTACGCCTACTAATACTGGAACTTGATTATCAACAACTGTTACCGTAAATGAGCAGCTTGAAGATCCTACTGCATTGGTTGCTGTTGCTGTTACTGCTGTGGTACCAACTGGGAAGAAACTTCCTGAAGCAATCGAGTAGCTTATTGTAGATGCTGGTATGGCTTGTGATTCTGTAGCTGCAAAACTTACGTTTGCTCCACATTGCCCTACTGCATTATTTACTGTAATATTTGAAGGACAAACAATAGCTGGTGGTAATCCTGTTACAGTTACCGTAAATGAACACTCTGCAGTTAAGCCTGCTGCATCTGTTACTTTATGTGTTACTGTTGTTGTTCCAATTGGGAAGGTTTCCCCACTTGGTAAACCTGATGTTCTTGTTGTGGTTACTCCACTACAATTATCTGTACCTATTGGAGTAGTATAATTTACGGTTGCTCCTGCTGCACTTGATGCAATTACACTTGTATCGTTTGTACATGTAATTGATGGTGCTTGTGTATCGTTCACAGTTACAGTAAATGTGCATGAAGTTGAACCACACGAGTTAATTGCAGTTGCAGTAACTTCCGTAGTTCCTACAGTAAAGAAACTTCCACTTGCATGAGAATATGTGATTGTTGGATTTGGTGAACCTGTTACTGTTGCAGAATCGAAACTTACGTTTGCTCCACACATATTTGCAGTTGCCCCAACAGTAATATTAGATGGACAAGTAATTGTAGGTGTAGTGTTAATAGTTACTAGTACTGGCGTTGATGTAGATGAACAACCTGTAGAAGCATCTGTTAATGTTACACTATAATTTCCACTTGTTGCCGCATTGATAGATGCTGTTGTTTCACCACTAGGAGACCATAAATAATTATAAGTTGTTGAAGCACCTCCTAAAGGAGATGTTGATGGAACCATCCAAATTGGTGAACCCACAACACTACCATTGTTTGCATTGCTTGTAGCGTCTACAACCGAAGTTCCACTACCTGCATCAAACTTATAATAAGCAACTAAGTTTGAGCTATTGGTAGGAACGGTAGCATTCATGGTTGCTTGAATTTGAGCTTGTGTTCTGGCAGTATTCCATAAACGTAATTCATCCATTGAACCATCAAAAATGTTACAGTTACAAAAGCCTGGTTGTTGCCTTCCAATGTTTAAAGCACCATTGTCGCCAGTACTATTGGTACTTGCATTGTATGTACCTTGCAATACACCATTTTGATAGAACCTCACAATTCTATTATCATAAGTAACTGCTACATGCACCCATTGATTAACAGGTACAGTTCCAGCAGAATATATCCATCCAAAACTTCTATTATATAATCCCAATCCTTGATTACCATTGGGATGTGTTTGAAATAAGAAATTATAATCGCCTTTATCTACAATTGTATTGTTTACATTATCACTAACCCTTACCCAAGATTCAATTGAGTAAGTTGTGCCAGCTCCTAAACTAATAGATGAACTATGTGGCACAGTAACATATCGGCCACCAAAAGTCATAGCATTACCACCAGCTGCAGTAGCTGGTGCATTTAGTGTTACAGTATTACCTGAGCAAACTGTTGTAGAGCCTGTAACTGTTACTGTTGAAACTGGTAAAGTATTTACAGTTACTGCTGTGGCCGAAGATGTTGCAGCACAATTGCTTGCATTGGTTACCGTTACAGAATAATTACCAGCAGTTGATACTGTAATAGTTTGAGTTGTAGCACCATTACTCCATAAGTAACTTGTTCCTGCACTTGCAGTTAAATTAACTGAACCGCCATCACAAAAAGTAGTTGCACCAGATGCACTGATTATTGCATTTGGTAGTTGATTAACTGCAACTGTTGCATTGCCAGCCATATTGCTTGAGCAACCTGTTGAAACATTTGTAGCAACAACAGTATAAGTAGCTGCATTTGAAACCAATCCAAAACTAATATTTGAACCATTACCTGATACTGGACTTCCAACATTGGTAGAACCATTTTTTAATTGGTAACTAATGCCTGTTTGAGAACCACTTAAACCAATGGAAACACCATTTCCTCCAGAACAGAAGCTTCCACCGCCAGTTACATTAAATGTTGTTGGCAATGGATTTACCGTTACTGTTTTAGTTGATGTTATACTGCAGTTTTCGGCTGTTGTGCCTGTTAATGTATAAGTAGTAGTTGTAGTTGGATTTACTGTAATACTATTGGTTGTTTCACCAGTATTCCATAACCAACTGGCTATTGCTGCATTACTAGAACTTCCACCATAGGTTACAGTTACAATTGCAAAAGAGTTGTTTAATACAGCTTTTTTAATAAAACCAAAACAATTACTTGGATTACCTAAATAGAAGGTATTTGTACCACCCACATTATAAGTAGGATTGGTGAAATTAATTGTAAAGTCGTTTGCCGTTGTTGAAGCCTGACCCGCACACTGACACCAATTAGTAGTTGCAAACGTAGGCCCAGCAAAATTGTTTAAAGTAGTACCATGCACTGTACCAGTTGCTGCACACTCTACACCTATAGCAAATTTAATTTGCACATTACTTACAGTGCCACTACCATTATCTAACCAAGTAAATCCTGGTTGAGTACCAGCACAACCATTGTAATAAGAATCACCAATACCATCGCAATTTGAAGCTTGATTCAATAAACTAGCTAATGGTATATTATATGTTCTAGTGGTTGATGTTACAGAACTTCCACTCAAAGAAATTGAATTACCAGTACAAATACTTGCTGTGGCCGGAGCTATTGCAATGCTTGGAACTGGATTAATGGTAGCTGCAACCAAAGTTCTTGCAGCAGATGCACAACCATTTGCAGTTGCATCCACATAATAATTTGTAGTTGAACTTAAACTTGGAGTTGTGAATGAATTGCCTGTTGCAATTGCACTGCCACCAGACGAAACTGTGTACCAATTAATGGCTCCTAAAGTTGCTGTTGCTGTTAATGTAACAGATCCAACTCCACATCTTGCAGCTCCATTAGAAGCTGTAATTGTTGGTTGAGGATTGATAGTTGCTACTACTGCACTTCGTGAACCTGACGTACAACCATTAGCAGTTGCATCTACATAGTAAGTACCTGCTGTAGATGTAACAAAACTTGAACCAGTAGCTAAAGAACTACCACCTGTACTTGCAGCATACCAATTGATAATTCCAGCAGAAGCTGTAGCATTTAAGGTTACAGAACCTGCACCACACCTGCTTGCTGGTGTTGTACTTGTAATACTTGGTACTGCATTTACTACTACAACTGTTGCTGCAGAAGTTGCAGAGCAACCAAATTCGTTGCTAACAACTACAGAATAAGAACCACCAGACGTAACTGTAATGGTTTTGCTAGTAGCTCCATTATTCCATAAATAACTTGTACCATCAGAAGCCGCAAGTGTTACAGAACTTCCTGCACAAAAAGTAGTTGCACCAGATGCAGTAATCGTTGCTGTTGGTACAGCATTTACTGTTACAGTTGTTGCAGTAGAAATTGCTGAACAACCAGCAGCAGTGTTTACCGTAACTGAGTAGTTACCAGATGTAGTTACATTTATTGATCTAGAGGTGGCACCTGTACTCCATGTATAAGTTGAACCAGCAGTTGCAGTTAATGTTACTGAACCTCCTGCACAAAATGTATTTGCACCCGAGGCGGTAATTATTGCAGTGGCTGCAGGATTTACAGTTACAACTGTTGCAGCGGAAGTTGCAGAGCAACCAAATTCGTTGGTTACAGCTACAGTATAAGCACCACCTGACGTAACTGTGATGCTTTGGCTTGTAGCTCCATTACTCCATAAATAAGTTGCACCATCCGATGCTGTAAGTGTTACAGAACTACCTGCACAAAAAGTGGTTGCACCAGATGCTGTGATGATTGCTGTTGGTGTTGCATTTACTGTTACAGCAACTGCATCAGATATTGAGGAACAACCAGCAGCATTGTTTACTGTTACTGTGTAGCTGCCAGAAGTTGTTACATTTATTGATCTAGTGGTTGCACCTGTACTCCATGCATAACTAGCACCAACGGCTGCAGTTAAGGCTACTGAACCTCCAGTACAAAAAGTTGTTGCACCCGATGCTGTTATGGTTGCATTGGCTACTGCATTTACAGTTACAACAGTTGCTGCAGAAGTTGCACAACAACCCGATGCATTGGTTACTGTTACTGAATAAGCACCACCATTAGTTACCGTAATAGATTGAGTGGTTGCTCCATTGCTCCACAAATAACTTGAGCCAGAAGAAGCTGTTAAAACCACCGAACCACCTGCACAAAAAGTAGTTGTACCCGAAACAGCAATGGTTGGTGTAGCAGCATAACTAACATTAATATTAAAGTTGCACGAAGAAATAGTACCAACCGAGTCGGTTGCTCTCCATGTTACTGTTGTAGTACCAATATTAAATAAAACGTTATTAAGATTTGTTCCAGTACCAGATGTTGCACCAGATAAAGTATATGCAAGCGATGCAACTATGCCACAATTATCAGTAGCGGTTGCATTTAGTGTTGTTCCAACAATTTTATATGTACATAAACCTGCATCAGTACTCACATTTATGGTGCCAGAATTATTGCAGGTAATTACTGGTGCTTCAGCATCGGTAACGGTTACCACAAAAGTGCAAGTAGTGGTATTTCCACAAGCATCGGTTGCTACCGATGTTACAGTTGTATTTCCTTTTACAAATAAACTACCAGAAGCTGGCGTTGATACAACAGTTGGCGTTCCACAATTATCTGTTGCAGTAACAGCAAAAGTTACATTTCTTCCACATAAGCCGGTTGCATTACCTATTGAAATATTTGATGGACAAGTAATTGCTGGAGGTGTATTATCTGTTACACTTACAGTTTTACTACAAGTAGAACTACAGCCTGAAGCATTGGTAATGGTTAAAGAAAGTGTATAAGAGCCGCAACCTGTTGGTCGTACAACAACAGTTTCGCCAATGGCAGATCCAGGGATGCTTGCGTTGCCAGAAATGGTCCAAACATAATTGGCAAAGCCAGATGGTGCTGTATATGTTTCGCTAGTGCCTGGGCAAGTACTGCTTGAACCAGTAATGGAACAAGTTGGAGCTGTGCCACTTGTAATAACCAAAGAACCAGTTTCGCTACAACCATTTAAGTTAACAATTGATAATGTATAGGTTCCTGGTGTTGTAATATTTATAGACTGTGTAGTTGCACCAGTTGACCATAAGTAACTAGTAGCAGCCCTAGACGAAAGTGAAATACCTCCTGAGCCACACAATGGCCCACTGGCTGTAATAATTGATGATTGTAAAGGTGTAGAACAAGCAATAGCTTGCCAGCCAGTACCAACTATTGGTGTAGAGTTGGTAGAATTTAATCCTGTAGAAAAAATAGCTCCACCCGTGGCTCTTGTATTAACTAGGTATAAATAATCCGAACAAATTTCGCCACTGGCTTTGGTTAACGTTGTAGCCGATCCATTAACACTAGAAAAAATGGCAATAGGTGCACATGGCGAACCAATGGCTGTTAATGTACCAGTTGTACTAAACGTTTGTGCAACGCCAGAAGTTAACGTATATGTTTTACCAGAGGTAAACTTAAGATTTTTATTATACGTGTTATTTGAAGTAATTGCTCCATCGCTATTAAATACAACATTTCCATTAAATGTATTATTGCCTTCTATTCTTCCAATACCATTAAAAGTTACAGTACCATTAAACGTATTGTTGCCATTAATTGTTCCTGGGTTGCTGCCAGCTTCAAATGTTACATTGTAGTAGGTTAATCCTGCACCATACAATGGATAATTGTTACCAGGGCTAAATATTCTTATGGTTGATGTACCAGCATTAAATGCAAAGTTGCTAGCATTTACATTCCAATAATAGTTGGTTAATGTAAACACTGTAGAACCTAAGTTCAATGCTTTTTGTAGAGACCCAGTACCAAAGTATGAACATGTAACAGGTTGGTTATTGGTATTTAACGTACCAGCAGTTAACTCTAAATAACTGTTGGTATTAAATGCATCGGCCAAACCCCAGGTACCGCCAACACCAGCAAAATAAACGTTGCTAGGAAAAACCTTGCCAGCAGATGTGATTATATTTCCTGCAGTGGTTGATTCAAAACTATACGTGCCATAATAATTTAAGTTCATGGCAGTTATTAAAGTTAGTGAACCTGCAATTCTTAAATATCCACTTACAGAATAACCTAAAGTAGGCGTAAAACCAGCACCTGTCCAATTCATATTTTTACAATAAGCATTACTAACATTTATTGTTACCGTTTTGCTTGTATTGGTAAAAGAGTTGGCATCAAAAAAAACATCATCTGTTGGACCAGGTGTACAAGTGCCTGCTACCCCACCACTTGATGTTGACCAATGTGTTGGATCGTTCCAATTTCCTGTACCGCCTACCCAATATAATGCACCACCAGTATTAGTAGAAAAATTCCAATTAATATTGCCACCAGCATTGGTGCTTTTATTGGTTGCAGTTGCTAAAAAGCCAACAGAAACATTGGCTCTAATATCTTGCAAAACTGCATTATCAACTGTTAAATTGCCATTTACTTTACTAATTGTTGCAACTTGGCCTGTGTTACTTGATTTAAGAACAATATAATTTGCACAGGTGCCATTTGCAGTTAAAAAACCTGTTGAACTAATGGTTTGAGTAGTTCCTGAACTGAAGTTGTATGTACGACCAGCACTTAATAAAAGCCCAGCATTAAATGTACAATTACTAGCAAAATTACAATCGCCCAATACAGTTACATTGCCATTAAAAATATTATTATTGGCCATATAGTGACTTCCCAAAATTCCTTCAAAACTTACAATATTGTACGTTTGATTTGCTCCGTAAAAGCTTACACCATATGGATAAGTGAATTTAATTGTGGAGTTTAAAGCATTTAATGTAAGATTTGAACTATTGCTAATTAACCAATAATAACCACTTAAAGTCCAAGTGCTAGAACCCATATTTAAGGATCGAACATTTGAGTTTTGAGAATCGAAGTAAAAACAATTTACTGCTTGATTGTTTGAATTTAAACTACCACTCAATAAATTGATAACATTGTTTGTTGAAAATGCATCTACAAAAATCCAACTACCACCCGCACCATTAAAGAAAATGCTAGAACTACCACCAGCACCCATTGGCCAAACTTTACCAGCACTGGTAATGGAATTGCCAGTTGTTTTTGCATCAAAAGATATAGAGCCGTTATAGGTAAGGTTCATATTTGCAATAAGCGTCATAGAACCATACACCCTTAAAGTATTTGTTGTTACCGACGATGCAAATGTTGGTGTAAAACCTGCACCCGTCCAATTCATACTTTTACAATTTGCATTGCTTGTGTTCATGGTAACTGTTTTGCTAGTTGATGTAAATGAATTAGCATCAAAAAAAACATCGTTACCTGGCCCAGGAATACAAGACCCTGGTGTTCCACCACTTGTAAACGACCAATGTGTTGGGTCGTTCCAATTACCACTACCTCCTACCCAATACATGTTTGGGCCTGCAAATGCTGGAAAAATCCAATTATTATTATTCCCTCCATCAAAACTATTGGTAGCATTGGCAGAAAAGGTAGCCCCAACGGTAGCCCTAATATCTTGCATTACTGCTTGATCAACATTCAAATTTCCGCCAACTTTATTTATTGTAGCCGGACTACCACTAGATGAAGACTTGATAGTTATTGGCAATATACAAGTACCAACAGCATTTAAGGTGCCAGTTGCAGTAATGCTTTGTGTTAAAGTTGAAGTTAACGTATAAGTTTTACCAGCGGTAAAATTTAAAACCCCATTTATGGTATTGGCAGAAGTGAGTAACCCATCACCCAAAAAAGTGGTAACTCCATTACATGTAGAATTTCCGCCACCTAAAGTAGCATTATTGTTAAAGGTTAAATTACCATTAAATGTGTTTCCGCCAGTACCATTGTTAATGCCTGCAAATAAAACATTACCATTAAAAGTGTTACCACTACCTTGAATACTAGATTGCAATGCACCAGCTAAAGTAAAATAAAGATTGTTATAGGTAAGATTATTTGAATAAAAATAAATGTATGGGTATGTTCCATCAATAAAAATACTAGACCCAGTGGCTGTAAGTGTAAAATTAGAAGCACTACTTGTATTCCATGGATTTAAGCTGCCGTTTGCAGTAATAATAAACGATGAATTACTCATATTTAGGCTTCTAACATTTGCATTTGTTGATGAAAAGCCCAAACATCTTACAGTTTTTCCATTAGTATTTAACGCTCCAAAATTTAAAGATAGCAAACCAGCATTGGTAACACCTGCCGAGCCATTTAAGGTTAAGCTATCTTGCAAAGTCCAACCTCCACCTAGACCTTCAAAATCAATACGATTTTTAAAAATTTGACCAGCAGACGTAATGCTATTGCCCGAAACATTGCTTAAAAAAACTACCGAACCCAGCACATTAAAGTTCATGGCTGATATTAAGGTTAAAGAACCAAAAATATTTATATTAGAGGTTGCAGTGGATTGAGACAATTGTGGATTAAAAGTTGCCCCAGTCCAGTTCATGTTTCTTAGAAAAATTACCGTATTACTGGCATTTACTATTTGCCCTGCAGCAGTAAATGAGTTAGCATCAAAAAAAACATCATCGTTAGAGGTTGGTACCTGTGTTCGAAATGTTGTACCACCAGAAGTGGTTGCCCAATGGCTAGCAAAATCGCTCCAATTGCCTGATCCTCCTACCCAATAATAATTATCGGCTTTGGCGGTTAAACTCGACAAAAGAATTAATAGTAGCACAGTAATTGGCTGTAAAATTCTCAAAGTTGTTTTCATGTTCGTTAATGTTGGTTGTTAGTGTTGGTATTTTAAATTTTTATGCTAATTGTTAACTGATTCAATTAAAAAAACCGCTTGGTGTTGGCTAAGTGTTTTGCCACTACGTTTATCTGAAATGGAAAAAGCCATTAAATATTTTCCAAAAGCTAAATGATTAATTTTTAATGCCGAACTTTTTTTATCGAAAAAAGAGGCTATACCTAATGGCAATGCTTCTGAAAAACCCAATCTAAAATTTGCTTGTTGTAAGGGTAATTTATCGCTAGGTTTATTTGTGCCAATAGCTTTGTTAGAAGATGCTGGATTAAAAAACAAAGGAGTAATTGGGCTAATTTCTATTAAATCGGTTTCGCCACTTTCTTGTATCTCAACTATATAATCAGCGGTGGTTGTTGTACTCACTTTATTAAAAGGTAATCGTTTTAGCGTAGGTATATTGTTAAACACAAAATCTGTTTGTTTATCAACCCTTACTAATAATGATAAAGCACCGATATCAGAAAAATCAACATTATTAATAATGCCTAAAGCTCCAGTATAACTCCAAACAATATTGTATTTTTTTGTTGTATAGGTAACATCTAGTTCAGCGGTATATGTAATGCACTTTACACCAGGTGGTACACCATTTTGGTTATTTGCAAGCATTGGATAATTGACATCAATAAACTCATTTACTTTTCTAAGATCAATTAATTTATATGATGGCGAGTTAATACTATCTAAAACATAAACCTGCTCTACCGCTGCAATATTTGATTGTACAAAAGTGTAATAGGTTTTTAAAATAACTTTATTTTTTCCAGCTTCCAAACTGTTTACATAAAGTTCAGCTCCTAAAAAACCGAATTCGTTTTGGTTAATTAAACTACGAGCTACACAATCGGAATTGTTTGTTCCCATCAATATGTAAAATGTTATGAAAAAAACGTACAATTTAAATTTATTCATACTTTTTATTGTCAAATTATAAAATACTCCTTCGAGTTGTTGCAGGTTTCTTATTTGGTTTTTATAGTTGCAAAAAATAGTTTTATCTATTAAAAATATTTTTTACCCATTTCGTACCAATGTTCTAGATATTGCTCAATACTATCACTCTCTATAAAGTTGATTTTAAACAGAAATATTTTACAGAATTGAATTACAATACCTAAAAATCGTTGTAACACACCTGTAAAACTTGGATAAAAAATTGCAAGAAAATTGATACTTTTGAAACGTTTGCCTAGATAAAATAAATAATGAGCTTATTTTAGGCAATAAGTTAGTTTTCGCATTTTGGTTTAGTTTTTGGTTTAAAAGTTAAATCTAAACTCCTGAAATGGAATAAAAAAATAAATGGGCTGAAATGGGCAAAGTTAGGGCTGAACTCAAAAAAAAGCCATAAAAAAGCGATTTTTGAGGTGCTTTTACTTCAAGTAAAAAAAATTTCAGTTTAACTGTTAAATAACTTTAAGAAGGAATTAAGGAAAAAAAATGACCAAAACTTGATAAAAGAATAAAGTTATTTATTTTAATTTATTGAAGAAATGGTTGAAGAGTAGTAGCAATAACTCTGTCATTACTTAATCTGGGAACTTTGTTTTGTCCACCCAATTTACCAATACTCTTCATATAATCTATAAAGCCATTTTTTCTTACTTTTTGTATCACCAATTTTTGTAGAATATTTCCAGCAATTAAATCATCGTAATATACATTTTTTGCTCTAAGGTTTGCATCTACTTTAGTAATGAATGCTTCTAAGTTGTTGGGTTCATTTTCAAATTCAATAAACCATTCGTGGTAACTAGCACCTTTGTCTTGTGCAATATTGGGTGCAACAGTAAATTCTACAATTTGTGTGTTTTCTTCATTGGCAGCTTTTAGTAGTGCATATTCTACTTCTTCACCAATTACATGTTCTCCAAAGGCAGATATAAAATGTTTCGTTCGTCCGCTTACAATAATTCTGTAAGGGTCGGTACTCACAAACTTTATCGTATCGCCAATATTATAACCCCACAAACCTGCATTACTATTAATTATTAAGGCATAATTTTCGCCTACTTTAACATCCTTTAAACTAAGCCTAGTAGGGTTTTCATTAAATATTTCAGCAGCAGGTACAAACTCGTAAAAAATGCCACTATTGGTATTTAGCAAAAGGCCTTCTTGGTCTTGTATATCTTGAAAAGCAAAAAATCCTTCACTTGCCGGAAACAATTCTATACAATCAATTTTTTTACCGATACTCTCAAATAATTTGGCCTTATAGGGTTCAAAATTTACACCACCTTGAACCATTATACTAAAGTTGGGAAAAAGGTCCTTTATTTTCTGTTGGCTTTTTTCGGTTAATCTATCAAAATACATTTGCATCCAAGGTGGTATGCCACTAATTAAAGTCATGTCTTTATTAAAAGTTTCTTCAACAATTTTATCCAACTTGGTTTCCCAATCTTCAATACAATTGGTTTCGTAAGAAGGTAGTTGATTACTACGTAAATATTTAGGTACATGGTGGTTCACAATGCCACTTAAACGGCCTGTTGGTATATTGGCTATACGTTCTAATTCGGGGCTTCCACTTAAAAAAATCATTTTACCATTGGCAAAATGGGTATTACCTGTTTCAGCCATATAACATAACAAAGCATTACGTGCCGTATTAATGTGGTTGGGTATCGAATCTTTAGTAATGGGTATATATTTTACACCACTTGTTGTACCACTTGTTTTGGCAAAATAAATAGGCACCCCTTTCCAAAGTACATTGTGTTTACCTTGTTTAATTTGTTCTATATAAGGTTTAATTTGTTCGTAATCTCTAATGGGTACAGCATTGGCAAACTCTTCTGGGGTTTGAATATTTGCAAAGTGGTGGTCTTTCCCAAATACCGTATTTTTTCCAGTTTTAATTAACGAATTAAAAATTACTTGCTGATCTTTTACAGCATGTACCCTATTTTTTTTAATTTGATTGTGTATATAATTAGCAAATGGTTTTGCTAGCAAAGATTTTAAATTCATGTAATAACCAATTTACTTTAGTTGTTGTAACTATATTCAATTATACCAACCAATTGTTTTTGTTTGTTGTAACAAACTTCTTTTTGTTTTAAGCCTTTATCGTTATAGGTATAACGCCAAGTACTGTAATTATTGCCACCTGTGCTTACCTGTATCATTTGTTTTATTTTCTCTGCGGCATCATACTCATACATAAAATCGGGTAACATTTTTTTAAGCCGAACATTATATCGAACAATGTCGGTTAAAAGGTTTTTATCGTTGTAATAATAAAAGTACGATTCGGTATTTTTTCCATTTCGTTTCCAGTGCTCTTCTATTACCAACTGTTTATCATCTAATACAAAATCGATAAATGTAGTATCCGAATTATTTTTTATTCGTTGCATTTTAATTGGCAAATTGTTCGAGTTATAAAGCCAAATATGATTTTCTGACGTAAAGCCATTGGTAGAAGTATCTGTTGTTGAAGATGCAATAGATTGCAATAAGCCATCAATTGTGTACATGTATTCGGTGGTAGTAATTAAGTTGTTGCTTTCGCTTTGTGTTTTTATTAATTTATTTTTCTCGAAAGAAGATACAAGTGATGCACTTACACCTGCTGTAACCTTTGTAGTAGTAATTATTTCGCTAGCATCTTTATTTATTTTTTGTTCAACAGAAAAACCTTCGGTAATAGTTCCATCGTTCTCTTTACTAACAGCTGTCACCAATTTTATTTTATTTTGCTGCAAAAGCTGTTGGTTTTTATTGGTTAATTGAGTAGCAACAATATCGTTATAAAAATATTGGGCAATACAGTTTATTGAAAAAAAGGAAAATAATATTAAAATGGGTATTTGTTTCATTTTATAGTGTTGAGCAGTGCCAAATGTAGTAACTGCATTGCCAACCTACAAAAAGAGATTTAATTTGTGTTGGTTACATTAGGTTTGTAGCCTATTTTTAATTAAACATTAACAGGTGAGCCACTTAAAAGAAAGGAAAGAAAAAGCTTGTTTAAACTGCGGTGCTGCCATTTATGGTCGTTATTGCCATATTTGTGGACAAGAAAATATTGAGACCAAAGAAAGCTTTTGGCATTTGGTTAAACACTTTATTGAAGACATTACACACTTTGATGGAAAATTTTTTAATTCATTAAAATATTTGCTTTTTAAACCTGGTTTTTTAACAACTGAATATTTAAGGGGTAAAAGATCAAGTTATTTACACCCAATTAGAATGTATATTTTTACTTCGGTATTTTTTTTCTTAATTTATTTTAGTTTTTATCAAAAAAATGAAATTGGTAATAACCAAAATGCCCAAGACACAAAAATTGGTTCCCAAGGGACTGATACTGCTGTAATAAAAAAAAGACAAATGGCAAAATATTCGTCATTGAAAGGTTATGATTCAATACAAGCTAATTTGCCTGAAACGAATAGAGATGGTTTTATCATAAGGAAACTATCGAGACAAATTTTTATTATAACAGAAAAATATAATAACGACCTCAAACTAAGCATGCTAAAAATTTTCGAAAATGCCCTTCATCATTTCCCAAAACTATTATTTCTTTTTCTCCCATTTTTTGCAGCATTACTAAAAATTATATATCTAAGAAATAAGAATCTATTTTATATAAACCATGCTATTTATACTTTACATTTATTTTGTGGAACATTTATCATAATACTATTGAACCTTTGGATAGGCTATATTTTTAATGGGTTTCATACAAAAGAACCAGGATGGATATCTTTTTTAACTGGCTTTGCAGGATTTTATTATTGGTATAAATCACAAAGAAATTATTATGCACAATCAAGACGGAAAACAATTATTAAATATTGTTTGATTATGTTTATTTCATTCATATTGCTTGTTCTTCTTTTTATTCCCTTTTTTATATATTCTAGTTTTACAATTTAACTAATTATGAACCGAAATAGTCTTAGTGAAAGTTTTTTACGTCTTGTAAAAATTATGGATGAGCTTAGAGCTCAATGCCCTTGGGATAAAAAACAAACCATACACACGTTAAGACCATTAACTATTGAAGAAACTTATGAACTTGCAGATGCAATTACCAAAGAAAATTGGCAAAATATAAAAGAAGAGCTCGGCGATGTTTTATTACACATCGTATTTTACTGTAAAATTGGAAGCGAGCAAAAACAATTTGAACTGGATGATGTAATTAACGGTATTTGTGAAAAACTAATAGTACGCCATCCACATATTTATGCTGAAGAGGGTAATGCCCTTGTTGAGGTTAGAGATGAGGAAGATGTTAAAAAAAATTGGGAACAAATAAAATTAAAAACTAGCAAAAAAGAGAGTGTTTTAAGTGGAGTACCCAATGGCTTACCAGCCTTAATAAAAGCAATTAGAATACAAGAAAAAGCTAAACAAGTAGGTTTTGAATGGGATACCAAGGAAGATGTTTGGAAAAAGGTTGAAGAAGAAATGAATGAACTACAAGAAGCTGTTATAAGCAATGATAAAAGCCATATTGAAGAAGAATTTGGTGATGTTTTGTTTAGTTTAATAAATTATGCACGGTTTTTGAAGGTAGATGCAGAAGGTGTATTAGAAAAAACCAACCAAAAATTTATCAATCGATTTACTGGTATGGAGAAAATGGCAAAAAAAATGGGCAAACCTATGGCAGATATGAGTTTAGAAGAAATGGATGCCATGTGGAATGAAATAAAAAAGCAAAACAAAACAAATTGACTGTTAAGTACGCTACATTAAAATTATCAAAATACTATTTGCTGATTCTTGCAGCATGTACTTTTATTTTTTCGATATTTCTTTCTCAATATCAGAGTTATAGCCATTCACCAAAAAAAGTACAAGAAAAAATTAGTAGTGAACTCTTAAGTAAAGAACAAACTTTTATTGCTTTAACTGCCGACACTATCACTTTATTTAAACTAATCAATAACAAATCGTACAACACTGTTAAACAAGAACAGATAAAACTACCTTTTGGTTTTTTTATTTATGCCAATGATTCAACCGAAACCAAGAATGACTTGCTATTTTGGAATAGCAATAAATATTCTGTGCCAAAAGATGAACTTAAAAAAGGTGATGGGTATTATTTTGTAAATTATCAAAACGGCAATTTTGAAATAATTAAAAAAATTGTACAACTTAATAATAAAAGCTATTTTTTATTAGGTGTGCTACCCATTCGCTGGCACTTTTTTATTGAAAATAAGTATTTAAAAACAAGCTTCGACAATTTAAAAGATGTACATAATTTTTACGAAATTTCTGCTAACAAGGTAGGGTTGCCCATTTATAATGTTATTCATCAACCACTATTTTACATTCAACAAAAAAAAGATTTTTTACATGAAGGTTATAATTGGCTTACAATAGTATTTAGGATTTTTTCGGTTATTTGTATTTTCTTTTATTTACAAAAGATTTCAAAAAATTTAGTTACCAACAAAGGCTTTGTAACTGGTTTTATTTTTCTACTTTGTTCAATACTATTGTTGCGTTTAATTAGTTATTTTTTTTCGTTCCCTTTCGATTTTAAGGGTTTACCTTTATTCGATCCGTCTATCTATGCATCTAACTCTATTCACCCATCACTAGGCGATTTACTGATTAATGTTATTCTAGTTTTTTGGATGACAGTATTTTATCAAAAAAATTACAGAAAAGAGGGTATAACTAAAAAGGCAATACAAGAAAGTAAAATCTCTGCATACATCTATTTATTTCTTCAATTATTAATTACATTTTTAGGTGCTAATATTATTAGAAGTTTAATACAAGATTCAAAGATATCTTTTGATGTAAGTAATTTTTTTAGTTTAACTATTTATAGCTTAATTGGTTTTATTATTTTAGGCATTTGTACACTCAACTTCTATAAATTAAGTTCTTTAATCTTCGAGAAAATATTTTCATTTTCGACTGGCTTTTTTTCTCAAATTCTTTTCGTAATTAGTACTGGTATATTGCTACAATTTTTTCTATTCAATAGCATAAATACCCTAGCTGATTTATGCATTTTAGGTTGGTTAATTACTTTTATTTTAATTGTAAACGTAATAAAGAATAAGGTCAATTTTTTTAATAGCAAATCATCTGTTGATATTTTTTGGATTTTATATTTTTCGCTTTCAGTAGCTTTTTTAGTAACAAGTCAGTTCCATCAAACAGAGTTTGAGCAAAGAAAAAAATGGGCCGAAAAATTGATAGAACAAGCCGACCCCGAGAGTGAGCCTTTATTAAAAATTGCTACCACAAATTTTAATGATGATTTTTTATCAAACAACTTTAATAGGCTCACTCAAGAATATTCTAATAAGTATATTAAAGACAGCTTAACCAACGAAAACTTTTCTGGCTACTTAAATAAGTACGATACTAGAATTTATTTTTTTGATAGTTTATACAAACCCTTGTTTAACGATGATACTTCGAGTTTTTTATTATTAAAAACAACAATACTAAATCAATCGAAAGAAACAAGTATTGCCAATTTATATATTTTAAATAGCCAAGAAAATAAGCAAGGCTACATTTATGAGAAAAAAATTACTACTCGAAATTTTACACAAGGGTATTTATTTGTAACCGTTAAACCAAAACGATATAAAAGTGAGGCATTGTATCCAGAGTTGTTCAGGCAGGTTCAAGATTTATCAAGCGATTTCAATACTAGTTATGCTTTCGCCATTTATTTAAATGGCAAACTAATAAACAGATTTAATGATTATAATTTTTCTACCCAGCTTGATAGTAGCCTACTAAAAGGAAAAAATATTGAAAAAAGAAATTCCAATGGCTTTACTGAGCTTTGGTATAAAAACAATACTGGCAAAACAATTATCATTGCCCGAAAATCTTCGTTTTTAGTTGATGTGGTAACATTATTTGCCTACTTATTCTGCATATTTTTGCTGTTAGTAGTATTCATTAGAGCAAGTAATTATATTATACAACTCCTAAAAAAAGAAAAAAAAATTCAGCATATTTTGCAGCTGAACATAAGAACCCAAATTCATGCAACCATTATTTTTATTAGCATTTTTTCATTCATAATTATTGGTGCTGCCACTATTTCTTTTTTTATTTTTAGATTTAATCAAGCCAATCAAGATAGGCTCTCAAAGTCTATAAACGTTATGGCAAACGAGATGGAAGAACAAATTAAAATTGTTCAATCTCAGCTAGAGTTCGATGATGTTTTGAGCATAGATGATATTGGTTTTGGCAAAAATATTGAAGCCCAAATAAACCGAGTTTCTGAGGTACATAATGTGGATGTAAACTTTTATGATTTAAAGGGAAATTTAGTAGCGTCTACCCAACCCTATATTTATAATAAACATTTATTGAATGAAAAAATGGATGCCACTGCTTTTATTGAAATGAACGACAATAATAGCATTCGGTTTATTCAATCTGAGAAAGTTGCCAATTTTTCTTACGTTAGTATTTACGTACCACTAATTAATGATGATAATAAAACCTATGCCTACTTAAATATTCCTTATTTAAACTCACAAGCCGAATTAAATCAAGAAATTTCTGGTTTTTTAGCAACACTTATCAACTTAAATGCATTAATTTTTTTATTGGCAGGAGCAATTGCCTATTTAGCTACTGAAAGAATTACTTCGTCTTTTAGTTTAATTAGCGGTAAAATGAGGGATATAAATTTAGGTGAACAAAACGAAGCAATAAAATGGAACAGAAACGACGAAATTGGTGTATTAGTGAACGAATACAATAAAATGGTACAAAAACTAGAAACTAGTGCAAAAGCGTTGGCACAAAGTGAAAGAGAAGGTGCTTGGAGAGAAATGGCAAGACAAGTAGCACACGAAATTAAAAATCCACTAACACCAATGAAACTCAGCATTCAATATTTACAAAAATCTATACAAGGCAACAATGCAAATATTAAAGAACTTACCAACCAAATGACCTCTACCCTAGTTCAACAAATTGAACAACTATCTAAAATAGCTGGCGACTTTTCTCAATTTGCTAACATTAGCAATATACAGCCAGAAGTTTTTGAAGTTGAGGAGGTACTTAATAGCCTGGTTCAATTATATTCGGCTCAAGAAAGAGTAACCCTTAACTGGCAAAAAATAAACGGCAAACCATTTATTTATGCGGATAGAATTCAAATTAGTCGTTTATTCTCTAATTTACTTTTAAATGCTATTGAAGCTTGTGAAGAAAAAGAAAGAGCCCTTATTACCATTACTGAACGAATAGAAAATAATTGTGTACATATTACAATTGCCGACAATGGATCTGGAATTGATGAAGAAAAACTGAACAAGATTTTTACCCCAAACTTTACTACCAAAACTTCTGGCACTGGTTTAGGGTTAGCAATTTGCAAGGGTATTGTAGAGAAAGCAAACGGAACAATTAGCTTTAAAACCAAAAAAAATGTAGGTACTAGTTTTACAGTTGCATTTCCTTTACACAACAATAAACCAATATTGGGGAGTTAAAAAAAGAGGCTGTCTCTAACTTTTGAGACAGCCTCGAGTAGTAGTGAGGAGGAGATTTGAACTCCCGACCTTCGGGTTATGAATCCGATGCTCTAACCAACTGAGCTACCTCACCTTTTGAAAGGGCTGCAAATATAATAGGTTTAGCTAAAAATATGTATAAACCAACCAATTTATTATTCAAAATACTTACTACTTAATATCTACTGCTCAAATTGTTGAGAAACATTGAGAACACCTTCTTAAAACTATTTTTTACCGATAATTTTTATTATCGCTTCTTTTTAAACTTTATCTTGCTTTTCAAATCAAAAATTAAAAAACATGAAAAAGGTACTTGCTCTATTTAGTTTCTTATTAATTGGATCTTTTGTTATTGCACAACAAGGAGGAATGGATCCTGTTGCTATGAAAGCCAGAATGAAAGAACGAACCAAGCCAGAATTAGTTGCATCAACTAAATTAAGTGAGGAAAAAGCCGATAAGGTATTAGATATTTATATTGATGCCCAAATGGAAGCAGGCAAATTAAGAAGAGATCAAGAAATGAGTGAAGATGATAAAAAAGCCAAAATAAAAGAAATAAATACTGCTAGGGATAAAAAATTGAAAGAAATTCCATTAACAGATGAAGAACTTAAATCGGTTGCAACCTTTTATGAGGAGTTGCAAAAAAAACGTACGCAAGGTGGAGGAAGACCTCAAGGTGGAGGTAATTAGTTTGGCATGATATTTATTTATAATTTACAGTTTATTTAGGCAAAATATATTTGAAACCAAACATTGTCTAAATTTACCATTCACTAATTTATTTATTTAAACAATTTTAAAAAGTATGAAAAAAGTATTTGCAACATTTGCCTTTGTAGGTTTATTCACTTCTGCAATTAATGCACAGCAAGCTACTGCAGCTTCTACGGATGCTGCTAAACCACAAATGAGCAAAGAAGAAAAAGCCAAACAAAAACAAAAAAATGATGAGGACATGGCGGCTGCCTTTAAAGAAGCTGGCTTAACTGAAGAACAGATTAAGCAAGTTAAAGACGCTAATGTCGAAGCTACTAAAAAAGGTAATGAAGTAAAAAAAGATGCCACATTAACCGAAGAAGCTAAAGCAGAAAAGTTGAAGGAAATTAACAAGGAGAAAAATGATAAAGTAAAAGCTATTATGGGGGAAGAGAAAAGTAAATTATTTAATGCAATTAGAAAAAAACAAAAAGCAGCAGCAGAAGTAAAGCAATAAAATAATATTAACGATAAAAAAGAGGCTGTCTTAAAAAAACAGCCTCTTTTTATTGCTCCAATGTCTCGTACCGAAAAAGAAAACAGCTTAATAAAGTTGGCCAATAAACGCCCATCTTCATTAAACTGTTTTACTAAATATCTACAAAAAAATCTTTAAATATCAATGGCTTCGCCATAAGCTACTGCAACAGCTTCTTTTAAGCCTTCGCTCATAGTAGGATGTGGATGAACAGCATTTAAAATTTCGTGTGCAGTGGTTTCCAATTTTCTAGCAACAACAGCTTCTGCAATTAATTCGGTAACATTATTACCAATCATATGACATCCTAAAAACTCACCATATTTAGCATCAAAAATTACTTTTACAAAACCTTCAGTAGCTCCAGATGCACTTGCTTTACCACTTGCCATAAATGGAAATTTACCTACTTTAATTTCGTAACCAGCTTCTTTAGCAGCTTTTTCAGTATATCCAACACTACTAATTTCTGGTGTGCAATACGTACAACCTGGAATATTGTTGTAATCCATGCCTTCTGGCAAATGGTGGTGTTTCTTTTCCATATAAGCCATATGTTCTGCAGCATTAATACCCTCTTTTGCAGCAACATGTGCCAATGCTTGTCCTGGAGAGCAATCACCAATGGCATAAACGCCAGCCAAAGATGTTTGTTGATATTTGTCAACAATTACTCTTCCTTTATCAAATTTAATTCCGTTTTCTTCTAACCCAATATTTTCTATATTAGCTACCACACCAACAGCACTTAATAACACATCTGCTTCTATTGTAATAGTGGTACCATCTTGTTTTTTCACCAAGGCCTTTACACCAACACCAGTTGTATCAACACTTTCAACAGAAGCATTGGTCATTATTTCAATGCCTTGTTTTTTATATTGCTTTTCTAATTCTTTAGAAATATCTTCATCTTCAACAGGTACAATACGTGGCATAAACTCTACGATGGTAACTTTTGTACCCATGCTATTATATACATAAGCAAATTCTACCCCAATTGCACCACTTCCAACAATAATCATGCTTTTGGGCTGTGTAGCCATTACCATAGCTTCACGGTAACCAAAAACTTTTTGTCCATCTTGTTTTAAATTTGGTAACTCTCTGCTACGGCCACCAGTTGCAATTACAATATATTTCGATTCAACAATTTGTTTTGTACCATCTGCAGCAGTTACTTCAACTTGGCCTTTAGCTTTAATTTTGCCATACCCCATTATTACGTCAATCTTATTCTTCTTCATTAAAAATTGAACGCCTTTGCTCATTTTGTCGGCAACGCCACGACTTCTTTTTATTACTGCTCCAAAATCATGGGTTCCAGTAGCATTTATACCATAATCGCTACTATGTTTTAAATATTCATACACTTGTGCACTCTTTAATAATGCTTTGGTTGGAATGCAACCCCAATTTAAACAAACACCACCCAAACTTTCTTTTTCTATAACAGCTACTTTAAATCCTAATTGAGAAGCCCTTATAGCAGCTGGATAACCTCCAGGCCCACTACCTATTACTACTACATCGTATGCCATAATATTTATTTTTTAAAATGTGAGTGCGAAAATACTTGCTAAAGCTGATATGGAAAAAAGAGAGTTTAAAAAATGTGCCCATTGTATTATAAAGCTCAACATTTAGGTTGATCTAGGTACACTTGTACTGGATTTATCAATTCAAAAATTGGAAATAGGTTTACACAAGTCATTCAATCAGCATTAATGTGCACATTTGCAATAAACTAGCTAAAAATGAAAATTGGGTTCGAAGCCAAAAGAGCATTTACGAATGGTACAGGTTTGGGCCATTATAGCCGAACATTGATTAGCTCTTTGGCAACATATTACCCCAATAATTCATACTGTTTATTTACCCCAAAAATTACCAACTTATTTAATGAAGTAAAAAGTTTTAGCAATATTCAGGTTGTTGAACCAACGACTTTTCCATCAACAATATTTAAATCGGCTTGGAGGAGTAGTTGGGTAAAACATGATTTAAAAAAGCTACATATTGAACTATTTCATGGTTTAAGCCACGAAATACCACTGCATATTCAAAAAATAAACATTCCAACTGTAGTAACCATACACGATTTAATTTTTGAAAGAAATCCCGAGCAATATAATCCCATTGATGTAAAAATTTATCGCAAAAAATTTACCTATGCTTGCCAAAATGCCAATAAAATTATCGCAATAAGTGAACAAACCAAGGACGATATTATTCAGTTTTATAAAATTCCCGCTGCTAAAATTGACATTTGTTACCAAAGCTGTAACCCTGCATTTGCCATAAAAGTTACTGAGCTAGAAAAGCAACGTATAAAAGCCTATTATAGCCTGCCAGACCAGTTTTTTTTGTATGTAGGCTCCATTATAGAAAGAAAAAATTTACTGACTATTTGCAAAGCATTGAATGAACTAAAAGGCAAGCTAGATGTACCTTTGGTAGTTATTGGCAGTGGTGGTAAATATAAAGAAATAGTGCAAAATTATTTAACGAAAAATAATTTAGAGAATACAGTAATATTCTTATCCGACAAATTCAAGAACAACGAATTTACAAGTGCAAAAGATTTTCCAGCCATTTATCAACAAGCGGTGTGTATGATATATCCATCGACATTCGAAGGATTTGGTATTCCTGTTTTAGAAGCTTTATGGAGCAATATTCCAGTAATTACGAGTAACGTTTCTTGTATGCCAGAAACTGGTGGCAATGCCGCTTACTATGTAAACCCATTAAACGAAACAGAAATTGCAACTGCATTAAAAAAAGTTTATACCGACGATGATTTAAAGCAAAACATGATTAAAAAAGGATGGGATCATGCTCAACTATTTAGCCAACAAAAATGTGCCAGCTCGGTAATAGATGTTTACGAAAAGCTAATTACTAGATGATAGATTTTCAAGACGATATTGAGCAGTGTCTAAAAACTTTACAAAGTGGTGGTATCATTTTATACCCAACAGATACCGTTTGGGGTTTAGGATGTGATGCAACCAATGAGGAAGCAGTAAATAAAATAATTGCTTTAAAAAATAGACCAGAAAACAAAAGTTTTGTTGTTTTGGTAAGTGATGAAAGAGAGTTGATGAAATATGTAGCCACTTTAGATTTAGCGATTTTCGATTTTCTAGATGCTCAAACAAAACCTACCACTGTAATTTATGAAAATGCTATTGGGCTGGCTGAAAATGTAATTGCAAAAGATGGATCTGTTGCCATTAGAATTTGTAAAGACGAGTTTTGCAAAACCTTAATTAAACGTTTTAGAAAACCAATTGTTAGTACTAGTGCAAACCTAAGCAATCAAAATACGCCTGCCATTTTCTCTAAAATTAGCGATTCCATTAAGCAATCTGTTAATTATGTAGTAAAATATAATCAACAAAATGATCTTATTAAACCTGCGTCTTCCATCATTAAACTAGTAGATAATCATATAATTACCATTCGATAAAATAATTTTTTTTGCTTCCTCATTTACTTTTATGACACAACTAAGAAATATTTTAGTAGGTATGGCGTTATATAAGTGCAACTAAATTTCAGTTTTTCGATTTGTTCTCTAAATTTTAGTAAAATATATAATCCAATAAATCCTTTTTGATGAAAACCTTAAACATTAAACCTTCAACTTATTTATTATTCGATTGGGAGTCTTTTTCTAATGAATTAGAATTTGAATAAATATACTTTTCTTAAAAAAAAGCCTTTCTTAAAAGTTATGTTTTTTGTTAATCTCTTAGATAAGTTAAAAAAAAGGCCATTGCCAAATAAGTTATACCGAGGTGAAATACAAAATAATGCAATCTGTTTCATGTCGGTATAATACCATCTAAGATTTCAGCGTAGTCCTTTGGCCTATTTATTAAATCAAGATGGTATTAGAATAACAAAACCTTAACTGTTACAAGTATGTTATTGCATGATTTGTGGAGTCTTATACCAAAATAAAAGAACTTAAAACAAAAAATTATGGCACAGTTTACACTAAATATACCATCCGAAAAATTACAATCATTTTTAACCATGATGGTACAAACAGGCTTTAATAAATCCATTGAAGCCGTAAAATATTTTGAAACGAAAGAGCTTCGGTTACAAGGAATTCCAATTAAACACAATTCTCTAGAAAACCATCCTTATTACGATAGGGACTTTTACAACAACGATATTTTAATAGATTAATTCTAAGAATTAGCTACTCTTTATCTTTGCAGAATATGTACATTAACTGCACCAATCAGGAATTGTTTATTTTAAATAAGATAGCTACAGCAGCAGAGAAGTTGAATGTTGAAGCTTTTTTAATTGGTGGGTTTGTAAGAGATAAAATTATTGGTAGAAATACAAAAGATGCAGACATTGTTTGCCTAGGCGATGGTATTGCTTTGGCACATGAAACTGCATCTTTTTTTAATCCTACTCCCCCAGTTGCTTTTTTTAAAACCTTTGGTACTGCACAAATAAAAATACCTCAAACCAACTTAATCGAAAACAAAGAAGATTTTTTTGAAATAGAATTTGTGGGTGCAAGAAAAGAAAGTTACAATTACGATAGCAGAAAACCAACAGTAGAAATTGGTACATTAGTAGATGATCAAAACAGAAGAGATTTTACCATTTATGCTTTAGCCATTAGCTTAAACAAAGAAAGTTTTGGAAAACTAATTGATCCTTTTGATGGATTAAAAGATATTAAAGCTGGTATTTTACAAACTCCACTATCACCAGAACAAACTTTTAGCGACGATCCTTTAAGAATGATGAGAGCAATTCGTTTTGCTACCCAATTAAACTTTACCATTGCTGCAAATACTTTTGAAGCTATCACTAAAATGGCTAACAGAATTAGCATTGTATCGCAAGAAAGAATTACCGATGAGCTAAATAAAATTATGCTGACACCCAAACCTTCTATTGGTTGGGATTTATTAAGTAAATCGGGGTTGTTACAAATTATTTTTCCGCAAATGATGGCTTTGCATGGTGCAGAATATGTTGATGGAAAAGGACATAAAGATAATTTTTATCATACCCTACAAGTATTAGATAATATAAGCAAAAACACCGATGATGTATGGTTACGTTGGGCTGCTTTATTGCACGATATTGCCAAACCCGTTACCAAACGTTTTGAAGAAGGCTTTGGATGGACGTTTCATGGCCACGAAGCAGTTGGTGCCAGAATGGTACCTAAAATATTTACCAAACTTAAACTGCCATTAAATGAAAAAATGCGTTTTGTGCAAAAGTTAGTGGCTTTGCACTTACGACCCATTTCGTTAACAAAAGAAAATATTACTGATAGTGCCATACGACGTTTGCTGTTTGATGCTGGTGAAGATATTGAAGCACTAATGACACTCTGCAATGCAGACATAACAAGCAAAAACAAACAAAAAGTTCAAAAATTTTTACAAAATTTTGAGTTGGTAAAACAACTGATGAAAGCAGTTGAAGACAAAGATCATTTACGCAATTGGCAACCCCCAATAACTGGCGAAATAATTATGGAAACCTTTAATTTAAAGCCTTGTAGAGAAGTGGGTACCATTAAAGATGCAATTAGAGAAGCGATACTAGACGGACAAATTGAAAACAATTATGAAGCAGCTTATCAATATATGTTAATAAAAGCCAAAGAACTCAATTTGGTGGCTGTACAATAACTTGTATTTTCGTTTAATATTTAGCAATATTTTTAATACCTGAAATGTTCATACTAATTTAGGAAGCTAAATTTAACAAAAGCATTTATATAGTTTTATGCTATTCATGTTTAAACTTATAAACGCTTAAACTTTTAAACTTTTTTTGAATGGCTATTTTAAAATTTAGGATTTACTTAGAGGAAGATGAAGCTGTTTATAGAGATATAAGTATAAAGCACACACAAACCTTTCAAGATTTACATTTTGCCATCCTAAAATCATTTGAGTTTGATACAAAACATCAAGCTACTTTTTTTAGAAGTAACGATAATTGGCAGTATGGCCGAGAAATAACTTTTGAAAAGTACGATAAAGAGTATGCAGCACCGCCATTATTTATGGTTGAAACGCCCATAGCTAACGAGGTTAAAAATACCAATCAAAAATTTGTGTATGCATATGATTTTGCAAAAAACTGGGTGTTTTTAGTAGAATTAATCAATGTAAGTAAAGAGGCTAATCCTAAATTCGATTACCCTGTAATTAGCCGAAAAGAGGGTATTGGACCACAACAATATGGTACCAAAACTTTGCTTGGTGATAAGTTTGCCGATATTGAAGAAAAATATGATTTAAACGAGGTGACCCCCGAAGGTTATGGAAAAGAAGGAGAAGAAACAAGTGAAGCAGATGATGATGATATTGTTGAAGACAATAATAGTGAAGAAGAGTTTTAATTCATAAGTTCTAGTTATAATTCCTACATTTTTGTGCATAAAAAAACAGTTGTAATTGTTTGTGGGCCTACAGCAATTGGCAAAACATCAGTAGCCCTGCAATTGGCTTTAGAATTTAATACACAAATTATTTCTGCCGATTCAAGGCAATGCTTTAAAGAACTAAATATTGGAGTTGCAAAACCAACTGATAAAGAATTAGAACAAGTAACCCATTATTTCATCAACTCTAACTCAATTAAAGATGAAGTAAATGCAGCAAGCTTCGAAACTTATGCACTAGATAGCGTTGAGGAAATTTTTGGTAGCAATACCATAGCAATAATGGTAGGTGGTACAGGTTTGTACATAAAAGCTTTTTGTGAGGGTTTAGACCATATTCCAAAAATACCAACTGAAATTAGAAACAACATTACCCAACACTACCTATCAAATGGCTTAGCTTGGTTACAAAAGCAAGTTTTAGAAAAAGATCCAACTTATTGGCATATTGCAGAGCAGCAAAACCCTCAACGATTAATGAGGGCTTTAGAAGTTTTTGAAACAACTGGTAATTCTATTAACCATTATAAAAGTGGATCAAAAGCTAATAGAGATTTTAATATTATAAAAATTGGTTTAGAAACTACAAGAAATTTATTGTACCAAAATATTAATGAACGTGTAGATGAAATGATGCAAAATGGTTTGATAAATGAGGTAAAAAGCCTATTGCCATACAAAAAATTGAATGCCTTACAAACTGTTGGATACAAGGAAATCTTCAATTATTTAGAAGGAGTTTGCACCTTAGAAGAAGCAATTGAACTGTTGAAAAAAAATACCCGCCACTATTCAAAACGTCAAATAACTTGGTTTAAAAAAGATGAACAAATACAATGGTTTCAACCAAATGAGTGGAGTAAAATAATAGCATTTATTAAAAATAAAACTTAAATTGTATTTAAGCAATCCTTCGCTTAAAACTTAAAGCCAACAGTCATCATTATACTTCCTGTATTGCCTGTTTGTTGTGCAAAGGTGTTTGGCTTATCATTTAACCTGTAAGCAAAAACTACATCATTATTAAAGCTATGTACATACGCCAAATCAATAAAAATTCCTTTATTTCTATAGCCTAAACCACCCGTTGCTAAAATACGGTTTGCAGTTAATTCTTTATCTGCGTAAGGGCTACCATAAAATGCACCTCCCAATCTAAACATCCAAGTATGTAGTTTTAATTCGGCACCCAACTTAAAATTAAAATTACCCTTATAATATTCTTTTACGGTTTCATTTACTGTTTTTAAGTAACCTTTTTGAGCCAAATCTTCATCGTCGGCTGCAAAAAATCTGGCCCCTTTATAATTCACATATTCAATATCGGCACTTATAAATGCTCGTTGTTTTCTGGTATCCTTCACTTCTCTAAAAACATAACTACCACTAATTAATGCCCTCCAAGGGGTTAGGGTATTGTATTTTCTAATACCTGCGTCCCCACTGTTTAATGCATTGCTTGTTTCAGTGATAGTACCAGCATAGGTTTCGGTATTGGTGGTTATACTTGTTCGAATTTCGTCTGTAAAAGAAATTATTTTGGGGGTATGAACGGCAAAACCCAAACGCCAAAACTCTTGAGGTTTGTATATAACACCCAACTTAGCTCCCAGGCCAATTCCTCTACTTGTAAAATTTTCGGTGTACTCAAAACTTTTGAACTCATTGGTAGTACTATTGGTTGCATCTGTTTCAGAATAGGTTAAATTTCTATTATAAGAAACAACTGGTATGTCTATGCTTCCACCTAAATAAAGTTTATCGTCCATATTATTTGCAAAGCCCAAAGTTATTTCGTGATAGCCACCCCTTGTATTTGCATTGTATAATTGGTTAACCCCTGTTGAAATAGGCACTAAACTTTGATAACCTAAAACTTGCCCTAACGGTCCACGAATGGTATCGATTAAATAAGTACGAAAAGCTAAAGACGAACCAAAAATATAGTTGCTTAATGCTGCATTGGTATCGGCTCTATCTCTTATTAACTCTTCTAAATATTGTTCTGAAAAAGAGCTTTGATTATTAAAGCCTTTAAACTGTATATTGTTGTTGTAATTGGCCAATTGATTTACTGAAATAGAAAATGCACTACTAGCCCACTTACTATATTTTGGGCTATGTGGTTTACCAAATACAAAACCAATTGAACCATAATTAAAATTGTTTTTTATACTGTTGGTGTCTTTACCTCTGTAATTAAATTTATTATTGTTTAAGTTAAATCCTAGCGACAAAACAAATTCACTGGTTTTAAACAACCCCAAACCTGCTGGGTTAACATGTGCTGCAGTTAAGTCGCCACCTAAACTACCCATTACACTACCAATAGCCATATTTCGGGCTGTACCATTTGTAGTAAACCAAGCCAGTCTTAAAGCATCTTCTGGGCTTTGGGCATTGCCGATGAAGCTTATAAAGATCAGAAATATATAAAGTATACTTTTTTTCATATTGTTGTTGTTTAGAGCATAAGGATAATGTATAGAATACATACAATACCCTATTAAAATATTTATTAGAAAATTTTAGTTAATTTCTGCCAGTACGCCCACCACTACTGCTACTTCCAGTACTATTGTAGCCTCCACTTTTACCACCAGCACTGCTGCTAGGTGTGGTAGTTGATGATGAACTACTACCAAATGTTCGTGCTGGTCTATCATAGCTGCTAGATGGTGCCGAACTTGTACTTGGGGTAAACACACGTTTGAATAAGCCACCTAAACTATTACCATTGCTACTGGTATTACCAAGTTTTGGATTATAGGAATAATTGGTATTGCTATATTTATTATTACGGTAGGCAGTAATATTGCTAGCTGCTGTATTGCCTCTATAAACTGAAGGATTTTTATAGTTGATTACATAACAATTGTTATTCCAAAATCCGTTATTGTTTCCCCAACTATTCCAACCTAAGAAACTGTTATTCCAATTACAGTTGTTATTGCTAAATGAATAAAAATTATTATTCCAGCCGTTGTTGTAAAAATGAGAATTCCAACCATTATTTATATTGTTGTTAAAATAAAAATTGTTGCAATTGCCTAAGTTAAATCTACTATCGTTCCAATAACTAAAATCATCAATTGTACTCCAACGCATTTGGTTTCTAACCCTCATTCGTAAGTAATTATCGTCCTCAGCTGTGTTAACCCTTTCTTCATTTCTTTTAGTTTCTTCTTTTACGCCTTCTCTTACTGGCGAATAATAAACATCGTCGGGTGTTTGTCCATTTTTATAAATAGATGAACAAGAAGCTAATAGTGCTATTGAAACTATGCCAATTAAAATTTTACTTTTCATAAAAATGGTTTTAGCTGGTTAGGTAATGTGAAGTTAATTACATTTGTCACGCTTTTAACAACAAAATTACAAAGGCAAATAGTTTGCCGAAGCAGTTACATGCCTTAAATTGTTTGTTAAGAAAATGCTAATTAAACAAAAGGATAAATTTTGAGCATACAAATTAATGGTTAAGCATTGTTATATCAGTTGAAGGGTGTGACACAACCGGTGTTTAATAGTGTGTATTTAGCTGGCTAAAAAAATATAAAAAAGAGTGCATTTTTATGAGTAAAGAAATTACAAGTAGGGCTAAAGATTATAGCCAATGGTACAACGATTTGGTGATAAAAGGTAGCTTAGCCGATTATACTGCTGTACGTGGTTGCATGGTTATTAAACCTTATGGGTATGCCCTTTGGGAAAACATGAGAGATGCGTTAGATAAAATGTTTAAAGACACCGGCCATGTAAATGCCTACTTTCCTTTGTTTGTGCCAAAAAGTTTGTTCGAGGCCGAAGAAAAAAATGCTGAAGGTTTTGCAAAAGAGTGTGCCATTGTTACTCATTATCGTTTAAAAAACGACCCCGATAAGCCTGGTAAATTAATGGTTGATCCAGAAGCTAAATTGGAAGAAGAATTAATAGTAAGACCAACTAGTGAAGCCATTATTTGGAACACGTATAAAGGTTGGATACAATCGTACCGAGATTTACCGTTACTTATTAACCAGTGGGCAAATGTGGTACGTTGGGAAATGAGAACCAGATTGTTTTTACGTACCGCTGAATTTTTATGGCAAGAAGGCCACACTGCACATGCAACTAAAGAAGAAGCTATTATTGAAACCGAAAAAATGCTAGATGTATATGCTGATTTCGCCGAAAACTGGATGGCATTACCGGTAATTAAAGGCATTAAAACTGCCAATGAACGTTTTGCTGGTGCAGAAGATACTTATTGCATAGAGGCTTTAATGCAGGATGGTAAAGCTTTACAAGCTGGCACATCGCATTTTTTAGGACAAAATTTTGCAAAAGCTTTTGATGTTAAGTTTAGCGATAAAAACAATAAATTAGAGTACGTTTGGGCAACTAGTTGGGGCGTTAGCACCCGTTTAATTGGAGGATTAGTAATGGCACATAGCGATGACGAAGGTTTAATTTTGCCACCACGAATTGCACCCATACAAGTTGTAATTGTACCTATTTATAAAGGCGATGAGGAAAAAGGTATGATTGACAATGTGATTGATAAATTATTGCCTCAATTAAAAGCATTGGGCATAAGGGTTAAATATGACGATAGCGATAATCAACGACCTGGTTGGAAATTTGCAGAATATGAAATGAAAGGTGTGCCTATACGTGTGGCAATTGGTGCGAGAGATTTAAAAAATAATGTTGTGGAAATTGCTAGAAGAGATACTAAGGCAAAAAACACAGTTGATGTAAATGGTTTTGAATTTTATATAAAAGAATTATTAGATGAAATTCAACTACACATGTTTAACAGAGCCAAACAATTTAGAGATGATCATATTACTATAGTAAATTCTTGGGAGGATTTTGAGCAAACACTAGATACTAAAGCTGGCTTTGTAAGTGCCCATTGGGATGGAACTGCAGAAACAGAAGATGCCATAAAAGAAAAAACTAAAGCCACTATAAGATGTATTCCATTGAATAATACTTTGGAAAATGGTAACTGCATTTTAACCGGAAAACCAAGTAAACAAAGGGTTTTGTTTGCAAGAGCTTATTAAATTTTAAAAACAAAAGAGGCTGTTTCATAATTGTGAAACAGCCTCTTTTGTATATTTATATTCTTATCTCCTAAATGTTAGAGCACTTGGTTTGAGCATGTAGCTGAGTAGTAAAATTTCATCGCTGCTTTTAGTGCCCTCTAAATGGTAACCCATTGCATCGATAGTAACACCAATAACTTTTTTATTTGCATCTCTATTAAATAATGCGGTGCCTTGAAATTGAATTACATTAAAAAGATCGCCATCTTTTCTGGTTAAATTTGAACTGCCCATACTAGAACTCATCATTAAAGCATCACCTTCTTGGTAAACTGTAACTTCTGCAACAATACTACCAGATGGAAAACTATACTTGCCACCAAAAGCTTTTAAAGTAGTGTCGGATTGGGCTTTAGCAATTATACAAAACAAAGAAACTAAACAAACAGTGAATATTTTTTTCATACTTTTTTTTGCTTTAAACGTTCAAAATTAAAAAATGTTACTAAAATGTTCACCTTTTTTTAGACAAAAAATGAAAAATCAGCATTAAAATAAATCAATAACGAAAATTGTGCAATTAAATCTCCCATTTTAATTAATGTACCATCATAAAGCATATAAATGCTTACCTTTATTTCAATCTGGAGAAAATTAATCGTTTTTTCTTTAGATTTAGCAAATTCTAGTAAAAAATAATCTAAATAATAAAAGCAATATGGCAGAAACCTGGAATAAAAAAGAGAGAGAAAAGAAAAAACAACAAGAAAAAAAAGAAAAAGCCGAACGCAAATTAGAGCGTAAAGAAAATGCCAAATCTGGAGGTAATTTAGAGAGCATGATGGCTTACTTAGACGAAAATGGCAACTTGGTTTCTCAACCACCAGATCCAAGAAAAAAAATTGTTGTTAATGTAGAAGATATTGAAATTGGTGTTGCCAAACAAGAACCTATTAATCCTGAAGACTTAATTAGAAAAGGTATTGTTACCTTTTTTAACGATGCGAAAGGATACGGCTTTATAAGAGACCAAGAAACACAAGAGAGTTTATTTGTACATGCTAATTCTTTAACCCAACAAATTAAAGAGCACAACAAAGTAACTTTTGAAGTAGAAATGGGTCCAAAAGGTGCCAATGCTGTGAACGTTAAATTGGTTGTATAATTGTACAATAACGAATGCGTTTTTTACAATACGCATTCGTTATATACACCTATTTCGGCGGAGGTATTTAGTTTAATTTGTTCCACAAGGCTAGCAACAGCTGTAGTTTTTACAAAATATTCTAGAATAGCTGCAAATTTAGAATTTTGGTAATAAGCCTCGTAAATATTCAATTTACCCTTACCAGTTAATTTATTATAATCATCGTAACCATACGGTGCATCTGTAAAAAAAACAAACACCTTTGATTCGCCAGATTCGGCATCTCTTTTACGCTCTGATTGTATTAAAGAATATCCACCTGCTTGTTTTTCTTTTATTCCAATTTCTACAACCCTCGATGATTTTTTAGGCTTAGTAAACGCAAACTGTATTTCATCGTTCTCGAAACGGTGTTGAGTGATATACTTAAACACCCCATTTTTTTCGGATTGCTGTAAAGTTAAATCGGTTTGGCTGTTAGCCGAGGTATTGTATTGATCCCATTGTGCTGTAAATAAATTAAGGTTTAAGGTAGTTTCAAAACAAACAAATTGTACTATTTTATCTTTCTTCATTTTTGCAAGTTACGTTTTTAAAAGGGCATTTGCGATTTTAAATTTTAACCCCTTTAAATAAGACTTATTTGGTAGAAGAAAAAATGGCGTATGCTTCACTGATCCCCCGATTTAGATACGTCCAAACTAAAGAAACTAGCATACTAATTCGCTTATTTAATGCAATACAAAAAGCATTTAAAAATTGAGCTAATAATTGAAATTATTAATTCATTTTTTCAACTTTTAGATTTTATAGAAGTACGCTAAACTAAAAAAAGGTACATTTATAAATCAAAAAAAACTGAACATGCGGTATACATTTTTTTTAATTCTTAGCTTTTGGTTTGTAAATGTAGTTGGTCAATCAACAGAATTTTATTTGTTTGTTGGCACTTATACTAAACCAAGAGGTAGTGGCGAGGGTATTTATGTTTACAAATTTAATACTACCACAGGTACTGCCTCTTTTATAAGTAAAATTGAAACCGAAAACCCATCGTATTTAACAATAAGCAACAATCAACAATTTGTATATGCAGTAAATCAAAACGGCAATACAAAACCAAATGAGGCTAGTGCTTTTTCATTTAATAAAAATACAGGCAACCTTACTTTTATTAATAAGCAACCTGTATCAGGTGAAGGCCCTTGTTACATAACCGTTGATAAAACCAATAAATGGATTTTTACAGCCAACTATACGGCTGGTAGTATTTCTGCAATTTCTGTAAATAAAGATGGCAGTTTAAACAAACTAGAACAGCTAATTCAAAATAATGGTAGTAGTGTTGTGAAAGACAGACAAAATGCTCCTCATGCCCACACTATTGTGTTTGATCCCAAACTAAAAATGTTGGTTTCTACCGATTTAGGTACAGACAAAATAAATATTTTTTCTTTTTCTAAAAAAAGTGCTTCCTTGCCCTTGCTTTTAGATTCTATTAATTCTATCGTTTCAAAGCCTGGTAATGGCCCACGACATGTTGCATTTAGCAAAAAAAAATTGTATATACTAAATGAATTAGCTGGCACAATAGATGTTTTTAATTACAAAAAAAACAAGAATACACTTTTACAAACCATTAGTACAGATACCAGTAGCAACTTAGACAAAGGCAGTGCCGATATACATGTAGCAAACGATGGTAAATTTTTGTATGCAACCAACAGAGGCAAATACAATACAATTGCCACTTACAAAATAAATAAAAATGGTAGCCTCGAGTTTCTAGCTATTAAATCTACAGAAGGTAAAGTACCCAGAAATTTTGTAATTGACCCCACCGATAATTTTGTATTAATAGCCAACCAAAACTCTGACAATATTGTAATTTTTAAAAGAGATAAACAAACTGGTTTACTAACGGATACTGGCAATAAAATTAAGGTAGGTATGCCCGTTTGTTTACAAATGATACCCATAAATTAAATACAATATTAAAATAAGAAACCTCAATAAAAAACCTGCAGAATTTGCAGGATTTTTATTGATCGGTGTTGTTAAGATTTTGGTCTATCTGCACCAACAGTAATAACTTCCCAAGTATCAAAATCGTTTTTTAATTCTTCTAATTTTCTTCGTCCACCTTTTAAAGCCCCAGCACCTAATAATAAACGCATGGGTGGCTTTTCTGCTTCTACGGCCATTACAATAGCTTTTGCAGCCATAAGAGGGTCGCCAGGTTGGTTGCCACTGTAACCTCTAATGGTATCTTTATTTGCATGAGCACTAGGTGCATAATCTTCAATTACAATTGTTGCGTTATTAGCCGATCGGCCTGCCCAATCTGTTCTAAATCCACTAGGGCAAATAGTGGTTACTTTAATGCCTAAATGTGCCACTTCTTTTGCCAACGATTCGGATAAACCATCTACTGCATATTTTGTTGCATTGTAAAAACCTACACCAGGAAAAGAAACCAATCCACCAATAGATGCAATGTTTACAACATGTCCACTTTTTTGTTTACGCATGGTTGGTAATACAGCGTTAGTCATATTAGCCAAGCCAAAAAAGTTGATATCAAACATACGTCTTACTTCGGCTTCATTACTTTCTTCAATAGCACCAAAATAACCGATTCCTGCATTATTTACCAATACATCAATTGTTCCAAAACGTTGCAGGGATTGCTGTACAGCATCATTTATAGATGCATGCTCGGTTACGTCAAGCTTCACTGCAATTGAAGTTTCTGGATAGGCAGAAACTATATCTTCCACATCATTTAAGTTTCTGGCAGTAACCACAGCATTATAACCTGCTCTCAATACTTCTTTTGCCAATTCTCTTCCAAAACCTGTGGAACAACCTGTTATAAACCAAACTTTATTCATAATTATCATTTAAATTTAGTTCAAAGTTGTAGATATTTTTTTGCAAATGCAAAGAAGAAATTTTGGGGTTATCAAATCAATTACAATAACAAAGTGGCAATACTTTTATTGTAATGAAATTAATTGAGGCAAAAGGTACCAGCCTCAATGCAAAAATGGAAACCGTTGTAAAATGTATAAGGCTATTAGAAAACAATACCGAACAAATTGAAGGAAAAATTGAAGGACAAACAATTGTTATTTTAACAAAATATGTTCGTAAACAGGGTTAATCCAATTTTTTTTTTGATAAAATGTCTATTTTTTACCACCAACCCAATGAGCATTCCTGTCACCTTTAGGTTCTAAAACCAAAAAATATGAAAAGAAAAGATTTTTTATTAACCAGTTTATTGGCTGCACCAGCATTTGTTTTAGGTAAGTCATATTTTACACAAGCAATATCCAACAAGGAGTTTTTTATTGTGCATGCTGGCAAATCTAGGTTTGGTGAAGAAGTGAAATTTTTAGGCATTCATCCAAACAACTTAAAAGTATCTTCAAAAGATACCAATGGACAATTATCTGTTTTTGAATACATTGGTTTGGGCAAGGTTGGGCCAATGTTACATATTCACTTTAATCAAGATGAAATATTTACCATCATTGAAGGCGAATATAAATTTGTAGTTGGAACAGAAACACATGTTTTAAAAGCAGGAGAAACAATTTTTTTGCCAAGGAATATAGCCCATACTTGGATACAACTTAGTGATACAGGAAAAATGATATATTTTTTACAACCTGCTGGTAAAATGGAAGAATTTTTTAGCCTTATGAATTCGCTTAAAGAAAGGCCATCAAAAGAAGAAATGGATCTTATTCATACTGCTCATGGAATGAAAGTTATGGGACCGCCCTTAAGTTTGTAAAATAATTGTTAACTTAAATTTTGAAGAACCCTCAATTTGTTATTAAAAGATTTTATACCAGCCCAAGAAGTACAAGAATTTGTACAATTGTATCGCATAGTACATTTACAGTTTAATGCAAATCAACCAATACCCGTTAAGGCTTATCCACCAAGGCCAGAGCATTGTTTGGCCTTTTATCCATTTGATACCGAAACTGTAGAATACAACAACTCTGGCAAAATTGTAAAAGATATTCCTGTTGTTATATATGGACAATTTTCTGAAGTTACCAATAGAACTATTGGACATAATTTTTTGGTTTTTCAAATTATATTTTATCCAGGGGCATTACATAAATTAACAGCAATACATGCTGCAGAATTAACCAATCAATACCTTGATGCTGAGTGTATTTTTAACAGTGAACTGAGAAATGTAAACGACCAATTGCACCATGCCAAAAGCTATAGTTCAATGCTGGACATTGCAAATACTTTTGTAAAACAATTGATCAAAAAACAAAAAAAACAAAGCCAATTGATAGATCAAGTTGCAAGAACACTTTTAAATATGGACGGAAAAATAACTTTAGAGAACATAGCAAAGCAATGTTTTTTGAGTACTAAACAATTAGAACGAAACTTTAAAGAAAGAACTGGTGTTAATCCTAAACTGTACGAAAAAATAATTCGCTTCGATAAGGCATTTAGGCTAAAAATTCAAAGCCGCATTTAGATTGGTTACGTATTGCAATAGAATGTAATTACCACGACTATCAGCATTTAGCTAAAGATTATAAAAATTTTACAAGCTTATCGCCTACCAGTTTTCACAAAATTGAAGATAATGCACCCGAAAGAATTTTTGGTTTTAGTGAAGGATTATAAATAAAGCTACGAAATAAAACATTCTCTAAATTATAAAAAATGTGTTGGCAAAATTGGTTTTCTTTGCAGCAATGAGTGTACAAATTGCATCAATTAATTCGGGCAGTAACGGCAATTGTTATTTTATTGGTAATAGCAATGCAGCAATTTTAATTGATGCAGGTTTAACTTGTAGAGAAACTGAAATTAGGTTTAAACAAATTGGTTTAAATATTGAAAAATTGAGGGCCGTTTTCATTTCGCACGAACATACAGATCATATTAATGGTGTTGCAGCAATTGCCAATAAATACAATTTACCTATTTACATTACCCAGCCTACATTAAATAATACGAAGGATTTAAGAAAAAGGAAACTAAACTTTATTCCTTTTTCAAACCATCAGCAAATAACTATTGAAGGCTTTACTATAGTTCCTTTCTCAAAAAATCATGATGCTGCCGACCCTTATAGTTTTACTATTCACTGTAGTGGAATAAATATTGGTGTATTTACAGATATTGGTATAGTTTGTAAAAATGTAGATCATTACTTTAAACAATGCCATGCTGCATTTTTAGAAACCAATTACGATGATGTAATGCTTGAACATGGAAGCTATCCCGAACAATTGAAAAAACGAATAAGAGGAAGCAAAGGGCATTTATCCAATGCTCAAGCATTACAATTGTTTAAAGACTCAGGTTCAACTTTTATGTCACATCTTTTTTTATCGCATTTGTCAAAAGAAAATAATTCGCCAGATTTGGCAAAAAAGTTGTTTGATGAAGTTGCAGGTAAAACTGAAATTATTGTTGCATCGAGGTATAACCCAACTTCAATTTATTGCATCGAATCTGCATTTACCAAAAAAATTATAACGCTAGCACCGATTGTTAAACCAGTGCAGCTAAATATGTTTGCATAAAAATTTAGAACCAATTTTATTAGGCTTCCTTAGCCAATTTTCGCAATACAACCCACTGTTTTAGTGCATCTCTAGACTCCACTGCTGGATAACCCAATACTTTTTTACCTGCTTCGAAATTATTGATGACTCCACTTTGTCCACCCACTTGAACACCATTACCTAGAGTAACGTGATCACTAATACATGCACCACCACCAACAACAACACCATCACCTAAAGTAACAGAGCCAGCTAAACCACTACTACCAGCCATTATGCAAGAACGACCCATTTTACTATTGTGCCCTATTTGCACGAGGTTGTCAATTTTACAGCCATCACCCACAATTGTTGAAGTAAATTTTGCCCTATCAATACAGGTATTGGCTCCAATTTCTACATGATTGCCAATTATTACATTACCAATATGAGTAATTTTTTGTAGCCCTTTTCCATCATCGCTAGGTCTAAAACCAAATCCATCGGCCCCAATAGAAACATTTGTATGTATAATGCAATGATTGCCAATGAGGGTTCTTTCTCTAATAACTGTACCTGACCAAATAGTTGTACTTGATCCAATTCTGGTATCCTCGAAAACAGTTGTATTAGGATATAAACAAACATTTTTACCTAACACTACATTTTTCCCAACATAACAATTAGCACCAATTTTTGTGCCTTCTCCAATAGTTGCAGTAGCATGAATTATAGCTGTTGGGTGTATGGGGTTTTCAAATTCGGGTAAAGGTGGTGCAAATAAATCTAACACTTGAGACATGGCCAAATCGGCGTTCTTTACTTTTATGATGGCTTTACCATCGATGCTGGTGAGATCAATATTTTCTGTAACTATAACAGCAGCTGCTTTGGTAGTTTGCCATAAGCCAGCATATTTTTTACTGCCAATAAAAGTTACTTGATTTTCTGTTGCATCTTCTATTTGGTTAGGACTTTCGATAATTAAATTGCTATAACCAGTTAATATTCCATTTACTGCTTCTGCAATTGTTGTTATGTTGAAACTTTTCATATTGTAATTATTGTTCAATTTGTAAAAATCAATGTAATCTTTCTATAAAATCTAGCCCATGGTTACGCAAAGTATCTAAGGCAATATCATAACCAGCATCAGCATGACGTATAACACCCATACCTGGATCGTTTCTTAAAACACGGCTTAATCTTTTTGCAGCCTGTTCAGTTCCGTCAGCAACAATCACCATACCTGCATGTATGCTATAACCCATACCAACACCACCACCATGATGAAGGCTAACCCAACTTGCACCACCAGCGGTATTAATTAATGCATTTAAAATTGGCCAATCAGCCACAGCATCGCTTCCATCTAACATAGCTTCGGTTTCTCTGTTAGGCGATGCTACACTGCCTGTATCTAAATGATCTCTACCAATAACGATGGGTGCTTTTACTTTACCTTGTTTTACCAGCTCATTAAATGCAAGGCCAGCTTTTTCTCTTTCGCCTTGACCCAGCCAACAAATACGGGCAGGTAAACCTTGAAAAGCAATTTTTTCTTTGGCCATTTTCATCCATCGAATCAATCCTTCATTTTCTGGAAACATGTTTATGATTAACGCATCGGTAACAGCAATATCATTTTCATCGCCACTTAATGCTGCCCAACGAAAAGGGCCTTTGCCTTCACAAAATAATGGCCTAATATAAGCAGGAACAAACCCTGGAAAATCGAAGCAACGACCGAGTTTGATGTTGGATATTGGATGTTGGATATTGGATTGTTCATGCTCATGGGCTCTTGCTCTAATATTGTTTCCATAATCAAATGTTATAGCTCCCCTATCCATTAGTTGTAACATTAATTGAACATGCAAATACATACTTTCATAACTTAATTGAATATACTGTTCTGGATTGTCTTGACGCAATACGTTTGCCAAATCATTACTTAGATTATGAGGGATATAACCTATCAATGGATCGTGTGCAGATGTTTGATCGGTTAAAGTATCTGGTATAATATTTCTATCTAAAAGCCGCTGCAATAAATCTATAGCATTACATAAAACGCCAATGCTTTTAGCTGAACATCCTGCTTTATATTTTATAGCAGCATCGATTGCTTCATCAATATTGGTATATTTTTCGTCGAGGTATTTTGTTTCTATACGTTTATCAATTCGCCATTCTTCTACTTCTGCAACTAATGCAACTCCATTGTTCATAGTTATTGCCAAGGGTTGTGCACCACCCATACCTCCTAAGCCAGCAGTAACATTTAATGTACCCTTTAAGCTGCCATTGAAATGCTTATTAGCAACAGCTGCATAAGTTTCATAGGTTCCTTGAACAATACCTTGGCTTCCTATATATATCCATGAACCTGCAGTCATTTGACCATACATCATTAACCCTTTTTTTTCAAGCTCCGTAAAGTGTTCCCAAGTTGCCCATTTGGGTACCAATTGAGAGTTGCTAATTAATACTCGGGGTGCATCGGTATGGGTTTTTAAAATTGCAACTGGTTTACCACTTTGTACCAAAAGGGTTTCATCGTTTTCGATGTTTTTTAGGGCTTTGATAATTAAGTCTAAGGCTTCAAAATTTCTAGCAGCTTTTCCACGGCCGCCATACACAATTAAATCATCTGGACGTTCGGCAACTTCGGGATCTAAATTGTTTAACAACATTCGTAATGCAGCTTCTTGTACCCAGCCTTTACAGTTTAGTGTTGAACCAGTTGGAGTTTTGTATTTGGCAATATCGTAACGTTGGTAAGATGTAGTCATATGGGGCAATTATAAAATGAAATTAAGGATTTTAAACACAACAATTATTTTAGTAAATTGGTTTTAATCTGTCAAATCTTCGTAAGCGGATTGTAGTTCGTTATAACTGTGTTGATCTTTGGCTGTTTTGGCAGCTGCCATACCTTTTTCGTACCATGTAATTGCAGCCTCATTATTTCCAATTCGTTCTAGTAATTTGGCTAAATGATAATAACTACCCACATAATCTGGTGATTGAGTTAAAATTTTTTGAAACAACATTTGGGCTTCTGTATCGTTATCAATTTTGATATATTCTAATGCAAGGGCATGCAATAAAAAATTATCGTTGGGGTTGTCTTTTAAAAATTGTTGTATGCGTTGTATTTTATCCATGATGGCAAAGGTAAAAGGGTATTTGAATACTTAAAAAGGAAGAATAAAAATAGTTGAAAACAATTGATGCAAAAAGAACTGAACCCTGAAATGTGCGACGCCAGTAATGCTCGATTGAAAAACTACTGCTGGTCAAAATAATTATTAAACGTCCTTTTCGATTTTAAAAGAAAAATTTCGCTGAGAAACATAGCTAAATGCAATTACAAAAAACGAAGTAAGAATTTTTGCCAATGGTCCATTTAAACCTAAAAAATCGACAAATAACTTAAGAAAAAAATAATTTAACCCAATTGCCCCGCAAACAACAATGAAATAACGAAACAATTGTACCCGTCGGCTTAAGGTAGATTCTTGAAAAACAACATATCGGCTTAAATAAAATCCAATTGGAAATGCAATCCAAAATGCAAACAAAAAATCGGCTGCTATATGCCTACTAAAAGCTAGTTTTTCAGTAATTTGTATGGTTGGGGTGGTAAAAATAAACTGATAACCAATAAAATATAAACCAATACCTAAAGTAGTATTAAAACCACCACAGGCAGCATACCTAAAAGTTTGTATGGTCATAAAGTGTTTAAAAATGGGGTAAAAAAAATCTACCACATTTAAAATAACACTACTTACATATTTATGAAATTGTTGCATATAAATTGATGAGACAAATATAATGGCTTATTGGTTAGATTTGCAGCCTACAAAAGCTATGATATGAGTGTAATTGATGAAATAAAAGTTGCAGCAGCTAAAGCCATTTATGATTTGTTTGAAACAACTGTTGAGCCTACACAAATTTTGGTAAATGCAACAAAGCAAGAATTTGAAGGAGATTACACGGTTGTTTTATTTGCATTTGTAAAACAATTAAAAAAATCTCCAGATGAATTAGGCCAAGCTCTTGGCGAATTTTTAGTAAAAAACAATCATCAACTATTTACTGATTTTAATGTAATCAAAGGATTTTTAAATTTATCTATTAACCATACTATCTGGATTGATTTTTTACAAAATCAATTTAATAATCCTTCTTATGGCATGGCTACACCAAGTGGTAAAAAAGTTATGGTAGAATATTCATCGCCCAACACCAATAAACCATTACACCTTGGCCATTTAAGAAATAATTTTTTGGGTTGGAGCACTGCCGAAATATTAAAAGCTAGTGGAAAGGAAGTGATGAAAACTTGTATTGTTAACGACCGAGGTATTCATATTTGTAAAAGTATGATTGCTTGGCAACTATTTGGCAATGATGCAACACCAGAAAGTACCCATACAAAAGGTGACCATTTTGTAGGCGATTACTACGTAAAATTTAATGACGAATTAAAAAAACAAATCGAAGTATTAATTGCAGCAGGAAAAACAAAAGAAATAGCCGAAAAAGAAGCACCCATAATGCAGGCTACCCAACAAATGTTGTTGGATTGGGAAGCTGGTAAACCAGCGGTAATTGAATTATGGAAAACAATGAATACTTGGGTGTATAGTGGCTTTGATGTTACCTATAAAAGTATAGGCAGCGACTTTGATAAAGTTTACTATGAAAGCAATACTTATTTATTGGGGAAAGATTTGGTTGAAAAGGGATTAGCTAAAAACGTTTTTTATAAAAAGGATGACGGAAGTGTGTGGATTGATTTAACAGGTGAGGGTTTAGATGAAAAAATAGTACAACGAAGAGATGGCACTGCTGTTTACATTACACAAGATATTGGTTTGGCAGAACAACGTTACAATGAATACCAAGCTGAAGAAAGTATTTATGTAATTGGCGATGAACAAAACTATCATATGAAGGTTTTGAAACTAATTTGCCAAAAGTTGGCATTACCAGGTGCCCACGGTATTTATCATTTAAGTTATGGAATGGTTGAATTACCTACTGGAAAAATGAAGAGCCGAGAAGGCACCGTTGTTGATGCAGATGATTTAGTGGCAGAAATGATTGCTATTTCGAAACAAAAAACCGAGGAGTTAGGAAAAGTAAAAGACTTTACAGAAGCCGAATTAAACAACCTATACAAAGTAATTGGTTTAGGTGCTTTAAAGTTTTTTTTACTACGGGTTGATCCAAAAAAGAAAATGATTTTTAATCCTGAGGAAAGTATAGATTTCCATGGGTTTACTGGGCCATTTATACAATATACCCATGCCAGGATTAAGAGTATACTTAGAAAGGCAGAAGGTGTAGGGCAGAAGTTGGAAGGTGAAGGGTTGAAGGTAGAAGGCAAGGCAAGTGATTTATTGAAATTAGAGAAAGAAGTCATTAAGCATATTGAATTATTTCCTGCAACCATTGCAGAAGCTGCACAAGAGCATGACCCAAGTAAGGTTGCCATTTATGTTTTTAATTTATCGCAATTATTTAATTCGTTTTATGCTCAACACTCTATTGGTAATGCAGAAAGTGAAGAAAAGAAAATTTTGCGTTTACAAATTGCTACCCTTAGTGCACAGGTTTTAAAAACTGGTATGAGCATTTTGGGTATTGAAGTGCCAGAAAGAATGTAGTAATATTTTAGATGCAGGATGTATGGTGTATGATTTTTAATTTGATCTGTTTAATAAATTTCTAGTACTACATTTGTAGCTACAGCCCATGTGTTGAAATTGGTAGACAAGCCACCTTGAGGTGGTGGTACTCGAAAGGGTGTGCTGGTTCGAATCCAGTCGTGGGCACTACATTAAAAAAAGGTAATCTAATTAATAGATTACCTTTTTTATTTCCCTCTATAACCCTTTGCCAGTAAGGGATTGAAGAAAATAAGCTATTTGTTTTTGAAGTTCGAACTACCCCATTTTCTTTGTTATACATAATTCCCTCAGGAAAATAAGATTTTGCAACCATCGCTTATTATCAAAACCTGCTTCAGCCTAAGCCCACTTATATTTTGAGTAAATAGTATAACATTTTTCTACGGCTTTTTCAAGGTTCGAACTATTTATTTCTGATGTATTCCAACTCTTCGTTAATTCTGCAATCTCTGCTTTAATTTTTGAAGCATGTTTTGTATATCTCTCTTTATCTATTTCATCCAACAAATACTTCTTTTCAATTTTTTCTAACTGACTATTTTTCTCAGTGATATTTTTTTGTGATGGCATCTGGCTTGCAATTGCGGTGAACACCACATTAACTCTTGGGGTTCGAACTTCCTTTTTTTCTTTATTATACCATATACCATCTGGGAATATTAAATATTGTAAAATTTGCTTATCAATAATGACCAGAATATCAACACTAAGAGGGTTAAGCTTGATTTCATTTTAAAAAGTGTATTCATGCTAGAATTGCTTCGGATGACGGTAGTCTCCCGCTGGATGTTTAATTGTTCTTTTAACTGGCATTTGCATACCTTTTGTTTGTTCAAGCCAATCAAATAAATCGCCTGCCATTTTCTTAACCAAAGCAGCATGCTCGGGTTTTTCAATTAGATTATTCATTTCATTGGGGTCATTCTCTAAATCATATAATTCATTTTGATCCCATATTCCGCTATAGCGTATGTATTTGTATTTATCTGTTCTTACACCAAACACAGTAGGCGTCATGGGGAAATCATACTCCCAGAAATATTCGTAAAAAATTTTATCACGCCATTGCGAAGAATCGCCTTTTAATAACGGAACAAAAGATTTACCTGGCATATAATCCGGTTTTTGTAACCCTGCCATTTGTAATACAGTTGGGGCAACATCAACATTTTGTACCATTTTGTGAATGGTTTGTCCACCCTTAAAAATGCCAGGAGCATACACTATGAATGGCACTTTCACACTCTCTTCATAAAAGTGACGTTTATCGATTAA